>NZ_JBMKHO010000008.1:0-184950 GCF_049238125.1 Enterobacter cloacae complex sp. IR5402
CCGCCAGACACCCAAGGCAGGAGCCCGGTGCGTGAATAGCGCACGCCGGGATCTGTGCGGGGGGTACCCGGTAACGGGTATCCCTACCGCGACATTTTTGTGAGGTAATGATGCCACGCACAGCAGACATAAATGCCGCTTTTATCGCGGCAATAGAGGTTAACCCAAAAGGGTACCGCTATCTACGAACAGACAGCTTCATCAAAAAGCTGCGGGGGTTTAACTGGCACTTCAGCCGTGCAGAAGCAAACACATGGATAGAACGCTATCAACCCGGTTTTGCAGATAAGACAACTGACGGCAGTGATAACAGATACTGGATCCTGCGTAACATGGGGAGAGTTCTCTAATGGGATTTCCTTCACCAGCAACAGACTACATTGAGCGCCGACTAACCCCAGCAATTCTTTGCAATATGGGGGTTGATAGTAGGGTGCTTGAAACGGATGTGGGGTTTGCGGTCATAGAGCCAGCAACGAAAAAGACACCTGGAGATGTGTTGTTAATTCTTTGCGATGGCCACACACAATTTGCCAAGCTGATGGGCAGGGCGCTCATAACTGATGATGGAGAGGCGATAGAAGGTGCAGCGCTGGAGCAGATTGAAGTGCTGGGTAGGGTGACATTCTTCATCAATCGTGCATTAGATGATGATTGCCCCGCAATATAGATAAATTTCCCCAGGCTTCACTGACGAATAACCAGCCATAAGCGGCTGGTTTTTTTGTGTGGTTTTGGTCGGCACGATAGGATTTTTCCTCCATCGCATGATGACCATCCTTAAAGCTCAAAGGAAGTTTTGCATTATCACTTCCTCAAAATCGCATTCCCCAAAATAAAAGCTAAGCGAATGAAAATGCAATAAAATCAGCCAGAAAAACATGGTTAACTGGCTGATTAATAACAATTAATTGGAAGTTGTAGAACTCTGCTTCTGGAACAGTTCCCGGAAGACCGGATAGATGTCATCCTGGTCACGAATGTGCTGCATCGCAAAGTTATCAAACATCTCTTGCAGATGCTCATACTCACGCCATAGCGTCTGGTGGGCGCGACGGGTAATTTCAATGTAGCTGTAGTAACGCACCACCGGCAGGATCTTCTTCGCCAGAATTTCATGACACAGCGGCGAGTCATCCGCCCAGTTATCGCCATCCGATGCCTGCGCGGCGTAGATGTTCCACTGCGCCGGATCGTAGCGCTCCTTCACTACCTCATCCATCAGCTTCAGGGCGCTCGACACGATGGTGCCACCGGTCTCCTGCGAGTAGAAGAACTCATGTTCATCCACCTCTTTCGCCTGAGTGTGATGGCGGATGTAGACCACCTCCACGTTCTTATACGTTCTGCTCAGGAACAAATAGAGCAGAATATAAAAACGCTTAGCCATATCCTTGGTGGCCTGATCCATTGAACCTGACACGTCCATCAGGCAGAACATCACCGCCTGGCTGGAAGGCTCAGGGCGTTTTTCGTAGTTCTTGTAGCGCAGGTCGAACGTGTCGATAAACGGCACCCGGTCGATCTTCGCCCGCAGTTCGGCAATCTCTTTTCGCAGGCGCTCCTCTTCCAGCAGTTGCGCCGGTTCCGTGTTTTCTACTACTTTCAGGCTGGTTTCCAGCTCGCGCAGTTCGCGCCGTTTGCCTGCCGTCATCGCCGTGCGTCGCGCCAGCGAGTTTTGCAGTGAACGCACCACGCTGATGTTGGCGGGCACCCCATTTGCGGTATAGCCCGCACGATGGGTTTTGTATTCGTTGAGTTGACGGTGCTGATTCTTTCTCAGATTCGGCAGGGCCAGATCCTCAAACAGCAGATCGAGATATTCGTCTTTTGAAATCTGGAAGACAAACTCATCCTGGCCTTCTCCGTCCTGGCTGGCTTGCCCCTGACCGCTGCCAGAACCGCCGCCTCCGCCTTGGGGACGCTCGATTCTGTCATTCTGGACGAAGTGGTCATTACCTGGGTGTACACGATGGCGAAGGCCGCCACGCCCCTGATGAAACATCGGTTCGCTGATGTCATCGTTGGGGATGGAGACGGATTCGCCGCTGTCGACGTCGGTCACCGAGCGTTTGTTGATGGCCTCGGAGATCGACTGTTTAATTTGCGCTTTATAACGGCGCAAGAAGCGCTGGCGATTCACCGTGCTCTTGTTTTTGCCGTTAAGACGCCGGTCAATAAACCAGGTCATATATCCCCCGTACTGCATTTGCCAACTTGCAGCGTCCGTAAGTGCCGGACATTTTGTTGGCCCGGTAAGCGCGTTACCGGGCACTTGTTTTAAGACGATTTACGCACGCGCAGATACCATTCACAAAGCAGGCGGACCTGTTTGCGCGTATAGCCTTTTTCCATCATACGGTCGACAAAATCGTCGTGCTTTTTCTGCTCGTCGGTTGAGGTTTTGGCGTTGAACGAGATAACCGGCAACAGCTCTTCCGTGTTAGAGAACATTTTCTTCTCTATAACGGTGCGCAGTTTTTCGTAGCTGGTCCAGTTCGGATTGCGGCCGTTGTTATGCGCTCTGGCGCGCAGCACGAAGTTCACAATCTCGTTTCGGAAGTCTTTCGGGTTGCTGATCCCGGCTGGTTTCTCGATTTTTTCAAGTTCCGCGTTCAGGGATTCACGGTCAAACAGCTGGCCGGTATCCGGGTCGCGATACTCCTGATCCTGGATCCAGAAGTCAGCGTAAGTGACGTACCGGTCGAAGATGTTCTGGCCGTATTCGGAATAGGATTCCAGATAGGCGGTCTGGATCTCTTTGCCAATGAACTCGGCGTATTTCGGGATCAGGTAGCCTTTCAGGAACTCCAGGTAGCGTTCAGCCTGCTCCTGTGGGAACTGTTCACGTTCAATTTGCTGTTCCAGCACGTAGAACAGATGTACCGGGTTGGCGGCCACCTCCGCGTGGTCGAAGTTAAAGACGCGGGAGAGGATCTTAAACGCGAAACGCGTCGACAGACCGTTCATCCCTTCGTCGACCCCGGCGTAATCGCGGTATTCCTGGTACGATTTCGCTTTCGGGTCAGTATCCTTCAGGCTTTCCCCGTCATACACGCGCATTTTTGAGTAGATGCTGGAGTTTTCCGGCTCCTTCAGGCGCGACAGGATCGAGAAGCGCGACAGCGTTTCCAGCGTTCCCGGTGCGCAAGGGGCATGGACCAGCTCACTGTGGTTGAGCAATTTTTCGTAAATCTTGATCTCCTCGGAGATCCGCAGGCAATAAGGCACTTTGACGATGTACACACGGTCAAGGAACGCCTCATTGTTTTTGTTGTTACGGAAGGTCACCCATTCAGATTCGTTAGAGTGGGCAAGGATAATCCCGTTAAACGGCAGGGCGGAAATACCTTCCGTCCCGTTGTAGTTCCCCTCCTGGGTGGCGGTCAGCAGCGGATGCAGCACTTTGATCGGTGCTTTAAACATCTCGACGAATTCCATAATCCCCTGGTTGGCACGGCACAGCGCACCGGAATAGCCGTAGGCATCTGGGTCGTTTTGCGCGTGATGCTCCAGCTTACGGATATCGACTTTACCCACCAGCGCCGAGATATCCTGGTTGTTCTCGTCACCGGGTTCTGTTTTGGCAATGGCGATCTGCTCGAGGATAGACGGCCACACTTTCACGACGCGGAATTTGGTGATGTCCCCGCCAAACTCGTGCAGACGTTTTGCCGCCCACGGCGACATGATCGTACCGAGATAGCGATGCGGAATGCCAAACTCTTTTTCCAGAATTTGCGCATCCTCTTGCGGATTAAACAGGCACAGCGGATGGTCATTGACCGGGCTGCGCTCGCCGTTGGCGCTCAGCACATAGATCGGCACGCGCTGCATCAGCGCTTTCAGCCGTTCAGCCAGGGAGGATTTACCCCCACCGACAGGACCCAGCAGGTAAAGGATCTGCTTCTTCTCTTCCAGCCCCTGAGCGGCATGCTTCAGGTAGGAGACGATCTGCTCAATGGCATCTTCCATGCCATAGAACTCTTCAAACGCCGGGTATCGGGCGACCACCCGATTCGAAAAGAGACGGGAAAGCCGTGGCTCCAGGGCAGTATCAACCATGTTTGGCTCACCAATAGCCATCAATAGCCGTTCTGCCGCATTGGCATAGGCACTGCGATCTTGCCGACAAATGGTAAGAAACTCCTGCAGTGTGAACTCTTCGTCCTTGGCAGCTTCGTAGCGCTGGCGATAGTGATCGAATATATTCATGGCATGCCGTCCTTTCGTTTTTTAGCACAGGATAAGAGCCGTTCGTATGAGTAGTGGAGGCTCCCGGAAGAGAATTTTTCGCACCTCACTGCCAGAGCAGCAACCTGTGTGCCAGGTCGAAGGCTATGAACCGCAGGGTGTTCAGCAAAACCTCTTCTTAAATTAAAGCGTAGATGGCAATTGCAAAACTTGCATACGGATAAAATCTACTTTCAATGACATATCAATAACTCATCCAAAAATTTCCACTGCGGTTATAAGCGAAAAGCGGGTTTTTCATTTATCGGTCACATAAATGAAAGCGGGATGTCATCTGAAAAATGAAAAATAACGGGTTAATCAAACGGATTAGTGCGCAAAAAATTTTGGGATGTACGGGAATGGCGGTTACACTTCACCCGCTGATTATTTGACTACAGGAAAGAATGGATTGTGACCAAACTCAAACTTCTGGCATTGGGCATCCTTGCCGCTACCGCAGCGAGCACCGTACAGGCTGAGAGCCAGTGGACTGTTGGCGCGGGTGCTGGCGTGATTAACAGCCCGTACAAGCAGTATGACCGCGACGTTTATCCTGTCCCCGTTGTCACCTATGAAGGCGATAACTTCTGGTTCCGTGGGTTGGGCGGCGGCTACTATCTGTGGAACGATACGGCCGATAAGCTCTCCATCATGGCCTATTACGACCCAACGCACTTTAAACCAGGCGACAGCGACAGCAATGCGCTTCGTCAACTGGACAAACGCAGAAGCTCACTGATGGCGGGGCTTTCTTACGTCCATAATACCGAGTATGGCTTCCTGCGCACTGCGCTGGCGGGCGATACCCTGGACAACAGCAACGGCTTCATCTGGGATCTGGCGTGGCTTTACCGCTATACCAACGGCGCAGTGACGCTGACGCCGGGTATCGGTGTGCAGTACAGCAGCGAAAATTACAACGACTACTACTATGGCGTGTCTAAAGCGGAGTCTCGCCGCAGTGGTTTGAATAGCTACAGCGCGGATGATGGCTGGGACCCGTACCTGGAACTCACCGCATCGTATAACTTCCTCGGTGACTGGAATGTGTACGGTACTGGCCGTTACATTCGTCTGAGCGATGAAGTGAAAGACAGCCCGATGGTCGACAAGTCCTGGTCTGGCATCTTCTCTGTAGGTGTGACCTACAAGTTCTGACCAGAACGTAATGCATTAAAACGGGGCGCTTGCGCCCCGTTTGTTTTTTATGATGCCTGAACAATATTAGCGCTTCACAATCTTGATCGTCTGGCCTAAGCGGGACGGTTTTTCTTCGCTGGTTTTCTGCGGCGCGGTCACGCACGCGGTTTCCACGCAGACGAAGGTCTTGTAACCGTCATCCGGGATATCCGCCATGCTGACGGAAAGGGCAGGGCCCGGGTTCCAGCCCACTACGTTGCTGTGGTGGTGATGAACCACATCAATACCGCGGTTCAGCGCGCTGTCGTGGATGACGCTACAGGCTTCCGGGTGCAGGTATACGCGGTCGGTACGATCCGGGAAAGTCTGCACGCCGTCGTCCAGCTTGCCTTCTTTCGCGTTATCCACTTTGTCGATAAAGGTATCGCCAAGTCCGCTCACCTTAACGGCCTGAATGTCGCCTACGTTGAAATAGGTGTGCAGGGCGGACGTTGTTTCGAATTCGCCGTGCGCTTCCAGTTCAATCTCGCAGGTTTTACCCAGCTTGAAGCGGGCATACAGGGTGAATTCATGTGGCCACAGGGCGCGCGTTTCATCATTCGCCTGGAGCTCAAAGGTCAACACCGCGCCGTTTTCATCTTCGTTGTGGGCTTTCAGCGTCCACTGCTGGTTACGGGCGAAACCGTGAGACGGTAATCCCTGCTGCGCTGACGGGCCAAACCATGGCCAGCAAATCGGTACGCCGCCGCGGATCGCCGCCCCTCTTTTGAACGAGGTGGCCTCGCTTAGCCACAGGCCTTCTTCTTCACCTTCTGGTTTCCAGGAGAGCAGGTGGGCGCCGTTGAGCGCGACGGAGGCTTTAACGCGCGGATGATCAACGACGATGATATCGGCACCGTCAATCTGACGGCGGGAGAGCACAGGGGTAAGTTGTTCGACTACCGGAAGTGCAAAAATTTTATTAATCATTAAGCAATCCTCTGTCTAAAAACAATAAAAAAGGCGACCGAAGTCGCCTTTTAGGATCAAGCACTCATCTCAACTTATTTGGAGATGTGAGCGATCAGGTCCAGTACTTTGTTAGAGTAGCCAGTTTCGTTGTCGTACCAGGAAACCAGTTTCACGAAGTTGTCGTTCAGTGCGATACCTGCTTTAGCATCGAACACGGAAGTGCACACTTCGCCGTTGAAATCGGTAGATACAACGTCGTCTTCGGTGTAACCCAGAACGCCTTTCATTGGGCCTTCGGAAGCAGCTTTGATTGCTTTCTTAATTTCTTCATAAGAAGCAGCTTTTTCCAGACGAACGGTCAGGTCAACAACGGATACGTTAGGAGTTGGAACGCGGAACGCCATACCAGTCAGTTTGCCATTCAGTTCTGGCAGTACTTTACCTACTGCTTTAGCAGCACCGGTAGAAGATGGGATGATGTTCTGAGCCGCGCCACGGCCGCCGCGCCAGTCTTTGTGAGACGGGCCATCAACGGTTTTCTGAGTAGCGGTGGTTGCGTGAACGGTAGTCATCAGACCTTCGATGATGCCGAAGTTGTCGTTGATAACTTTAGCCAGCGGTGCCAGGCAGTTGGTGGTGCAGGATGCGTTGGAAACGATGTCCTGGCCAGCGTAAGTTTCAAAGTTTGCACCGCGAACGAACATTGGGGTGTTGTCTTTGGAAGGACCAGTCAGAACAACTTTCTTCGCACCCGCAGTGATGTGTTTACGTGCAGTTTCGTCGGTCAGGAAGATACCGGTAGCTTCAGCTACAACGTCAACACCGATTTCGTTCCATTTCAGGTTAGCTGGGTCTTTCTCAGCAGTAACGCGGATGGTTTTGCCGTTAACAACCAGGTGGCCGTCTTTCACTTCAACGGTGCCGTCGAAACGACCGTGAGTTGAGTCGTACTTCAGCATGTACGCCATGTATTCAGCGTCCAGGAGATCGTTGATACCAACGATTTCGATGTCAGAACGTTCCTGAGCAGCACGGAAAACAATACGGCCGATACGGCCAAAACCGTTGATACCTACTTTGATAGTCATATATTCCACCAGCTATTTGTTAGTGAATAAAAGGTTGCCTGTAAAATTACAAAAACCTTACGCAGCGTCAAGCGGAATCGTGTCAATCATTGCGACAAATCAATCCTGTGACTAACGTTTGTGCGACTGACTCGCCTCACTTTCCCTTTGAGCTAGCAACCACATGGGGGCTGCGCCCGGAATTTTAAAGGCCTCGCAGGATTAAAATGTGAAATTGATCACAATTGCCTGACCGCCTTTTCGCGACACATAAGTTTAGAACAAAAGTGCACGCGCGGGTGTTAATGTTTTGTTAGAATCTGGGTTAAAAGATGTCTGTTTCAACAGCGAGATGTAAGCATATGTCGAACCAACGTAACCCCGACGATTTGAAAAAAAACCTTACAGAGATGCAGTTTTACGTGACGCAAAATCACGGCACAGAACCGCCGTTTTCCGGGCGTTTGCTGCACAATAAACGGGAAGGCGTCTACCACTGCCTGGTGTGTGATGCACCGCTGTTTAACTCCCAGACGAAGTACGATTCTGGCTGCGGCTGGCCGAGTTTTTACGAGCCTGTCAGCGATGATGCGATCCGCTACCTGACGGACACCTCGCACGGCATGGTGCGCACCGAAATTCGTTGCGGGAACTGCGACGCCCATCTCGGGCATGTCTTCCCGGATGGCCCGCAGCCGACGGGGGAGCGTTTCTGCGTAAATTCGGCTTCCATGAGCTTTACCGATGATGAAAACGGCGACCAGACCAAGGGTTGAAAAAACGATTCAGCAAATTATTCCTTTGAAAGGGAGAGATCATGAATATTGATGACATGATTGCAGGTATGACCCCGGAGGTTTATCAGCGTCTGGTGACGGCCGTTGAGCTGGGAAAATGGCCGGACGGTGTGGCGCTCACACCTGAGCAAAAAGAGAACAGCTTGCAGCTGGTGATGCTGTGGCAGGCGCGTCACAATACCGACGCCCAGCACATGACCATCGACACTAACGGTCAGATGGTGATGAAAAGCAAGCGCGAGTTGAAAGAAGACTTCGGCATCACGCCGAAGCCGATTGCGACGATGAAAATGCAATAACGGTGCGGGTTTATGCCCTCACCCAACCCTCTCCCAAAGGGAGAGGGCTTGATTGTCTTACTACTGATGCGGGATCCCAAGCGACTCCGCCAGCTGTTTCGCGAGCTGGTTTTCGTCGTCAGCCCCATACTCCCAGAACATGGCGCCGGCAAGTCCTTTCTCCTTGATGTAATCCGCTTTGATCGCCACGGAGCGCGGGTTCTCATAGGAAATCGCAAACAGCGCCTTCCCGTCGGCGGATTTCACCGACAGCCACGGCACCTTCGCCTGTTCGTCCCAGTGCTCGGTAAAGCGTTTTTGCGGATCGTTCAGCAGCTTGCGGACGATATCGTTGTATTTCACATAGGTATCTTTGGTCAGATCATAGCCAAGCGATTTGAACAGGCTCAGTTCCTGCGGCCCGAAGTAGGGCTGCGTCACCGGATTGTTTTGCGCGTCTGGTTTGCTCCAGTCGATCCCTGGCTCTACGGCACGTTTCGGCACGCGCCCATAGAAACCAATTCCGAGATTCATCTGCTGCGGCTTCAGCCCGGCGGCCAGATAGTTATTCACCACAAACTCGACGCTGTATTTGTCTGCGGCAGCTACCGTTGGCCAGTCGCTGGAGTCATACAGATTCGCGTTAAAATACTGAGTACCGTACGCCATGTCGTAGGTCATCAGGTTGATGTAATCAAGCAGGGGGGCAATGGCTTTCACATCCACCCAGCTTTTCGGACTTTCCGCATTCGCGCCCACCGCAATCGTGACCAGCTTTTTCTTACCAAACGCGTCACGCATCTCTTTTAACAGCGCGGTGAAATTATCCCGGTCGGCAGGGGTGCTTTCGACAAGTCCCCACGCGCCGTTGACCGGATATTCCCAGTCCAGGTCGATCCCGTCCAGGCCGTATTTACTGACGATCTCCTGCGCGGAGCGAATAAACACCGCGCGACTCTCTTTGGTTGCCGCTGCGCCAGAAAATCCTCGCGCGCCCCAGCCGCCAACGGAAAGCAGGACTTTCAGGTTCGGGTTTTGTTTACGAAGCTGAGGAAGTAACGCCAGATCGGATGCCACCTTGGGTGATAACCAGATTTGATGCAGTTTTGCCGGATCTTTCAGCGCGGCGTTGGTTTCGTCTTTCTCGTTGTTATAGACCAGACCAAACGAGTAGTTGAGGTGGGTGATCTGGCGGACGTCGAGTTTATGAATATCGCCACCCGGTCCGGCGGTAACATCGCCACCCCCATTGAAGTAGCCCACGGACATCAGGGGCGCGGCGGAAGCCAGTGACGCGCAAAGCAAGGGTAATGCTGCCAGCAAGGGCAAACGTTTCATATAAGTTCCTCTTTGACTGAATAAAAATAACCACGCCACAGAAAAGGCGTGGCGAAAAAACAGCCTGAAGAGAATAGCATCGCCGTTTCGCTTGTGATGCGAGGGAGTTCACTTTATGGGGATTGGGGAAGAAATGCCGGGTGGCGCTGACGCTTACCCGGCCTACAAAACCAGAGAAAGTAGGCCGGGTAAGGCTAAGCCGTCACCCGGCTAAAAAGCTTACGCCTGCGTCTCCATCCAGTCAGCCAGCGTATACAGCGTTGCGCCTTCTGCTGCCATATCCATAAACGCCTGAGCGCTGTCCTGCGGCTGAATATTTACCCCGCGACAGCCGTCGGTGATGACATTCACGGTATAGCCCAACTGGAGCGCATCCAGCACGGTGAACTTCACGCAGTAATCCGTCGCCAGGCCCAGCACAATCAGCTCGGTGATCTCATGGTGGCGTAACCACGCGTCCAGCGCCGTCTTCTGGCGGTGACCGTTATCAAAGAACGCGCTGTAGCTGTCGATGATTGGGTTTTCACCTTTGTGGAACACCGCGTCGATGGCCTTCTGGTTCAGCAGCGGATGCAGCTCAGCGCCCTCCGTCTGCTGCACGCAGTGATCGGGCCAGAAGGTTTGCGCCAGCCCGTCCAGATCGCCCTGGCTGTAAGGCTCAACGTTGTGCTGGCTGGCAAAGCTGCCGTGGTTTGCCGGATGCCAGTCCTGACTCGCCACCACCGCTTCACCACGAGCTTTACACCACGCAATCAGCGAATTCGCGACGTCTACGGTGCTGTCGCCTTCCGCGACGGCCAGCGCACCACCCGCACAGAAATCATTTTGCAAATCGACCAGTAACAGGGCGCGTTGCTTCATGGGATCTCCTTATTCGTCCGGCGTCAGTTCACCGCGCAGGTTTTGCATCATGGCGCGGCGAATGGAATCAATATCCAGATCCTGACTCAGTAAATAGTGAAGTTTAGTCAGCGTTGCCTCAACGGTCATATCGAAACCACTTATCACGCCTGCGTGAGCCAGAGCATTACCGGTGGCGTAGCCGCCCATATTGACCTTGCCGGACATACACTGGGTGAGGTTGACCACCACAATCCCGCGATCGCTCGCCTCCTGAAGCTCTTTCAGGAACTCACCGTTCTGCGGGGCGTTACCCACACCATAGGAGCGCAGGATCAGCGCCTTCACCGGCTGGCGCAGGAAGTTGCGCACCACGTCGGCGGAAATACCCGGATAAATCGTCACCACGCCGATCGGCTGCGGGGTGATCGGGTGAACGATCAGTTCGCCTGCGGTATTTGGTGCGGGCGGCGTGCCCAGACGACGGATATGGATCCCCGCTTCCAGCAGCGGTTGCAGGTTAGGTGAGGCAAAAGCGTCAAAGCCATCGGCGTGCGCTTTAGTGGTACGGTTCCCGCGGTACAGTCGGTTGTTGAAGAAAAGCGTTACCTCGTTGATCGGGTAATTAGCGGCCACGTACAGAGAGTTAAGCAGGTTGATCTGCCCGTCTGAACGCAGTTCCGCCAGCGGGATCTGCGAACCGGTCACGATGACGGGCTTGCTCAGGTTCTCCAGCATGAAGGAGAGCGCCGAGGCGGTGAACGCCATGGTGTCGGTACCGTGAAGGATCACGAAGCCGTCGTACTGGTCGTAATGGGCTTTAATATCATCCGCAATATGCTGCCAGTCTTCCGGCGTCATGTCGGAGGAGTCCATCAGCGGCTCATATTCGTGGATGGTAAAGTCCGGCATTTCCGGACGGTGAAATTCAGGCATCAGCGCCAGCTGGCGCTGCAAGTGGCCGGAAACCGGGATATAGCCATTTTCTGAGCGCTGCATACCGATGGTACCGCCGGTATAGGCGACATATATTGATTTCTTCTGCATGGTAATGAGTTCTTGTTCTTCAAAAGAAAAAATCCCCTCTTCACGGGAAGAGGGGACGGTTTTTAACGCACGTTCGCGCAGGTCAGGCAAAACGCGTAACGGCTCTGTGGATCATTAAAGGCTGCGAGCTTGTCGCTCTCCGCTTTCATGGCTTTCGCCGCGGTCGCCACCGGGGCCGGCAGATAAGCCTGAAGCGCGTCCGGCAGCATGGCACGGACGGAGCCGGACATGCTGTCCATGACCATATCGAAGAACGTCGGTTCGTCCTGATAATAGTCCACGTGCCACTGCTTGAGCTTCGCCAGCTCCGCCGCTTTCTTCACGGCGTCGTCGAAGTCACCCAGGCTGTCTACCAGACCGTTGCTCTTCGCATCCTGGCCGGTCCAGACGTGGCCCTGCGCGATCTGGTCAATCTGGTCTGGCGTCTTTTTACGGGAGTCCGCAACCAGCGTGATGAAACGTTTATAGCCACTCTCAATGCTGAGCTGCATCATCTCAGACACCTCAGGCGGCAGGGATTTGGTAACGGACACGTCTGCCAGCGGCGAGGTGGAAACGCCGTCGGTGTGGACGCCGAGATAATCCAGGCTGTTCTCAACGGTGTTGATCACACCGAAGATGCCAATCGAGCCGGTCAGCGTGCTTGGGTTAGCCACGATGTAGTTGGCTGGCGTCGAGATCCAGTACCCCCCGGAAGCCGCCATGCCGCCCATCGAGACCACTACCGGCTTGCCTGCGGCGCGCGCGGCGGCCAGTTCAGCACGGATCACTTCAGAGGCGCTGACGCTGCCGCCAGGGCTGTTCACCCTCAGGACAATTGCCTTCACTTTCGGATCCAGGCGCGCATCGCGGATCTGCGACGCGGTGGTGTCCCCGCCGACGTTCCCCGGCGTTTCTTCCCCGTCCATAATGGCCCCGTTAGCAAACACCACGGCGATGCTGTCACCGCTGTCGTCCGGCTTTTTCGCGGCGTAGTCATACATGCTGATGGCGCTGTAGTTTTTATCCTCTTTACTCCAGCCGAACTGTTTGGTCAGCGCTTTTTCAATTTCAGCGCTGGAACCCAGCTGATCGACCAGTTTGTTATCAAGCGCGTATTTCGCTGTATCGCCGTCCACCTTGCGCAGGCCGTCCAGCACGCCGCGCGCGCCCGGAAAGACCTGCTCAGCGGTAATCTGACGGTTAGCGGCAATGGTGCCGAGGTAGTTCTGCCACAGCTCGCCAATCCAGCGGCTGTCCGCTTCACGAGCGGCAGGGGACATATCATCGCGGATAAACGGCTCCACGGCGGATTTATAGGTCCCGACGCGGAAGACGTGGGTAGTGACCTTCAGCTTGTCGAGCAGCGATTTGTAGTACAGACCGTTAGTGGCGAAGCCATGCAGATCGACCGTGCCCTGTGGCGAAAGCCAGATCTTATTGGCAAAGCTCGCCAGATAATATTGCCCCTGGGTGTAGCTGTCGCCAATGGCAATAACCGGTTTACCGCTGTCGCGAAATTCGCGCAGCGCTTTACCGATGTACTGCATTGACGGCTGATCGGCGCCGGCAAAATCTTTCAGGTCCAACACGATACCGGTAATGTTACGATCGTCTTTGGCCTGACGGATGGTGTCGACAATATCAAACAAGGAGTTTTCCTGGAGACGGTCTGACGTTGCGCCGAACAGCTGGCGGCCAATCACGCCCAGACGGTTGCTGGTCGATGGCTTATCAACAATCACCCCGGTGATATCGAGTAACAGTGCGCCGCGCGTCGAATGCTGCGACTGGTTTGCGTTGCTGATATGCATCCAGATACCAGCGCATACCAGGACCAGGAAGATGAAAAAGATGTTCATCACCAGGTTGCGGACGAAGTTGAGCAGTCGCCACGTCCATTTAAAGAAACCGGCAAAGATTCGCCAAAGGGTTCGCATGTATTCTCCCTAACCAGAAAAGGACTGTTTCCGTCGCCACGGGACGGTAATGTGCGGTTATCGTAATGACCCAACCGCCACTTGTCAGCAGGAATCGCCTGCCACGCTGTAACAAATTCTGCTGTCGTGTTAATTTTGTGAGTAAATTTCATGAAAGGAGTTAACCAATGGACGCACTTGAACTGCTTGTTAACCGTCGTAGCGCTTCCCGCCTGGCCGAACCGGCACCCGTCGGCGAGCAGCTGGAAAACATTCTGCGTGCCGGAATGCGTGCGCCGGACCATGGCACATTGCAGCCGTGGCACTTCTTTATTATTGAAGGCGAAGGGCGCGGCCGCTTCAGCCAGCTGCTGGAGCAGGGGGCTGTTGCCGCAGGCCAGGATGAGAAGGGGATTGATAAAGCCCGCAACGCGCCATTCCGTGCGCCGATGATCATCGCGGTAGTCGCAAAATGCCAGGCCGATCATAAAGTGCCGGTCTGGGAGCAGGAGATGTCTGCCGGTTGCGCGGTAATGGCAATGCAAATGGCCGCCGTCGCGCAGGGCTTCAATGGCATCTGGCGCACCGGACCGCTGACCGAAAGTTCGGTCGTGCGTGATGGCTTTGCCTGTGGCGAGCACGATAAAATTGTCGGCTTCCTCTATCTCGGCACCCCGCAGCTTAAAGCCTCCAGCACCATCAGCGTGCCGGACACCACGCCTTTCGTCAGCCGTTTTTAATTACCCGCGCTAAACTGTCTGGATTCTGAGCATCCGCCGCAGAATTCAGACAGTCATACTTACCTCTTTATGGAATGAGCGCTACCATAGCGCGATTGAGATGACAGGAGACGTCCATGAGCGAGCAAACCATTCGTTTAACGCAATACAGCCACGGAGCCGGTTGCGGTTGTAAAATTTCCCCGAAAGTGCTGGAGACCATCCTGCACAGTGAGCAGGCGAAGTTTGTCGACCCGAACCTGCTTGTCGGTAACGAAACGCGTGACGATGCAGCGGTTTATGACTTAGGTAACGGCACCAGCATTATCAGCACCACTGACTTTTTTATGCCGATTGTCGACAACCCATTCGACTTCGGACGCATTGCGGCCACCAACGCCATCAGCGATATCTTTGCGATGGGCGGTAAACCGATCATGGCGATCGCCATTCTGGGCTGGCCGATTAACAACCTCCCGCCTGAGATTGCCCGCGACGTGATCGAAGGCGGACGCTTTGCCTGCCAGCAGGCGGGTATTGCCCTGGCCGGTGGTCACTCTATCGATGCGCCGGAGCCGATCTTCGGCCTGGCCGTCACCGGCGTGGTGCCCACCGAACGCGTGAAGCGCAACAGCACGGCGCAACCGGGCTGCAAACTGTTCCTCACCAAGCCGCTGGGCATTGGCGTACTGACCACTGCCGAGAAGAAATCCCTGCTGAAGCCCGAGCATATCGGTCTGGCAACGGAAGTGATGTGTCAGATGAACCTCGCCGGTGCGGCATTCGCCAATATCGACGGCGTGAAGGCCATGACCGACGTGACCGGATTTGGTCTGCTGGGGCACCTCTCTGAAGTGTGTCAGGGCGCGGGCGTGCAGGCGCAGATCTGGTATCAGGATGTGCCGAAACTGCCGGGCGTGGAAGAGTACATTGCTCAGGGCGCGGTGCCGGGCGGGACGCAGCGCAACTTCGCCAGCTACGGCCATTTAATGGGCGAAATGCCGGAAGCATGGCGTAACCTGCTGTGCGATCCGCAAACCTCCGGCGGTCTGCTGCTGGCGGTGACGCCGGAAGCTGAAGCTGACGTTCAGGCGACGGCTGCCGAGTTTGGCATCACCCTGACGGCCATTGGCGAGCTGGTGACCGCCCGCGGTGGCCGCCCGATGATTGAGATCCGTTAATTCGATGCGGTTGTTTATTGCCGAAAAGCCGAGTCTGGCGCGAGCCATCGCCGACGTGCTGCCCAAGCCGCATCGCAAAGGTGATGGCTTTATCGAATGCGGTAACGGGCAGGTGGTCACCTGGTGTATCGGTCACCTGCTTGAACAGGCGCAGCCGGATGTCTACGACAGCCGCTACGCCCGCTGGAATCTCAACGATCTGCCGATTGTGCCGGAAAAGTGGCGTCTGCAACCGCGTCCTTCCGTCACCAAACAGCTCAACGTCATTAAGCGTTTCCTGCATGAGGCGACGGAAGTGGTCCACGCGGGTGACCCGGACAGGGAAGGGCAACTGCTGGTCGATGAAGTGCTGGACTACCTGGAGCTGGCGCCGGAAAAGCGTCAGCAGGTGCAGCGCTGCCTGATCAACGACCTTAACCCGCAGGCGGTGGAGCGCGCGATTTCGCGCCTGCGCGCCAACAGCGAATTTATTCCCCTGTGTGTGTCCGCGCTGGCACGTGCCCGCGCGGACTGGCTGTACGGGATCAACATGACCCGCGCCTACACCATCCTGGGACGCAATGCGGGCTATCAGGGCGTACTCTCTGTTGGGCGTGTTCAAACCCCGGTGCTGGGGCTGGTGGTGCGTCGCGACGAAGAGATCGAAAATTTCGTCGCCAAAGACTTCTTCGAAGTCAAAGCGCATATCGTCACGCCGAAAGACGAACGCTTTACCGCCGTCTGGCAGCCGAGCGATGCCTGTGAGTCATATCAGGACGAAGAGGGACGGCTGCTGCATCGTCCGCTGGCGGAGCACGTGGTTAACCGCATTACCGGCCAACCCGCGATAGTCACCAGCTATAACGACAAACGGGAATCAGAGCCCGCACCGCTGCCGTTCTCCCTTTCGGCGTTGCAGATCGAGGCCGCGAAAAAGTTTGGCCTGAGCGCGCAGAACGTGCTCGATATCTGCCAGAAGCTCTATGAAACCCACAAGCTGATCACCTATCCGCGTTCGGACAGCCGCTATCTGCCGGAGGAACACTTCGCCGGACGCCACTCGGTGATGAACGCCATTGGTGTCCATGCGCCGGATCTGTTGCCGCAACCGGCGGTAAACCCGGATACCCATAACCGCTGCTGGGACGATAAAAAAGTCGATGCCCACCACGCGATAATCCCGACGGCGCGCACCAGCAACGTCAACCTGACCGACAACGAAGCAAAAGTCTATAACCTGATCGCGCGTCAGTATCTGATGCAGTTCTGCCCGGACGCGGTGTTCCGCAAGTGCGTTATCGAACTGGACATTGCCAAAGGCAAATTTATCGCCAAAGCGCGTTTCCTCGCGGAAGCGGGCTGGCGCACGCTGCTCGGCAACAAAGAGCGTGACGAAGAGAACGACGGTACGCCGCTGCCGGTCGTGGCCAAAGGCGACGAACTGCTGTGCGAGAAGGGGGAGGTGGTTGAACGACAGACCCAGCCGCCGCGCCACTTCACCGATGCGACGCTGCTTTCGGCCATGACCGGGATCGCCCGTTTTGTGCAGGATAAAGATCTGAAGAAGATCCTGCGCGCCACCGACGGTCTGGGTACGGAAGCAACCCGCGCGGGGATCATCGAGCTGCTCTTTAAGCGCGGTTTTCTTGAGAAAAAGGGGCGCTATATCCATTCGACCGAGCCGGGGCGCGCGCTGATTCATTCCCTGCCGGAGCTGGCCGCCAGGCCGGACATGACCGCGCACTGGGAATCGGTGCTGACGCAGATTAGCGAGAAGCAGTGCCGCTATCAGGACTTTATGCAGCCGCTGGTGGGGACGCTTTACCAGCTGATCGATCAGGCGCGCAGCACGCCGGTGAAGCGCTTCAGAGGGATGGTTGCACCAGGCGCGGGTGCGAAGAAACCGTTTAAAAAGAAGAAAAGCGCGGCCTGATACGCCCGGTTTTCACCCTCTCCCTATGGGAGAGGGCCGGGGTGAGGGCACCCGGCCGCACAATATAAACCTTAAATCACACCCTGCCCAATCATCGCATCGGCCACCTTCACGAACCCGGCGATATTCGCCCCGCGCACGTAGTTGGTTTGAGACGCCTCGCCGCCATACTCCACGCAGGCGTGATGAATATCGAGCATGATGTGGTGCAGACGGGCATCCACTTTCTCAGCCTTCCAGCTCATTCTCGCGGCGTTTTGCGCCATTTCCAGACCGGATGTTGCCACGCCGCCAGCGTTCGCCGCCTTGCCTGGTGCAAATAGTACGCCCGCGTCCAGGAACAGATCGGTCGCTTCAATGGTGGTGGGCATATTTGCCCCTTCCGCTACCGCTTTCACGCCATTGCTAATCAGCGTCCGGGCGGCATCCACGTCCAGTTCGTTTTGCGTCGCGCACGGCAGGGCGATATCCACCGGCACGCCCCACGGCTGTTTACCTTCCAGATAGGTCAGGCCAAACTCACGGGCATAATCCGCTACCCGACCGTCACGGCTGGCTTTGATTTCGCACAGACGCGCCAGTTTTTCTGCCGTAAAGCCAGCTTCATCCACTACGGTGCCGCTGGAGTCGGAGGCGGTCACCACGCGCGCGCCAAACGCCATCGCTTTCTCGATAGCGTACTGCGCCACGTTGCCGGAGCCGGAGACCGCCACGCGCATCCCCTCGAAGCTCAGCCCGTGACGCTTAAGCATCGCTTCAGTGAAATAGACCAGACCGTAACCCGTCGCTTCCGGGCGAATCAGGCTACCGCCAAACGACAGACCTTTGCCGGTAAAGACGCAGGCGCTGTTGTTGGAGAGCTTTTTCATCATCCCGGCCATAAAGCCCACTTCACGCCCCCCCACGCCGATATCTCCGGCGGGAACGTCGGTGTCGGGCCCAAGGTGGCGATAGAGTTCAGTGACCAGCGCCTGGCAGAAGCGCATCACTTCGCCTTCGCTCTTGCCTTTCGGATCGAAATCACTCCCGCCTTTACCGCCGCCCATCGGCAGGGTAGTGAGCGCATTTTTAAAGGTCTGCTCGAAGCCGAGGAACTTCAGAATCGACAGGTTCACCGAAGGATGGAAGCGCATCCCGCCCTTAAACGGCCCAATGGCGGAGTTAAACTGCACGCGCCATGCGCGGTTGACCTGCACCTGATTGCGATCGTCCACCCACGCCACGCGGAACTGGATGACGCGCTCTGGCTCTACCAGACGTTCAAGCAGCGCCATCTGGCGGTAGCGCGGATTTTCCTCAAGGAAGGGCCACAGGGTGGTCATGACTTCACGAACGGCCTGGGCAAACTCGCTTTGGTGCGGGTCGCGCTGCTGAACATGGGCAAGAAAGCTTTCCAGAGAGCGTGTCTGATCCATAGATATAAGAACCTCTTATAATAATTTATGCGTGTGGCGGAGATGTTTTGTGTCGTTTTTTTGACTATACCACCCGCACCGCTTTGAGAGGCAAGCAGAAATTTATGCTGCAAGGGAAATTAATGACAGGGCGCGCGTCATAACTAAAAGCGATGACGAGATACATTAAAGATCCCGTCCGGATCGACCGTTATAGATATAAACGATGCAAAGGAAACAAAGTCTATGAACCGTTACGCAATGGCCGCGTTATGTTTGATGGTGTCCGCCGGGGCACAGGCTGATCGCATTCGCCCGGATGTCGAGGTTAACGTGCCGCCAGAGGTCTTTAGCGCTGGCGGCCAGCGTGCGCAGCCGTGTAATCAGTGCTGTATCTATCAGGATCAAAACTATTCCGAAGGCGCAGTGGTCAGGGCGGATGGCGTGCTGTTGCAGTGCCAGCGTGATGAACGCACCCTCAGTACAAACCCGCTGGTCTGGCGTCGCGTAAAAGAATAAACGCTTCCAGCAGCGGTATATCCGCCGGGGCTAAATCATACGTGAACGCGTCTTCTGGCGTACACCATACCAACGCCGAGTGATAATGCGCCTTCAGCTCACCGCTAAATTCAGGCACATGCCAGGCGTGGAGGTGAATCAGCCGCTGCGACACCTCCCGCTGGTGGCTTGCCACATACCGCGCGGGCACGGCCTCAATGCCGAGCTCTTCGCGCAGTTCGCGGATCAGCGCTTCCGGCTGGGTCTCACCGGCTTCAACCTTCCCGCCCGCAAATTCCCACATTCCTGGCTGATCGGCATGTTCGGGACGCTGCGCCAGCAAAATCTTGCCCTCATTTTCGAGGATGGCCGCAACCACATCGAGTGTTTTCAGCATGTTCGTCAATAATTAATAGCGAAAAACGACATATTATCGTGCCCTTCCAAAGAGTCCAGTCATCAGGAGAATCAGGTGAAAGAGATATCCGCCTGGGTTGCGCCCATGGAAACCCTTCCCGTCAGCCTTAGCCCCATCGCCGCCATGCAGAAAAAACACTTCGGCGCGGTGCTGAACCCCACTCGCTGGTGGGGGCGTATGCCGCGTCTTTTCTGGCTGGTGGCGCTGTTTGTCGGCTATCTGGAGCGGCGCAAGGCGCGTTTGACCCCGGTTCTCCGATCGCTACTAATGACGCGGGTCTCGCAGATCTGCCACTGCGCATTTTGTATTGATGCCAACAGCCTGCGTCTGGCCGAGCGGAGCGGGGCGCTGGATAAAGTGCAGGCCGTCAGCGACTGGCAAAATTCCACCCTGTTCAGCGAAGAGGAGCGCGCGGCGCTGGCCTATGCGGAAGCGGTCACCGCCACGCCGCCTGAGGTGGATGAAAATATCAAAAGCCTGCTGAAGCGCCACTTTACGGAAGAGACCATCACCGAAATGACGGCTCTGATTGCCTTTCAGAATCTTTCCGCCCGCTTTAACGCCGCGCTGGATATCCCGACTCAGGGGCTGTGCGCCACGTTTAAAGGTAAACCACATGCTGGATAAACATCTGCACCCCCGGCTGAAACCCGGGTTAAATCAGCTGGCCGCCGCGCTGGATAAACCGTTTATCACGCCTGATGGCTTAACGCTCGCCGGGTTTGCGATTGGCGTGCTGGCGTTACCTTTTCTGGCGCTGGGCTGGTATCCGGCGGCGCTGATCGCCATTGTGCTGAACCGGCTGCTGGATGGTCTGGACGGCGCGCTGGCGCGTCGCCGTGGCCTGACGGACGCGGGAGGATTTCTTGATATCGCCCTCGACTTCCTTTTTTACGCCCTGGTGCCGTTTGGTTTTGCGCTGGCCGCTCCGGCTGATAATGCGATCGCCGCCGCCTGGCTGCTGTTCGCGTTTATGGGGACGGGCAGCAGTTTTCTGGCCTTTGCCGCGCTGGCGGGGAAGCATGATATCGACAACCCCGGCTATGCGCACAAGTCGCTTTATTACATTGGAGGATTAACGGAAGGAACAGAGACCATCGCGCTGTTTGTGCTGTGCAGCCTGTTTCCGGCGCATTTCGCGCTCTTTGCATGGGCGTTTGGCGCGTTGTGCTGGCTGACCACCACAACGCGCATCTGGAGCGGTTATATCACGCTGAAGTCACTTCCCCGCTAGCGTGCGCTCTCCGGTCCGCGCTCCCCGGTGGAGACCGGGTTCTGCGGATGGCTGCTCCATTCGTACCAGCCGCCGTCGTAGACGGCAACGTTCTGCCAGCCCATGGCGCGGGCGTACATAAAGGCTTCAGACGCGCGCCAGCCGGTACCACAGTAAAACGCAACGTGCTGCTCCGGCAGGATATTCCACGTTTTCCACATGGCGGCAATATCATCGGCGCTGCGCATGGTGCCATCCGGATTGTGGAAATCTTCCATGTGGGTCGCGTCGCTGCCCGCATGGCCCCAGCGCGCACCGGCAATTTCACCTTTTGGCTTGATATAGCTGTAGCCGCTGGTTTCACCGATAAACTCTGGCCAGGAACGAATGCTCACCAGCGACGCGTCCTGACGGTGCAGCATTCCCCGGGCCTGCTCCATATCCACCATCAGCTGCGGCTGGCCCGGGATCGGCGCGCCAAAATCAGGGGCTGGCTTCACGTTTGCAGGCGTTCCGCGCTCAACGGGCAGGCTGGCGTCGGACCACGCCTTCCAGCCGCCATCCAGAATCCGTACATCCTTCACGCCCGCGTAGAGCATGATCTGCGCCACGCGCGCGGCGGCATACACGTCGCGACCGTACAGAATGACGGTGGTATCGTGACGGATCCCGTGCTTCGCCAGCATCGCTTTCAGCTTTTCGTCAGAGACCTTATTCCACAGCGGTTCGCTTTCCACTTCATTGGTGTCGATATAGCCCGCGCCGGGAATATGGCTCAGGAGATAAAGCTTCGGCGCACCCCAGCCAGCCTCGATCACCTTCCACTCTCCGGCTGGTGCGGCGGTAACGGGTTTCCCCTGCTGCAACTGGCAGATCCACTGCGGATAAACCAGCTGTTCGAAATGCGCCAGACGTTGCAGACGGTCGGATTGTTGCAGGGCATCGCTCAGGGTGGAGACGTGGGTAAAGCCCGCTTTCTCCAGCCGTGTTTTGACGGTCTGGTTGTCATTATCGTTGCCATAGAGCGCAACCGGCATGTCTGGCGTAAGCCGATGCTGTTTTGCCCAGCCGCTGAGCTGTTCATCGCTCATTGCCCCAAGCCAGCTGGCAGAGAGATTAAGCGCGGCGGGCTCGTGCCCGGACGTTCCGCTCAGGGTCTGCGGCCAGCCGTTATAGAACGCACTGATGCGCGTATCAATTACCGCGCCATTTTGCGTCTGAAGCTGAGCCAGCGTGAGGGAGTGGGGCATATCAGCCGCCGTGGAGGAGAGTGAGGCGAGGCCGCAGATCAGGGCCAGCGCGGTCAGTTGAGAAACACGTTTCATCGAAAAACCTGACGTCATTAAAAGAGGGGGGCATTGTCGTCTCTCCTGAAGCCAAAAACATTGCGTTAGCACATTACTGCCAGCGAGAAATCTCAATCACCTCGCCGCCGGGCGGAATATCGTCCTCATCATGCGTGACCAGCACCACCGGGATCCTGCGCTGGCGAGTGACCTCGAATACCCACGCCCGGAATGAGGCGCGCAGCGTTTTATCCAGTCGACTGAACGGCTCGTCGAGCAGCAATGCCTGCGGCTGGGCGAGAAGGGCGCGCAACAGGCTGACCCTGGCGCGCTCGCCGCCGGAAAGGGTCGCCGGATCGCTGGTGTAGTGGTTTGCCAGCCCGGCAGTCTCCAGGGCCTGCTCGACCGCGTTGCGGCGGGCGCGCCCGACGATGTGCGCCGGCAGCGCCAGCATCAGGTTTTGCCCCACGCTGAAGGCGTCAAACAGCAGGGCATCCTGAAACAGAATGCCGATCCCGCGCGTTTCCACGGGGAGCATATCGCAGCGACGATCGTTCAGCCACAGCTCGCCGTGCGCCTTAAAATCAGCGGATAACGCCCCCACCATCCAGGCGAAAAGGGTCGATTTCCCACTCCCGGAGGGCCCCATCAGCGTGACGATCTCCCCTGCCGGGACGCGGAAGTTGACCTCATGTAAGAGCGGCGCAATGGTGAGATTTTTCACGGTCAGCATTAACGTAATCCTTGTCTGTGACGGCCCACGAGCCGGGAGAGCAGCGCGGCAAGGGCAAATACGCTGCTGGTCAACAACAACAGACCCAGCGCCCTGCTGGCGAGGATCGGAATGCTGCCGCCGCTGCTGAGGGCGACCGCCTCCGTCGTCAGGGTGGTGAAACGTCCCGCCCCCAGCCAGAGGGTAGGCATGTACTGGGCCATGCTCACGGAAAAGCCGGTGGCAAAGGCCAGCAGGGCCGGACGAACCATCAATGGGCATTTCACTAGCCAGAAAATTTTCGCCCGCCGCCAGCCCAGCGTTCTGGCAGTGAGGATAAGCCGGGGATCGAGCCGGCGCCAGGCCGGTTGTAGCACCAGGAGCATCCACGGGAGGACCCAGAGCATATGGCTCCAGAGCACCGCAGCGTACTGGCCGTCGATGCCCAGCCACAGCGCTACGGCGTATTGCCCGGACACGAGGGGCAGCGCCGGGAGGGCGAGCGGCAGCCAGATCCACACCGCGCCGCGCTGGGATCCCCACTCAAGCCAGAGCATGAGGATGGCCAGCGCTGTCAGGCTGGACAGCAGTCCCAGTGAAAGGCTGTCGCTGACGGGGCCGATGTCGTCCCGGCGTGCCAGCATCAGCAGAACCAGCGCACAGAGCACGCCGCACAGCGGCAGTAACCCGCCCAGCACCCGTGCGGGCAGCGCGCTATGCGAAGCGCGACGTACCCCGGAGGGGTCAGGCTGGGCGCGCCGCCATGCCGTCCAGAAGCCGTATCCCACCGCGGCAAGCGCCGCCAGCAGCAGGAGCAACACCAGACACAGCAGCGTTCCCTTGGTTTGCTGCTGCGCATCGCCCTGGGTGAGCCACTGCCAGGCCAGCACCGCCAGCGTAGGCGGGTTGCCCGGCCCGAGCACGATCGCCACATCCACCACGGAAAGCGACCAGGCGAGCACCGCCAGCATCACGGCGCCCAGCGCGGGGGCGATTGCCGGGAGGATGAGCCAGTTGAGCGCCTGCATTCGTCCGTAGCCGAAGGTATGCAGGACAATTTTCTGCTGTACGAGGCGCTTTTCAGGCAGCGCGGCGTAGATTGTCCACAGAACGAACGCACTCTCTTTGACCGCAAGCGTCAGGCCAAGCCCGATACCGTAGCGGTCAAGCTGCGGCGAACAGACTGTACAGATCCGGTAAAACTGCCCCCCTTCCGCAAACAGCAGCAGCGCGCTGGTGGCGAAGGCGACGTGCGGCACGGCTAACAGCCACGGCAAACGGGTGCTCAGGCGCTGCCAGCCTTCACCCGGCCAGAGAAGCGCAAGCAGGGTCAGGGCGATAAACAGTGAGCCCAGCGTCGCGATAAGCGCTGACACCAGCGTGGCGGCCAGCGCCTGCGGCAGCTGCGGGTCGGCAAACAGCGTCGCCCAGTTGCCGGGAGAAAACGCCGGGGCCAGCAGCATGCCGCTGGCGGGAAGCAGGGGCAGATAGATGACCGCCATTGCCGCCCAGACCAGCCCGCTTAGCGGGTTCCGTAGCGGCGAAGCCATTCCTGCTCCAGGGCGTTAACCCAGGCGGCGTGCGGTTCGGGAAGCACATCAGGCGTGCCTGAGGGGGTAAAGGCGCGAAGCTGTTTTGCCGCTTTCGCAGGCAGTTTTTCGCCATCCAGCACGCTCGGGTCACCCCAGACGGCAGGATTAGCTTTGCGGATCTGCGCCTGTGGTGACAGCAGGAAATTCGCCACCACTTTCGCACCTGCGCTCGCGCTGGCGTTTGCCGGGATGGCGACAAAATGGACGTTGCCGATCATGCCTTTGAGAAAGCCGAAACTGTAGCTGTCGGCAGGCAGTTCACCGCTCGCCACCTT
Organism: Enterobacter cloacae complex sp. IR5402; assembly: GCF_049238125.1. NCBI lineage: Bacteria > Pseudomonadati > Pseudomonadota > Gammaproteobacteria > Enterobacterales > Enterobacteriaceae > Enterobacter > Enterobacter cloacae complex sp. IR5402. The sequence goes on from NZ_JBMKHO010000008.1 coordinate 24,793, forward strand.
TTGCATCGCATGGGCGGGGTTAAAGGTGAGCGACAGGTTCAGACTGCCGCTGGCCAGCAGCGTATCCATGCGCGCAGGCGACGGAGGAAAATCGTTTCCTTCGCGCCACAGCAGGGGGTGCAGCGTATCAAGGTAATCCCACAGCGGCGCGGTGACCTGCGCAAAGGTACTGTCTGGCGCGTTTTTTAACGCCTCCGGATGGGCGGTCAGCGCCAGCAGTAGCTGCTCAAGAAACGCCGTGCCGGTAAAATCCGGCGGTCGCGGATAGCTCACCTTGCCAGGGTGCTGTCGGGCGTATACCAGCAGCGCGTGGGGATCTGCCGGTGGTGTCGGCGTACTCGCTTTACGGGCGATAAAGGTTAATTGCGCGCCGCCCCACGGGGATTCTGCCCCATCGGTCGGGATGGCAAAATCTTCCGTTACCGGTTTACGGGTATCGACGTAGCGCCAGTTGGGCAGGGTTTGCGCCCAGCCGGTGAGCAGCAGGTTTGCCGCTTTCAGGTTGCGGAAGTTTTCCCCGTTTACCCAGAGCAGATCCACCGACCCGTTACTGCTACGTCCTGCGGCATGTTCCGTCTGGATCCGCTTCACCGCGTCGGCGGCATCGGCCAGATGAACGATCTTCAGGTTGATGGCGTAGTGCGTTTTCATCTCGCCGCTTACCCAGTCGAGGTAGCGGTTAACGGCCTCGTCACCGCCCCAGGCGTTAAACCAGACGGTCTGCCCGGTGGCCTGTTGCTGAATGGATTGCCAGCTCTCTGCGGCGAAGGCAGAGGTTGCCAGCAGCAGACTCGTCAGAAACGCGCAAAAACGCACCCGGCGCATAATGCCTCACTTTTTAATCGAAGGGATGTAACGGGAAAACAGCCAGCGAGTGACCAGCGGTAATAACCCTAATAGTGTAAAGGCGAACAGCAGTCCCGGCGACAGAATATCGCGCAGCGAGGTGAGTTTCCCCAGCTCGCGTCCGGCGTTCAGATAAATGACGGTGGCAGGTAGCATTGCAAGCTGGCTGACCCACCAGTAGTGACACACCCTGAGACGGGTTAGCCCCATCAGCAAATTGACCAGAAAGAACGGGAACAACGGCATCAGGCGCAGGGCAAAAAGGTAGCGCGCGCCGTCGCGATCCATTCCCGCATCTATCGTGCTCATCTGTGCGGCAAAGCGCCGTTGCACCCAGTCTCGAAGCAGATAACGGCTGACGAGCATGGCAAGCGTGGCGCCGAGCGTCGAGGCAAATGACACCAACAGCGTCGCCTCCCACAGGCTGAAAAGCGCCCCGCCGAGCAGCGTCAGAAGCGCGGCTCCGGGGATCGATAGCGCGGAGAGCAGAACGTAAACCGCAAAATAGAACAGCGCGCTCTGAAGGGGCGCTTGCTCCACACGAGCGAGCAACGTTTGCTGGTGTATTTTTAGCGTGTCGAGGGAGAGCATGCCCGGTGGAAGCAAAACAACAATTAAAACAAATGCGCCCAGAAGGGCGCACAGGAGACTGATTTTTTTAATATTCACTGAAGTTTACAGCTTGAACGTTGCCCATACCGGCGCATGGTCGGACGGCTTTTCCATGCTGCGGATGTCATAGTCGATACCGGTTTCGATGCAGCGTTCGGCCAGGGGGGCGCTCGCCAGCAGCAGATCAATACGCAGGCCCCGGTTGTCATCGAAGCCTTTAGAGCGGTAGTCAAACCACGAGAAACGGTCCTGCGTTTCCGGGTTAGCCGTGCGGAAAGTATCCACCAGCCCCCAACCCAGCAGGCGCTCCATCCACTCGCGCTCCTCCGGCAGGAAAGAGCATTTGCCGGTGCGCAGCCAGCGCTTACGGTTCTCTTCGCCAATACCGATATCCAGATCCGTCGGGCTGATATTCATGTCGCCCATGATAAGCACCGGGTTTTCTTTTTTGAGTTCGGTTGTCAGGTAGTTTTGCAGATCCTGATAAAACTTCGCTTTGGCCGGGAATTTGGTTTCATGATCGCGGCTTTCACCCTGCGGGAAATAGCCGTTGATGACGGTCACATTGCCGAGTGCGGAAGGAATTTCCGCCATGATGATGCGGCGCTGCGCCTCTTCACCGTCACCCGGGAAGCCACGGCGCACCGACACCGGCGTATCTTTGGTCAGCAGCGCAACGCCGTAGTGGCCTTTCTGACCGTGGTAAAAAACGTTATAGCCCAGCTTCGCTACCTCTTCGAGCGGGAACATATCGTCGTGAACTTTTGTCTCCTGCAAGCCGATCACATCTGGCTGATGTTGCTCAACAATCGCTTCAAGCTGGTGAGGGCGGGCACGCAGGCCGTTGATATTAAAAGAGACAAATTTCATAGTCGCTGCCAATGCAAGGTGAATAGTGCAAGGATGGTAGCAGAATTTACGTCGTCTGTTATCCGCTTCGCCCAATTACTGCGACAGATAATGCCAACGGTGCAATATTTGCACCATTTCGGCGCGTTTTGCCCTCGAACAGGGCGTAAACGACCGATAAATTTCGCGAGCGATCACAATTCCAGAATTATATTTGGCCTCTGCATACTCTTTCTTGTTTTCATGCGGCAAAGCGCCGCTTGTCGTAAAAATATTCACTATTTATGCATTATAAGTGAATATCTCCATATTGTAACTCATTGATATTCTGTTACCCAAACCCATTTATGCATTTTTATCGCTGGCTGGCACGAACGCTGCAATCTACATTCACAGTGCAAACACTCAATTATTTAACATTTAAACAACCTTTTATTTACCGGATGAGGTCGCTATGTCTCTGTCAGTTACGCGTGAAAATTTCGATGAATGGATGATGCCGGTATACGCTCCGGCGGCTTTTATTCCGGTACGTGGGGAAGGCTCTCGCCTGTGGGATCAGCAGGGCAAAGAGTATATCGACTTTGCAGGTGGGATTGCGGTGAATGCGCTGGGGCATGCAAACCCGGCGTTGCGGCAGGCGCTGAATGACCAGGCGGCGAAATTCTGGCATACCGGCAACGGTTATACCAACGAACCGGCATTGCGTCTGGCGAAGAAGCTGATCGACGCCACCTTCGCAGAAAAAGTCTTTTTCTGTAACTCCGGCGCGGAAGCGAACGAAGCGGCGCTGAAGCTGGCGCGCAAATATGCGCACGATAAATTCGGCGCGCATAAGAGCGGCATCGTAGCCTTTAAAAATGCTTTCCATGGCCGCACGCTGTTTACCGTCAGTGCGGGCGGTCAGCCCTCATATTCTCAGGATTTTGCGCCGCTGCCGCCGGATATCCGTCATGCGGCGTATAACGATTTACACTCTGCCAGCGAGCTGATTGACGACACCACCTGTGCGGTGATTGTCGAGCCCATGCAGGGGGAAGGCGGCGTCATGCCCGCCCAGAAAGCGTTCCTGCAAGGGCTGCGCGAGCTGTGCGATCGGCATAACGCGGTCCTGATTTTTGACGAAGTCCAGACCGGCGTGGGCCGCACGGGTGAGCTGTATGCCTACATGCACTATGGCGTGACCCCGGATGTGCTCTCAACAGCCAAAGCGCTCGGCGGCGGTTTCCCGGTGGGGGCGATGCTGACCACCGAAAAATTCGCCAGCGTGATGACCGTGGGCACTCATGGCACCACATACGGCGGCAACCCGCTGGCAACCGCTGTCGCCGGACAGGTGCTGGATATCATCAACACCCCTGAGGTGCTGAACGGCGTGAAGCAGCGTCACCAGTGGTTTGTTGAGCGACTCACGGCCATTAACAGCAAAACTGGCCTGTTCAAAGAGATCCGCGGTCTGGGGCTGTTAATAGGCTGTGAGCTTGCCCCTGAGTTTGCCGGCAAAGCGAAGCTGATTTCACAGGAAGCGGCAAAGCAGGGCGTAATGGTGCTGATTGCCGGTGCTAACGTGGTGCGCTTTGCCCCTGCGCTGATCGTCAGCGAGGAAGAGGTCAGAACTGGCTTAGATCGTTTTGCGCTGGCCTGCGAACAGGTGAAGTCCGGGGTGTCATCATGATGGTCATCCGTCCCGTTGCGCACGGCGATCTCGCCGGGCTTATGCAGCTTGCCGGTAAGACAGGGGGCGGGCTGACCTCGCTGCCTGCTGATGAAAAAACGCTGTCGGCGCGCATTGAGCGCGCCCTGCAAACCTGGCAGGGGACGTTGCCAAAAAGCGAACAGGGCTATGTGTTCGTGCTGGAAGATACCGACACGGGAACCGTGGCGGGGATTTGCGCTATCGAGGTGGCCGTCGGGCTTAATGATCCGTGGTACAACTACCGCGTCGGCACGATGGTCCACGCCTCGAAAGAGCTGAACGTTTACAACGCGCTGCCGACGCTCTTCCTCTGTAATGACCATACCGGCGCCAGCGAACTCTGCACCCTGTTTCTCGATCCGGACTGGCGCAAAGAGGGCAACGGTTATCTGCTCTCCAAATCGCGCTTTATGTTTATGGCCGCCTTTCGCGACCGCTTCAACGAAAAAGTGGTCGCGGAGATGCGCGGCGTGATTGATGAGACGGGCTACTCGCCGTTCTGGGAGAGTCTGGGCGAACGCTTCTTCTCCATGGAATTTAGCCGGGCGGATTACCTGTGCGGCACCGGTCAGAAGGCGTTTATCGCCGAGTTGATGCCGAAGCATCCTATTTATACCCATTTCCTAACGCCAGAAGCGCAGGCGGTGATCGGCGAAGTTCACCCGCAAACCGCCCCGGCCCGCGCGGTGCTGGAGAAAGAGGGATTTCGCTACCGTAACTACGTCGACATCTTCGACGGCGGCCCGACGCTGGAATGCGACATTGACCGCGTTCGCGCCATCCGTAAAAGCCGCCTGGTTGAGGTTTCAGAAGGCCAGCCCGCGCCGGGCGAGTGGCCAGCCTGCCTGGTCTCGAACGAGAATTACACCAACTTCCGCGCCATGCTGGTGCGAACCAACCCATCATGCGAGCGTCTGGTACTGACGGCTGCGCAACTGGATGCCCTGAAATGTAACGCTGGCGACACGGTTCGCCTGGTGCGGCTCTGCCCTGAGGAGAAAACAGCATGACTCTATGGATTAACGGTGACTGGGTTACGGGCGAAGGTGACGCGCGGACAAAAACTAACCCGGTCGGCCAGGAGGTGCTCTGGTCTGGGAACGACGCAAGCGCCGGGCAGGTTGAGCAGGCCTGTCAGACTGCACGCCGCGCGTTTCCGGCGTGGGCGAAACGGCCATTCTTCGAGCGCCAGGCGTTGGTTGAGAAATTTGCTGCGCTGCTGGAGGCCAATAAAGCCGAGCTGACCCGCATCATTGCCTGCGAAACCAGTAAGCCGCGCTGGGAGGCAACAACCGAAGTCACGGCGATGATCAACAAAATTGCGATATCGGTGAAGGCGTACCATACCCGCACCGGCGAGCAGCATACCGAGATGCCAGACGGCGCGGCCACGCTGCGCCACCGTCCGCACGGGGTACTGGCGGTGTTTGGCCCGTATAACTTCCCCGGGCATCTGCCGAACGGGCACATTGTGCCTGCGCTGCTGGCGGGGAATACCGTCATCTTCAAGCCGAGTGAGTTAACCCCCTTAACCGGAGAAGCAGTGGTAAAACTCTGGGAGCAGGCGGGGCTGCCGCCGGGGGTGCTGAATCTGGTGCAGGGCGGGCGTGAAACCGGTCAGGCGCTGAGTGCGCTGAGCGACATTGACGGTCTGCTGTTTACCGGCAGTGCCGGAACGGGCTATCAGCTGCATCGTCAGCTGGCGGGGCAACCGGAAAAAATTCTGGCGCTGGAGATGGGCGGCAACAACCCACTGATTGTGGAAGATCCGGAGGATATCGATGCCGCGGTCCACTTGACCATTCAGTCGGCGTTCATTACCGCCGGACAGCGCTGCACATGCGCCCGCCGCCTGCTGGTTAAGCGCGGCGCGCAGGGGGATGCGTTCCTGAAGCGTCTGGTGGAGGTGAGCGCGCGTCTGGTTCCCGCGAAATGGGATGCCGAGCCGCAGCCGTTTATCGGCGGGCTGATCTCCGGGCAGGCGGCGCTGAACGTACTGAAAGCGTGGCAGGAGCACGTGGCGCGCGGGGCGAAAACCCTGCTGGAGCCGAAGCTGGTTCAGCCGGGCACGTCGCTGCTGACGCCGGGGATTATTGAGATGAGTGCGACGAGCAACGTGCCGGATGAAGAGGTCTTTGGCCCGCTGCTGTGCGTCTGGCGCTATGACGATTTTGAGTCGGCGATCGAGATGGCCAACAATACCCGCTACGGCCTGTCGAGCGGCCTGATATCGCCGCATCGCGAGAAATTCGACCAGCTGCTGCTGGAAGCGCGCGCCGGGATCGTGAACTGGAACAAACCGCTGACCGGTGCGGCGAGCACTGCGCCGTTTGGTGGCGTAGGGGCGTCGGGCAACCATCGCGCCAGCGCCTGGTATGCCGCCGATTACTGCGCGTGGCCGATGGCAAGCCTGGAAACCCCGGCGCTGACGCTGCCGGAGACGTTGAATCCGGGGCTGGATTTTACTGAGGGTGACGCCCATGAAAGCGCGTGAGGTTAACTTTGACGGCCTCGTGGGGCTGACGCACCACTATGCCGGGCTGTCGTTCGGTAATGAAGCCTCGACGAAGCACCGTTTCCAGGTCTCGAACCCGAAGCTGGCGGCGAAGCAGGGGCTATTGAAAATGAAGGCGCTGTCAGATGCCGGTTTCCCGCAGGCGGTGATCCCACCGCAGGAGCGCCCAAACGTGGCCGTGCTGCGCCAGCTGGGGTTCAGCGGTACGGATGAACAGGTGGTGGAAAAAGCAGGCACGCAGACGCCACACCTGCTTTCCGCAGCCAGTTCAGCCTCCTCGATGTGGGTGGCGAATGCCGCCACCGTTGCGCCGTCGGCGGATACGCTGGACGGCAAAGTGCATCTGACCGTTGCTAACCTGAACAACAAATTCCACCGCGCCAGCGAAGCGGAGACCACCGGGCGCGTGCTGCGCGCCATTTTTAATCATGATGCGCATTTCGAGGTACATTCGGCGCTGCCGCAGGTCGCGATGTTTGGCGATGAAGGGGCGGCAAACCACAACCGTCTGGGCGGCGACTATGGCGAGCCGGGTTTGCAGCTGTTTATCTATGGACGGGAAGAGGGCGGCCACGCCGCGCCGGTTCGTTATCCGGCGAGACAAACCTTAGCCGCAAGCCAGGCGGTTGCGCGGCTGAACCAGGTTAATCCTTCTCAGGTGATTTTTGCCCAGCAAAATCCGCAGGTGATCGACCAGGGCGTGTTTCATAACGACGTCATTGCCGTTTCCAACCGTCAGGTACTGTTCTGCCACGAGCAGGCGTTTGCCCATCAGGAAAAGTTGCTGGCCACGCTGCGCGAACGCGTGCCGGGATTTATGCCGATTCAGGTGCCCACGCAGGCGGTAAGCGTGCAGGACGCGGTCGAAACGTATCTGTTCAACAGCCAGCTGCTGAGCCGGGATGACGGCAGCATGATGCTGGTGCTGCCGCAGGAGTCCCACAACCATCAGGGCGTCTGGCGCTATCTCAGCGAACTGGTGCAGGCGGATAACCCGATTGATGAACTGCGCGTGTTTGATCTTCGGGAAAGTATGGCCAACGGCGGGGGACCGGCGTGCCTGCGACTACGCGTGGTGTTAACGCCGGAGGAATTGCAGGCCGTGAATCAGGCGGTGATGATGAACGACACGCTGTTCAATACCCTCAATGACTGGGTGGACCGCTATTATCGCGACCGTCTGGCTCAGGCCGATCTGGTTGATCCGCAGCTGCTGCGCGAAGGCCGCGAAGCGCTGGATGCATTATCAACCATCCTGCAACTGGGATCGGTTTATCCGTTCCAGCGCTAAGGAGACGACATGGAAAACTTACTGGCGCTGACGCTGGCCGAAGAGACACCGGAGCGGCAAGAGGGGGCAGGCCCTTCGTTCCACTGGCGATGGCTGGGGCCGGGCGTGCTTGAACTCACGCCGACGGGGAAATATAACCTGTCGCTGCTGCTTTCTACCGGCATTCACGGAAACGAAACCGCGCCCGTGGAGATTGTCGAACTATTGCTGCGCGCGCTGTATCGCGCAGAGATCACGCTGCACTGCCGTCTGCTGGTGGTACTGGGAAATCCGCCTGCGCTGGCGCAAAATAAACGGTATCTCGTGAGCGACATCAACCGCATGTTTGGTGGTCGCTGGGCGCAGTTTCCACAGAGTGATGAGACGACTCGCGCGCAATGGCTGGAGAAGGTGGTCACGGCGTTTTTTGCCGGGGCGGGGGAAACGCGCTGGCACCTTGATCTGCATACGGCCATTCGCGCCTCGTACCATGTGCGTTTTGGCGTGTTACCGCAGCGTCATCAGCCGTGGGATGAGGCGTTTCTGACCTGGCTTGGCGATGCGGGGCTGGAGGCACTGGTTTTCCACCAGACGCCAGGCGGCACTTTTACCCACTTCACCTGCGAAAATGTTGGCGCGTTATCCTGCACCCTGGAGCTCGGAAAAGCGCTGCCGTTCGGGCAAAACGACCTGACGCGTTTTACCCCTACGCATCAGGCGCTCCGGGCGTTGCTCGCCGGGGTTGCGCCGGAACCCACCCGGGAACCCGTCGTGCGCTATCGGGTCGTGCAGCAGATCACGCGTCAAAGCGAGGCTTTCCAGCTTCATATGGCACCCCATACGCTGAACTTTACGCCGTTTCGCCAGGGCGTCCTGCTGGCGGAAGATGGTGAGACGCGCTATGCGGTAAAGAAATCCACGGAATATGTTTTATTTCCTAATCCGTCGGTCGCGTTTGGTTTTCGAGCAGGTCTGATGCTGGAAAAAATGCCCTGAACGTCTCCCCTCGCGCAGACCGGAGGGGAAATGAAGAATAAATTTCTTAGCGTTAAAAGCGCTCTGGTATTGTTTGCGGAATATTCCTGGAGAATTGCTTTATTATTAAACGGCACTTCGCTATACTTCTCCATAATCTCTTTAAAATCATCCTGTTGAATATTTTTGTTTCATCTCTCCACGCTTTTTCCTTAATTTCTCCACAATTGGCGAAAAGTTGTTTTTTACACTTTCATTGTTTTACCGTTGCTCTGACTAATTGACGATAAACGCCGTAAAGTTAATCTCGTCAACACGGCATAGCGCCGAAGAATAACTGAAAGTAAGGAAAGACATTATGCGTAAATTAACTGCACTGTTTGTTGCCTCTACCCTGGCTCTGGGCGCTACCAGCATGGCGTTCGCCGCCGATACCGCGACCACTACCGCCGCGCCGACGGAAGGCAAAATGATGATGCATCATAAAGGCAAGCCGGGTATGCACCATGAGATGATGATGTTTAAAGATCTGAACCTCACCGATGCGCAGAAGCAGCAGATCCGCGACATCATGAAAAGCCAGCGTGACCAGATGAAACGTCCTCCGCTGGAAGAGCGCCGCGCAATGCATGACATCATTGCCAGCGACAGCTTCGATAAAGCAAAAGCGGAAGCGCAGATCGACAAAATGGCCGAGCAGCATAAAGCACGCATGCTGGCCCACATGGAAACCCAGAACAAGATTTACAACATTCTGACGCCGGAACAGAAAAAGCAATTTAATGCCAATTTTGAGAAGCGTCTGACAGAACGTGCAGCGCCGGAAGGTAAAATGCCTGCACCAACCGAATAATCGGTTCACTCTCTTAAGACCGCCGGGCTCCTGTCTACAAAAGCGAAAACGCTGTGGACAGGACCGGCGGTTTTTCTTTTATCCCATGCCTAAGGTCTGGCCTGACTGCTGCCGATAATACGTCTGTGAAAATGCCCTGGCGCACGGTGCGTCCTTCAGGAGTGGTCATGGAATTCTTTGATATCCGTAAAATGCCGGTCAGTCTCTGGCGTAATGGTGCGGGTGAGACGCGTGAGATTTGCTGTTTTCCTCCCGCGACGCGGGATTTTTTCTGGCGGGCCAGTATTGCCTCCATCGCCATTAACGGCGAATTCTCCGCGTTCCCGGGCGTTGACCGGGTGATTACGCTGCTGGAAGGCGGCGAGGTGACCCTGGATGCAGGCAGGGCGTTTTGTCATACCCTGAAGCATCACCAGCCTTACCGATTTGCGGGCGATCTGGCGGTGAAAGCCGTGCTCACAGAGGGGCAGATGTCGATGGACTTCAACATCATGACCCGACGGGATTGCTGCCAGGCAAAGGTGCGCGTTGCTACCCGAACGTTCACTACCTTCGCGTCACGCGGTGGGGTGGTCTTTGTCTTAAGTGGCGCCTGGCAACTGGGCGACAAATTACTGACCGCCGATCAGGGTGCCAGCTGGGAAGCGGGCAGTCATACCCTACGTTTACTGGAAACGAAGGGGTCGCTGCTGTTCAGTGAAATTACCTGGCTGCCGGGTCACTGAGGACGATGATCTCATATTTTCCGGTTAATAATGGCTTACAGAGAATTTTGTAACCATCCTGATCGAACCCGGCAGGGGTGCGCAGCAGGGCGGTAGCGTCATCCAGGCTTTCAACGGCGCCAAGCCAGAGCCAGTTGCGGATGATGTGATAATGCGTCATCGCATCGCGGGTTTCTTTCAGCGCCACCGCGCCTTCCCACGGCCAGCAGTTAACGCTGATAGAGGCCAGGCCCGCCATAAACCGGGCATGATGTTCTTCAACGCTCTCTTTTCCACAACACGCCCCGGCGCAGCGTTTCAGCGCGGAGCGGAAACAGGCGCGACCGCGGGTGGTGGCTTCCAGTCCTAACAGGCCGTAACAAAGCTGTAATTCATCAGCCAGGGATTGCAGGGTTTGCAGTGCGGCACGTTTGTTGGCAAACAGACCGTAAAGATTGGGTTCATGCGAAAAATCCACTTCCCGGGCATAAACAACCTGCGGTTTTCCTGCGTTAACCTGCAAGGAACACAGCTGGCGGTTGCGGCGCAGGCGTTTGTTAAACAGCGGCTGCTGTTCCTTGATGAGCCGGGCTTCGAGCAGAAGCGCGCCCAGTTCGCCTGCCGTCTCGATCCAGGTGATCCGCCGGGACTGCCTGAGCATCGATGCTTCATCCGGCGTACGCAGGTGCGACATCACCCGGCTGCGGATATTCACGCTTTTGCCGATATAGAGCGGCATGGTATCGCTGTCGCCGTGGAAGAAATAGACGCCAGGCTGTTTAGGCAGAGCCTCAAGCCAAGGGCGAAGATGCTCGGGATATTCGTAGATAGCCGCCGCTTCAAACTCAAGACGCGGGGCGGATTGACGCCTGCTCACATACTGCTCCATATACTGTTCAGGCATACAGTGTAGCAGGTGTTCGGTGGTTAAAAAAGAGCCGGGTGGCGGTTACGCCTTACCCGGCCTGTAAAACTGAGTTACCGTTTTGCTTTTACTTTTTCCAGAAATCATCAAACACCGTAATCGGCGGACGGCGCTTGTGCTCGGTTTTCAGATACCAGCCTTCGATAATTTTGGCGGTACCTTCGTCGAGCGTTTTGCCTTCCAGATAATCATCAATGTTGTCATATGTGACGCCCAGCGCGGCTTCATCCGGCAGGGAAGGGCGATCGTCCTCCAGGTCCGCCGTTGGCGCCTTCTTATACAGGTGCTCCGGGCAGCCCAGCGCCGCCAGCAGCTGCTTGCCCTGACGCTTGTTCAGGCGGAAGAGGGGGTTGATATCCGTGCCGCCATCGCCGTATTTGGTGAAGAAGCCGGTGATGGCTTCCGCGGCGTGGTCGGTGCCGACGACGACCCCTTTGGTCATCCCTGCGATACTGTACTGCGCTTTCATGCGCTCACGGGCTTTCTCGTTGCCGCGAACAAAATCGCTCAGTTCAATACCGGCTTCACGCAAGGCCTGCTCGCTTGCCAGTACCGAACCTTTGATGTTTACGGTAAGAACACGGTCCGGCTGAATAAACGCGATCGCATCCTGACAGTCCTGCTCGTCAGCCTGCACGCCATACGGCAGACGTACGGCAATAAATTGCAGCGCGGTGTCACCGGTCTCGTCACGCAGCTCGGAGATGGCCATCTGGCTCAGCTTGCCGGCCAGAGTGGAATCCTGACCGCCGCTGATACCCAGCACCAGCGTCTTCAGGAAAGGGTGTGCAGACAGGTAAGCTTTCAAAAAATCAACGCTACGACGGATCTCTTCATTGGCATCAATCGCAGGTTTCGCGCCCAGCGCCTGAATAATTTCTTGTTGCAGAGCCATTACGCCCTCCCTATGCAGAACCAAACAGAAAGTGTGATCTGTTAAAACTAACCCTTTGTCGGGGAAACGACAAGGATCACAGTTTTGAGTGTACTGTTTTACAGCGATTTAGCAGCTTACCGTTGTTTTATTAGAATTTTCCGAAATTCGTCTGGCGTAACTCGCAAAGTTGAACAATAGTAATTTTTATCCCATGCTTAGTTAACACGCTGATAAACAAGAGGACGGAATATGAACAAGAACGTAGCAGGAATTTTAAGCGCAGCGGCGGTACTGACTATGCTGGCAGGGTGTACAGCTTACGATCGCACCAAAGATCAGTTCACACAGCCAGTGGTAAAAGACGTCAAAAAAGGCATGACGCGTTCCCAGGTTGCAGCCATTGCCGGTAAACCTTCTTCAGAAGTTACTATGATCCACGCGCGTGGTACCTGCCAGACCTATATTCTGGGTCAACGTGATGGTAAGGCAGAGACCTACTTTGTCGCCCTGGATGATACGGGTCACGTGATCAATTCTGGTTACCAGACCTGTGCCGAATACGACACCGACCCACAGGCACCTAAGGCACAGTAAGCCTGCTTGCCTGAGAGCGTTAACTAACCGGCCGGAAGGCCGGTTTTTTTATGCATACGTGAATCTTATTTCTTGGCGCGAATTATTTGCCTGAAATGTGAAGGTAGTCAACAAGCCAGGTCAATGAGAGACAATTTCAGTCTATCCAGAATTATCCCCTCCCTGTACCATTGCGTATACTCACTTCAACGATAAACAATGTTCAGCACACTGCCCGTCAGCCAGGATAGCGAGTCGAGTGATAGCGAGACGGCGGGTAGCCAAACAAGAGGGAAGTTATCATGGAAAAGAAACATATCTATCTGTTTTGCTCTGCGGGCATGTCCACTTCGCTGCTGGTTTCTAAAATGCGCGCGCAGGCCGAAAAATATGAAGTCCCTGTGGTGATTGAGGCGTTTCCGGAAACGCTGGCGGGCGAGAAGGGCCAGACAGCAGACGTTATTTTACTCGGGCCGCAAATCGCTTATATGCTGCCAGAAATTCAACGTCTGCTACCCAATAAGCCGGTCGAAGTGATCGATTCCGTTTTATACGGCAAGATTGATGGTTTAGGTGTATTAAAAGCTGCCGTTGCGGCGATTAAAAAAGCTGCTAATTAATTTTTTATTTTTCCCGTCAAAGAGTTATTTCACACACAATACGCCGTAACGATCGTTGCGGCCTTTAAGGGTATTTTCCTATGAGTAAAGTCATCGCTTCACTTGAAAAGGTACTCCTTCCTTTTGCTGTTAAAATAGGAAAGCAGCCTCATGTTAATGCCATTAAGAACGGCTTTATTAAATTAATGCCGTTGACATTAGCCGGGGCAATGTTCGTTTTAATTAACAACGTTTTTCTGAGCTTTGGAGAAGGTTCCTTTTTTTATTCATTAGGAATTAGGCTAGATGCTTCAACTATTGAAACCCTTAATGGTTTAAAAGCCATTGGCGGCAACGTATACAACGGTACGTTGGGTATTATGTCGCTAATGGCGCCTTTCTTTATTGGAATGGCGCTGGCGGAAGAGCGTAAAGTGGATCCGCTGGCGGCAGGCTTACTGTCCATTGCCGCGTTCATGACCGTCACACCGTACAGCGTGGGCGACGCTTATGCCGTTGGCGCCAACTGGCTGGGTGGGGCAAACATCATTTCCGGTATTATTATCGGGCTGGTGGTGGCCGAAATGTTCACCTTCATTATTCGCCGTAACTGGGTTATCCGCTTGCCGGATAGCGTTCCGGCCTCTGTTTCTCGTTCATTTTCCGCGTTGATTCCGGGCTTCATTATTCTCTCCATCATGGGGATTATTGCCTGGGCGCTCTCTCACTGGGGAACTAACTTCCACCAGATCATTATGGACTCTATCTCAACGCCGCTGGCGTCGATGGGTAGCGTGGTCGGTTGGGCGTATGTCATCTTTACCTCCCTGCTGTGGTTCTTCGGCGTGCATGGTTCACTGGCACTGGCGGCGCTGGACAGCGGTATTATGACCCCATGGGCACTGGAAAACGTCGCGCTTTACCAGCAGTACGGCTCCGTCGATGCGGCGCTGGCGGCCGGTAAAACCTTCCATGTGTGGGCGAAGCCGATGCTTGACTCCTATATCTTCCTGGGCGGTACCGGGGCGACGTTGGGTCTGATCATCGCGGTCTTTATTGTCTCTCGCCGCGCTGACCATCGTCAGGTTGCGAAGCTGGCCCTGCCGTCAGGCATCTTCCAGATTAACGAGCCGATCCTGTTTGGTCTGCCAATTATCATGAACCCGGTGATGTTCATTCCCTTCATCCTAGTTCAGCCGCTGCTGGCCGCGATTACGCTGACGGCGTACTACCTGGGCATTATCCCGCCGGTGACCAACATTGCGCCGTGGACGATGCCGGCTGGTCTGGGCGCGTTCTTCAACACCAATGGTAGCGTGGCCGCCTTCCTGCTGGCGATATTCAACCTCGGGATTGCAACCCTGCTCTACATGCCGTTCGTGGCGATTGCGAACAAGGCCGCAACGGTTATCGATGAAGAAGAGAGCGAAGAGGATATCGCCCTCGCACTGAAATTCTAAAATTGCACGGCGCGGGGCAACCCGCGCCAGCGGAAAGGAGCTTAAAAAATGTTAGATTTAGAGAGTATCGTTGCCGAAGAAACCGCAGAGAACGATCTGGAAGAGGTGGTGATGGGCCTCATCATCAACTCCGGGCAGGCACGCAGCCTGGCGTATGCGGCGCTTAAGCAGGCTAAGCAGGGCGACTTCGTTGCCGCGAAAACCATGATGGAGCAGTCCCGTACGGCGTTAAACGAAGCGCATCTGGTGCAGACGAAGCTTATCGAAAGCGACCAGGGCGAAGGGAAGATGAAAGTGAGTCTGGTGCTGGTACATGCGCAGGATCATCTGATGACCTCCATGCTGGCACGCGAGCTGGTAGCGGAGCTCATCGAGCTTCACGAGAAGATGCAATAAGTCAGGATGAAGTAGCAGGAGGTCAGCACGATGGAAATCAAAACCGCACATGAGCAGCAGCTGTTTAATGGCAAGAATTTTCACGTGGTGATTTACAACAAAACGGAGAGCGCCAGCGGTCTGCACCAGCATGACTACTACGAGTTCACGATTGTTCTGACCGGCCGCTACTATCAGGAGATCAACGGTAAGCGCGTCCTGCTTGAGCGTGGCGATTTCGTCTTCCTGCCGATGGGATCTTATCACCAGAGCTTTTATGAGTTTGGTGCGACGCGCATTCTGAACGTAGGCGTGAGCAGGCGTTTCTTCGAGAAGCATTATCTGCCGCTGGTGCCGTTCTGCTTTGTGGCGTCACAGGTGTATCGCGTTAAAAATGAGTTTATGACCTGGATTGAAACGGTTATCGCCTCGCTGAATTTCCGCGACAATGAATTTGATGAATTTATTGAAACCGTGACGTTCTACGTCATGAATCGCCTCCGCCATCACCGTGAAGAACAGCAGGTGGTGGATGATATTCCTCAGTGGCTGCGTAGTACCGTGGAGCTGATGCACGACAAAGGACAGTTCAGCGATAACGCCCTGGAGAATATGGTGGCGCTGTCGGGTAAATCGCAGGAATATTTGACGCGCGCCACGCAGCGTTATTACCGTAAAACGCCTGTGCAAATTATTAATGAAATCCGCATTAACTTTGCCAAAAAACAGCTGGAAATTACTAATTACTCTGTCACCGATATCGCTTACGAATCGGGTTACAGCAGTCCCAGTCTGTTTATTAAAACCTTTAAAAAATTGACTTCATTCACACCGAACAGTTACCGCAAAAATTTAACGGTAATTAATTAACTTTCGGCGGTTTATCCGCCAGGAACAGTGACGTAATGGCTTGCCCAAATAGCGGGAAGAGCACGCTATACCTTGCAGGCGATTAACCTGATACGCTAAGGGAGATATTATGCAACAGAAATTAAAAGTCGTAACCATTGGTGGCGGCAGCAGCTATACTCCGGAATTACTTGAAGGTTTCCTGAAACGGTATCATGAATTACCGGTCAGCGAATTATGGCTGGTGGATGTTGAAGAAGGTCAGGAGAAGCTGAATATTATTTTTGAACTGTGCAAACGCATGGTTGAAAAAGCGGGCGTGCCCTTAACCGTGCATAAAACGCTGGATCGTCGCCTGGCACTGAAAGATGCTGACTTCGTGACCACGCAGCTGCGCGTCGGCCAGCTGAAGGCGCGTGAGCTGGACGAGCGCATTCCGCTGAGCCATGGTTATCTGGGCCAGGAAACCAACGGGGCAGGTGGCCTGTTTAAAGGCCTGCGTACTATTCCGGTCATTTTTGACATCATTAAAGACGTGGAGGAGATCTGCCCGAACGCCTGGGTGATCAACTTTACCAACCCGGCCGGGATGGTCACCGAGGCAGTCTATCGCCATACCGGTTTCAAACGCTTTATCGGCGTCTGCAATATTCCGATTGGCATGAAGATGTTCATCCGCGATGTACTGGAACTGACCGAGCACGATGATCTGTCCATTGACCTGTTCGGCCTGAATCACATGGTCTTTATCAAAGATGTGATTGTGAACGGGCAATCGCGCTTTGCGGAACTGCTCGACGGCGTCGCCTCTGGTCGCCTGACTGCGGCCTCGGTGAAAAACATCTTCGATCTGCCGTTCAGCGAAGGGCTGATCCGCTCCCTGAATCTGCTGCCGTGCTCGTATCTGCTTTACTACTTCAAGCAGAAAGAGATGCTGGCCATTGAAATGGGCGAATACTACAAAGGTGGCGCACGCGCTCAGGTTGTGCAGAAAGTAGAGAAGCAGCTGTTTGATTTGTATAAAGATCCGAACCTGAACGTCAAACCGAAAGAGCTGGAGCAGCGCGGCGGGGCATACTATTCGGATGCGGCGTGTGAAGTGATTAACGCCATTTACAATGACAAGCAGGCCGAGCACTATGTGAACGTTCCCCATCACGGGCACATCGACAATATCCCGGCAGACTGGGCCGTTGAGATGACCTGCATCCTTGGACGCGAGGGTGCAAAACCGCATCCCCGCATTACCCACTTCGATGATAAGGTGATGGGGCTGATTCACACCATCAAAGGCTTTGAAGTGGCGGCGAGCAATGCTGCCCTGAGCGGCGAACTGAATGACGTACTGCTGGCGCTGAATCTCAGCCCGCTGGTGCATTCTGACCGTGACGCTGAAAAACTCGCGAGTGAGATGATCCTGGCGCATGAAAAATGGCTGCCAAACTTTGCTGCAACGGTTGAGAAACTGAAACTCACACACCGTTAAGAGGAGGCGCGATGGAAAACCTGCTGATCGTCAATGCCGATGATTTTGGCCTGTCAAAAGGGCAGAACTACGGCATTATTGAAGCCTGTCGCCGGGGCGTCGTGACCTCTACAACAGCGCTCATCAACGGTGAGGCGGTGGAACATGCGGCGCAGTTAAGCCGTGAGCTGCCCGAGCTGGGCGTGGGCATGCACTTTGTGCTGACGCTTGGGTTGCCCCTTTCACCGATGCCGGGTCTGACGCGCGAGGGACAACTGGGGAAATGGATTTGGGAAATGGCGGAGCAGGACGCTCTGCCGCTCGATGAGATTGCCCGCGAGCTGGAGTGCCAGTTTAACCGCTTTGTGGATATGTTTGGCCGCGAACCTACCCATATTGACAGCCATCATCATGTGCATATGATCCCGGCGATTTTCCCGCTTGTGGCAGAGTTTGCGCAACGTAAAGGCGTGGCGATGCGCGTGGATCGTGAGGTGCGCGGGTTGCCGGACGTCGCGGTGACGTCAACGGAGGGGTTCAGCAGCGCATTTTATGGCGACGAGATCGACGAAGCGCTGTTCCTGAAGGTGCTGGATGACTCCGCCGCAAAAGGGGAGCGCTCGCTTGAGGTAATGGCGCACCCGGCGTTTGTCGATGAGATAGTACGTAAGAGCGCCTACTGCTGGCCGCGTCTGGCAGAACTGGATGTGCTGACATCGGCGTCGTTAAAGTATGCGATTGCCGAGCGTGGGTATCGTCTGGGGACGTTCAGGGATCTTTGAGGCAAAGCCCGGTGGCGAGGTAAAAGCAAAACGGTAACCTTTTGGTTACCGTTTTTATTGTTTTCTCCCTCTCCCAGGGGAGAGGGCCGGGGTGAGGGCTTCAGGTTTTTTACGCCGGTATCTGGTCAATCTTACTGCTGCGCGACCACACGCGGTGCGCGGCGAGCAGGTCAAACAACCGGGTCATAAACGCATCATCGACGTTATCACCTTCGACAATGCCTTCTTCCCCTTGATCCGGTACCTTCAGCAGAGTTTTAAACTTCCGCGCATCGCCTGCCAGAGCGATTGGCTTCAGGTGCTTATAGGCTTCCAGCAGATAATAGGCGGCATCACCGTTACCGAGCAGGCTCTCAACGTCGCCGCACGGCATAATCACCGCATCAACCGTCAGCGACGGTGCTCCGGCGAAGGTCGCGGCAATCGGCAGGACGGAGCCATCATCGGCCGTCACTTCACCCATGCGAGAGTAAAGCAGTTTGGCATGTACGCCCTGGGTTTTGAGCGCCCGCATGATCCCCAGTACGTCGCTGGCGCGCGGTTTATCGTTCAGCAGAATAGCCACTACGCGGCCTTTAATTGACCCGCCAGGTACCGCGTACAGGCTCAGGGACGGATCCTTCTTCAGCCCGTTCACGTCTTTTGGCGGTGCGGCATGGCATTGCTCATCGGTGAGCGTGATGCCGAGATTATTCGCCACGCCCTGAGCAAGCTGGATATCAATATGCGCCAGATGGTCGACCACGCGCTCGCGAATGTAGGTACGCACCACTTTGCTCAGCTCAAAGCTGAAACCGCCGATAATGTGCTGCTGTTCAATCGGGGTCTGGCTGTTCCAGAACAGGCGAGGCTGAGCGTAATATTCGCCGAATGACGGGCTGCGCTCGCGAATTTTTGTTCCGTCCACGCGCTCCTGATACGACTCGAATCCGCCACGTTTTGGCCCCGGCGGGGTTTCACGCGGCCAGTTATCGTTAATGGAGTTTGGCTCGTAGTTCGCCGGGTTGGTATCGATATCCTGGCGATGCATCCCGTCACGCTGGAAGTTATGGTACGGGCAGGTCGGACGGTTGATAGGAATTTCGTGGAAGTTCGGTCCGCCGAGACGGCTGATCTGCGTATCGGTATAAGAGAACAGACGGCCCTGGAGCAGCGGATCGTTGGTGAAATCCAGCCCCGGCACAATATGGCCCGGGTGGAACGCAGCCTGCTCATTCTCCGCGAAGAAGTTATCCGGGTTGCGATTAAGCACCATTTTGCCCACCAGCTGAACCGGCACCAGCTCTTCGGGAATAAGCTTGGTCGGGTCGAGCAGGTCGAAGTCGAATTTGAATTCGTCCTCTTCCGGGATCAGCTGTAACCCCAGCTCGTATTCCGGGAAATCACCGGCTTCAATGGATTCCCACAGTTCGCGACGGTGGAAGTCCGGATCGCGCCCGGTCAGCTTCTGTGCTTCATCCCACACCAGGGACGCTTTCCCCGCGACCGGTTTCCAGTGGAAACGCACAAACGTCGCTTTACCTTCAGCGTTAATCAGACGGAAGGTATGAATACCAAAGCCTTCCATGGTGCGATAGCTGCGTGGGATCCCCCGGTCAGACATCGCCCACATCACGTTGTGAAGGGTTTCCGGTTGCAGGGAGACGTAGTCCCAGAAGGTGTCATGCGCACTTTGTCCCTGCGGTATGGCCCAGTGTGGCTCTGGTTTTACCGCATGGACAAAGTCAGGGAATTTATGCGCATCCTGAATGAAGAAAACCGGGGTGTTATTCCCGACGAGGTCGAAAATGCCCTCTTCGGTATAGAATTTGGTGGCGAAGCCGCGAATATCACGCACCGTGTCGGCCGAACCCGCGCCGCCCTGTACGGTAGAGAAGCGCACAAATACCAGTGTAATTTTGTTCGGATCGGAAAGGAAATCCGCCTTCGTGATCTCCTTCAGGCTCTTGTACGGCTGGAAATAGCCGTGCGCCGCAGAGCCGCGAGCGTGAACGATACGTTCAGGAATACGCTCATGGTCGAAATGGGTGATTTTTTCCCGCAGGATGAAATCTTCCAGCAGCGTCGGGCCGCGCGTTCCGGCGCGCAAGGAGTTCTGATCATCGGCGATGCGCACGCCCTGATTGGTGGTCAGCGCATAGCCTTCACCCCCTTTGCGGTGCGGGTCGAGAGATTTTAACTTTTCGTTGTCCGCATCGGGTGACTTCATGCTTCCCGGTGCAGTAGGTTGCTCGCCCGGCGCGGAGAGGCCCGGCGACGGTTTATGAGAGCCATCCGCAGGGGCGAGTGAGTCCATTCCCGGTTGAGATTCTTCGGTGCCATGAATAGGGGATTGATGGGGTTTATCATTGTTCGACATTGCACGATTCTCCTTTGTTCGTTCCTGAAAACCCTATTAAGGATAGAACAATGTGATGAATTAGCAGGCGAACTAAGCGTTTTCAGAGGAAGTGATTAGCGAAAGGAGCCATCTGCCACATGTCAGGCGCGACGGGTGGGGGGAGAATCGGCTATGATAGAAATTTCCTGCTTTAAGAATTTGCTTTAGTGAACCCGTCGCTTATGAAACCTTTTCGTCAACAAAACCGCCAGGTTATTAGCTATGTGCCCCGCGTTGAACCCGCGCCGCCTGACCATGCCCTGAAAGTGGATGGTTTTCGCGATGTCTGGATGTTACGGGGTAAATACGTTGCCTTCGTGCTGATTGGCGAGCACTTCCGTCGCTCCCCTGCGTTTACGGTGCCAGAATCGGCGCAGCGATGGGCTATGCAGACCCGCCAGGATGAAGAGGTTGAAGAATAACAGCCATAAAAAAACCGCCCTCAGGCGGTTTTTTTATTTCGGCCGTGATTAACGATGGGCCAGTTCGGCATCATCTTCACTGTCGAGAATTGTTTTGTCGGTCTGCTTCAGCCACTGGCTGGTCAGGGTACCGGCGGTCATTGAGCCACTCACGTTCAGGGCGGTACGACCCATGTCGATCAGCGGTTCAACAGAGATCAGCAGGGCAACCAGCGTCACCGGCAGTCCAAGCGCAGGCAGAACGATCAGCGCAGCGAAGGTCGCGCCGCCGCCCACGCCCGCAACACCGGCGGAGCTAATGGTCACGATACCGACCAGCGTCGCAATCCAGACCGGATCCAGCGGATTAATCCCCACTGTTGGGGCAACCATTACGGCCAGCATCGCCGGGTAGAGACCCGCACAGCCGTTCTGCCCGATGGTGGCGCCAAAGGAGGCCGAGAAGCTGGCGATAGACTCCGGTACGCCCAGACGACGGGTCTGTGCTTCGACGTTCAGCGGGATAGATGCCGCGCTGGAACGGCTGGTAAAAGCGAAGGTCAGCACCGGCCAGACTTTACGGAAGTATTTCAGCGGGCCAACGCCGTTCACCGCCAGCAGAATGCCGTGCACAACAAACATGATGCCCAGACCGAGGTACGAGGCAATCACAAAGCTGCCAAGCTTAATGATGTCTTGCAGGTTAGAACCTGCAACGACTTTGGTCATCAGCGCCAGGACACCGTACGGCGTCAGCTGCATGACCAGACGCACCAGCTTCATCACCCAGCTTTGCAGGGTATCGATGGCTGTCAGAACGCGCTCGCCTTTCGGCGCATCGTCCTTCAGCAGCTTCAGCGCAGCCACGCCCAGGAATGCCGCGAAGATCACCACGCTGATAATGGAGGTTGGGCTTGCGCCGGTCAGGTCAGCAAACGGGTTCTTCGGAATGAAGGAGAGCACCATCTGCGGAACGGTCAGATCGGCCACTTTACCCACGTAGTTGGTCTCAATCGCCGTCAGACGCGCGGTTTCAGCGCTACCCTGCACCAGACCTTCAGCAGTCAGGCCAAACAGATTGGTTACCAGCACACCCACCAGCGCCGCAATCAGCGTGGTGAAGAGCAGGGTACCAATGGTCAGGAAGCTGATTTTACCCAGTTGAGAGGCATTGTGCAGGCGGGCTACGGCGCTCAGAATAGAGGCGAATACCAGCGGCATAACGATCATTTGCAGCAGCTGTACATAGCCGTTACCGACAATGTTGAACCACTGAATGGAGTCTTTCAGTACCGGGCTGTCGGAGCCGTAAATAGCGTGTAAGGCCAGGCCAAACACCACGCCCATGACCAGACCGACCAGTACCTTTTTCGCCAGGCTCCACTGTTTGTGGCGAGCCTGGGCGAGAAGCAATAGCAATACGACGAACACAACAATGTTCGCGATGAGTGGAAAATTCATCCCCGTTCTCCTGATTTATTATACGGTCGGTTTTTACCGAACCTGTTGGCGCAAGGTTATCAGAAGTGTGATGTCACGCTTATATCCATATGGAATGGTTTATGACAAAAGTGATTATATTGTCGGTTTAATGTTCAATCTGGTGATTAATAAAACGATTGAACTGAAATTGCAGCGAGTTGATCATCTGCGATGACCAGCGCACTGCACCATTTTCGGGCAATGTCTGCGGCATCCAGACGGCATACGCAAACAGCGCCATGCACAGAACGCGCTCCAGCTGGTTGCCTTTTTGCGGCACGAGGATTGGCAGGCGGAAACGCCAGCGGCAGGGCCAGAGCAGCGGTACGCCCGCTGGCGTCAGCATATCGGCGAGGATATGGCTTAAGTAGCCAAGCACCATGCCCTGAATGGCATCCGCCGGGACGATCCAGCTCTCCGGAACCTTTAAATAGAAGAGTGTAAGCAGGCCAAATACGGCCAGCAGGCTGTGGGTAAACCCGCGATGACCAAAGGCTCTGGCGATGGGCTTTGAAATCCACTTTAGCCGCTGGCCAAGGAATGACTTTGGATGATCTATGTCCGGCAGCAGGCAGGTAAGTACGGCGGAAGGGACAATATGCCACCAGTCCCCCTGTGCCAGCACAGGGGTCAGTTCAGCGTTTTTGGCAAACACTGCACAGGCAAGTGAAAAAAGCAGGTGGCCTTCCGCCGTCATGATAAAACCCGGTAAACTGTCGATTCATACAGTATAGGGTTTTTATACAGTGTGTGAAAGAGGTGACGGTGTAACTCTTTGTCACAAACGCGCGGTTAGCGCGCCAGCCAGCCACCGTCTACGGCGAGAGTATGACCGTTAACGTAATCAGATGCTCTTGAAGCCAGAAACACCACCGGACCCTGTAAATCCTCCGGGAGACCCCAGCGGCCCGCCGGAATCCGGTCGAGGATCGCCTGGCTGCGCTGCTCATCATCCCGAAGTTGCCGGGTGTTATTTGTCACCATATAACCCGGCGCAATAGCATTCACATTAATGCCCAGCGTTGCCCATTCGTTCGCCAGCAGGCGGGTGAGGCCCAGCACGCCGCTTTTGGACGCCGTATAGGAGGGCACCCGGATGCCGCCCTGGAAGGAGAGCATGGAAGCAATGTTAATGATCTTGCCGCCCTGACCCTGCGCGATAAACTGTTTCGCCACTGCCTGAGAGAGGAAAAAGACTGATTTCAGATTGAGATCGATGACCTCGTCCCAGTCCTTCTCACTAAATTCCAGCGCATCGGCACGGCGGATGGTGCCGGCATTGTTAACCAGAATATCGATGCGGCCCATCTCAGCGACTGCGGTATCCACCACGCTCTGAATACTCTCCTGCTTGCCAAGATCGGCGCGAATCGCGATAAAGCGTCGTCCCAGCGCCGTAACGCGCGCTGCCGTTTCGTCAGGAACCTTGCGGTTAACCCCCACGATATCGCATCCTGCTTCGGCGAGGGCAATGGCCATGCCTTGCCCCAGACCGGTATCGCACCCGGTCACCATCGCCACTTTTCCTGCCAGAGTAAAAGCATCCAGTATCATACGCGCCTCAGAAGTCAGGTTATTGTCATTCTGCACGTAAGAATAGGAGTCTGGAATGAGAAAAGCAAATAAAGTAAAACGTTGTTTTGATTTTGCGGGGCAGGCAGCCGAAGCTGCCTGAAAGAGCGTTACTCCCCACGCAGATGGCGGGCAGTCAATTCTTCAAGAGACGTCAGCCTGACATCCGCCAGGGCAAAACGGGGATCGTGTCGGCCTTCTTCAGCCGGCACAACGATGGAGCGCATACGTGCGGCTTTGGACGCCACCATGCCGTTAACCGAATCTTCCAGCGCCACACAGGTAAGCGGATCCAGCCCCAGTTTCGCGGCGCAGTCCATATACACCTGCGGATGTGGCTTGCTGTACGGAAGCTTTTCGGCCGAGGCCAGCGCGTCGAAGCTGTCGCGCAGCCCGAACATCGTCAGCACTTTTTCCAGCATATGCAGCGGTGAGGCGGAGGCCAGCCCCACTTTCAGCCCTTGCGCCTTGCACAGGGCGATAGCGTCGCGTACGCCCGGTAACAGAGGCTTATACTCTTCTACGAGGGAGATGGCGCGGTTGATAATGCGCGCCGTAACTTCGTCGCGATCCGGGCCAACCCATGGCTGGTGGGCATACCAAAGGTCAACCACCATATCGATGCGCAGCCCCAGGGTATCGGGAAGCTCGTTACGACGACTGATATCGACGCCGAGGCTGGCCATCACGTCCAGTTCAGCCCGATCCCACAGGGGTTCGGAATCAATCAGCAATCCATCCATGTCAAAAATAGCGGCAAGTATCTTGCGCGGTGTCGACATTACAACATCTCCTTATCTTGGGGTAAGACGAACGGTGCTAAGCACAAGCAATTTAGCATATTGCATGCAAAGAGCGGGCGAAATTGACCGACAGCAGGTAGACTTAGGCACAAATAACGCGTCTTTATGAAGAGGAACTAATGACGTATCAACAAGCTGGACGCATCGCGGTCTTAAAACGTGTTGCTGGTTGGGTTATTTTTATTCCCGCCCTGATTTCAACGCTGATCTCCGTACTCAAATTTATGTACGATCACAGCGAAAAACAGCCGGGCATCAATGCCGTTATGCTTGATTTTGCCCACGTCATGATTGAGATGATGCGGTTTAACACCCCGTTCCTGAACGTCTTCTGGTTCAACTCCCCCACGCCGGATTTTCACCACCAGCTGAATGTCGTTTTCTGGATAATCTATGCGTTGATATTTATCGCGATGGCGTTGCAGGCCTCCGGCGCGCGCATGAGTCGCCAGACCCGCTTTTTACGCGAAGGGGTGGAAGATCAGCTGATACTTGAGAAGGCGAAAGGCCCTGACGGGATGAGCCGCGAGCAGATCGAATCGCGCATTGTCGTTCCGCGTCATACCATTTTTGTGCAGTTTTTCCCGCTCTACATCCTGCCGGTCATCATCATTGTGGCCGGGTATTTCTTCTTTACGCTGCTTGGCTTCCTGTAAATCCTAAGGGAAGGGGCGTGATGCTGCCCCTTCCCGCTATGCCGCCAGAATACGGTCCAGCGCCCGCTGGGCATTTACCAGATGACTCCCGCCAAACAAAATAGCCCGGTTTAGCAAGGTGTACAGCTGATAAACCGGCTGACGATCAAGGAAATCCGCAGGTAACGGCGAGACAGACTGATAGCCATCATAAATTTGCGGCGGCTGTTCAGGGTGCAACGGCAGCATCGCGAGGTCACACTCTCTGTCGCCCCAGTAGCAGGCCGGGTCATATATATAGGGACCATCAGGCCCAAGCGCGCAGTTGTTTGACCATAAATCACCGTGCAGAAGGGAAGCCTGAGGCTGATGCGAAGCCAGACGCTGCTGAATATGTTCAACAATCGCGTCGATGTTGCCGAACGCTAATCCCTTTTCAGCGGCCAGCTCCAGCTGCCAGCCGATGCGCTGTTCGGCGAAAAAAGTCGACCAGCGGCGCTGCCATGCGTTTGGCTGTGGGGTGGTGGAGAGGTCGTTATCGAAATCGAGCCCAAACTGAGGTTGATCGCTCCACTGGTGCAAACGGGCGATCTGTTGCCCGAGAATAAAGGCGTTATGCGCATCCAGAGGACGCGCGGGAAGATAGTTCATCACCAGAAAGCTATAGTCACGATCGCTGCCGACGGCTAAAACCTGCGGAACGGTGACTGTTTTACTGCGCGATAACAGCTCAAGCTGATCGGCTTCGGCAGTAAAAATGGGGAGCAATTCGCGCTCATCACATTTAACGAAAAGATCGCGCCCGGCGTAACGTAAATGCCATGCGGCATGGATCTCTCCGCCTGGCAGTTCGTTACGCAGTTCAATTTCACCTTCACCCAGCTGCTCACTTAAAAGATGACTGATAGCCTGCCACATGATGTCTCTCCCATGTTGTCTGCCAGATCATAAAGTTAGCGCAAAACGGCTATAAAAAAACAGGAACTAACGCACAACTGAGCGGTTTAATTTTATACAGGGCACTTATTGTTCTTTTTTATGCCAGTTTTCCCAGCTATCCACATCAATTTCCGTGGCTTTGTCAGTCACGCTTTCCACCAGGCTACTGGCCAGCGCCTTCACCTCTTCCTGACTCAGCGGGCTTATCAGGCCAAATGCCAGTGAGCCGAGATCGTGAATATTGCCCTCATCGTCCGTCAGCGTAAGCAGAAAATTGGCGCGCGTGAACGCGTTGTTGAGTTCATTCAGTTCGGTCAGCGACGCTTCATGAATATTCACGGTTACGACGTAGCGGGTGATATCACCACTGCTCATAATTCACCTCGTTGTTATCCTGAAAGTTTTCTTAGCATAGTCGATAAGCCCTGTTTAGCGACTTCCCCTTCCATGGGAAGGGGAAGCAGGTTCAGCTTCTCTCGAGGTAATCGACAATTTTCTGGGTATCCGCAAGCGAACACAGACGCGTTCCCTGATTGATGGTGGCTGCACTCCCTGCCGCGACGCCATAGCGTGCCATCTCCAGAAGCGAAGCGCCCTGCGCCAGCTTCAGCACCATCGCGCCAACCATACTGTCACCGGCACCCACGGTGCTCTGGCTTTTCATCGGCGGTGGCACAACCTGCACAAAGCCCGTCTTGTCGACGGCCAGCGCACCCTGAGGACCGAGAGAAACAACAACGCGATGTGCTTTGCCCGTACGTACCAGCTCTTCTGCGGCAGTACGAACGTCATCAGGCTGGCTGAGTTCTCGATTAACCAGGGCACTGAGCTCTTTCTGGTTAGGTTTAACGAGTTCAAGTTGTCCGGGTTCTAACGCCGCCTTCAGGGCTTCGCCCGAGCTATCGACAATGCAGCGGATGCCGCGCTGGAGCGCAGCCTGAACCAGCGCCGTCAGTTTCTCTGTTTTGACGCCCGGCGGCAGGCTACCGCTGATCACCAGTAATGAGCCGCTTTCAATGGTCAGCACTTTCTCTTCCAGTTGACGAAACTCATCATCGGTCAATATCGCCCCCGGCATCACAAAGCGATATTGCTCGCCGCTGGATTCAACATGGACATGCAGATTCTGCCGGGTCCAGTCTTTAGCGTCGACGGTGTCTACGGCCACCTGTTCATCTGCCAGCAACGCCACCAGATGTTCTCCCGTGGCGCCGCCAGCGGGGAAGATGGCGGTGGCTTTTCCGCCGAGATGGGTAATAGCGCGCGCCACGTTGATGCCGCCGCCGCCCGGTTCAAACACCGGCGCGCTACAGCGCAGCTTACCTTCCGGGTAGATTTGCGGCGTCATGGTCGCGGAGTCGAGGGAAGGGGAGAGTGTCAGCGTATAAATCGAAGCCATCATGACCTCCTTTTATCATGGGTTCTTTTAAGCCTGGCACCGTTTGGCAGGAAGGCAACGTAAATAACAGTATGATTTTAAATATGAATGCTGACAAATAAGCTGCGCCGGGCATATAAAATAAAACGCGTTTTGGGATCGTTCTTATTCAAAAAATGAAAGAAGAAAATATTGCTATGTTATTTGCGGCTTTTTATAATTTGTTACCTTTCTATGGTCGCCTTGTCATTGATCCGCAAGAAAGTTTCCGAGACCGTGACGGTCTCTTTTTATGTTGTACGGACTCCTTAAATAAAATGAAGCTTTTGAAGACAGTACCCGCAGCACTGATGCTGGCGGGTGGCGTATTTGCGTCACTGAATGCAACCGCCGATGATACCGTTTTTACTGTCATGGACGATCCCTCCACTGCCAAAAAACCCTTTGAAGGTAACGTGAATGCCGGGTATCTGGCGCAATCCGGTAATACGAAAAGCTCCTCCCTGACCGCAGACAGCACCCTGACCTGGTACGGCAACACCACGGCCTGGTCGCTGTGGGGAAATGCCAGCAACACCTCTGCTAACGATCAACGCTCATCGGAGAAATACGCGGTAGGCGGACGTAGCCGATACAACATGACCGATTATGACTACCTGTTCGGGCAGGCGAGTTGGCTGACTGACCGCTACAACGGCTATCGCCAGCGTGATGTCGTAACTGCGGGTTATGGTCGTCAGTTCCTCAATGGGCCGGTGCACAGCCTGCGTTTTGAATTCGGTCCGGGTGTCCGTTACGACGAGTACACCAACGGCGAAGATGAAACCCAGCCGCTGGGTTATGCATCGGGCACCTATGCATGGCAGATGACCGACAACGCAAAATTCACCCAGGGTGTGTCGGTGTTTGGTGCTGAAGATACAACGCTGAACTCAGAAAGTGCGTTGAACGTGGCGATCAATGAACACTTTGGACTCAAGGTGGCGTACAACGTAACCTGGAACTCATCCCCACCTGATTCTGCACCGGAACATACCGATCGCCGAACCACGATTTCATTAGGTTATAAAATGTAATATCGTCGGGCCGAGAATAATCCCGGCCCGTTTTTTATTTTCTGAAACTGTGCTTATTTATATTAAACGGCGTTTTAAAATAATGTGTCTGGTTTCATCTTCATAATTTCTCCATAATTAGCTGGCCAGGGCTTATTCAGTTTATTTGACACGAATTGATAAATAATTTGACTAGGCAAGAATGTGATCCAGATCTACACTTACGGCACAGGCGAAAAACTTGCCTCAGGCATATCGCATTAAATAAGTATGAGAATAAAATTATGAAAAAAATCAAAACCGCTACAGCAGCGATGGTGCTTTCCGCACTTTCATTTGGCGTATTTGCTGCTGATAATACGCAACCTGCCAATGACGTTAACAGCCCAATCGGGATCGCTAAAGCCTCTGATGTAGAAGCAGGCTCCAACATTGCCCCTGGCACTCAGTCTACCGGCCAGTCAATGAATGATGCATTTGATGTACATAAGCTGGTGGCGGGTGAGTGGTCCTGATATTTCAACTGCCACGAGTGACGGAATATATACGCTGCCACAGCCTGTCGAAAACCGGATTATGACGTACCGGTTTTGGACCATAAATTATCGTAAAGATAGTTAAGATTTATTCAGTAAATTCACGGCAGGTTTTCGCTGACAAAATATTAGCCCCAGATCATAGCGGCCCAGCGCAGCAGCAACATCGCGCCGCAAATAGCAATTAACACCACGACCATTTTCCAGTGCTTCACGGCAAATCTTTTTGTTGGCATAACCTAATCCTTGTCAGTTGATACCCTTAGTCTACCAAAGTCTGCGCCAGAAAACGCTCAACAAGGGAGAACAGGTTATGCCGGAACACCGGTTCGGCTTAAAACCAATGGAATCTGTCAGCCAGAATCAATACCAGGCCAGCAGCGGAAAGTAGATTTAATATCACAACGGTTCTACTCGATACGTTCATGTGATACCCCTTCGATGTTTAAGGACCAGATCAAGAATAGCTCAGCACTTTCGGATTGCGAGCACCCGTCAACAAAAGTTCATTAATGCAGACAACAGGATGTGCGGTTCAAAACGGTCGCAGGAAGGTGCATTCGCCCTGTCAATAGTGTTACCATTACGTCGCCTGTCGTAAACCCGCATTATTCTGAAATCGGCCGGTGAATGATGACGAACCAATTTGACGATTGTTGGTCAGATGGTTTCGTAATCTACTGTTTAATCACGATTATTTTCTTTGTATATGCTCTTATGTGTGGGGCATCACTGCAAATAAGGATATAAAATGCCTGTAATTACTCTTCCTGATGGCAGCCAACGCCATTTCGACCACGCTGTTAGCCCAATGGATGTTGCCCTGGATATCGGTCCTGGACTTGCAAAAGCAACCATTGCAGGCCGCGTAAACGGCGAGCTGGTAGACGCGTCCGATCTGATTGAAAGCGATGCAACGCTTGCGATCATCACCGCGAAAGACGAAGAAGGTCTGGAGATCATTCGTCACTCCTGCGCGCACCTGTTAGGCCATGCTATCAAGCAGCTGTGGCCAAACACCAAAATGGCGATCGGCCCGGTTATCGACAACGGTTTCTACTACGACGTTGACCTTGACCACACCCTGACCCAGGAAGATATCGACGCGCTCGAAAAACGTATGCACGAGCTCGCCGAAACTAACTATGACGTCATTAAGAAGAAAGTCAGCTGGCACGAAGCGCGTGAAACCTTCGTGAAGCGCGGCGAGAGCTACAAAGTCTCGATTCTTGATGAAAACATCGCTCATGATGACAAGCCAGGCTTGTACCATCACCAGGAATACGTCGACATGTGCCGTGGTCCGCACGTGCCGAATATGCGCTTCTGTCATCACTTCAAACTGATGAAAATCGCAGGCGCTTACTGGCGTGGCGATAGCAACAACAAGATGTTGCAGCGTATCTATGGTACCGCGTGGGCCGATAAGAAAGCCCTGAACGCATACCTGCAACGCCTGGAAGAGGCGGCTAAGCGTGACCACCGTAAAATCGGTAAGCAGCTTGACCTGTATCATATGCAGGAAGAAGCGCCGGGGATGGTGTTCTGGCATAACGACGGCTGGACTATCTTCCGTGAACTGGAAACGTTCGTGCGCTCCAAGCTGAAAGAGTACCAGTATCAGGAAGTGAAGGGCCCGTTCATGATGGACCGTGTGCTGTGGGAAAAAACCGGCCACTGGGACAACTACAAAGATGCGATGTTCACCACTTCGTCTGAGAACCGTGAATACTGCATCAAGCCAATGAACTGCCCGGGCCACGTTCAGATCTTCAACCAGGGTCTGAAATCCTACCGCGATCTGCCGCTGCGTATGGCGGAGTTCGGTAGCTGCCACCGTAACGAGCCATCAGGTGCGCTGCACGGTCTGATGCGTGTTCGTGGCTTTACTCAGGATGATGCGCATATCTTCTGTACTGAAGATCAGGTCCGTGAAGAAGTTAACGCCTGTATTCGTATGGTCTACGATATGTACAGCACCTTTGGCTTCGAGAAGATCGTGGTCAAACTCTCAACGCGTCCGGAAAAACGTATCGGCAGCGATGAGACATGGGATCGCGCAGAGGCGGATCTCGCCGTAGCGCTGGAAGAGAACGGTATTCCGTTCGAATACCAGCTGGGCGAGGGCGCATTCTACGGTCCGAAAATTGAATTTACCCTGTATGACTGCCTCGATCGCGCATGGCAGTGCGGAACGGTACAGCTGGACTTCTCCCTGCCGCAGCGTTTAAGCGCCTCTTATGTTGGCGAAGACAACGAGCGTCAGGTGCCGGTTATGATTCACCGTGCGATTCTCGGTTCACTGGAGCGCTTCATCGGCATCCTGACCGAAGAGTTCGCAGGCTTCTTCCCAACCTGGCTTGCGCCGGTGCAGGTCGTGGTGATGAACATTACCGATTCTCAGGCGGATTACGTTAAAGAATTGACGCAGAAACTACAAAATGCGGGCATTCGCGTAAAAGCAGACTTGAGAAATGAGAAGATTGGCTTTAAAATCCGCGAGCACACTTTACGTCGTGTCCCGTATATGTTGGTCTGTGGTGATAAAGAGGTGGAAGCAGGCAAAGTTGCCGTTCGCACCCGCCGTGGTAAAGACCTGGGGAGCCTGGACGTAAGTGAAGTGATTGAGAAGCTGCAACAAGAGATTCGCAGCCGCAGTCTTCAACAACTGGAGGAATAAGGTATTAAAGGCGGAAAACGAGTTCAAACGGCACGTCCGAATCGTATCAATGGCGAGATTCGCGCCCAGGAAGTTCGCTTAACAGGTCTGGAAGGCGAGCAGCTGGGGATTGTGAGTCTGAGAGAAGCGATCGAAAAGGCTGAAGAAGCTGGAGTAGATTTAGTTGAAATCAGCCCTAACGCCGAACCGCCAGTTTGTCGTATCATGGACTACGGCAAGTTCCTTTATGAAAAGAGTAAGTCTTCTAAGGAACAGAAGAAGAAGCAAAAAGTTATCCAGGTTAAGGAAATCAAATTCCGTCCTGGTACCGACGATGGCGATTATCAGGTAAAACTCCGCAGCCTGATTCGCTTTCTGGAAGATGGCGATAAGGCCAAGATCACGCTGCGTTTCCGCGGTCGTGAGATGGCCCACCAACAGATTGGTATGGAAGTGCTTAACCGCGTCCGTGACGATCTGAGTGAACTGGCAGTAGTCGAATCCTTCCCTACGAAGATCGAAGGCCGCCAGATGATCATGGTGCTCGCTCCTAAGAAGAAACAGTAAGGCCTTCAAGCAGCAAAATCTGTGGAGCCTTCGGGTTTCATAGGTTTTGTTCGCCTATGTTTCGTTTATTTAACAATGCGAAGTGGAAGTTATTAAAATGCCAAAAATTAAGACCGTACGCGGTGCTGCTAAGCGCTTCAAAAAAACCGGTAAAGGTGGTTTTAAGCACAAGCACGCTAACCTGCGTCACATTCTGACTAAGAAAGCTACCAAGCGTAAACGTCACCTGCGTCCAAAAGCCATGGTTTCTAAAGGCGATCTGGGCCTGGTCATCGCGTGCCTGCCGTACGCATAAGTCGTTAACGTTTAACTTTTTTAACTTAGAATAGATACAGGAGAGCACACATGGCTCGCGTAAAACGTGGTGTAATTGCACGTGCACGTCACAAGAAAATTTTGAAACAAGCTAAAGGCTACTACGGTGCGCGTTCACGCGTATACCGCGTTGCCTTCCAGGCTGTTATCAAAGCAGGTCAGTACGCTTACCGTGACCGTCGTCAGCGTAAGCGTCAGTTCCGTCAACTGTGGATTGCGCGTATCAACGCAGCAGCACGTCAGAACGGTATTTCTTACAGCAAATTCATCAACGGCCTGAAAAAAGCCTCTGTTGAAATCGACCGTAAGATCCTGGCTGACATCGCAGTATTTGACAAAGTAGCGTTCACCGCTCTGGTCGAAAAAGCGAAAGCAGCACTGGCATAAGCCAGTTGAGAGAGGGGGCTTTGCCTCCTCTTTTCATTTAACACCATCAGAAGATTGACATTTATCCGTGCAGGCTTTTCAATAAGGTCTTAACGGTTTTTACCCTACAAGGTAACGCAAGCATGAATGCTGCTATTTTCCGCTTCTTCTTTTACTTTAGCACCTGACTTCAGGAGGCTAGCGCGTGAAAGATGAAACGAAAAACAGCGCCAGATAAGCCTCCCGATGGAGGCTTTTTTTGTGCCTGAAGTTAAGAGAATACGTCCAACAATTCGGTGTCTGCACCGACATAATGAGGAAAACCATGTCACATCTCGCAGAGCTGGTTGCCAGTGCAACGGCCGCCATTAACCAGGCCTCAGATGTTGCCGCGTTAGACAATGTCCGCGTCGAATATCTGGGCAAGAAAGGGCATTTGACCCTTCAGATGACTACCCTGCGTGAACTGCCAGCAGAGGAGCGCCCGGCAGCCGGTGCAGTGATTAACGAAGCCAAAGAGCAGGTACAGCAGGCGCTGAACGCGCGTAAAGCCGAGCTGGAAAGCGCAGTACTGAATGCGCGTCTGGCGGCAGAAACGATTGACGTTTCTCTGCCGGGTCGTCGTATCGAAAACGGCGGTCTGCATCCGGTTACCCGTACTATCGATCGTATTGAAAGTTTCTTCGGTGAGCTCGGCTTTACCGTGGCGACTGGCCCGGAAATTGAAGATGATTACCATAACTTCGATGCCCTCAACATTCCTGGCCATCATCCGGCACGTGCTGACCACGACACTTTCTGGTTTGACGCTACCCGTCTGCTGCGTACCCAGACTTCCGGCGTTCAGATCCGTACCATGAAGGAACAGGAACCGCCTATCCGCATCATCGCGCCGGGTCGCGTATACCGTAACGACTACGATCAGACCCACACCCCAATGTTCCACCAGATGGAAGGTCTGATTGTTGATAAAAACATCAGCTTCACCAACCTGAAAGGCACGCTGCACGATTTCCTGAACAACTTTTTTGAGGAAGATTTGCAGGTTCGCTTCCGTCCGTCCTACTTCCCGTTCACCGAACCGTCTGCGGAAGTTGACGTGATGGGTAAAAACGGTAAATGGCTGGAAGTGCTGGGCTGCGGCATGGTGCATCCAAACGTGCTGCGCAACGTGGGTATCGATCCAGAAGTGTATTCCGGCTTTGCGTTCGGTATGGGCATGGAGCGTCTGACCATGCTGCGCTACGGCGTAACCGATTTACGTGCGTTCTTCGAAAACGATCTGCGTTTCCTCAAACAGTTTAAATAAGGGCAGGACAGAACAATGAAATTCAGTGAACTGTGGTTACGCGAATGGGTGAACACCACGCTGGACAGCGACGCGCTTTCCAACCAGATCACCATGGCGGGTCTGGAAGTTGATGGTGTAGAGCCGGTTTCTGGCGCCTTCACCGGCGTGGTCGTGGGCGAAGTTGTTGAATGCGGTCAGCACCCTAACGCTGACAAACTGCGCGTAACAAAAGTCAATGTGGGCGGTGATCGTCTGCTGGATATCGTCTGCGGTGCGCCAAACTGCCGTCAGGGCCTGAAAGTGGCCGTGGCGACCGTCGGTGCGGTACTGCCGGGCGATTTCAAAATCAAAGCGGCTAAGCTGCGCGGTGAGCCGTCTGAAGGTATGCTGTGCTCCTTCTCCGAACTGGGTATTTCCGACGATCACTCCGGCATTATTGAACTGCCGCAGGATGCGCCAGTCGGTACCGATATCCGCGAATACCTGAAGCTTGATGACAACACCATCGAAATCAGCGTAACGCCAAACCGTGCCGACTGCTTAGGCATCATCGGTGTGGCCCGCGACGTGGCCGTGCTAAACCAGACCGAACTGAACGTGCCGGAGATCGCGCCGGTTGAGGCAACCATCAGTGACGTGCTGCCGATTCAGGTAGACGCGCCTGAGGCCTGCCCACGCTACCTCGGTCGTGTGGTGAAAGGTATTAACGTTAAAGCGCCAACCCCGCTGTGGATGAAAGAGAAACTGCGTCGCTGCGGTATCCGTTCTATCGACGCCGTGGTTGACGTCACCAACTATGTTCTGCTGGAGCTCGGCCAGCCAATGCACGCCTTTGATAAAGATCGTATCGAAGGTGGGATCGTCGTGCGCATGGCGAAAGAGGGCGAAACCCTGGTTCTGCTGGACGGCAGCGAAGCGAAACTGAACGCCGACACCCTGGTGATTGCCGATCACAACAAAGCGCTGGCGATGGGCGGTATCTTCGGCGGCGAGCACTCTGGCGTTAACGACGAGACGCAAAACGTCCTGCTGGAATGCGCGTTCTTCAGCCCGCTCTCCATCACTGGCCGCGCACGCCGTCACGGTCTGCACACTGATGCTTCTCATCGCTACGAGCGTGGCGTGGATCCTGCGCTGCAATACAAAGCGATGGAGCGTGCAACTCGCCTGCTGATCGATATCTGCGGCGGTGAAGCGGGTCCGGTAATTGATGTGACCAACGAAGCGACACTGCCGAAGCGTGCGACCATTACCCTGCGCCGCAGCAAGCTGGATCGCCTGATTGGTCACCACGTTGCCGATGCGCAGGTGACCGACATTCTGACGCGCCTGGGCTGCGAAGTCACAGAAGGCCAGGACGAGTGGAAAGCCGTTGCGCCATCCTGGCGTTTCGACATGGAGATCGAAGAAGATCTGGTGGAAGAAGTGGCCCGCGTTTACGGCTACAACAACATCCCTGACGAGCCGGTGCAGGCGGGTCTGGTGATGGGCAGCCATCGCGAGGCCGATCTGTCTCTGAAGCGTGTGAAAACCATGCTGAA
The DNA here is from genome assembly GCF_049238125.1 of Enterobacter cloacae complex sp. IR5402. Classification (NCBI taxonomy): domain Bacteria; kingdom Pseudomonadati; phylum Pseudomonadota; class Gammaproteobacteria; order Enterobacterales; family Enterobacteriaceae; genus Enterobacter; species Enterobacter cloacae complex sp. IR5402. The sequence goes on from NZ_JBMKHO010000008.1 coordinate 60,938, forward strand.
CGACAAAGGCTACCAGGAAGTGATCACCTACAGCTTCGTTGATCCTAAGCTGCAACAGCTGATCCACCCGGGTCAGGAAGCGCTGATCCTGCCAAGTCCGATTTCCAGCGAGATGTCAGCGATGCGTCTGTCCCTGTGGACGGGACTGCTGGGCACTATCGTTTATAACCAGAACCGTCAGCAAAACCGCGTGCGTATTTTCGAAAGCGGTTTGCGCTTTGTACCGGATACTCAGGCGAATTTAGGCATCCGTCAGGATCTCATGCTGGCCGGCGCCATCAGCGGTAACCGCTATGAAGAGCATTGGGACCTGGCAAAAGGGACGGTTGATTTCTACGATATGAAGGGCGATCTGGAAGCAATTCTCGATCTGACCGGTAAATTATCCGAAATTGAATTCCGCGCAGAAGCGATTCCAGCCCTGCATCCGGGTCAGAGTGCGGCGATCTATTTAGACGGCAAACGTGTTGGTTTCATTGGGGTTGTTCACCCGGAACTGGAACGTAAGCTGGATCTGAATGGCCGTACCATCGTATTCGAACTGGAGTGGAACCCGGTTGCAGACCGCGTCATTCCTCAGGCGCAGGACGTCTCACGCTTCCCGGCAAACCGCCGTGATATCGCGGTTGTGGTCGCTGAAAATGTGCCCGCAGCAGATATTTTGGCCGAATGTAAGAAAGTTGGCGTAAATCAGGTAGTTGGCGTAAACTTATTTGACGTGTACCGCGGCAAGGGCGTAGCAGAAGGTTTCAAGAGCCTCGCTATTAGCCTTATCCTTCAGGATACCAGCCGTACACTCGAAGAAGAGGAGATTGCCGCTACCGTCGCCAAATGTGTAGAGGCATTAAAAGAGCGATTCCAGGCATCATTGAGGGATTGAACCTATGGCGCTTACAAAAGCTGAAATGTCAGAATATCTGTTTGATAAGCTTGGGCTTAGCAAACGGGATGCCAAAGAGCTGGTAGAGCTGTTTTTCGAAGAGATCCGTCGTGCTCTGGAAAATGGTGAGCAGGTTAAACTCTCCGGTTTTGGCAATTTTGATTTGCGAGACAAAAACCAACGTCCGGGCCGTAACCCGAAGACGGGGGAAGATATTCCCATTACAGCCCGCCGCGTGGTGACCTTCAGACCCGGACAGAAGTTAAAAAGCCGTGTCGAAAACGCAACGCCCAAAGCAGAGTAATATGAACTAACTAAAAAGGCCGCTCACGCGGCCTTTTTTCTTTGCGCTATTTGCTAAACCCGCCGTAAAATCAATGATATCTCAACCGGATAACCTATCGTCTATGCTTGATCTTGCCCGTCTTCAGCACCGCTCCGATCTCCGCCGCCTGTGTCTGCTCGGGGTGCTGTTGATTGTCGCCACCACCGTCAGCCTGTGCGCGGGCGATCGGTGGCTGGGGCCGGAAAGCTGGTTTACGCCTGAAGGGCAGCTCTTTGTCTGGCAGATCCGCCTGCCGCGGACGCTGGCTGTCCTTTTGGTCGGCGCTGCGCTGGCGCTGTGCGGTACGATCATGCAGGCATTATTTGAAAACCCTCTGGCGGAACCCGGGCTTCTCGGGGTCTCGAATGGTGCAGGCGTCGGGCTTATCGCCGCCGTGATGCTGGGGGGAGGCGAGCTCTCCGCCTGGGGGATTAGCCTCAGCGCCATCCTAGGCGCGCTGTTGATAACCCTTATCCTTCTGCGCTTTGCTCGTCGCCATTTATCCACCAGCCGGCTGCTGCTTGCCGGGGTAGCGTTGGGGATCATCTGTAGTGCGCTGATGACCTGGGCCGTCTACTTCTCCACCTCCTTCGATCTGCGCCAGTTAATGTACTGGATGATGGGGGGATTTGGTGGCGTCGACTGGCGTCAGGGGTGGCTGATGGTGCTCCTGATCCCGGTTATCCTGTGGATGGTTTTCCAGGCGCAGCCGCTGAATATTCTCGCGCTGGGCGAAACGTCTGCTCGCCAGCTCGGGATGCCGATTGGATTCTGGCGCAACGTGCTGGTTATCGCCATCGGCTGGATGGTGGGCGTAAGCGTGGCGCTTGCGGGGGCGATTGGCTTTATTGGGCTGGTGATCCCGCATATGCTGCGTCTGTGCGGCATGACGGACCACCGAACCCTGCTCCCGGCCTCGGCGGTTGCCGGGGCGGCAACGCTGCTGGTTGCCGATATCATCGCCCGACTCGCCCTGACGGCCGCTGAGTTGCCCATAGGCGTGGTGACCGCAACGCTGGGCGCGCCGGTCTTTATCTGGCTACTATTAAAAGCTGGACGTTAAAACACAACCTGTAAGTCAACCTGAGGGAATGCTATGCAGTCTGATATTCTGAATACCGAAGTGACGACCATTGACGGCGAGAAAACCACGCTGGAAGGCTACAAGGGCAAGGTGCTGCTCATCGTGAACGTGGCGTCGAAATGTGGCCTTACGCCGCAGTATGAACAGCTGGAAAACATTCATCAAGCCTGGGAAAAAGACGGCTTTACCGTACTCGGCTTCCCGTGCAACCAGTTCCTGGGCCAGGAGCCGGGCAGCGAAGAGGAAATTAAGACCTTTTGCAGCACAACCTATGGCGTGACGTTCCCGATGTTCAGCAAAATTGACGTGAACGGGGAAAATCGTCATCCGCTGTATGCCAAACTGGTGGCCGCGGCGCCGACCGCCGTTGCGCCTGAAGAGAGTGGTTTCTATGAGCGTATGGCGAGTAAAGGCCGCGCGCCGCTCTATCCGGACGATATTCTGTGGAACTTCGAAAAATTCCTGATTGGACGTGACGGTCAGGTCGTGCAGCGTTTTTCGCCTGACATGACGCCGGAAGATCCTATCGTGATGGAATCAATCAAGCTGGCGCTGGCGAAATAATGACGCTGCTGATGCAGCTCACGGACGTTGCCGGGAAGGGACGTCTTGAGCCTGTGACTGCCGCAGTCAACGCAGGTGAAATCCTTCACCTGGTTGGGCCAAACGGCGCCGGAAAAAGCACACTGCTGGCTCGCATGGCGGGGCTGACCACCGGGGAAGGAGAGATAACCTTTCTCGGGCAATCGCTCGTCGACTGGCTACCCGCTACACTTGCCTCCCGTCGAAGCTACCTGGTTCAGCAGCAGGTTCCGCCCTTTGCGATGCCCGTCTGGCACTACCTGACGCTGCATCTGTCTGATAAAAATCAGATGGGCTTGCTCAACGAGGTTGCTGCGGCGCTCGGGTTAGACGATAAGCTCACCCGGCAGGCAAATCAGCTTTCCGGCGGCGAGTGGCAGCGCGTGCGTCTGGCCGCCGTTATCCTTCAGATCCATCCGGCGGGAAATCCTCACGGGCGGATGCTGCTGCTGGACGAGCCGATGAGCGGGCTGGACGTTGCCCAACAGGCAGCGCTGGATACCCTGCTCAGCGCGCTATGTCGCAAGGGGATCGCCATTGTGATGAGCAGCCATGATTTAAACCATACGTTGCGCCACGCGCATCGGGTGTGGTTGCTGGCGCGTGGCAAACTGATTGCCAGCGGAACGCGCGACAACGTGCTGACGGCCGCCAATCTTGCGAGCGCTTACCACATGTCGTTCCGGAGGCTGGATATTGAAGGCCACAAGATGCTCATTTCCACGGCGCAGGAATAACCTTTCTTGCACAGTCGCATAGATGCACGCTAAATTACCGAAAGAACAAAAAAAGCAGAGGATTCGTCTGAAATGCGATTCTGGTTTCTCCTTGTTGCGGCGCTATTTCTTGCAGGATGCAGCAGCCATCATGCACCTCCGCCCAACCCACGGCTTTCCGATTCCATTACGGTCATTGCCAGCCTGAACGATCAGCTCAGCAACTGGCGCGGCACCCCTTATCGCTACGGCGGCATGAGCCGGGGCGGGGTGGATTGCTCAGGATTCGTGCTGATGACCTTCCGCGATAAATTTGACCTCCAGCTTCCGCGAGAAACGCGTATGCAGGCGAAAATCGGTACTGAAATTGATAAAGACGAACTCCTGCCCGGCGATCTGGTCTTTTTTAAAACGGGCTCCGGTGAAAGCGGCCTTCATGTCGGCATTTATGACACCGATAATCAGTTCATTCATGCCTCGACCAGCCGTGGCGTGATGCGCTCCTCTCTGGATAATGTTTACTGGCGTAAAAACTTCTGGCAGGCCAGACGTATTTAACCGCTGCATAAAAATGCAGTGCGGAGGGCCTGGCGGTGAAAATAGACGTCAGGCTTTTCTTGCGGGTTGATTAAAGTTAAATTTTTTGCCCAATTATTTATGTCCGCATGTGCCTGTTTTATCTAAAACTGGCTATTATTCAATAACCAGGATAAAATTAATTAAGATTCAGGGAAAAATCTGAAAATTAATACGGAAAGAATGAAATTAATCTTATTAAAATCAAGACAGTGGAATTGTGCCTGCAATTGCTCCAGGATGTTCTCTCTCATCTTTAATGCAGGACAAGCGCGATGATTATTACGCTAGATAATGCTTACCAGTCTGAACTTTTACTCCTTCCGGCGCGTGATAGTGCAGGTTTGCTTAAAGGTTTAGAGATTTTGGTTAACTTTACTGGCGTGGGTGCGGACGTACGGATCCCGACTGAACTGGTTATCCCCCATCTTTCTCAGGAAGATGAATTAGCGCTGTTTCAGGAGAAACTACAATTACTCGATACCTGTAAGCTATTTTTTATTCAGCATCAGTTAATTGCATGGATCAATATTACACCTGCAATTGTTGAGTTTTTATTAACTAATGAGAACGCTGTTTCAATCCTTGAACGATATCCGTTTCTTGAGTTTACTGTTAATGAGAACTATCCAGGTTTAAATAACGGGAAAGACGATCCCTGTCTGGCAAGAATGGCGATCCATTTCCCCTTAGTGCTGGCTAACTTCGGTGCAGGGGCTGCGTCCCTTAAGCCGGTTTATGATGGTCTGTTCAAACGGGTGGTTCTGGATAAAAACTTTATCCAGCAGCGTGTCTCGGCACTCTCGTTTGAGCCTTTTATGCGCGCTATTCTCTGGCAGATCGCGCCGCACTGTCAGTCGGTCATGGTCTCGGGAATTGACGATCACGGCATCTTACAACGCGTGCTGCCATTCAATTTTGGTGCAATGCAGGGAAGCCTGTGGCCTGCCGTCCCGGCAGAGCGGGTCACGACTCTCGTACAGCAATAACCCCTTTCTTCGCCCGTGTTTACGTCCAGGGAAACCCTCTACACTTAAAGCAGGAGGACTTATGACCCTGTCTTTTACTGCTCACTGGCACGATGAATTACCCGGCTTTTACACCGCGCTTAAGCCAACGCCTTTACAAAACGCGCGTCTTATCTGGCATAACGATGCATTAGCGGATTCGCTTGGCATCCCTTCGACGCTTTTTCAGCCAGAAAAAGGCGCCGGCGTCTGGGGCGGCGAAACGCTGCTTCCGGGCATGAAGCCGCTGGCTCAGGTCTACAGCGGACATCAGTTTGGCGTCTGGGCGGGACAGCTCGGCGATGGCCGCGGTATCCTGCTGGGTGAACAAGTTCTGCCGAATGGCGAAACGCTCGACTGGCACCTGAAAGGGGCAGGGCTAACCCCATACTCACGCATGGGAGATGGCCGCGCGGTGCTGCGTTCAACCATACGTGAAGGTCTGGCTTCCGAGGCGATGCACGCTCTGGGGATCCCTACCTCACGTGCGCTGTCCATTGTCACCAGCGACACGCCGGTGGCCCGCGAAACGATGGAGCAGGGAGCGATGCTGGTCCGCGTGGCGGAAAGCCATCTGCGTTTCGGTCATTTTGAACACTTCTACTATCGCCGCGAGCCGGATAAAGTCCGCCAGCTTGCCGATTACGCTCTTCGTCGTCACTGGCCGCACCTGCAAAACGAGCCGGACCGCTATGTTCTCTGGTTCCGTGATGTTGTTGCGCGCACCGCCGCAATGATTGCCCGCTGGCAGGCCGTCGGCTTTGCCCACGGGGTGATGAACACCGACAACATGTCCCTGTTAGGGCTGACGTTTGACTACGGTCCGTACGGCTTCCTTGATGACTATCAGCCGGGTTACATCTGTAACCATTCGGACTATCAGGGGCGTTACCGTTTCGACAACCAGCCTGCGGTGGGGCTGTGGAACCTTCAGCGGCTTGCACAAAGCCTGTCGCCGTTTATCGACGTCGATGCCCTGAACGATGCGCTGGACAGCTATCAGGAGGTCCTGCTGCGGGAATACGGTGTGTTAATGCGCACCAGGCTGGGGCTGATGACGCAGCAAAAAGGCGATAACGCGCTGCTGAATGGGCTGTTTGCCATCATGGCGCGTGAAGGCAGCGACTATACCCGAACCTTCCGTATGCTGAGCCAGACCGCGCAGCAGAGCGCCGCGTCACCGCTGCGCGACGAGTTCGTCGATCGACAGGCGTTTGATGACTGGTTTGCCGCTTACCGGGCGCGTTTACAGCAGGAACAAATTGATGACGATACCCGCCAGGCGCGGATGAAGGCGGTTAACCCGGCGATGGTATTGCGCAACTGGCTGGCGCAGCGGGCCATTGAGCAGGCAGAGCAGGGGGACTATACCGAGTTGCATCGGCTACATATCGCCCTGCGCACGCCGTTTGCCGACCGGGAGGATGACTATGTCAGCCGCCCGCCGGACTGGGGCAAGCGGCTGGAAGTGAGCTGCTCAAGCTAAGGGGCGAGAAAAACCTGCGGCGCGGCGTGCGCCGGATGTCTGCCGACGTGCACCTGCGCACCGTACCAGCGTGCCAGCGCGTCGGCCTGCAAAACCTTCTCCGGTATGCCCTGAGAAACAATCCTGCCGTTGTGTAACAGCAGGATCCGGTCCGACCATAATGCGGCAAGATTGAGATCGTGCAGCACCACGCAGGCGTGAAGATGGCCCTGACGGGTCAGCGATTTCAACAGGCGCAGCAGATGCTGCTGGTGGTAGAGATCCAGCGCGGAAGTGGGTTCGTCGAGAAACAGCCAGCCGCGTGGCGTTCCGTCACGCCACAGCTGCGCCAGCGCGCGGGCGAGCTGGACGCGCTGTTGCTCGCCCCCCGAGAGGGCATGATAGCGCCTGCCGGCCAGCGGCAGGCAACCGGTCAGCTGCAACACCTCACGCACAATTGACGGTTCCGGGTGACGCGTCCAGGGCGCACGCCCCATTCCAACGATCTCCTCCACCTGCCAGTCAAATTCAGGCTGAGATTGCTGGCGCATCACCGCCCGATAGCGCGACAGCACCTGCGGATGCCATTCATCCAGCGCTTTTCCCGCCAGCGAACAGCCTCCGCTGTCGGGTTTCAGATAGCCGGTCAGCAGCCGCAGCAGCGTGGATTTCCCCGCGCCGTTGGGGCCGATCAATGTAACCAGCTCTCCCTGCGACAGTGACACCGAAACGTTATCTGTCAGCGTGCGGCCAGACCGGGTAAAAGTCAGATTTTCAGCCGTATAACGTTCAGCCATGCTGTTCTCCACGACGAAAAATGAGCCATAAGAACCAGGGAGCGCCAAGGATACTGGTGAGCAGGCCGACCGGCATTTCTGCCGGGGCGACCAGGGTGCGCGCGACCGTATCCGCCACCAGCAGCAGTAAAGCGCCCGCGAGTACCGTGCCGGGGAGGGTTGCCCGGTGATCGGCGCCCAACCACATGCGCATCAGGTGCGGCACCACGAGTCCGACAAAGCCAATCACGCCGCTGACGGCGACAGCCGCAGCGACCAGCAGGGCGCTGCATAACAGTAATATTCGCTGTACAAGGGCAACGTCCACGCCAAGGTAATGCGCTTCCTCTTCACCCAGTTGCAGTAAATTTAACGCACTGGCACAGCGCCAGATCGCCAGAGCGGCAGGCACCATCAGCGAGGTCACGGCGAGCAGCGTGGACCACTGCGCCTGACCAAGACTTCCCATTCCCCAGAGTGAAAGCTGACGCAGCTGGGCGTCATTGCTGACCCACGAAAGCACACCTACTGCCGCACCGCACAGGGCATTGATGGCGATACCCACCAGCAACAGACGTGACAGAGAGGTGTCATGCTGCTTGCTGAGCAGGAAGATCACGCCTGTGGCTGCCAGCGCTCCAAAAAATGCCGCCAGCATAGGGGCGTAAAGCATCACCAGCGCGGGCAGCGCAAGCGGGAGCACCACCCACAGGGCGACGGCCAGCGCCGCACCGCTGCTGATCCCGAGCAGGCCCGGGTCGGCAAGCGGATTGCGGAACAGCCCCTGCATGACGCAGCCGGCGAGCGCCAGCGACCCGCCAATCACCAGCGCCAGCAGCACGCGGGGCAGACGGATGGTGAGCCAGATATGGCGTAGCGTCTCATCGCTGCCGCTCCACAGCACGTTCACCGGCAGGCGTAACGCCCCAAAACCGGTAGCCATGATCGTCATGACGGTAAGCGACCCCGCCAGAAGCCATAACGATAACGTGATGCGCCGGGACATCAGGGCAGTTGCTCCGCTCTGGCACGCAGCTGTTGTATGGCTTTCGGCGTGCGGACGCTGAAGCCCAGCAGGGCCATGTCATCAATAGCCAGCACCTGCTTGCTTCGTCCCGCTGGCGTTTGCGCCAGACCGGGCAGTTTCCACAGATTTTCTTCGCCGCCCAGCGCGTTAAGGCCCTCCTGCGAAATCACCACCAGATCCGGCTGGCTGGCCATCACCCCCTCCTGGGAAAGCGGCTGATAGCGGGTAAAGCCCTGCATGGCGTTCTGCAACCCGGCGGCGCGTATTGCCGCATCCGCGCCGGTCTGTTGCCCGGCCGCCATTGCGGTCATTCCGCCGTGGCTGAGGATAAACAGCACCCGCTTGTTGAGCGGTATTGAGGGCAGTGCCGCCAGCGCCTGACGCAGCGAGCTGCGCAGGGTTTCCCCTTGCGCCTCATGATGCGTCGCCTGAGCTATCACCCTCACTTTTTCGTCAATCGCGCGCAGGTCAGGCGTGCCGGGAACGGTAACCACCCGGACGTGGCTCTGTTCAACCTGCTTCAGCGCCAGAGAGGGCTGCGCCTGGTCGCTTGCCAGCACCAGCGTCGGGCGTACGGACAAAATCCCCTCCGCATTCAGCTGGCGAAGATACCCCACGTCAGGCAGCGCGTTTGTCGCCTGCGGCCACTGGCTGGTACTGTCGCGCGCAACCAGAGAAGACTCCGCGCCGAGGGCGTAGACGATCTCCGTCACGTCGCCGCCGAGGGCGACAATTCTCTCCGGCGCGGCGACGGCGACCAGCGGCAGGGCGCAGAGCAGGGCAAACCAGTTTTTCATGCGGCCAGCCCTTCTGGCGTCAGGGCGTCAATCTGGCGACGCCACTGGCTCTGCTCAGGCTCGCCTTCGGTACGCTGCCCATAGAGCTGGGCGATTTGGGTGCCATCCGCCGCAAACAGCTCCAGGCTGGTGACGTGACCGTCCGCCGTCGGCTTGCGCGTTACCCACGTCTCCGCGACGGCCTCCTCCAGCAGGTGCAGGGTAAAGGTTGGGTTGAAGATGTTCAGCCAGCCTTTCATGGGCGTCAGTTTTTCCACCACACCGGTGAAAATCTGCACGCAGCCGCGGTTGCCGACGAAGATCATGATTTCGTTTCTGTCCTGTCGCGCCGTCTCCAGCAGCTGTGCCAGCGCGCTGTTATCCACCTTACAGGCCAGATCGTCACTCACCAGACGAAACGCCTGCTGGCGGCTCAGGTTATGGCGCTTCAGTAAGCTAAAGAACTGATGCACGTCGGTCATGGCGCGCCACTCTTTCTCCACCGAGCCTGCATCAGCACCGTCGGAATGCGCAGGGGCCTCGACAGCCTTTAGCGCCAGAGCGGGGTTATCGGCAATGATAAAACGGGTCAGCACGTCGCCCCAGGCGGCAACGTCGGTGTGATCCGTGGTGTAGACCTTAAGTAAAGCGTCGCCCTGATGATCGAAGAACTGAATGCTCTGACGTTCGCCGCGGGAGGTCGTTTCACTTATGTGAAACGCGCTCGCCCACTGGTTGAGGAACAAACGCAGATCCAGCGCACGCGGATTTAGCACCAGCCCGGCGTGGCCGCCGAGGTGCTGGTTAGTAAACGCTCCGATCTGTTCATGAACGGCGTATTCGTTACGGCAGATGCATTTGGTTTCCCCCACCAACTCCAGCGCCGCCAGAATCTCACGGATTTCACCGCGCAGCCGCCAGGCGTCGTGTCCCACGCGCGCAAATGCCAGCTCTGCTTCGCTGATGTGCATTAATCCGGCGATATCACGGGCGTACTTACCCGGATGTTCTTCTTTAAGCTCAAGCCAGCGTGTGTAGTGACCCATAATCTTATCCTTCTGAATCGTTGCCCCGAAGGGAATTACCATTGATAACTGACGAAGATCTTGCCGTTGCGGCCATCCTGCGGGATGCCCTGCGGTGACCAGTAGGCTTTGTCGAAGGCGTTCCCCAGCACGAGGGTGGTGGTGATGCCTTTGAACTGCTGCTGACCTTTATAGCTGACGTAGAAATCATTCACTGCGTAGCCAGGCTGCTCGCTGTAGCTGCTGCTGATATGCGTTGAACGTTCGACGAAGGTGCCGATCCAGCCCACGGAGAATCCGCTTTGCGCCACCGGGATATCCAGCTTGCTGGTGACGGTGTCCGGGTTGATGCTGGAGATGTATTCGCCCGTGTCGGTATCTTTCCCGCGCGTGCGGTTGTAGGCCACGTCCAGGTTGAACAGGCTGGTCGCGTAGGTTGCCATCATGTCCCAGCCCCAGATTTTGGCATTTGGTACGTTATAGGACATGGTGGTGGCCGCCGCAAAATCGACGGTAGTGGAGATGTAATCTTTCGCTTTGGTGTCGAAGTAGCTGGCTTTGAACTCCAGCGCGTCGTTGGCGAGCAGCAGATCGTCAAAACGCAGCCCAAAACCGAACTCCTGGGTTTCGTTAGTTTCCGGACGCAGGTTCGGGTTCGGCACCCAGTAGTTGGTGTAGAAGCTGCCGATAGAGAAGTGCTTCGAGTCGTTATACATCTCGCCCATCGTTGGCGCGCGGAAGGCCTGGGCGTAAGAGCCGAACAGCATCAGCCAGTCGGCTGGACTCACGGTTAACCCGGCGCGTGATGACCACTTATCCGCATCCACGTCATCGTAACCGCTGCTGCTGCCGCGGTAGTTGTCGTAACGCGTCCCGCCGAGAAGCGTTACCGGCAGGTCGCGCAGGGTAATCTCATCCTGCAACCAGCCGGAGCTGAAGTCGATTTTAGCGTCCGGGAAGCCGGTGGTCGCGCCGCCAGGGTGTTGCTCCTGACGATAGTATTCCCCGCCGTAGGTCAGCAGGTGCGAGGCGAAGGAGTCGCTGAACAGGCGGGTGCGGTTTTCGACTTTGCCGCCTTTGGTGGTCTGCTTACGGAACTCACCGCTGGCGTCGATGTTCTGGGCGTTAATCCGCGCTTCGGACCAGTAAATTTTCGCATCGGCGTTCAGCCAGTTGTTTCCGGCTGGCGCAATGCGGTAGCCAAGCTGGGCATCGCGCTGAATGGTGGAACGATCGGTCATCGGGTTACTGCTGCTGGCATCCGTGGTCTGCGGATTTTTCGGCTCCTGCGCGTCGTTGTTGTAGTAGCGCAGGGAGCCGCTCAGCGTCTGCGCCGGATCGATTTTCCAGCTGCCTTTCGCCAGCATATTGTTGATGGATTCGTCGTTTGGCGCCCTCGCGCCGTCACTCTGGCGAATGTCGCCGCGATCGCGGCTGGACCAGGAGACCACACCGTCCAGGGTATCGGTGCGGCCATAGGCGCTGGCGCCCATCCCGATGCTGTGATCGCCCGTTGCACCGGTAGCAAATACGCGATAGCCGCTGTTTTTACCTGCATCCAGCAGATCGCTGGCGTCGACGGTGTCATACGAAATTACGCCGCCCAGCGCGCCGCTGCCGTACAGCAAGGCGGAAGGGCCGCGCACCACTTCGATACGTTTGATCAGCGCCGGATCGAGGAACGTGCTGTTCAGGTGTCCGGTATCGGTGCCCTGGCGCACGCCATCCACCAGCACCAGCACGCCACGGCGGTCATAGCCACGGAGGTTAACGTCCTGACCGTTGGTGCGCCCGGTGCCGTCCAGCATCAGACCGGGCACCTTGCGCAGCAGGTCGGCGGCGGAGCTGGCGGTCTGGTTTTCCGGCGCGGTGGCGTCAATCACGCTCACCATCATGGGGGCTTCAAAGGCGCTGCGGGCATTGCCGGTGGCGGTGACGGTGATCTCGTCTGCAGCGGCAAACGTAACGCCCGGCAGGGTGCTGACAATCGCCAGCGCCAGAAGAGACGGGCGTAAAGACGCGGATTGCAGGTGTGGCATAGCAACTCTCCATAAGAATTGAAAAGCGCTGGCTGCCTGGGGATCACCTGGGTGGCTGGCGAATGTGTTGTCTGGTTTATTTAGTCAGGATCAGTTTTCCGGCATTGGTCTGGCGCAGCAGGTAGTGCTGGCCGTCATGCTCGATAATGACCCGTCCCTCCTCACCCAACAGGCTTTTACTGTCGATTCGGCGATCGGTGGGAGCAGGGGACGGCGCTGTGTGTGTTTTTGTTGGCGTTGCCGCGCTGTTATCGGTCGGTGACATAATGTTTATAAATAACAATCAATGTAACAATGATAATCATTATCAATAAACTGCAAATTCACAGCAAGCGTTTTTGTGAAAATTGTGTGACGGGATCAAATTTGGGGGAGAGATGCGGTCTGACACCCTCACCCCGACCCTCTCCCACGGGGAGAGGGAGAAGGGCACGAATCGTAGGCCGGGTAAGGCAAAGCCGCCACCCGGCAAGGGGTTAGAAGCGCGAATCTACCGCAGACGCCAGCATCTCCAGCAGCCGTTCGCTGTCTTCCCAGCTCAGGCACGGGTCGGTGATTGACTGGCCGTAGACCATTTGCTGTCCGGCGACGATCTTCTGCGTGCCTTCTTTGATAAAGCTCTCCGCCATAATTCCTGCAATGGCGGTCGAGCCGCTGCGGATCTGCTGGCAAACTTCCTCGCAGACGTCCAGCTGGCGGCGGTGCTGTTTCTGACAATTGCCGTGGCTGAAATCCACCACCAGATGCTCCGGCAGGTCAAATTCCGCCAGCGTTTCGCAAGCGGCGGCAATATCTTCTGCATGGTAATTCGGTTTTTTACCGCCACGCATAATGATATGTCCGAACGGGTTGCCGCTGGTCTGGTAGATGGTCATCTGGCCATTTTTATCCGGGGAGAGGAACATATGGCTGGCGCGTGACGCGCGGATGGCATCTACGGCAATTCGGGTATTACCGTCCGTTCCGTTTTTGAAGCCCACCGGACAGGAGAGCGCCGACGCCATTTCACGGTGGATCTGACTTTCGGTGGTACGCGCGCCAATCGCGCCCCAGCTTATGAGGTCGGCAATAAACTGTCCGGTCACCATATCCAGAAATTCGGTGGCAGTCGGCACGCCCAGCTCGTTAACCTGTAACAGCAGCTTGCGCGCCAGCGCAATACCGTGATTCACCCGGTAGCTACCGTTCAGATCGGGATCGGAAATCAATCCTTTCCAGCCCACGACGGTACGGGGCTTTTCAAAGTAGGTACGCATCACGATCTCCAGGCGATCCTGATACGTGCCGCGCAGCGTCTGAAGGCGTTGTGCATAATCCATTGCCGCGTCCAGGTCGTGGATGGAGCAGGGGCCAATCACCACCAGAAGACGTTTGTCTTCACCATTGAGAATTTTTTCGATGCGGCGACGGGAGGCCGTCACATGGTCCGCCACCTCGGCGGAAACGGGATGCAGCCGGGCCAGTTCAGCCGGTGTGACCAGGCTATCAATGCGCGCGGTGCGCAGTTCGTCGGTTTTGTTCATGGAATGTCTCAGAAATTTTTTGCTTCATCGGCAGACTACCGGGAAGTGATGGGCATCACCTTAAACCAATCCCTGCTGATTTCAAGTTCGGGGCACGTCGCCCCGAGGATGGCATGATAATAACTGAAACTGGATTAATGTACTAGCATATTAGTACATGCGGCGATTTAGCCCCATGATATCGAGGATCTTGGTGGCAATTTCTTCTACTGAATAGTTGGTACTGTTCAGCCAGGGAATTTGATTTTTCCGGTACAGCGCTTCGACTTCAGAGACTTCCATTCGGCACTGGCGCATCGAGGCGTAGCGGCTGTTCTCGCGACGTTCTTCGCGGATCGCCGCCAGTCGTTCCGGGTTGATGGTCAGCCCAAACAGCTTATGCTGGAGCGGCTTGAGCGCGGCGGGCAGCACCAGGTTATCCATATCATCGGCAATAAAGGGGTAGTTGGCGGCGCGGATGCCAAACTGCATTGCCAGGTATAGGCTGGTGGGAGTTTTACCGCAGCGCGACACGCCGAGCAAAATCACCTGCGCCTGGTCGAGATTGCGCAGCGAGATCCCGTCGTCGTGCGCCAGGGTGTAGTCAATAGCGGCAATACGCGCATCGTATTTGGTCAGGTTACCGGGGTTCAGCCCGTGGGTACGGTGGGCGATCGGCGTCGGGTCGAGCTTCAGTTCGCTTTGCAAGGGGGCAACCAGCGCCTGCACGATGTCCTGACAGAAGCCCTCGCTTTGCAGAATGATATTGCGGATCTCAGGGATCACAATGGAATAGAACACCAGCGGACGAACGCCGGTCTGCTGGTAAATAGCGTCGATCTGGTCCTTGACCGCTTTGGCCCGGCTCTCATTTTCCACGAACGGCAGCGTGATGCTGTTTATCGATACCGGAAACTGCGACATCACCGCGTGTCCCAGCACCTCGGCGGTAATCGCCGTCCCATCAGAAATATAAAAAACGTGGCGATCGACAGCATTATCCATTTTATCCACCCTGAATAGCGTACGTAATTGCCTGAAAGCATAAATTAAAAAAGTTAATTTCACAGCAAAGAACTTATCTGAATTTAAAATGAAATGGTGTTTTTGATTTTCCTGAAAAGTGGATTTCATTTTTCGAATAGCGGCTTTATTTCTATGGTTTTTGCCGGAATCTATAGGAATCATCGGGTTAGCGAATGCGGGAAACTGTCCGAAAAGTTGAAAATTTAAATTGCTTACACGATTCACCGTTTTTTTAGCGGAAATAAATATGCCAGTATAAATACGTAGTCAGGTGTTTCTTACTCCGATCAAATATCACAAAAGGATTGTTTCGATGTCCAACAATGGCTCGTCACCGCTGGTGCTTTGGTATAACCAACTCGGCATGAATGATGTAGACAGAGTTGGGGGCAAAAATGCCTCCCTGGGTGAAATGATTACAAATCTGTCCGGTATGGGTGTCTCCGTACCTAACGGGTTTGCCACAACCGCCGATGCGTTTAACCTGTTTTTAGACCAGAGCGGTGTAAACCAGCGCATTTACGACCTGCTGGATAAAACGGATATTGATGATGTCACCGAGCTTGCCAAAGCCGGCGCGCAAATCCGCCAGTGGATTATCGACACACCTTTCCAGCCGGAACTGGAAAAAGCCATCCATGACGCCTACAACCAGCTCTCCGCTGACGACGCGCAGGCCTCCTTTGCCGTGCGCTCTTCCGCTACCGCAGAAGATATGCCGGATGCCTCTTTCGCCGGGCAGCAGGAAACCTTCCTCAACGTCCAGGGTTACGAGGCGGTACTGGTGGCGGTGAAGCATGTGTTTGCTTCCCTGTTCAACGACCGCGCCATCTCCTATCGCGTCCATCAGGGCTATGACCACCGCGGCGTCGCGCTCTCCGCAGGCGTACAGCGCATGGTGCGCTCCGACGTGGGCTCTTCCGGCGTGATGTTCTCTATCGACACTGAATCCGGCTTCGACCAGGTGGTGTTTATCACCTCCGCATGGGGTCTGGGCGAGATGGTGGTGCAGGGGGCGGTGAACCCTGACGAATTCTATGTGCACAAGCCTACGCTGGCGGCTAACCGTCCGGCAGTGGTACGCCGCACCATGGGCTCGAAAAAAATCCGCATGATCTATGCCCCGACGCAAGAACATGGCAAGCAGGTCACCATTGAAGATGTGCCGCAGGAGCAGCGGGATCGCTTCTCCCTGACCGACGCCGAAGTGGAAGAGCTGGCGAAGCAGGCGGTGCAGATTGAAAAACACTATGGCCGTCCGATGGACATCGAGTGGGCCAAAGACGGACACACCGGCAAGCTGTTTATCGTGCAGGCGCGTCCGGAAACCGTCCGTTCACGCGGTCAGGTCATGGAGCGCTACACCCTGCACGCGCAGGGCAAAATTGTCGCGGAAGGCCGCGCAATCGGCCACCGCATCGGTGCCGGTCCGGTGAAAGTGATCCACGACATTAGCGAGATGAACCGCATTCAGCCCGGCGACGTGCTGGTGACCGACATGACCGACCCGGACTGGGAACCGATCATGAAGAAAGCGGCTGCCATCGTCACGAACCGCGGCGGCCGTACCTGTCACGCGGCTATCATTGCCCGTGAGCTGGGGATCCCGGCGGTAGTCGGCTGCGGTGACGCGACCGAACGCATGAAGGACGACCAGAACGTGACGGTCTCCTGTGCCGAAGGCGATACCGGTTACGTGTATGCCGATATCCTCGACTTCAGCGTGAAAAGCTCCAGCGTGGATACCATGCCGGATCTGCCGCTGAAGATCATGATGAACGTCGGCAACCCGGACCGCGCGTTTGACTTCGCCTGCCTGCCGAACGAAGGCGTGGGCCTGGCGCGTCTGGAATTTATTATTAACCGTATGATCGGGGTGCACCCGCGTGCGCTGCTGGAGTTCGACGACCAGGACGCAAAACTGCAAAACGAAATCCGCGAGATGATGAAGGGTTACGACTCGCCGAGAGAATTCTATGTTGGTCGTCTGACGGAAGGGATCGCCACGCTCGGCGCGGCCTTCTACCCGAAACGCGTGATCGTGCGTCTGTCGGACTTTAAGTCCAACGAATACGCCAACCTGGTGGGCGGCGAACGCTACGAGCCGGAAGAAGAGAACCCGATGCTGGGCTTCCGCGGCGCCGGACGCTACGTGTCGGAAAGCTTCCGCGACTGCTTCGCGCTGGAGTGCGAGGCGGTAAAACGCGTGCGCAACGACATGGGGCTGACCAACGTGGAAATCATGATCCCGTTCGTCCGTACCGTGGATCAGGCGAAGGCAGTGGTAGATGAGCTGGCGCGTCAGGGGCTGAAGCGCGGCGAGAACGGGCTGAAGATCATCATGATGTGTGAAATTCCGTCCAACGCCCTGCTGGCAGAGCAGTTCCTGGAGCACTTCGACGGCTTCTCCATTGGCTCGAATGACATGACGCAGCTGGCGCTCGGCCTGGACCGCGACTCCGGCGTTGTCTCTGAGCTGTTCGATGAGCGTAACGAGGCGGTGAAAGCGCTGCTCTCCATGGCCATCCGCGCGGCGAAGAAACAGGGTAAATATGTCGGGATTTGCGGGCAGGGTCCTTCTGACCATGAAGACTTTGCGGCCTGGCTGATGGACGAGGGAATTGATAGCCTCTCCCTGAACCCGGACACCGTGGTGCAGACCTGGCTGAACCTGGCAGAGCTGAACAAGTAAAACCTGCATAATCTGAAAAAGGCGAGGATATCTGTCCTCGCCTTTTTTATTTTCCTGCGAATATGCTCACCATCACAAATAAAGCAAAAAACCAAATATCATAATTTATCTGTTAATTTAGACAATTGTTAGCGGGCAGGGCGTTGCTAATACTTGAGCCTTACCGCGTACATCCGTCGGGATGATGCGCGACTGGTTGAAATACGTTTTAACCTGATAAAAAGGCAAATAACAATGACAATCTCCTCTGTATTACGTACCAAAGATAAAATAGGTTATGGCCTCGGCGATATGGCCAGCGCGCTGGTCTGGCAAACGGCAACGTTATTTCTCGCTTATTTCTATACGGACGTATTCGGTTTGCCTGCCGCCATTATGGGCACCATGTTTTTAGTGGTGCGCGTGGTCGATGCGTTTGTCGACCCGTGCATTGGCGCGCTGGTGGACCGCACTCAGACCCGCCACGGTCGTTTTCGTCCCTGGCTGCTCTGGTTTGCCATTCCGTTTGGCGTGAGCTGCCTGATTACCTTCTACGTACCGGATGCCGGGCAGACGGCAAAAATTGTCTATGCCTGCGTAACCTATGCCATCCTGAGTCTGATCTATTCTGCGATTAACGTCCCTTACTGCGCCATGCCCGGCGCGCTGACGCTCGACCCGCGCGAACGCCACTCGCTGCAATCCTGGCGCTTTGGCCTGTCGTTTATCGGCGGGTTGATTGTAACGGTCATCGCGCTGCCGCTGGTCTCATTATTAGGCCAGGGGAATGTGCAAAAAGGCTATTTCTATGCCATGAGCCTGATGGGGCTGCTAGGCATTGTTTTATTCTTCTGCTGCTTCTTTATGACCCGGGAGCGTTACTCGCCGCGCAATGACACCTCCGGTTCGATGCTGACGGATTTAAAACTGCTGGCCGCCAATAGCCAGTGGCGAATTGTTTTTCTGTTTAATATTTTACTGTTAACCGCCGTCGTGACGCGTGGCTCTGCGACCATGTATTACGTTAACTATGTTCTGTTACGTCCGGAACTGGTTTTTGCCTTTATTGTTTCCGGCATGGTGGCCTCCTTAAGCGGCGCATTATTATCTGAACGCCTGCTGGGGAAATTTGACCGGGTGCGTGCCTATCAGTGGACCATTATTTCTTTCGTTATTTTTGGCGCGCTGATTTTCTTCATTCCGCCTTCGCAGGTGTGGCTGATATTCGGTCTGAATATTGTGTTTAGCTTTATTCAGAACCTGACCACGCCGCTGCAATGGACCATGTTCTCCGATGTGGTGGACTACGAAGAACACCGTAGCGGCCGCCGCCTGGACGGGCTGGTCTTTTCTACCGCCCTGTTTGCCATCAAGTTTGGGCTGGCGCTGGGTGGGGCGGTGGTCGGTTGGGTGCTTGGCATGGTGGATTACGCTCCGGGTCAGGCAAACCAGGCGCCTCATGTTCTTGCAACCATCAATGCCCTGTTCACCCTGATCCCCTGCGCGCTGTTCCTCTGCATGATGGCGCTCCTTGCCATCTACAAACTTAACAGCCGGCTGGTGGACAGCATCGCCCGCGAGCTGGCCAGCAAACGCGATAGTCGAAACGATGCGGGGCAGCTCAGCCCGGCAACCCAATCCGCACTACAGGAGTAAACCATGACTGCGATCTACAAGGACGCGGGACGTCCCGTACACGAGCGTGTCGCTGATTTACTGGCGCGTATGACGCCGGAAGAGAAATTTGCCCAGATGCACGCGTACTGGCTGATCCTCGATGAACACGGCAACCACCGCGAGCGCAGCGATCTGAGCGATGAATTCGCTGGCGTGAGCGAACAGGCGTCCCTCAACGAAAGGCTGAAGCTCGGCGTCGGGCAGATCACCCGTCCGCTCGGCACGCACATTGTTAATGCAAAAACCGGCGTGCGTGCCGCCAACCGCCTGCAACGCATGATGATGGAGGAGACCCGGCTCGGCATTCCGGCGCTGTTTCATGAGGAGTGTCTGGTGGGGCTGCTGTGCAAAGATGCAACCCTGTTCCCGTCGTCGCTAAACTACGGTTCCACCTGGGACCCGGAGCTGGTACAGCGCGCAGCGGAGCAGATTGGCAAAGAGGCCCGATCCGTCGGGTGCCAGCAGGGGCTGGCCCCCGTGCTGGATGTCTCGCGCGATGTGCGCTGGGGACGGACGGAAGAGACATTTGGGGAAGATCCGTGGCTGGTAGGGGTGATGGCGACGGCGTACGTGAAGGGGTTGCAGGGCGATAAGCGCGATCTGCTGGCGACCCTGAAACATTACGTCGGCCACTCCTTCAGCGAAGGGGCGCGCAACCATGCGCCGGTCCATCTCGGTTTCAGCGAGCTAAACGATACCTTCCTGCTGCCGTTTGAGATGGCGGTGAAGCTGGCCAACGCCGGTTCGGTGATGCCAGCCTATCACGACATTGATAATCAGCCAGGGCACAGCGACCATTTCCTGCTCTCTACCGTGCTGCGTGAACAGTGGGGCTTCGACGGCATTATCGTGGCGGATTACGGCGGCGTCAGCCTGCTGCACCAGCACCACGGAATTTCTCACGATCCAGCGGAATCGGCGGCGCTGGCGTTTAACGCCGGGCTGGACGTGGAATTGCCGAAGGATGACTGCGCGCGTCATCTGGCGGAAGCGGTAGAGCGTGGGCTTATCTCAATGGCGAAAGTGGATGAGATTGTGGCGCGCGTGCTAAGTGAAAAATTCCGTCTCGGGCTGTTTGAAAAACCGTACGCCGCCGAAGACGGCATCGATTTGCAGAGTGAGGCGACCCGGCAGGTGGCGCGCGAGGTGGCAACAAAATCGATCACGCTGCTGGAAAATAACGGCATATTACCTCTCGGCGGAAAACCCCGTGTAGCGGTGGTGGGGCCAACGGCTGACGATCCGCTGGCGCTGCTGAGCGGCTACAGCTTCCCGGTTCACCTGATCATCAGCGATATGGTTGAAGAGACCTCGCAGGTGACCACCCCGCGCGCGGCGCTGGAACAGTACCTTGGCGCATCGCTGATACGTTACGCCAAAGGGTGTCACATTATCGAAAAACGGATGGCGGGCGCGCCGGTGTTCCCGGGCGACAGCGGCGGTAAACCGATACAGCAATCGCCGGTTTCACAACGTATGGATCTGATCCCCGACGCCGTAAGCGCGGCAAAAGAGAGTGACGTGGTGATAGCCTGCGTCGGCGATCTCGCCGGGCTATTCCAGAGCGGCACCGTGGGGGAAGGCTCGGATACGGATTCGCTAAACCTGCCGGGCGTGCAGCAACAGCTGCTGGAGGCGCTGGTGGCAACCGGTAAGCCGGTGATTGTCGTCATGACGGGCGGGCGTCCTTATAACCTCCAGGGGCTGGAAGAGAAGGTGGCCGCGCTGATGATGGCCTGGGCGCCGGGGCAGGAAGGGGGCTGGGCGATTGCAGATGTCTTAACCGGCCGCGCGGAGCCGCAGGGCAGGCTGGTAGTGAGCGTGCCGAAAAACGCCGGGGCGATGCCGTACTACTATAACCACAAGCTGAAAAGCGGCGGCACGCCGTTTGCGTTCCATTTCGGCGCACTTTACCCGTTCGGTTACGGTCTCGGCTGGACGCAGTTTCGCTGGGGCGCGGCCCGCCTGGCTGAAAGCCGCGTCCCGATCGACGGAGAGGTGGCGTTAAGCGTCGATATCACCAACACCGGCGAGCGCAGCGGCAGCGAAGTGGTACAGGTGTACGTACGCGATAAGGTCGCCACGCAGGTGCGTCCGCTTCAGGAGCTGAAAGCGTTCCAGCGCGTTACGCTTTCACCGGGAGAAACCGCCACGCTGACCTTTACCCTGCCGGTGGAGATGTTTAATTTCACCCGCCGGGACGGGAAGCGGATTGTCGAGCCAGGGGAATTTGAGCTACAGGTTGGCGCGTCCTCGGCGGATATTCGCGCGGTGGTGAACGTGCAGGTAACCGGAGAGACGCGGGTGCTGGCGGGGGAGTGGCGGATGCTCAGCCGCTGTGACATTACACGGGCGTAAAAAGGATAAAAAAAAGCCCATCGAGGGAGATGGGCAAAATACAAACCCACGATAAGCACTACGGCCTTAAAGCCTTGTGCAGTGGGCTTTTGCAATGCTCTCAGCAAAAATTCTATATCTGAGAGAATGTTATGATTCATACAAATGTAAAACAAACTTCATACAGCGCTAAGAACGGTTATGTGTGGCGAAAGCTGTACCAGAAACAAGCGCTCAGCGCTTCCATACAAGCACGTGATGAAGAGGAAGCGGCTAAACGTTCTGCACTGATGGAAATTCGATTCATGCAACTTGCTCAGCTTGCCGTGCCATTCGTGGCAATCCGTGAAACGCTCAAGCAATATAGAAATGAGCTTGTGATGCAAAGCAAGATTGCTTTCTTAGCGAGCGTAGCGGGAAATCCCGCTTCGGTTTCAGACCGCTCTGCATTTTTGCAGACCGCACCAGAAGCCCCACAAGCGACGTTTGCACCACAGGCAACCCAATCACTCTAGCATTGTTGAGAAAGTGGCTGTAGCGACGTTACAGAGAGAAATTGACGCTAAAGCAGGTCACTCACTGGAAGAAACCAAAGCTGCATACTTTGAAGCTAACACTGAATGGACTCAGAAAACGATTAAGGATTATTCAAGCTGTATTGACCGCTTTATTGTATGGGGAACTACTCAGAGCATCACCACTGTAGAAGCTGTCACTAAAGACTCTAGCATTGCGTTCAAAGTTTATATGGATTCAGTAGGGTTAGCTCCTAACACTAAACTGAATCGCCTCGGATAAACTAGACACTTCCGAGCCGTTGATAATTTTGGTTTTCATATTCTGTCGGTGACATCTGATCGCTAGAACCATGCCGACGCTTACTGTTATAAAACATTTCGATGTAATCAAAAATATCACTGCGGGCTTCTTCCCGCGTTCCGTAGATCTTTTTCTTTATCCGTTCGCGTTTCAACAACTGGAAAAAGCTTTCTGCAACCGCATTATCATGGCAGTTACCGCGACGGCTCATGCTGCCCTCCAGGCCGTGTGATTTCAGGAACGACTGCCACTCATGGCTTGTGTACTGACTACCCTGATCCGTATGAACCAGCACCTGTTTTTGGGGATTACGCCGCCATACAGCCATCAGCAGTGCGTTCAGGACAATGTCCTTTGTCATCCGGGATTGCATGGACCAGCCGATAATTTTGCGTGAGAACAGATCAACAACTACGGCAAGATACAGCCAGCCTTCGTGGGTCCTGATGCAGGTTATGTCCGTTACCCAACGCTCATCCGGAGCATCCGGATTGAACTGTTGCTGGAGCCTGTTGTGATTCGGCGGTTCACGTATGGCCTAAAGCTGTATGCAAGGCAAGCTTAAATCAACTGTGCATAGCATAATGGTGCAGCACAGTTTAATTAGCTCGTGGCGTGGTCAAGAAAAGTCTGAAGGATTAGCACTAATACCTCATAAAATCAAAGGTGCTGACTTTATTATTTGGCTCCCCGCTCAGGGGAATTAAACTTTTAGGTGAATGTGATGAATAAGATTTTATTGGCTGCTTTACTGGTTGCTTCATTTAGTGCTGTGGCTGGTAATTGTACTTACCCTGATGATATTGCGTCTGATGGTTCTATCTGTGGTGGTCGTGCTGCTTCTGTTCGTGCGGGTGGTGAAGTTCCACCCCCTGAATATGTTCAGCCTGTAAGTGATAATTCTGCATCAGATACATATGTTCAAAAAGCTGATTGCACTAACGGTTATTCAGTGATGGAAACTACTGTAATGACGGGTGAGGAGCCTACTCAGATTATATTTATGCACAGTGGAAAGGTTGTGGCTCAGGAATCAGGAACAAGTGCAAGCATTGATTCCACCACTGATAATGTAGATGGAATTAATAGCACTACTAATTCAATTGCTCGGACGGGTAATTTAAATTCAGGCACATTGAAATTCTATACGCTGGCTTATGAGTTTAATCGCGTTAACTTCAATGCAAAAGATGTTAATAAGGGCGTGATTATCATTAATAAAGATGTTGTAGCCCAATGCTCTGTTTCTATGATAAGTGGTGATTAATATGAAAAAATTAATATTGGCTGTTCTGCTGTGCACCTCTTTCAGTGCTCTTGCTGATTCTCAGACTTATTGCAACCCTGATGGTGCAGGTGGTCAAATCTGTAACACATACGGCAGCGGTGATAGTGATAGCGGTCAGTCATACACTAGCCCTGACGGGGCGGGTGGCTCTATTACTAACTCATATGGTGAAGATGGTTCCACTACTCAAACTTTTTGTAGCCTTGATGGAGCTGGTGGTCAGATTTGTAATTCTTATTAAGAGGTGCATATGAAGATTTTAATTTTAATTACCTGTGTTATTGTTTTCATTCTGGCTTCTCGCTCTCTTGAGCGTGACAAACAGGAAGAAGCAGCACGAAAGAAAGAAATAATAGACCGTGCAATGGATGAAGCCTCTGAAACCATCAACAAAAGAAAGCTTGAAGAACACGAACAGTTTAAGCGTGATTTGAAAAATGGAGTGTTTAATTAATGAAAATTATATTAACCGCTCAACTTTTAAGCACAGCGCTCACAGCTTCAGCTTGCCCTCATGGTGAGCGCATCCACGGCGGTTATGGCAGTCACCATACAGGGGGTGGGTGTTGTTATTAAGCATTCTGACCTGTATCGAATTGAGGCGGGTGATTTAAGCCCCTCAGCACACGCTACACAGCGTTTAACTGAACACCCCTATGGAAAGGAAAGGCTTCAGGAGTGGCTACAGAGGCCTACGGTGGCTTTTATGATGATGAAGGTAAGGGATGGACAATAAAATATTTTGGTCTGTGTTTAGTGCTCTTATAGCTTTCGCTGTTCTGTGTAGTGCTGGATATCTGGTCTATCAGGACAATGAATATCATAATAGAGTAAAGGCTTGCATTAATCATCAGAATAAAATAATCATTCAGTCAGGTGAGTATGATTTATTGACTTCTGAGAAAACAGAAATAACTAAAGAATGTCGTGAGGCTGTTCAGTTATGAAGAAGATTATGATGGGTGCTGTTCTACTGGCTGTGTGTGGTAGTGCATTTGCTTCAGAGCTACCACCTACAGATTACACATGCATCAGGGAAACAGAAACGGGCTTCAATGTAATTGGCATTAAATACGCTCAATATGAAGGTCAATATCCTTTCATCCTTTTTGGTGAATCAGACACAAGCCTTGCATATTATCGCTATGACTCTCTGAACGATTTGAAAGAAGGTGTTTATGACCTACAGAAGAAATCTGTTATTTCTATTTCCAGTGACAATAGCAACTACCCTCTGAAGGTTCACTATAAGGATGAAAAGAAAATACTTGAATATAGCTGTCAGCTAGACGCTGAACAGACAGAAAGTGATTTAGAAGATTGGCATAGAATGCATCCAACTAAAAAGGAATTAGCAGAGAGAAAGAAAGCTGAAGCTGTTAAGAAAGCTGAAGCTGCTGCTCTTGCTGCTCTAAAAAAGATGGAGGCTGAGAGGGCTGCTGAACAGGCTGGACAGAGGAGGCCTGAGAGCGTTTCTAGCAGTGCATCAGGTGCAGATATAAATAATTATGTCAACACCATCAGAGCAACGATACAGAGGCGTTTAGATGCATCTAAATACGCTGGTCAGCGCTGCTCTCTGACATTGCACCTAAGCAGGGATGGAACTGTTCAGGCTGTAGACCATCTGACAGGGGATGATAATCTCTGCAATGATGCTCTTGCTGCTATTTATGAAATAGATAAGTTTCCCTCACCACCTAGCGATGGGGTGTATGCAGTATTCAAAGATGCAACTTTGAGCTTGCGGCTATAGAACGCTGAGCTATTACGCTGAGTAAATAGAAGGGCTAAGGCCATTACTGGCCTTTGGTGATTTCTATTGTTCCTGATTAGAAAGGCTATCTAGTGATAGGTAGCTCTTTTTTATTTCTTTTCCTCAGCGTCTGCCGTAAGGCAGTATAGCAAAATTGAGAACTGTCAACTTGACAGTCTATTTATATGCATCTTTTAAGTAAGTAATAGTTTGAATATTAATGTGTTGTCAATCTGACACTTCTCAAAATCGGGACCATTTTACCTTATCTGGTGTACTTATCTATAAACGAAAGAAAATTACTTTCTTTCAATACTAAAACATCAATGCAAGGAAGTAATAAAATGAAAATGAATATGGCCTCTAGCGAGTTGCCTATGCCAGAGCATTTCTTGCTATCTAAAAACTTTGAATCTCTCAATATTTGGGATTGGTTTATTTACTCTGCCATGCTATCAACTACTGATTATAACGATTTGCCTTGCACAGTTAATGTGAGCTTTAAAGAGTTAGAAATTTATTGTAAATGTTCGCATGTGACTATTCGTAAATGAATGAAACGCTTACTGAGAGTAGGCTTACTGAACAAAATCACTAAACATATTTATACGCTAAACGATTATCAGGAAGTTGGCGGTGAACTGGAGGAAAACCCATATGAAGAAACCCTCTAATGATACTGCACCTTTCCAGATGGTATTCAGTGAGCTTTATCAGTATTCAGAATTAACTCTGATGGATGCATATATTTATTCATTTCTGTTTGTTAAGTCTTGCTATTATAAATCCATTCATAAGCCTTTCTGTCCTTCAGTGCATTACATCAGTATTGAATGCAAGATCTCAGAAAGTAGCGTATTACGTTCTTTGAAGTTCCTTAAAAAACTGGGGTTGGTAACTGTGGTACGCAAAGGAAACAACATCACAGGTCACGTCTCTTAATACACAATCAAAGATTATCGTGAACTGGCTTCTGTGCTATTCACCCGCCCGCGAACTCAGCCTGTATGAGTCCCAGCTCTATGCATGGCGCAGCAAACAGCAACAGCAAATGACATCGTCAGAGCGGGAAAACGAATTGGCAGCCGAGAATGCCCGCCTTAAACGTCAGCTGGCGGAGCAGGCTGAAGGGTTGGCCATCCTTCAAAAGGCCGCGATATACTTCGCGAAGCGCCTGAAATGAAGTATGTCTTTATCGAAAAACATCAGGCAGAGTTCAGCATCCAGGCGATGTGCAGTGTGCTTCAGGTTGCCCGCAGTGGTTGGTATGCCTGGCGTCCCCGTCGTCATCAGATAAACCGCCGTCAGCAGTTCCGCCTTGTCTGTGATAATGCCGTCCGGAAGGCATTCAGTGACGGAAAACAGCGGTACGGTGCGCCACGTCTGACGGATGAGCTTTGTGCTCAGGGTCTGGTGTATAACATAAAAACCGTGGCGGCCAGTCTGCGCCGTCAAGGGCTACGGGCGAAAGCCTCGCGCAAGTTCATTCCGGTCAGCTACCGTGACCACGGCCTGCCGGTATCCGAGAACCTGCTGAAACAGAATTTTCATGCCAGTGGCCCGAATCAGAAGTGGGCTGGCGATATAACATACCTGCGTACAGATGAAGGCTGGCTGTATCTGGCGGTGGTAATCGACCTGTGGTCACGCGCCGTTATCGGCTGGTCGATGTCGTCGCAGATGACGGCGCAACTGGCGTACGATGCGTTGCAGATGACTACGTCAAAAATCAAAACGTAAAATCCAATCGTCAGGGTGGGTTAAACAAAACAATGGGTAACTGGTCAACACGTTAAGCATAAACATCACCCCTTCATGGCCTTCTGGCATGAGGGGATTTTCAAAGTTATCATCACATCCTACCGCAATAATCCGCAGTCAGAAAATTGTTGTAACATTCGCCTGATTTACGTCTGTAGCACACAAATGGTACACAAACGGCATACATGTAATCGCATGCCCTAAAAATGCGAAATCCTTGAAATGCCGTCATTGCTGGCCTGATGCCTGAAATCAGGATAAAAAAAAGCCCATCGTGGGAGATGGGCAAAGACTACACACAGCAATTCGTTGTTTCACTCAGGGGATTTCCATGCTTATAAATCAAGGTGTTGATTTATAACCGTGTCTTAATAGTAGGCATGCCAGGATTTTGAGTCGATCGGATTCGTCTCAATAGTTAAAGGCAGGTAAAGATTTCTTGAAGAGAATGACGGTTTTAGGCAGGAAAAGGCGGGTCTGACCAGTGTGCAGAGAATAAATAGTTTAGCAACGTTTAAGTATTGCTGTGGAGAGTGTAGGCCGGGTAAGCGTTAGCGCCACCCGGCATCCGTTCTTACTGCGCGTTCTTATCTTCCAGCTCTTCAAGTTCGCTTAAGATGACGTCTGGATCGGTTCCCGGCGGCGGTACTTCATGCACCCAGGCGGAGAAGAGACGCCAGGTCACCGCTAGCAGAACCGGACCGATGAACAGGCCAATCATGCCGAAGGCAATTAACCCCCCGATTACCCCGGACAGGATCAGAATCAGCGGCAGGTCAGCGCCCATGCGGATGAGGAGGGGACGGATCACGTTATCCATGGTGCCCACCACGCAACTCCAGACCAGCAGCACCGTGCCCCAGGTCGTATCCCCCGTCCAGTAAAGCCAGATAATGCAGGGAACCAGCACCAGCAGCGGACCGAGCTGCGCCAGACAGGTCATCAGCATGACGACGGTGAAAATGGTGGCATAAGGTACGCCGGAAATCGCCAGCCCGATTCCGCCAAGTACAGCCTGCACCAGCGCTGTGACCACCACACCGAGCGCCACCGCGCGGACGGCCTGGGCTGCCAGCAGCACGGCCGCATCGCCGCGTTTACCTGCCAGTCGGGTGGCGAAATGACGTACCCCCAGCGCAACCTGCTCGCCGCGCCAGTACAGCAGGGCGCTGAAGACCAGCATCAACGTACAGTGCATCATGAAGCGACCGATGTGCGCAGCCTGCCCCACAAACCAGGTGGTGGTTGTGCCGATGTACGGACGCACTTTGGCCATCAGGGCGCTACCGCCCATCTCCAGCAGGCTGTGCCAGCCGCTGTACAGTTTTGCGCCCACAACAGGAATACTGTTCAGCCACGCGAGATCCGGCAGCGTCATATCACCGCTGGTGACCGCGCGAATAACCGGGCCGCTACTGTCAACCAGGCTGTTAACCAGTAGTGCAATGGGAATAATAAACAGCAGGAACAACAGCAACGTCATCACCAGCACGGCCAGGCCGCGGCGACCAAACAGCAGTTTCTGCAAACGCAAGAGTAAAGGCCAGGTGGCGACGACGACGGTCGCGGCCCAGGCAAATCCGAGCACGAAAGGACGAACGATCCACAGACACGCAATAATCATAATGGCTAAGAACAGCACCGACAGCAGTATCTGCGCGACATCCCTGGGCTGACGAAGATTGACCATAAACGAAACTTTCCTTAAATGAACACCAGCAAGGCTGATGGGAATATAAACCGCATCTCTCTAATCATTAGTGATTTCAGCGATTTTTGACAGGCGGATTTTGCCCGTAATTCTACGAAGCACATAAGAAAAAAATGTGATAAAACTTTCCAGACACAACGCAAACGATTTCACACTATTCTCATTAGGGTCGACAGCAATGATCCCACAGATTTCTCAGGCACCGGGCGTCGTTCAGCTGGTGCTTAATTTTTTGCAGGCACTGGAGCAACAGGGTTTTACAGGTGACACCGCTACCGATTATGCCGACAGGCTGACGATGGCGACCGATAACAGTATTTACCAGCTTCTTCCCGATGCCGTCGTTTTCCCGCGCTCTACCGCCGATGTGGCGCTCATCGCCCGTCTGGCATCGCAGGAGCGTTTCAGCTCCCTGGTCTTCACCCCGCGTGGCGGCGGGACGGGTACCAATGGGCAGGCGCTGAACCAGGGCATCATCATTGATATGTCCCGCTATATGAACCGCATCATTGAGATCAACCCGGAAGAGGGGTGGGTGCGTGTGGAAGCGGGGGTGATCAAAGATCAGTTGAATCAGTTTTTGAAACCTTACGGCTATTTTTTTGCGCCGGAGCTTTCCACCAGTAACCGCGCGACCATTGGCGGGATGATCAACACCGATGCCTCGGGGCAGGGCTCACTGGTGTACGGCAAAACCTCCGACCACGTTATGGGTGTGCGGGCGGTGCTGCTGGGGGGCGATATCCTCGATACCCAACCGATGCCGATCGAGCTGGCCGAAACGCTGGCAGCAGAGAGCACCACCAGCGGACGGATTTATCGCACCGTGCTGGAGCGCTGCCGCGAAAATCGCGAGCTGATCCTTGACAAATTCCCGAAGCTAAACCGCTTCCTGACGGGCTACGATCTGCGACATGTCTTCAATGACGATATGAGCCAGTTTGATCTTACCCGCGTACTGACCGGGTCAGAAGGGACGCTGGCCTTCATCACCGAAGCGCGTCTGGATATCACCCGGTTGCCAAAGGTGCGCCGTCTGGTGAACGTCAAATACAACTCCTTTGACTCGGCGCTGCGTAATGCACCGTTTATGGTGGAGGCGCGGGCGCTGTCGGTGGAAACCGTCGATTCAAAAGTCCTGAACCTGGCCCGGGAGGATATTGTCTGGCATTCGGTGAGCGAACTGATTACCGACGTGCCGGATAAAGAGATGCTCGGCCTGAACATCGTTGAGTTCGCCGGGGATGACGCAGAGCTGATTGAGAGCCAGGTAAGCACGCTCTGCCAGCGTCTGGACGAGCTGATTGCGCAGGGGGAAGGCGGCGTCATTGGCTGGCAGCTGTGTAACGATCTCTCCGGCATCGAGCGAATCTACGCGATGCGTAAAAAGGCGGTGGGGCTGCTCGGCAACGCGAAAGGGGCGGCGAAGCCGATTCCGTTTGCGGAAGATACCTGCGTGCCGCCGGAACATCTGGCGGATTATATCGTGGAGTTTCGCGCGCTGCTCGACAGCCATGGTCTGAGCTATGGCATGTTCGGGCACGTTGACGCGGGCGTGCTGCACGTGCGCCCGGCGCTGGACATGTGCGATCCGCAGCAGGAGATCCTGATGAAGGCGATCTCCGACGAGGTCGTGGCCCTCACGGCCAAATACGGCGGTTTGCTGTGGGGCGAGCACGGCAAGGGGTTCCGCGCCGAGTACAGCCCGGCCTTTTTTGGCGAACAGCTCTACGCCGAGCTGCGTAAGGTGAAGGCCGCGTTCGATCCTCATAACCGCCTCAATCCGGGAAAAATCTGCCCGCCGGAGGGCGTTGATGCGCCGATGTTGCAGGTGGATGCCGTTAAGCGCGGCACCTATGACCGCCAAATTCCGATTGCGGTACGCGCTTCCTGGCGCGGCGCGATGGAGTGTAACGGCAACGGGCTGTGCTTTAACTTCGATGTGAAAAGCCCGATGTGTCCGTCGATGAAAATCACCAGCAACCGCATCCACTCCCCAAAAGGGCGTGCCACGCTGGTGCGCGAATGGCTGCGCCTGCTGGCCGACCGCGGCGTTGACCCGCTCAAGCTGGAACAGGAGCTGCCGGAAAAACGCGCGAGCCTGCGCGGGCTTATCGAACGCACCCGCAACAGCTGGCATGCGAACAAAGGCGAATACGATTTCTCGCATGAGGTGAAAGAGGCGATGTCCGGCTGCCTGGCGTGTAAGGCGTGTTCAACCCAGTGCCCAATTAAAATTGACGTACCGGAATTCCGTTCCCGCTTCCTCCAGCTGTACCACACGCGTTATCTGCGCCCGATGCGCGATCATCTGGTAGCAACGGTGGAGAGTTACGCGCCGCTGATGGCCCGTGCGCCAAAAACCTTTAACTTCTTTATCAACCAGCCACTGGTGCGAAAACTGTCTGAAAAACATATCGGCATGGTGGATCTGCCGCTGCTGTCGGTGCCATCGCTCCAGCGTCGGCTGGTGGGGCACCGCTCGGCGAATATGACCCTGGAACAACTGGAAGCATTAAGCCCTGAGCAGAAAGCGAAGGTGGTGCTGGTGGTGCAGGATCCATTTACCAGCTATTACGATGCGCAGGTGGTGGCCGATTTTGTCCGACTGGCCGAGAAAATCGGCTACCAGCCGGTGGTGCTGCCGTTCTCGCCGAACGGCAAGGCGCAGCACATTAAAGGCTTCCTCACCCGCTTTGCGAAAACCGCGCAGAAAACTTCAGATTTTCTGAATCGCGTGGCGCAGCTCGGCATGCCGATGGTGGGCGTCGATCCGGCGCTGGTGCTCTGTTACCGGGACGAATATAAGCAGACTCTCGGCGATAAGCGCGGTGATTTTCAAGTCTTACTGGTACACGAGTGGCTGCCTGCGGTGCTGACGCAAACGCCCCCTCAGGAGGTCAGCGGAGAATCCTGGTACCTGTTTGGGCACTGCACCGAAGTGACGGCGCTGCCGACGGCGCCTGCCCAGTGGGCTTCTATCTTCTCCCGGTTTGGCGCGAAGCTGGAAAGCGTCAACGTGGGCTGCTGCGGTATGGCCGGAACCTACGGCCATGAAGTCAAAAACCACGCTAATTCGCTCGGCATTTACGAGCTGTCATGGCATCAGGCGATGCAGCGCCTGCCACGCAACCGCTGTCTGGCGACGGGCTACTCCTGCCGCAGCCAGGTGAAACGGGTGGAAGGTAACGGCGTCCGCCATCCATTGCAGGCTTTACTGGAGATTATCGGATGATCTGGAAACGTGCGGTCACGCTGGAGGCCTTAAATGCCATGGGCGCGGAGAACATGGTCGGTTTGCTGGACATCCAGTTCACGCGCATTGGCGACAACGAACTGGAAGCGACGATGCCGGTAGACTGCCGTACTCATCAACCGTTTGGCCTGTTACACGGCGGCGCGTCCGTCGTGCTGGCCGAAACGCTGGGATCGGTGGCGGGCTACCTGTGTACGGAAGGAGAGCAGAAGGTGGTGGGTCTGGAGGTCAATGCCAACCACATCCGCTCCGTTCGCAGCGGGCGCGTGCGCGGCGTCTGCCGGGCGCTGCATGCTGGAAGCCGCCATCAGGTGTGGCAGATTGATATCCTGGACGAGCAGGATCGCCTGTGTTGTTCATCAAGGCTGACGACGGCCGTTGTGTAAAGTTTCCGGATGTCTTGCTTTTGGTCAAAAATTAGCCGCCTGATTGTGATATACTGGTCACGTTTTGAAC
This sequence comes from Enterobacter cloacae complex sp. IR5402, assembly GCF_049238125.1. Taxonomy (NCBI): domain Bacteria; kingdom Pseudomonadati; phylum Pseudomonadota; class Gammaproteobacteria; order Enterobacterales; family Enterobacteriaceae; genus Enterobacter; species Enterobacter cloacae complex sp. IR5402. The sequence continues at coordinate 93,476 of NZ_JBMKHO010000008.1, forward strand.
ATAAGCGAGGACATCATGGATACTGAAATAACCCCAACACAGCTGGCAATTGAATATTTACGTCGCGATAAAAGCAATCTGTCTCCAGCGCAGTACCTGAAAAAGCTGAAACAGCTTGAGCTGGAATTTACGGATTTGCTGGCGCTCTCTTCAAACGAACTGAAAGAAGAGATCTACTTTGCCTGGCGGTTGGGCGTTCACGTCCATTAAGCAGTGAAGAAAAGGCCGCAAGCGCGGCCTTTTTTGTGTCTGACAGTCAGTATCTGGCAGGCAGTTTATTAATTTTAATCAGCCGGCCTTCTTCCATTTCGATGAACCCGCCCGTTTTCAGGTCAGCCAGGATCCGCATTACGCCGCTGCGGGAAAGCTGGGTTTTATCCCTGATATACCTTTCCGCCGTCACGCTACGTCGGTAGCTGTCATCTTCCTGCATCAGCAGCACGAGCTGCTGGCGAATCATCTCGTACGCGGTTGGCGCGCCTTTCGGCATGACGTTGTGATAAAGCCGGTTATAGACAAACATTAGATGATTAGAAAGCAGCCCCCACAGCGCCTTCTCTTTGATAATTTCAGCCACCCGATCGGTCGTGAGCACACCAATCAGGCAAGGCGTTACCGTTCGAAGGTAGTCGGTAAAATAGATGTCCGTCAGGTTAGCGAGGCCAAACAGGGCGGGACTGCGCGCCGTCGAAAGCATCATGTCGTCGCTTCTTCTGTATATGGCGACCGTGCCGTCAAGAATTAAATAACACATGCTCTGCCCGTTTACCTGGAGATTAAGTTGCTCGCCGGGATCGGTTTTATGCGTGGTGCAGTGCGGCTGTAAATGAGAAATCAGTTCCTGAGCATAGGGAGATCCGCGATGCGATGGTTTGTCAGAAGACATAGCGTTAACCTGGAAAGAGACTGTACTCTCTATAGTGTCGCTCTTCTTTTCCACCTTCTCCAGAGATAAATACAGCCTCAGTATTTACGGGGTAAGTGATGGATCTCTACTAGAACGCCACGCTCCATGGTGATGTATTTCCCCGTCCGCAACTCCGCGAGGATCCGCATAATGCCACTGCGTGAAAGATAGGTGCGGCTTTTGATATAGGCTGCGGCGGTAATGTTTTGTCTAATGGCTTCCGGCTCCTGCATCAACTCAACCAGCTGAAAGCGGATAATGTCATAAGCCGACATTTGCGATATCTGGGCGCAATGTTCGTAAACGCGCGATGCGGTATAGATCAGCAGGTTTGAGAAGTGCTCCCATAAATTCTGTTGTGCGACAACATGATTGAAACGCGCCAGCGAAACGCTGGCCACCTCTGAGGTTTCCAGCGCTCTGACGTACAGGTGCTCAGACGATAACTGGCTGCTCACGCCGAGTATAAATGGCGCAGATTCAGAATTTAAGACGATACCGTCCCCGCGACGGTGCAACGCCACGCTGCCATGCAACAGTAAAAAGCATTGACGGGTATCGCCGGAGCAATAATGGATAATTTCTCCTCTGGCAATAATGCCTCTCTCCGCATGCGGCAAAACATTATCGATTATTTTTTCAATGTGCTTAAAAGGCTTAGCGCCGAGCACTGTTGATTTATCAATTTCTGACTCAGGCGCGAATCGGGTATTCATTTGAGACCTCACTGACTGATGCGATCATTTTTTGATCGGCATAAAGAATTATCTTAAAAAACAGCAGGTCAGGGAATGTTAGCAGCGAGTCTAATTATAGACTTATCTTTTTTTAAGTGTTAATTAATTGAAATTGCAACTTTTTTTGTTCAGGTCTAAAAGTAGACTGTGGACATTATTCTTAAGCTATTCCCGAGTGAATATGTTTTTTATTTGTTAAAAGAGGGTCTACAGCTAGACCTCAAAATTGATTGTATGCGGAAAAGGAGTTGTATAAATTTTGACTCGTCGGAAGGGGTTTAATTTCTGCAACTGAATGTCGGTAATAAATAGAGTAATACGGGATATAAAATTATGAATAAAAAATTGATGATGGCAATGTTAGCGGCAGGTTCTGTACTCACTATGACCAATGCATTGGCAGCGGCCGGTACCGTTAATTTTAACGGAAATATTCTGGATTCTGCCTGCGACGTTGATGTGGCATCCCAGAATCAGGTGGTGGTATTGGGCGATTATTATAAAACGGAATTCCCGACAACCGGGGCGAGAACGGCTGCGACGCAGTTTAATATTATTTTGAAAAACTGTCCGGTAACGGTCACCAATGCAAAAGTCCGTTTTGATGGCACGCCGGATTTAACCAACGCCAGCCTGCTGGCGATTGATACGTCCGTGGCGGGAGCGGCTACCGGGGTGGCGATTAACCTGATGACGGCAGATAAAGCCGATCTGCCGCTGCACGGCAGCAACAGCTATACCTACGCACTCAGCAGTACGGCTGATAATACGTTGAGCTTCTACGCGCAGTATATTTCCACCGCGGCATCCGTTACCGCGGGCCCGGCTAACTCGGTCGCGAACTTCTCTGTGGTGTACAACTAAGTCAATGGCAGTAATTAGCAGGGGGCCGCCTGGCCCCTTGTTTTATGAGGTAAAAAAATGCGTTTTATCACCACAACGGGCCTGGCTATGGCGCTGTTACCGCTGACGTTAACATCCGCCAGTGCAGGAGTAATTATTGGCGGCACCCGTGTTATTTTTGATGGGGCTAAAAAAGAAGCGTCAATAAATATTACGAATCCTGATAACGGTCCTTATTTAATTCAGTCGTGGATAGATGTTCAGGATGAACAATCGGGTAAAGCGCCTTTTATTATTACTCCTCCGCTGTATCGGCTGGACGGCGGACAAAAAAACCTCGAGCGTATTGTCATGACAGGCTCTCTGCCTCAAGGGCAGGAGAGTTTATTCTGGCTGAACATCAAAGCTATTCCGTCAGCCTCTAAGCAGATGAACTCGCTGCAAATTGCCGTCAAAACGCGCATCAAATTAATTTATCGACCAGAGGCTCTTCGTGCGTCTACCCCCGAGGAGCAGGCCAATAAATTAACCTGGCGTCGTGCGGGAAATACCCTTCTGGTTAATAATCCAACGCCGTACGTTATCAATTTCAATGAAATTACGTTGGGTAATAAGAAACTTGACGATGTCACGTATGTGATGCCTTCGGGCACAGCCCGTTTCCCGTTACCGAATGGAACCAGTGGCAATACGCTGACGTTTAAAGTCATTAACGATTATGGCAGCCCTGGTGAATTACACCGGGCCAGTTTGTGATCCTTACGCGTTAATCAGGTGCTCGTCATGACAACGGCATTGAATACAATGCAGCCTGCGCGCCTGGCAATATTTATTGCCCTCGCGCTTGCTGGTGTCTCTCCCACACTGTATGCCAGTGAGACGTTTAATACGGAACTGGTAGAGCTGGATAATCCCGGAATGGGGAAAGCGGATTTATCTGCCTTTGAATCCGGCTCGCAGGCGCCCGGGACATACCATGTTGATATTATTCTTGACGATCGGCTGCTGGAAACGCGGGATATTCGTTTCATGGCAGTGAAGGATGCTAACGGCAGTGAAACGTTGCAGCCGTGCCTGAGTATCGGGCAGTTAAAAGCGTGGGGCGTGAAAACGGCGCTTTTCCCGCAGCTCGACGCCGGGGAAGGAGAATGCGCCGATCTCAGGGCGATTCCACAGGCCAGCGCGGATTTCCAGTTTGGCGCCCAGCGCCTGGCGATCAGCATCCCACAGGCGGCCATAGACCTGCCAGCGAGAGGTTACGTTCCGCCGGATATGTGGGATGAAGGCATTACCGCGGCCATGCTCAACTACAGCCTGAGCGGGGCAAACAGCCGGGCAAGAAGCGGGGCAGGCACCCGCAGCGACAGCCAGTATGCAAACCTGCGGCCGGGGATCAACGTCGGTCCCTGGCGGTTACGCAACTACACCACCTGGTCCCGCGATGCGTCCGGCCTGGATAAGTGGGACAACGTCTACACCTTGATGCAGCGCGCGATTATTCCCCTGCAAGCCCAGCTTACGCTCGGAGACAGTTCCGCGCCTGCCGATGTCTTTGACAGCATGCCGTTTCGCGGCGTCCAGCTGGCGTCCGACGACGATATGCTGCCGGATTCCCTGAAAGGCTATGCGCCGGTGGTGCGCGGTATTGCGCGAACTAACGCGCAGGTCGTGGTGCGTCAGAATGGCTATCAAATCTACCAAAGCTACGTGGCGCCGGGCGCGTTTGAGATCGCGGATATGTATCCCACCGGCGGCGCGGGCGATCTTGATGTCACGATCGTCGAAGCCGATGGCAGTGAGCAACATTTCACCCTGCCGTACGCTTCGCTGCCGGTCCTGCAACGGGAGGGGCGACTGAAATATGCCCTTACCGCCGGGCAATATCGCTCGTATAACCGTAGCGTGGAGAAAACCCCCTTCGGGCAACTGACCGGAATTTACGGCCTCCCTCACGGGATCACGCTCTATGGCGGCGTCCAGGGGGCAGATAAGTACCAGTCGGCGGCTCTGGGGATGGGCAAGAACATGGGCGATCTCGGGGCTGTATCCGCAGACGTCACTCAGGGCTGGTCAACGCCGGAGCATACCGCGAAAACAAGCGGTCAGTCGTGGCGGGCCAGATACAGCAAGAATTTTATCACTACCGGGACCAACTTTTCGATTGCCGGGTATCGCTACTCGACCCGCGGCTATTACGGGATGCAGGACGTCCTCGGTTCGTACGGAGACAGCAGCGCGCTTCAGGACAGGCGACGTAACCGTGCCGAGCTGACGATGAGCCAGACGCTGGGGGACAACCTGGGCGCGCTTACCCTCAGTGCGGCGCGGGAAGATTACTGGAATGACGGTAAGTCGATGGCTTCGTGGAGCGTCGGCTATAGCAACTACTGGCACAACATCAGCTATGGCCTGACATGGACCTACAGCAAAAATGTCCGCTCAGCGTCAGAAAACCGCAAAAGCCAAAAAAACGCTGACCACGACCAGCTTCTGTCGTTCAACGTCAGCATTCCGCTGGATAAATTTTTGCCGCAGACATGGGCTAACTATGGCATGAACGCCAGCAGCAATAACGGGACGACGTATAACGTCGGCCTGAACGGGGTGGCACTCGAGAACCGTGCCCTGAGCTGGAACGTCCAGCAGGGATATGGCACAGAGGGCGTGGGGAATACCGGCAACGTGAACGCGGACTATAAAGGCACCTATGGCGAAGTCACGGCAGGTTATGGTTATGACAAAAACAGTGAACGCCTGAATTACGGGCTGCAAGGCGGCATTCTCGCCCATGCTGATGGCATCACGCTTTCCCAGCCGCTGGGGGAGACCAGCGTCTTAATCAAAGCCCCAGGCGCCTACTACGTGGATATCCGCAATCAGCCCGGTGTACGGACAGATTTTCGCGGATATACGGTCGTGAGCAACCTTTCTGTCTACCGGAAAAACGATCTCACCCTCGACCCGGAAACGATGCCGGACGATGTCGAGCTGGAGATCAACACCCGCACGGTGACGCCGACGCGGGGAGCGGTGGTGAGAGCCGATTATCTGCCGAAGTCAGGTCGCCGGGTGCTGATGACCTTGACCGACAACGACCGCGCCGTTCCGTTTGGGGCGGTGGTCACCCTTGTGGGTGATGAAAGCGGCAGTTTTATTGTCGGCGATCGCGGTCAGGTCTATTTAACCGGGATGCGCGAGCAGGGAACGTTAGTCGCCACATGGGGAAGTCAATCCAGCCAGCAATGCCGCGCTGATTTCAAGCTGCCGAATCACTCAACGTACGGTGGGATCGCTGATATGCGCGCCACCTGCCGTCAGGAACGCTAACATGAAATGTCTTAACTCGATGCTGCTGCTCTGTTTGCTCGCGGCGGGAAGTATCGCTCGTGCCGGTACCTGCACCACCATCATCCCGCAGCTTTCCACCCTGTCCGTGGGGACGATCAACGTGCAGCGCGATGCGCCTGTCGGCACGGTGGTATTTTCCGGCGCGGCGTCAGCCACAGGCTCCTATCTTACCGGGTGTACGAATCCGCTGATGCTGGGATTCAGCATGCGCTACAACAGCGCCACGTTGAGCAGCTACGGCAACCATGTTTACAACACGAACGTCAGCGGGATAGGGATACGCTTTTCCTCCAACGGCTATCTTGAAAACCCGAGCAATACGTTCTCGTACAATGCGCAGACATCCTATGTGGACTGGTACGGCGGGAGGATTGAGCTGGTGGTGACCGGCCCGGTCTCATCGGGGGCATTAACCCCGGGGGTGATTGGCGTCGTGACGCTTCAGGGAAGCGACGGCCTCTACCGTGACGGTCTGACCACGCAGCTCACCTCCGGCAACATCAATGCCCTGGCGTGCACGGTGAATACGGCCCAGCTGACGTTTCCGATAGGGGATATTCCCGCTTCGGCGTTCGGCACCGTGGTGGGCACCACGCCAGCGGGAGCACAGAACACGCAAAACCTGGGCTTAACCTGCGCCGCCGGAACCAATATTACGGTCTCGCTCAGTGGAATACAGAATCCGGACAGCGCCAATACCAGCGTGATGGCCTTAACCGGGCAGGGAAATGCCGGCACTGCAAAAGGGGTGGGGGTGCAGCTAATCTATAACGGTGCACCGCTGGCGATGAACAGCCGACTATTTTTGCGACAGTCTGCCGGGGGGCAAGAGACGTTGCCATTAACGGCCCGATATTACCAGACGTTAACCCGCGTGGAGTCAGGTTCAGCGAATGCCTCCGCCACCCTGAATTTGACCTACCAGTAGCAGGTAAGAAGATGAAAATAAGATGCAGGACACTGCTGTTACTTGCCTTACTCAGCGGGAAGGTATGCTCCGCTGATAGCGTCAACATCGGTGTGACGGGAAATATCGTGGCGTCGCCATGCATATTTAATGGCGGCAATAACAATCTCGATGTCAATCTGGGCAATATTCAGGCAACCAATATGGCGACGCCGGGCTCAACATCGGATCCGGTGCCTTTCAGTCTGCTGTTTACCCAGTGCCCAACGGGAACGCAGAGTGTGACCGTCGCTTTCACCGGCAGCCCCGATCCTGAGGCGGGCGCGGACTATTTTATGAACAGCGGTTCGGCCACACATGTGGCGATAGCCATGCGCGATGCCCAAACCGGTGCGCTTAAAGGAACAGGCTCCAGCATGACCCAGACCATTGCCGCGGACAGAACCGCGACATTAGCTATGCTGGCCTCGGTAAAATCCATGACGGGGGGCGCCACGCCGGGAAGCATCCGCGCGGTTGTGGTGATGACGATGCAGTACAACTGAATGCCGGTGATAAGCCTTTTTTAAAGACGTTGGTGTGAACTATGTTAAATATTCTGATTCAGGAAACGGATCTGTTTTTTCAGGCTGGGCTACAGAGCTTTTTCGAAGATTTTTTTAAGCATAACTTTCATCGCTCCATCACTTTTCACCTGGCGCTGACCAATGAAAACGTCAGCCAGGCCGATATTATTGTTCTTTCATTATGTCAGGGGGAAACGCTGACCTGTTTTCCGGAATTACTGGCCCGGCAAAAAGGAATTGTGATAGGTCTCGTCGACGATGAGCTGCGCTTTTCGGCGCTGCCTTCCTGCTTTCAGGACATTATTTTTCTTCCTCGCCGGGCATCGCTTGATCGTATTAGCGGCGTTCTGTTTATTGCGTGGTTCACGACGCAATTACCGGGTTACACCTGGAATAAAAAGACCTGTTTCGACTGCCAGCATAAAGGGTTATCCCGGCAACAAATTCGTATTCTGGTCAATTTTTACCGAGGGCTGTCGGTAGTGCAGACCGCTCAGGCGCTGGAGATGAGCGAAAAAACGGTCTTTACCCATAAATATATGATGATGCAAAAATTTAATCTGCGAAGCGATTACGAGCTGATCGTACTGTTGAGAAGGCTGATGGAGAAAAAGAGCCGGCCGAACCTGCTTCGCGATTACCTGGAAAATAATTATGCACAACAAATAGCCTGAAACGGCAGCGGATAGCTGGCCGGGCAGCGATAGCCGCCACCCGGCAAGCATTTAAACGTTAACCGCAGCGATCAACCGCGTCTTCATGGTCTGGTACGCGGAAGCCGCAAAATCCTCCGCCCAGCGCTGGTCCTCGATTGCCTCAAGCTGCACGGCGCAATACTTCGTTTCCGGCGTTCTGGAGATCGGGTCGAGATTATCCTGCGTCAGCTCATTACAGGCGCCAATCCACCACTGGTAGGTCATATAGATTGCTCCCGCATTGATGCGCTCGCTGATGCTGGCGCGGGTGATCACTTTACCCCGGCGTGAACGTACCCAGACCAGCTGGCCTTCGGCAATCCCCCGTTCATCCGCGTCGGCCGGGTTAATTTGCACCCGGCCCGGCTCGTCGGCCAGGCTTTGCAGCGCGGCGCAGTTCCCGGTCATGGAGCGGCAGGAGTAGTGGCCCACTTCGCGCACTGTGCACAGTACCAGCGGGTAATCCGCATCCGGTGTCTCCGCCGGGGCGCGCCAGGGGGCGGCAAATAGCTGGCCTTTGCCAGTGGGGGTGTCGAACTGATTATCCTTGTACAGGTAGGGAGTGCCGGGATGATCGAGGGTTGGACAGGGCCACTGCACATGACCCATCTCGCCCATTTTTTCGTAGGTCACGCCGTAGAAGAGGGGGCACAGCTCGCGCATTTCGTCCCAGATCTGCTGGTTATCCTCGTAATGCATGGGATAGCCCATTTCCGTGGCCAGCAGGCTGATGATCTCCCAGTCGCGCCTGACATTGCCGCTGGGCTCAATGGCTTTGCCGAAACGCTGAAAGCCGCGATCGGCACAGGTGAACACACCGGCGTGTTCTCCCCATGAGGTGGCAGGGAGCAGCACGTCAGCCAGCTCTGCCGTTTTGGTCATAAAGATGTCCTGAACCACCACAAAATCTAGCGCCTCAAAGCCGCGGCGGACCTGACCCAGATCGGCTTCTGTCTGAAGCGGATCTTCCCCCATGATGTAATACGCTTTGATCTTACCTTCCAGCGCGAGATGCGGCACTTCGGTGATACGCGTTCCGACGCGATCGTCCATCCGGTTGACATTGATTTTCCACGCATCGGCAAATTTCAGTCTGACCGCCGGATCAGTGACGTCCTGGTAGCCGGGGAACATATTGGGCAGAACACCCATATCGCAGGCGCCCTGAACGTTATTTTGCCCGCGAACCGGCCCCACGCCGACGGCAGGGCGGCCCAGATTGCCGGTCAGCAGTGCCAGGCTGGAGAGACCTTTCACCACATCGACCGCCTGACCAAACTGCGTGACGCCCATACCCCACATCACCGTTGCTGAAGGCGCCGCTGCGAACATGCGAATTGCCTGACGAACATCCCGCGCGGGGATCCCCGTCAGATGTTCAACCTGCTCGGGTGCGTAATCTTTTACCGTCAGTCGGTACGCCTCAAGCCCTTCTGTAAAGCGAGCAACGTAGTTTTTGTCGTACAATTCCTCTTCAAGCAGGACATAGCCAAAGGCATTGACCAGCGCCATGTTACTGCCATTTTTTAACTGAAGATGAAGATCGGCAATGCGTGCCGTTTCAATATGACGCGGATCGCAGACAATGATTTTAGCGCCATTTTCACGTGCTTTAAGCACGCGTCGGGCGACGATGGGGTGAGAGTCGGCGCAGTTATAGCCGAATACCAGCAGGCATTTTGAGTTTTCAATATCGTTAATGGAATTGCTCATGGCGCCGTTGCCGAGGGTCTCCTGTAAACCGGCAACGGACGGACCGTGACAGACGCGGGCGCAGCAGTCGACGTTGTTAGTATTCAGCACCGCACGGGCAAATTTTTGCATCACATAGTTGGTCTCATTGCCCGTTCCCCGCGAGGAACCCGTGGTCATAATGGACCGAGGGCCGTACTGTTCTTTGATGCTTTTAAGCCTGTAAGCGGTATAGCGAATGGCCTCTTCCCAGGTAACAGGGGTAAAGGCCTCGCCTTTGCTGTAGCGGATCATGGGCTGCGTCAGGCGGGGGGTAAGCAGCTGAGTATCATTAAGATAGTCCCAGCCGTAGAACCCTTTCAGGCAAAGCGTGCCCTGATTAGTTACGCCATCAGCGGCTTCGGCACGGATAATCCGATTATTTTTAACGACGAGGTTAAGTTTGCAGCCTGCACCGCAGTACGGGCAGACGCTGGCGATTTTTTTCATCAATAACAGACCTGTTAAGAAATGAAGCAATGTTTACTGGAAAGCCCAGTCCCTTAGCGGACTAAGCAGGATCCATGCCACATTCGGCGTGCTTGATTAACAGGGCGTTAGGGGAGAGAGGGCGTGTCATCGTCAGTCCGTTCGTCAGAATTGACGATGACACGCTATCCGAAGAGATGGGAAGAGAGAGGCGTTAAAGATCGTCCATGGTGTAACCGACGACAATTTCCAGCGTCTTGCGGATCACATCCGCCTTAACGACATCGTCGGTGGATTCCAGCGTCTGGATCAGCCAGAGAATGATCGCTTTGTTGGTCAGATGACCTTCGGAAGCAAGAACACAACGAACCGCAGTCGAAAAAATGGCAGACTCTTCAGCAAAGCGATCGCCTGCGTGACGGAAATACTCCGACAACGCGCTATCTAAAAAGGCGGAGTGGTATTCGGGTTGAAGCTGAATATTTTGTCTCATTTGTTCTCACCGTAGCTGTAAAGTTGTAGTCAATGTATCTTTTTGGGATCGGACGGTTTTCCATTTCCAAATAACGGCACTACATTGTCTCGGTTATTTTTGAGAGATCCCTCTCTCTGAATTCGTCCTTGTGCGGTTCTGCGACCTTTAAAAGCGACCGTGCCAGAGCTGATTTCAGCTATCACCCTCGCTAATGTCTCCCGCCGCTGGGGATCCGTCTCACAGGCTTGCATGTTACGCAGACGCAGAACCAATCCCTCGGTCGTTACAGGACCGCGCTCCTTCAAAAGTGAAAGAGCGGCTTCTCCAATAAGCTGGTCGATCAGTCTGTCCGCATCACTGCTGTTCATAACATTAACGTTCGAAGAGCAGGCCAAGAAGCATGTGATAATGATGCTCCTCTTCCGGGCCATTGGCCTTTTCAAGGCGACTTAACAGTTTTGTGCAGAGCGATTTGCGATTCAGATTCCGCCCGTCGCTAAGGATTTCAACAACAACCTGACCCAATGTTTCCTGTTGGGTTGGAAGCGCGGCTTTTTCGAAGTACTGCGCAATTGCTGTTGCTGTGTCTGCGAGGTGTCCGTTCTGCTGCATGTTTCGCTCCTGTAAATTTTCGTAATCAGTAACGTTACATTTAAGGTATACATAATTTTCAAATCTGTACATTAAAAATGTACAATTTTTTAAATATTTTATTATATATTTGATAAAGTATATATTTATCATATGGTTATATGTATACAGCTTACTGCTAAATTCACAAAATATATTGTACAATTCGAAGTGGCGTTGCAAAGTTGTACAAGCCCGGAAAAGGCGCAAAGAAGTCATGTAAATTGTTGAGATGTAAATTATTTATTGGGTAATTAATGTGCTATAACAGAGTTCTCCCCACGTGTTTTCGTGGTCACCCCCTCAATCTTCAGGATTAGCATGCTCACAACCATTATTTACCGCAGTCATATCTGCGAGGACGTTCCAGTGAAAGCGCTGGAAGACATGGTCGCTGCTGCAAATTGTAGAAATCGCCAGTTCGATGTGACGGGGATTTTGCTGTTTAACGGCACACACTTCTTTCAGTTACTTGAAGGGCCCGCTGATAACGTTAAGGAGATCTATCAGCTCATCTGCCGTGACCAACGGCATCACAACGTGGTCGAATTGTTAAGCGATCACGGGCCTTCAAGACGTTTTGGCAACGTAGGTATGGAGCTCTTTGACCTTCGTCAGTACGACACCGACGAAGTGCTACAAAAGGTACTCGATAAAGGCACAACCCGCTATCAGCTGACCTATAACGATCGCGCCCTGCAATTTTTCCGCACCTTCGTTGAGGCCACTGAAAAAGCCAACTACTTTGAGCTGCCTCCGGCTGACGCCTGGGAGTTTGTCACCGAAAACACGCCATTATCCTCCCAGCCAACGGTAGTGGCAAAGGGCGCGGACTGTAGTTTCGCATTTCAACCTATCGTCGATCCGTTTATGCAGCAGGTGGTTTCCTGGGAAGCCCTGATCCGCACGCCGTCCGGTGAGTCTCCGGAAAGCTACTTTGCCAACCTGTCGCGTGAGGCGCTGTACGAATCGGATCTGAAGAGTAAGCAGGTGGCTTTGTCGATGGCCAGCGCGCTGGGCCTACAGACTCAAACGTTGTCCATTAATCTGTTGCCGATGACGCTGGTCAATGTTCCTGGCGCCGTCGATTTTTTACTGACGGCAATTGAGGCGAACGGTTTTGTGCCGGAGCAAATTGTGGTCGAGTTCACCGAGAGCGAGGCGATCTCGCGCTTCGAAGAGTTCACCAGCGCGGTCAGACAGCTTAAAAGCGCCGGGATCAGCGTGGCCATCGATCACTTTGGCGCGGGATTCGCCGGTCTGCAACTGCTGGCCCAGTTCCAGCCGGACAGAATCAAGATCAACCGTGATTTGATTGCTAACGTGCACAAGAGCGGCCCGCGTCAGGCAATCATTCAGTCAATCATTAAATGCTGCGCCTCCCTGGAAATTCTGTTCTGTGCGGTAGGCGTAGAGCTGGCTGAAGAGTGGATGTGGCTGGAATCTGCCGGGATTTCTCAGTTCCAGGGTCACCTTTTCGCCAGCCCGCGTCTGGGGGGCATTCCGGCGATTGCCTGGCCCGAGAAAAAGTACGATTTATAAAAAACCTGTACGTAACTGTTAAAAGTGACCTGTACGTACGGCTAAATTTATACAACAATATATTAACGAGTGAGTGGTTCTTTGAGCCATTCACTTGTCTCAGAACGAGGAGTTAGTTATACAAATGATTTGTACAATCTGATAAGGTTGGTTTGGTTAGGTATGGAAGTATTGTGCGTGAGGGAGTTAATGGCCTATTACAGTATCGGCGAAGTGGCCGAACGATGCGGTATCAACCCCGTTACGTTGCGTGCCTGGCAGCGCCGTTATGGATTGTTGAAGCCGCAGCGAAGCGAAGGGGGCCATCGTCAGTTTGACGATGAAGATATCCTGCGTATCGAAGAGATCAAACGCCTGATGAAAACGGGTGTTTCGGTCGGTAAAGTAAAAGCGCTTCTTGAAAATTCAGAAGTGATGACTCAGGGGAACTGGGCATCGTTTCAGGAAGAGATGTTAACCGTTCTGCGCTATGCCAGCCCGGCAAAACTGCGCGCCAAAATCGGCGAGTTCCGCCGCGACCATGCGATGGATGTTCTGATAGATAACATCATCACCCCTGTGCGTCAGCGAATGAACCAGGACCAGAATACGGTGCGTCACATGGCGAGCCTGCTGGACGGTGTCCTGATTGAGTTTGCCGTTGCAAGCCTGGGTGAGTCGCGAAAAAAAGCAGGTAAGGATGCGCTGCTGATTGGGTGGGAGTGCGACGACCGTACGCATTTGTGGCTGGAAGCGGCCCGTCTTGCCTACAAAGGCTGGCATATCGACGTGCTGGCTGAGCCGATTGATTCTCCACGTCCTGAACTCTTCCCCGGGCAAAAAATCTTCGTCTGGACCGGTAAAGCGCCTACGCCTCGTCAACAGGAGCAGCTCGACCACTGGCGTGAACAGGGTTTCGCCGTTTCGATCCATCACTGATGTTAAGGGGGCCAACGGTAAACCGCCAGTGCGGGATTTTGCCTTCTGGCGATACGACAGGGGTATCCGCGAAGATGCATAGCATCAGTACCCCTGTCATATCGTCGGTTTATTCCATCATCAGGTTGTCTGAAATATTCATACTGGCCACGGATTCAACTTTCCACACGCCATCTTCCTTGACCATGCAGTCAATCACGGTGTGATCCCGCTTTTTGCCGAATGAGATATAAACCTGCATACAGGCGGCATCGTAATCCAGCGCCCGCGCACTGACGATGCCCCAGTCATCTTCATATCCCTGAGCCTTGATGAACATATCGACGTCAGGCACGTCATATTCATCTGGATCCAGCTTATCCATGGCTTTGAGTTTGCTGATAGTTTCGCGGGTTATATATGGCCTCAGCGCTTCATAGTTTTTCAGGGGCTCTTTCCCGATAATAATTTGCGAGATGTACCACTTATTAAACTGAAGGGCAGCGGATACCTCAGGGGGGAACTTCTGTGCAGCGGATGCGAGAGTGGGCAGAAGCAGGATCGCCAGAATTATTTTTTTCATGTCAGTCATGCCTGTAAATTGCATATGCTGGCTTTAATTCCCGGTATTCCTTTCCCGGATACATTGTTCGCTGAACAAAATCAGAGTACCAGACGCCGTTCCCACCATAGATGCAAGCGTGGCCATATGGGTGGTGCGCAGTGGGCTGGATCACCGCCACATCGCCCTCAACAGGCTCATCGTAAACCTGGTGGAAACCCGCCAGAATTAAATTGCTTTTCATATCCTTAGCATAATGCGTGTTCTGTAGATTAGCACCGCCGGCGCGAATGGATTTCGAAACAAATTCTGCACATCTTTTCTGGCTATACTGACCTGCATGCTGGCGAGCATGAACTGCGGCTTTATGGGCACTCCACATAATTTAATCCCTTATTGAATAAATGGTTAACAAGGGAAACATTACGCCGAAAAGGGATGAGTTTATGTAAATAATCATGAGCGGAATTTAACCACTATCAGACTGATAAATAATGGTTAACTCATCCATTAAACGTCTTTATGCGCACCCAGGTAAGGCAAAAAAGGATTAAAAAGAACCTGGCTTAAGGGGGAGGCATACGTAAATAATGTATTTGGTGCCTGGGTGTACTTTAGCTATCTTAAAAATAGGTATTTCCAATACAATTTTTATCATTGCCCGCCACCTTACCGCCTTTCTTATGAAATGCATTATTTATCAATGCATTGAACAAATCTAACCATCCCATCCGCATCCCGTCACAGGGTCTATGCTTAATGAAAGTAGCCAAAAAGGGCGGTTTAGCCCAAAGCCCCTGCTCGCAGGGGGTTGAAGTGATAATCGTTATCACTAACATGGTGTTATGCCCTGGTGGCTTATCAGATGAGGTGGACCTATGGAACTGCATTCAGAAACCTTCAATCCGGCCGATTTTGCCTGGCGTGGCTTAACGCTGACGCCCGCGGCGGCGGCGCATATTCATGAGCTGGTGGCAAAAAATCCCGACATCCTCGGCGTACGCTTAGGCGTTAAGCAGACTGGCTGCGCGGGATTTGGCTACGTGCTGGATACCGTAACCGAACCTGAAAAGGACGATCTGGTCTTTGAAACCGACGGTGCAAAGTTATACGTCGCACTACAGGCGATGCCGTTTATCGATGGAACCGAAGTCGACTACGTTCGGGAAGGTTTAAACCAGTTATTCAAATTTCATAACCCGAAAGCCCAGAACGAATGCGGCTGCGGCGAAAGCTTTGGGGTATAGGCGGTACTATGTCTCGTAATACTGAAGCAACGAGTGATGTAAACACCTGGAGCGGCGGACACCTCAACTATAAAGAGGGTTTCTTCACGCAGCTGCAAACCGATGAACTGGCGAAAGGCATCAACGAAGAGGTCGTGCACGCCATTTCGGCGAAACGTAACGAGCCGGAGTGGATGCTGGAGTTTCGCCTGAGCGCATTCCGCGCGTGGCTGGAGATGGAAGAACCCCACTGGCTGAAAGCGCATTACGATAAGCTGAACTATCAGGATTATAGCTATTACTCTGCGCCCTCCTGCGGCAGCTGTGATGATACCTGCGCCTCGCAACCCGGTGCGGTACAGCAAACCGGTGCCGAGAACAGCTTCCTGAGTAAAGAGGTGGAAGAGGCGTTCAATCAGCTCGGCGTGCCTGTGCGCGAAGGCAAAGAGGTGGCGGTAGACGCCATTTTTGACTCCGTCTCGGTGGCAACCACCTACCGTGAAAAACTGGCGGAGCAGGGGATCATTTTCTGCTCCTTCGGGGAAGCCATTCACGATCACCCGGAGCTGGTGAAAAAGTACATTGGCACCGTGGTACCCAGTAACGATAACTTCTTCGCGGCACTGAATGCGGCGGTGGCGTCAGACGGTACCTTTATCTACGTGCCGAAAGGCGTGCGCTGCCCGATGGAGCTCTCGACCTATTTCCGCATCAACGCGGAAAAAACCGGCCAGTTTGAACGCACCATCCTGGTGGCCGATGAAGGCAGCTACGTTAGCTACATCGAAGGGTGCTCCGCTCCTGTGCGCGACAGCTACCAGCTGCACGCGGCGGTGGTGGAGGTCATCATCCATAAAGATGCGGAAGTGAAGTACTCTACGGTACAGAACTGGTTCCCGGGCGACGGTAACACCGGCGGTATTCTGAACTTCGTCACCAAGCGTGCGCTGTGCGAAGGCGAAAACAGCAAAATGTCCTGGACGCAGTCAGAAACCGGCTCCGCCATTACCTGGAAATACCCGAGCTGTATTCTGCGCGGCGACAACTCCATCGGTGAGTTTTACTCCGTGGCGCTGACCAGCGGTCATCAGCAGGCCGATACCGGCACCAAGATGATCCACATCGGTAAAAACACCAAATCGACCATCATCTCCAAAGGGATCTCTGCCGGTCATAGCCAGAACAGCTATCGCGGTCTGGTGAAAATCATGCCGACGGCAACCAACGCGCGTAACTTCACCCAATGTGACTCCATGCTGATTGGCGCGGACTGCGGGGCGCATACCTTCCCGTATGTCGAATGCCGCAATAACAGCGCCCAGCTTGAGCATGAGGCAACTACGTCACGTATTGGTGAAGATCAGCTTTTCTACTGCCTGCAACGCGGGATCAGTGAAGAAGATGCGATTTCAATGATCGTTAACGGCTTCTGTAAGGACGTGTTCTCTGAACTGCCGCTGGAATTTGCCGTTGAAGCCCAGAAACTCCTCGCCATTAGTCTTGAACACAGCGTCGGTTAAGGAAAGCACATGTTAAGCATTAAAGATTTACAGGTTAGCGTGGAAGAGAAAGAGATCCTGCGTGGCCTCAATTTTGACGTCAAACCGGGTGAAGTTCACGCCATCATGGGGCCAAACGGCTCCGGGAAAAGTACGCTTTCAGCGACGCTGGCAGGACGCGAAGATTATGAAGTTACCAGCGGCTCCGTTGAGTTTAACGGCAAAGATCTGCTGGAGATGTCGCCGGAAGAGCGTGCCGGCGAGGGCATCTTTATGGCCTTCCAGTATCCGGTGGAAATTCCGGGCGTCAGCAACCAGTTCTTTCTGCAAACCGCGCTGAACGCGGTGCGCAAGTATCGCGGCCTTGAGGCGCTGGATCGCTTTGACTTCCAGGATCTGATGGAAGAGAAGATCAAGCTGCTGAAAATGCCGGAAGATCTGCTGACCCGCTCGGTAAACGTGGGTTTCTCCGGCGGTGAGAAGAAACGTAACGATATTCTGCAAATGGCGGTTCTGGAGCCAGCGCTGTGCATTCTTGATGAGACCGATTCAGGGCTGGATATCGATGCCCTGAAGATCGTTGCCGACGGGGTGAACTCCCTGCGTGATGGCAACCGCTCATTTATCATCGTGACACATTACCAGCGAATTCTGGACTACATCAAGCCGGACTATGTCCACGTGCTTTACCAGGGACGCATTGTGAAATCCGGTGACTTTACGCTGGTTAAACAACTGGAGGAGCAGGGTTATGGCTGGCTTACCGAACAGCAGTAATGCACTTCAGCAGTGGCACCGGCTGTTTGAAGCGCAGGCTGGAGCGCGCTCTGAACAGGCTCAGCACCATCTCCAGCAGATGCTGCGTCTCGGTTTACCGACGCGTAAACATGAGAACTGGAAATATACCCCGCTGGATGGCCTGCTGAACGGCGAGTTTGTCACCCGTCTGGCGCAGGTCAGCCCCGATCAGCGCGACATGCTGGCGCTGAGCGTGGATGCCGTGCGTCTGGTGTTTGTCGACGGTCTGTTCCGTGCGGAGCTGAGCGACAGCGTGCAGGAGAGCGGGTTCGATATCGTCATTAACGATGAACGTCAGTCGCTGAACGCGCCTGTTCAGCCTGAAGTCTTCCTGCACCTGACAGAGAGCCTGTCACAATCTGTCACCCATATTCGCGTTAAGCGTAACCAGCGCCCGGCGAAACCGCTGCTGCTGATGCATATCACCCAGGGCGTTGCGGGTGATGAGATTAACACCGCCCACTATCGCCACCATCTTGAGCTGGCAGAAGGGGCGGAGGCGACGGTGATCGAGCATTACGTCAGCCTTAACGACACCCGTCATTTTACCGGTTCGCGTCTGACGATGAACGTGGCGGCCAATGCCCAACTGCACCACATCAAGCTGGCGTTTGAGAATCCGCTCAGTCACCACTTCGCCCACAACGATATTCTGCTGGGCCAGGATGCCGCGGCGTACAGCCACAGTTTTCTGCTTGGCGGCGCGGTGCTGCGCCACAATACCAGCACCCAGCTGAACGGTGAAAACACTACGTTGCGTATTAACAGCCTGGCGATGCCGGTGAAGTCAGAAGTGTGCGACACGCGCACCTGGCTTGAGCATAACAAAGGCTACTGCAACAGCCGTCAGCTGCACAAAACCATCGTCAGCGACAAAGGACGTGCGGTGTTCAACGGCCTGATCAACGTGGCGCAGCACGCCATCAAAACTGACGGGCAGATGACCAACAACAACCTCTTGCTGGGACGTCTGGCAGAGGTGGACACCAAACCACAGCTGGAAATCTATGCGGACGACGTGAAATGCAGTCACGGTGCGACGGTCGGGCGTATTGACGATGAGCAGATGTTCTACTTGCGCTCGCGCGGGATAGACCAGCAGGCCGCGCAAAAGATGATTATTTACGCCTTTGCGGCTGAGCTGACGGAAGCGCTGCCCGATGGCGGACTCAAACAGCAGGTGCTGGCCCGTATCGGTCAGCGACTGCCTGGAGGCGAAGCATGACATTTCCCGTAGAGAAAGTCCGGGCAGATTTTCCGGTACTGACCCGTGAAGTGAACGGTCTGCCGCTGGCCTATCTCGACAGTGCGGCCAGCGCGCAAAAACCGAATCAGGTGGTGGATGCGGAAGCCGAGTTTTACCGCCACGGTTATGCGGCGGTACATCGTGGGATCCACACCCTGAGCGCCGAGGCGACCCAGCGCATGGAAAACGTGCGCACGCAGGTTGCGGCCTTCCTCAACGCGCGTTCGCCGGAAGAGCTGGTGTTCGTGCGCGGCACCACCGAAGGGATCAACCTGGTGGCTAACAGCTGGGGCAATGCGCAGGTGCACGCGGGGGATAACATCATCATCACCCAGATGGAGCACCATGCCAACATCGTGCCCTGGCAGATGCTCTGCGAGCGTGTGGGGGCGCAACTGCGGGTGATCCCCCTGAATGAAGACGGCACGCTCCAGCTGGAAAAGCTGGACGCTCTGCTGGACGACAGAACGCGGCTGGTGGCGGTGACCCACGTTTCAAACGTGCTGGGCACGGAAAATCCGGTGGCGCTGATCGTCGACAAAGCCCATCAGGCCGGTGCGAAAGTGTTGATTGATGGTGCCCAGGCGGTGATGCACCATGCGGTTGACGTTCAGGCCCTGGACTGCGATTTCTACGTCTTCTCCGGGCACAAGCTGTATGGCCCGACGGGCATCGGCGTGTTGTATGTGAAAGAGGACATTCTCCAGGCCATGCCGCCGTGGGAAGGGGGCGGGTCAATGATCGCCACCGTCAGCCTGACGGACGGCACAACATACGCCCGTGCGCCCTGGCGCTTCGAGGCGGGTACGCCCAACACGGGCGGGATCATCGGGCTGGGCGCGGCCATTAGCTACGTCTCTGAAACGGGGCTGGCGGCGATTCAGGAGTACGAACAGCTGCTGATGCATTACGCCTTGCAGGAGCTGGTCAGCGTCCCGGACCTGACCTTATATGGTCCTGCTGACCGTCTGGGTGTGATAGCCTTCAACCTCGGCAAGCATCACGCCTATGATGTGGGCAGTTTCCTTGATAATTACGGCGTCGCTGTGCGTACCGGGCATCACTGCGCGATGCCGCTGATGGCGTATTATGAGGTACCGGCCATGTGCCGCGCATCGCTGGTGATGTACAACACAACGGAAGAGGTCGACAGACTGGTGGCGGGATTAAAACGTATTCACCAGCTGCTTGGCTAACGGAGAGGCGAGAGATGGCAGATTTGCCGGACAGAGATAAATTGCTGCGCAACTTTGGGCGTTGCGCGAACTGGGAAGAGAAATACCTTTATATCATCGAACTGGGTCAGCGCCTGCCGCCGCTCAGCGAAGAGGCGCATAACCCGGACAACATCATTCAGGGCTGCCAGAGCCAGGTCTGGATCCTGATGCAGCAGACGGATGAAGGCGTAATTCAATTACAGGGTGACAGCGATGCCGCCATTGTGAAGGGGCTTATTGCCGTCGTATTTATTCTTTATCACCAGATGTCGGCGCAGGATATTGTCGCCTTTGACGTTCGCCCGTGGTTTGAAAAAATGGCCTTAACTCAACACCTCACCCCGTCCCGATCCCAGGGGCTGGAAGCGATGATCCGCGCCATACGCGCCAAAGCCGCAATCCTTAGCTAAACTGACAGAACAGCATTCATTCTGTTTCGCGGGGTGGTTTCCACCTCGCTGGTTTTTCAGCTTTCTGACGTTTGGTCAGTGAATAAGGAATCTCAGCATGAAGCGCGCGTCTCTAATAACTCTATTACTCCTTGGTTCGCTCAGTGCTGTTAATTCAGCCAGGGCGGTTGATTATCCTTTACCGCCCGCAGGCAGCCGCCTGATTGGGCAAAACCAGACATACACCATTCAGGAAGGGGACAATAAACTTCAGTCTATCGCTCGTCGGTTTAATACCGCCGCACAGCTCATCCTTGAAACCAATAATACCATTGCACCGGTGAATCCTGCGCCAGGAACGGTCATTACGATCCCTTCCCAGATGCTACTGCCGGACACCGAGCGTGAGGGCATTGTGGTGAATCTGGCGGAGCTGCGTCTTTACTTCTATCCGCCTGGCGAAAATATCGTGCAGGTCTATCCGCTGGGTATTGGTCAGCTTGGGCTGGAAACACCGGTCAGCACCACCCGTGTGAGTCAGAAAATCCCTAACCCTACCTGGACCCCCACAGCGGGCATCAGAGCGCGCTCACTGGCCCAGGGAATTAAACTGCCGCCTGTGGTACCCGCAGGGCCAAATAACCCGCTGGGGCGCTTTGCGCTTCGTCTGGGTATCGGGAATGGGGAATATCTTATTCACGGCACCAGCGCGCCGGACAGCGTAGGGCTGCGGGTCAGCTCGGGCTGTATGCGGATGAACGCGCCGGATATCAAAGCGTTGTTTGAGCAAGTGCGCGTCGGCACGCGGGTGCAGATTATCAATGAGCCGGTGAAGTTCTCCGTCGAGCCGGACGGCAAACGTTATATCGAAGTGCACAGGCCGCTGGCGCAGGCAGAGGGCGAAAACCCACAGACGGTGCCGTTCACGCACTCGGCGGCGTTTACCGCTTTTGCAGCGGAGTCAGGTAGCGATAAAACGCTTATCGATAAAGCCCTGGCGCGCAGAGCCGGGATCCCGGTTGCCGTTTCAACAGGCAATGGTTCGTCAGCCAGCAATTCTGTCCTGTCGGTTCAGAATAGTCGTGTCTCAGCGGCGGTGGCGGAAGACGAGGGAGAGAAAGCGCTTCAGTAGAGGTTTGACTAAGGCAAAAAAAATGGCGCACAATGTGCGCCATTTTATTAACAGGTACTATTACTTACGGTATTTAGTAGCCTGGTTGTCCAGACGCTGGTTAGCGCGAGCTGCGTCGTCTTTAGCAGCCTGAACGTCGGAACGCATTGCGTTCACGTCGTTGCTCAGCTGGTCAACTTTAGCGTTCAGAGTCTGAACGTCAGAAGACAGCTGATCGATTTTAGCGTTGCTGGAGCAACCTGCCAGCAGAGTAGAACCCAGGATTACCGCGCCCAGTACCAGTTTAGTACGATTCATTATTAATACCCTCTAGATTGAGTTAATCTCCATGTAGCGTTACAAGTATTACACAAAGTTTTTTGGGTTGAGAATATTTTTTTGATGGGATTACGCCTATTTTTGATCGTTCGCTCAAAGAAGCAACGAAATCGGCAATTTTGACGAAAAAGCTATGTTAAAAAAGGCATTTTTCATCGGATTCATCTTAGATAAATCGCGATTAAATAGAAAAACCCGATTTGCTTTTTGAATAGTTCTGGTTAAAGGCGGGAATAAAAAAAGCGCCCCGAAGGACGCTTTTTAACAAAACAATAATTTGTTCGTGAAATATTACAGCACGTGGACAGATGCCGTGTTGGTGGTGCCGCTTGGAACCAGCGCGCCAGAAACCATAACCACCACGTCGCCTTTCTGAGCCAGGCCACAATCAACCAGTTCCAGAGCCACTTCTTTACCCAGACGATAGAAATCATCGGTAGAGGCAATCTCTTTCACCAGGTGTGGGATCACGCCTTTGCTCAGCACCAGCTGACGCGCAGTGGTTTCGTTGGTGGTCAGCGCCAGAATGGTCGCATCCGGGAAGTATTTACGCACGGCACGCGCAGATTTACCGCCCTGGGTCGCCACGACAATCAGCGGGGCTTCCAGTTTCTCGGCAGTTTCTACCGCACCACGGCACACGGCTTCGGTGATGCGCAGTTTACGGCTGTCGTTGTTGTAATCCAGACGGCTTTTCATCACGCGGTCGGTACGCTCACAGATGGTCGCCATGATGCTGACCGCTTCCAGAGGGTATTTCCCTTTTGCAGATTCGCCAGACAGCATAACGGCATCGGTACCGTCGAGGATGGCGTTCGCAACGTCGCCTGCTTCAGCGCGGGTAGGGCGTGGGTTTTTGATCATGGAGTCCAGCATCTGCGTTGCGGTGATAACCACTTTACGCGCGCGAACACATTTCTCGATCATCATCTTCTGCGCGAAGATCACTTCTTCAACCGGGATTTCAACGCCCAGGTCGCCACGCGCTACCATGATACCGTCAGACGCTTCGAGGATTTCGTCGAAGTTGTTCAGGCCTTCCTGGTTTTCGATCTTGGAGATGATCTGGATGTTCTCGCCGCCGTGCGCTTTCAGGTGCTCACGGATCTCAACCACGTCAGAACGTTTACGGATAAAGGAGGCAGCAACGAAGTCCACGCCTTGTTCGCAGCCGAAGATCAGGTCTTGTTTGTCTTTTTCAGCCAGCGCTGGCAGAGCAATGGACACACCCGGCAGGTTGACGCCTTTGTTTTCGCCCAGATCGCCGTTGTTCAGCACTTTACAGATAACTTTGTTACCTTCGATAGCGGTCACTTCCATGCCGATCAGGCCGTCATCTACCAGCACGGTGTTGCCAACAGACAGGTCGCTGGTGAAGCCTTCGTAGGTCACGGCAACGATTTCGTTATTACCCACAACGGATTTGTCGGTGGTGAAGGTGAAGGTCTGGCCCGCTTTCAGGGAAACGTCGTTACCGCCTTCCAGTTTGATAGTGCGGATTTCAGGACCTTTGGTGTCGAGCAGGATTGCCGCTTTTTTCCCGGTCTTGCTCATCACGTTGCGCAAGTTCTGGATACGCTGACCGTGTTCAGCATAGTCGCCGTGGGAGAAGTTCAGACGCATCACGTTCATGCCGGCATCCAGCATTTTGCTCAGCATCTCTTCGGATTCGGTTTTCGGGCCGATAGTACAAACAATTTTCGTCTTTTTCATGACAGTCTTAGTCTTTAAGTTGGGAAGGATATGGAAATCTCGCTCCGGGGGCGCACCGCCGCGGAGTCAAACCTGTGTTGCGAAAGAGTATATGACACGCACTAAGAATAGGTGACATCAAATGAGCGTGCAGAAGAAAGTGTGCCTGAGTGCCAGCCCAACGAAGGAGAGGAGAAGTTGTACGTTGTTTTTTGTATTCCAAGCGCTGAAACCATTCACCAGGGATTTGGCGCGCATTATACGCTGATTTACAGTAAAAAGGAAAATGGAAACAGCGTTTCAAAAACAATCTGTGCAGATTCACATAAGTTTGTTATCAAGGCGTTAAGGCCTAATGTCATCTTATGACGGCAGGCGCAACGCCCGCCGTTTTTTGCTCACTTTTTCAGCGCTTGTTTAAGGTCGGCGATCAAATCCTTCGCATCTTCAATCCCCCACCGACAGGCGGATAAGCTGCGGCACAATGCCGTTTGCAAGACGCTGCGCCAGTGGAATGGAGGCGTGGGTCATGCTGTAGGGCTGGCTCACCAGACTCTCCACACCGCCAAGGCTTTCCGCCAGGGTAAAGAGCGTAAGATGACGGATCACCTCTGTCGCGCGCTGCGCATCGCCTTTAATCACAACGGAGATCATGCCGCCCGGCAGCGCCATTTGTCTGCGGGCCAGCGCATACTGGGGATGTGACGCCAGCCCGGGATAGAACACGCTGTCTACCTGCGGATGCTGCTCCAGCCATTGCGCAATCGCCAGCGCATTGGCGCTGTGCTTCTCAACGCGCAGTGAGAGGGTGCGAATGCCCCGCAGCGTCAGGAAGCTGCTGAACGGATCCAGAACGCCGCCAATCGCGTTTTGCAGATAGCCCAGACGCTCCGCCAGATCCTTATTCGACCCCACAACAGCCAGCCCGGCAACCACGTCTGAATGACCGTTGAGATATTTGGTGGCGGAGTGGACCACTATGTCGAACCCCGCCTCCAGCGGCCGGTGAATGACCGGGGAGGCGAAGGTATTATCCGCCACGCTGATCGCATTATTGCGCCGGGCAATGTCCGCGATGGCCTCCAGGTCGGCCAGTTTCAGCAGCGGGTTCGTTGGCGTTTCCACCCAGATCATGCGCGTGTCCGGGCGAATGGCGGCCTCAAGTCCGGCTACATCGTCCGGCTTAACCCAGCTCACCTGTAACCCGGTGCTGCGCTTGCGCACGTTTTCGATCAGGCGATACGTACCGCCATACACGTCGTCAATGGCGACGATATGGCTGTCTTTATCCAGCAGTTCGAGCATGGTGGAAATGGCCGCCAGCCCTGACGCGAAGGCGTACCCGCGCGTGCCGCCTTCCAGTTCGGCGATGGCGGTCTCCAGCGCGTGGCGGGTTGGGTTGCCGCTCCGGGAGTATTCGTAGCCGGTATGTTCACCCGGTGCCGGTTGCGCAAACGTCGACGTGGCGTAAATTGGCGGCATCACGGCGCCGTGCGGGTCGTGATACTCACCGCTGTGAACGCTGAGGGTGACCAGGTTTTTCATCTTTTGCTCCTTTTATTTTGTCAGGCGGTTACGCCAGGCGGTGAGTACGTCACTGCGTGTGATCAAACCCAGAAAGCGGTTTTCGTCATAAATAATCGCCACCAGGCCACGGTCAAAGATGGCGTACAGGGCGCTCTCCGGGGCCTGCTTATCCAGATATTCAACCTGACGCGTCATGGCCGCCGTCACGGGGAGTGAGAAGCGATCGGCATCTCCCCCGATGTGTCGCAGCAGGTCCCACTCATCGATGATGCCGACGACCTTGTCGTTATCGAGCACCGGCAGCTGGGAGATGTCGTACAGGCGCATGCGGGCCAGTACGGTGGAAAGCGTGTCGTCCGGGGCGGCAGTCACCGTCGCGCCTTCATCGTGGCGCAGGGCAATATAGTCCGAGAGATCGCCTGCCTGCGGACGCGAAATCAGCCCCTGCTGACGCATCCAGTCGTCGTTGAACATCTTCGAGAGGTATTTATTGCCGCTGTCGCAGGCGAAGGTGACCACCCGTTTTGGCGTAGTCTGCGCCTGGCAATATTTCAGCGCCGCCGCCAGCAGCGTGCCGGTGGAGGAGCCTGCCAGGATCCCTTCCGTTTTTAGCAGATCGCGGGCGGTGGTGAACGCCTCGCGATCGGTAATGCGCCAGGCGCGGTTAACCCCTTCGATGTGCGCCAGCGGAGGGATAAAGTCTTCGCCAATCCCTTCAACCAGCCACGATCCGGCATCGTGATGGCGTCCGGTCTCAACCTGGTCCGCCAGCACCGACCCGGCCGGATCGGCAAGCACAAATTCCGTCTGCGGCGAATGTTCTGCAAACCACGCCTGTAAGCCCCCCAGCGTACCGCCGGACCCCACGCCGACGACGATGGCATCGATCTGGCCGTCAAGCTGTTCAAACAGTTCCGGTGCGGTAGTGGTACGGTGCGCCAGCGGATTGGCCGCGTTATTGAACTGGTCGATATAAAACGCGCCTGGCAGTTCGTTCGCCAGCCGCCGGGCATAATCCTGATAGTAGGCCGGATGCCCTTTATTCACGTCCGAGCGGGTCAGCACGACCTGCGCCCCTAACGCCCGCAGGTGGAAAATCTTCTCGCGGCTCATTTTGTCCGGCACCACCAGGATCAGCGAGTAGCCCTTCTGCGCCGCAATCAACGCCAGCCCCAGGCCGGTGTTCCCCGCCGTGGCTTCAATAATGGTGCCGCCGGGCCGTAGCTGGCCCGTACGCTCGGCTTCATTAATCATCGACAGCGCGACGCGGTCTTTAATCGAGCCGCCGGGATTCTGGTTTTCCAGCTTCAGAAATAACGAGCAGGGGCCGGCGTCCAGCTTGTGCAGCTGGATGAGCGGCGTGCGGCCAATCAGTTCGGTGACGGAGTGGTAAAGCGTCATGGTCATGTCCTGTGAAGAGGTGATGACCGGATGATAGAACCATGAAATTCTCTCAATAAAGAACGTTTCACTGCGTTTTAGAACGGAAAGGAATAATCCTTGTGTTTTCAGATGGAAAGACAGCAAGACGTAAAGTTGTCCGGATGTGAGGATGGCTATATCCGTATAAAGTGCTGCAAAATTAGCCAATTTCGTCGGGTGAATGAGACCTGATATGCAAATGGCAGATAATTATTGCCGATATTCATCTAAATGCTTTTCACCCGCCAGTTCGCTGCTTATTCCGCAGAATTATAAGAAATTCTTTTTTGGTCATTTAAAAGCTGATAACGGCTGTTTACTATCTTTTGGACATCCATACTGCTAAACCGCTATATGCGTAACGGATAACGAATAAGAATGATCGTACTCAGCAATATTTCGAAGGTCTTTGACAACGGAAAGCTGGCGCTGACAGCCGTTGATAACGTCAACTTGACGATAGAGCAGGGACAGATTTACGGGATCATCGGTTACAGCGGGGCCGGGAAAAGTACGCTGATCCGTCTGCTGAACGGTCTGGAAAAGCCCAGCGCCGGCAGCGTCACCATTAACGGTCAGGATATCTCCGCCGCGAAGGGAGAAGCGCTGCGTCAGGCACGCCTGAAAATCAGCATGGTGTTCCAGCACTTTAATTTGCTCTGGTCGCGCACGGTGAAGGAAAACATCGCCTTTTCAATGCAAATTGCCGGTGTGCCAAAAGCGCAAATTCAGGCTCGCGTTGCCGAGCTGGTGGAGCTGGTCGGCCTGAAGGGACGCGAGAATGCTTACCCGTCGCAGCTGAGCGGCGGGCAAAAACAGCGTGTGGGCATTGCCCGCGCGCTGGCCAATCATCCGGACGTACTGCTGTGTGATGAAGCCACCTCGGCGCTGGATCCACAAACCACCGATCAGATCCTCGATCTGCTCCTGGACATTAACCGTCGCTTTAACCTGACCATCGTACTCATTACGCATGAGATGCACGTGGTGCGCAAAATCTGCGACCGCGTGGCGGTTATGGAGAACGGTAAGGTGGTGGAAGAGGGGGACGTACTGAGCGTGTTTACGCATCCGCAGCAGCCGATCACCCGGCAGTTTGTCCGCCAGGTGAGCCAGTACGCGGAGGAAGAGACCTTCAATACCGAACTGGCAAACGATCTGGAAGGTACGGTTATCAGGCTGACCTTTACCGGGCACAGCACGCATAAACCGATTGTGGGCGAACTGACGCTGCGCTACGGCCTGCCGTTTAACATCCTGCACGGAAAAATGACCCAAACCGCTCACGGCGTGTTTGGTCAACTCTGGGTGCACGTCGTGGCATCTGATGAACAACTGAACAATATCCTCGCCGACCTGCAGCACAGCGATATTGAAGGCGAGGTGATTAAACATGGCTGAGAATCTCTTTCCGCATCTCAAGTGGGATCAGCTCTGGGCGGCGACGCTGGAGACGCTGTACATGACCGCGCTTTCCGGCGTGGCGACGTTTGTCCTGGGGATCGCGCTCGGTCTGGCGCTGTTTTTAACCGCCCGCGGCGGGTTATTCCACAACCGCACGGTCTACAGCGTGATGTCGATTGTGGTGAACGTGTTCCGCTCGATTCCGTTCATCATTCTCATCGTTCTGCTGATCCCGTTCACCAAGACCGTTGTGGGGACCATTCTCGGCGCTAACGCTGCGCTGCCCGCCCTGATTGTGGGCGCGGCGCCGTTCTACGCCCGTCTGGTCGAGATTGCCCTGCGAGAAGTGGACAAAGGGGTCATTGAGGCCACGCGTTCGATGGGCGCGCGGCTGAGCACGTTAGTGTTTCGGGTTTTACTGCCGGAATCCTCACCCGCACTGGTTTCAGGTATGACGGTGACGCTGATTGCGCTGGTGAGCTACAGCGCAATGGCAGGGGTGATAGGTGCCGGCGGTTTGGGAAATCTGGCTTATCTGGAAGGATTCCAGCGCAACCATGGTGACGTCACGCTGGTGGCAACGGTGACCATTCTGATCATCGTGTTCATTATCCAGTTCTGCGGCGATGCCATTACTTCACTGTTAGATAAACGCTAATAAATACACACAGGAACCACATCATGAAAAAGACACTGACACTGATCGCCGCCGCAACCCTGAGCGCCCTGAGCTTTGCCTCCTGGGCGGATACGCTCACCGTGGGGGCGTCCAACACCCCGCACGCGGAAATTCTGGAGCAGGCTAAGCCGATTCTGGCGAAGCAGGGGATCGATCTGGAGATTAAACCCTTCCAGGACTACATACTGCCAAACACGGCGCTGGCGGGGCATGACATTGACGCCAACTATTTCCAGCACATCCCTTACCTGAACAGCGTGCTGAAAGATCACGCGGGCGATAAGGATTATGATTTTGTCAGTGCGGGCGCAATCCACATTGAGCCGATCGGTATCTATTCAAAAAAATACAAATCGCTGAAGGATCTGCCGGAGGGCGGCAAAATCATCATGCGTGATGCGGTTTCCGAGGAAGGGCGTATTCTCTCCATCTTCGAAAAAGAGGGCGTGATCAAGCTGAAGCCGGGCATCGATAAAGTGACCGCGCGCATCAGCGATATCGTGGAGAACCCGAAAAAGCTGCAATTTACCCCTAACGTCGAAGCGTCTCTGCTGCCGCAGATGTACAACAACGACGAAGGTGCTGCGGTGGTGATCAACGCCAACTACGCGATTGATGCTGGCCTGGATCCGGTCCACGATCCAATTGCGGTTGAAAGCGGTGAGAATAACCCGTACGCCAACATCATTACCGTTCATCGCGGTGACGAGAAGAAGAAGGATATCGTCGCGCTGGTGAACGTGCTGCACTCCAAAGAGATTCAGGACTGGATCCGCACCAAATACAAAGGCGCAGTCATCCCGGTTAACAACTAATCGACTGATTTTCCAGACGAAGCCCGGCGAACAACACGCCGGGCTTCTTTTTTGTATCCAGCCGACGAATGATTTAAGCTGACGGTTTAGGGCAACGGAGTGATGGCAATGGGCAATGTGACCAAAGACGAAGCGCTGTACCAGGAGATGTGTCGGGTGGTAGGCAAGGTCGTTCTCGAAATGCGTGATTTAGGGCAGGAGCCGAAACATATTGTCATTGCGGGCGTACTGCGTACCGCGCTGGCGAACCAGCGCGTTAAGCGCAGTGAGTTGACCACCAAAGCGATGGAAACGGTGGTTAAAGCGCTGGCCGGCTAACGCGCCAGCGCTTCGCGAGCAGCTCAAGCGAGCTGCAGAGCAGGTAATAGATCACACCCGTAAAGATAAAAATGGCCGCCGGGTAAATTTGCACCCGGTTGTTGACCTGTCCCGCCACCGTGGTCAGTTCAGGAACGTTCACGATAAACGCCAACGACGTATCCTTCAGCAGGCTGATAAAAATCCCCACCAGCGACGGCAGAATATTTCTCAGCGCCTGCGGCAGCAGCACGCGCCACAGCGTTTGCTGCGTACTGAACCCTTGAGAAAGCGCGGCCTCATTCTGGCCCGACGGTAGAGCTCTCAGTCCGGCTAATACCGAATGCATCACCGCAGCCGCGGTAAACCAGGCCAGCGCCAGCGTGACGGTCGTCGCGCCAGGGAGATCCCTGCCGGTTATCAGCGGCAGCAGATACCACATCCAGAATATTACGAAGATCAGGGGGATCCCGCGAATCAACTCTGCCCACGCAAACAGCGCACTGCGCACCACGCCGGGATAGCGCCAGGCGACGCATGCCAGCACAATCCCGCCGGGCAGGGCAAGCGCGGCGGCGCCAGCGGCCATCAGCAGTGAGAGCAGTACGCCGCCGGGTTCTCCCGCAATCGCACGTCCCCAAAGCAGATAATCCAGGTTTTCGACAATAACGTTAAATCCGGGGATCATGATTTTTCCTCCCTGAATGGGGGCCGAGGCGCACCAGCACGCTCCCCGTCACCATCCCGGTAAGTAAGTAGAGCACCGTACCGACGGTAAAGGCTTCCAGGGCATGGGCGTTATAACTTTCTATCTGGCGAACCTGGTAGGTCAGTTCGGCGAAGCCAATTCCGCTCGCGAGCGAGGAGAGCTTCATCAGGTTAAGGTACTGGCCAACGACGGGTTGCCAGGCGTTAGCGAGCCCCTGTGGCAGAAGAATGTAGCGAAACAGACGCCATGAGGAAAATCCCTGGGCGAGCGCCGCCTCCCGTTGCCCGGCAGGTACGGAACGGAGCCCCGATTCGACTTCTTCAATTAAAAACGCCGAGGTAAATACGCCTAACCCCCAGGCGGAGCATAAAAATTCGGGCGTAAACCACCAGACGTCACCGGGCAAAATGGACCAGCTGTGGTCTGCATTCACCGCGTCACGCAGCTCCTGCGGCAACCCGTTCCAGGCGGCGAAATACCAGAACAGCAGCTGCACCAGCAGCGGCGTATTGCGAAACAGCGATACCCAGCCGCTGACGAACGACGTCCCGAGACGTCCCCCGGAAAGCCGCAAAAGCATAAAGAACAAGGCGAGCAGGCTTGCCAGCATAATCCCCGCCAGCGTCACCCACAGAGTGGTGAGAAATCCGGAGAGGATCCAGTGCAGGGGCTGTCCGGCCAGCACCCCCTGCCAGTCCAGAGCGGGCATTACAGTTGCTCCTGACGCAGCGGATCCAGCACTTTTTGCAGGAACCGCCTCGCACGCGGATGCGACGGTTGGTTGAAAAATTGCGCCGGGGACGCGGTTTCCAGAATGTGTCCACCGTCGATAAAGACGATTCGATCGGCAATTTCCCGGGCGAACTGCATCTCATGGGTGACGACAATCATGGTGATCCCGCTGTGGGCAAGGGCTTTCATCACCAACAGCACTTCGCCAATCATCTCCGGGTCGAGTGCCGACGTTGGCTCGTCAAAGAGAATGATTTGCGGCGACGAGGCCAGAGCGCGGGCAATCGCCACGCGCTGCTGTTGTCCGCCGGAAAGTTCAGCAGGGTAGCGGTGCGCCTTCTCCAGCATGCCGACCTTCTCCAGCAGCGCCAGCGCGCGCTCCTGGGCGGGCAGGGGTTTCCAGCCGTGAACGTGCTCCAGTGCCAGGGTGATGTTCTGGCTGGCGGTAAGGTGGGCATAGAGATTGAACTGCTGGAATACAAACCCGACGCGGCTGCGTAACTGACGTAGCCTGCTGCCGGAAAGCTGTCCGGTCGGCTTGTGGTCGACCAGAATCTCCCCGCCGCTCAGGCTCTCAAGCTGGTTGATAAGCCGAATCAGGGTCGATTTTCCGGAACCCGAAGGGCCGAGAATGGCAACCACTTCACCCGGCATGATGGTGAGATTAATGTCGGTTAAAACCGGATGGTCGCCGTAGCGTTTGTCCACATGGCGAAACTCAACGCTGGCCTGTTCCAGACGTGAAAAATCCGCGGCATTGGCCGCGGAGTGCGAAAATAAACCTGAGAGCATATTACCGGGCTTCTATTTTAAAGTTACGAGGCTGTGGAGCAGGGGTGCCTGGACCGAACCAGACGTCATAGATTTTTGCCGCCTGGCCGTTTTTCTCCAGGTTAACCAGCTCATCGTTAACGGCTTTCAGCAGCGCCGTTTCACCCTTTTTCACCCCCACGCCAATCTCTTCTTTACTGAGCAGGTCGGGCAGGATTTTGAAGTCGGCTTTATCCGGCGCCTGCGCCAGCAGACCAGCCAGAATGGTGCTGTCCTGGGTAATGGCCTGCACGTTGCCATTGCGCAGTGCCGTCAGCGCCAGCGGGATGTCATCGTAAGAGAGGACGCGGGACTGCGGAAAACGCTGGTGCAGCGCCTGTTCACCCGTCGTACCTTTTACGGCGCCAATGCGTGCCCGGCTATAGTCATCAAGCTTGTCCGGTGATTTTACCGGTACCAGGAACTGCTGGCCGGTGACAAAGTAAGGCGTCGAGAAATCAATGACCTGTGCGCGTTCCGGGGTGATGGTGATATCCGCCACGATGAGATCCGCTTTTCCGGACTGTAGCAGCGGAATGCGGTTAGCCGGATTGGTGGTGACCAGTTCAAGCTTGACGCCGAGCGATTTCGCCAGCGCTTTGGCGAAGTCCACATCGTAACCCACGATCTCATGCGTTTTGGCATCAATCGAGCCAAAGGGTGGATTAGCATCAAATGTGGCCACTTTCACCACGCCTGCTGCCTTGATATCCGCCAGCCGATCGGCCTGCGCCTGCGCTGAAACCAGGCCCCAGGCTGCCACTAATCCCAGAACCTGCGCCCGTTTTTTAAACCCTTTCATTTTTGCAGCCATAGTCATACGCCATCCCGTTGTTTTTGTTTTACCCCGTTACGCTCCCATAAGGGAAAGCTATCGCCAAATAAGAAATCGTTCTTTGCTATGTGAAAAAAAGCATGAGTGAACAAGGTGTTAAAGAAGAGAGCAGACGGTGGGGCGCTATTTGCAGATCCTGCACATCGACAGTGGATTTTGATATTTCCCCCCGGCGCAATTTGGGTGTTTAACTGAGGACAGGTTAAGCGAGAAGGGTAATGACGATGAAAAAATGGATAAGCACGTTACGGCGGTTTTTTGCGCCCCGACCAGCGAATGCGGAGAACAGCGCGCAACGTGTTCTTGAGTCAATACTGCCTGTCGCCAGCCTGTATGGCGTGGACGTAGCCAACATCGACCCGGAGTGGTTCCATGATAAAACGTCACGCTGAACTGCGCCGGACGCGCGAAATGTACTGGAATGAGTTGTGCGTGGTGTCTGTAAAGCGAGGATGAAGGGAAAAATACCCAGGCTAATCCTCGGTAATTGATGGCCGTTTTGTTACCACTATCTCCTTTCACAGATGGAGATAATAATGAAACGGACAGTATTAACCCCCGCGCTTTCTGCCACCGCACTTCTGCTTACCATGCAGGCGGCACACGCTGGTCCACAGGCACATGTTGTATGCAGTTATTCCCACACCCTCGGCGATGATGCCATTATGATGTTCGGCATGCCCAACGAGGCTATGCTGCACGATTTTTTTGGTAACGTGCATACGGATGCTTACTCCAGCCGTGAATCGCTGCGTACCCAGGAAAAGACCACCTGCGATAACAAAGCAGACAGCTCGGCCTACTGGGCTCCGTCGCTAAAATTGCCGGACGGAACGGTGGTCAAACCCGCCTATCAAAAAACCTATTATCAAGCATCGAACGTTGACGCCTGGCCGCTGCACCCGTTCCCGGCGGGGCTGTCGCTGCTGGCGGGCGATCACCACGGCACCGCGCCAAATCCGCATATCACCTTTTTATGCGCCAATGGCAAGGGTTACACCACCAGAACGGGTGAAGTCTGCGGCTTACGCAAGGCGAAGGATGCCGTGCAGTTTAATATCGGCATTCAGTTCCCGAACTGCTGGGACGGGGTCAACCTGAAGCCCGCCCACGGCCTGGCTAACGCCACCTACGATACGAAAGGACAGTGTCCGTCCGCCTTCCCGGTGAAGATCCCGACGGTGAACATGAATATTGCGTACGTGCTCCCGACAATTAGCTCTCTGGATACCAGTAAAGTCCAGCTTTCCCTCGACCCCATCATGCATGGCAGTGAGCGTGAAGAGCGGTGGGGTAGTCTGTATACGGCACATGCTGACTTCATGAACGGCTGGACGGAAGATGCCGCGCGCTTTATGACCGACCTGTGCATGAACCGCGGAATGGATTGCGGCACCACCGTGCCGTATGGTTATTCAAAAGCGAAGGCCAACGTCTGGCTCAGCAGCATGGAACCCGCACTTTCACAGCCCGATCCCCAGGTCTTACTGGTGCAGGATAACTGGAAGAACGGTGGACGCACGAAAAACAGCGAAACATTGTCGCTGGTGAAGTTCCACATTCCACCGCTGCCTGCCGGACAGGATCCTGCCCTGTTCAAATACCGCGTAAGAATTTTTGGCGGGAAAGTGGAAACCAACGGCGCGGATCAAATTTTCTTCTATCCGGCGAGTAACGACTGGGATCCGGCCACCGTAAGCTGGCATTCACGACCGTCCTGCAACTACCGCTCGGATGCGGTGCTTTACCTGAACCACTCCCGCGAATACCGGATGGTGGACGTGGATAAAGTGGTGCGTAAGGCGCTGGCAGAAGGGAAAACCGAAATTTCGTGGTATATCGGCGGCGATCGTCAGGGAAATCACTATCAGTTTGAGACGGGCTCATCTCCCCAAAGCCTGATCCTGATGCTGACCGGGTTTAGCAAAACGCCGGAGATCTGATATCGGGTAGCAAAAGGCATCCATAAAAAAGCACCGGGGAGCCCGGTGCTTTTTCTTCAGATCTTGCAGGCATCGCCGCAGTCGTCATCGGCGACAATCGCCTGGGCCTTTTAACCGCATCGTCGAGACGTTCCGCGTTGCGCTCTTCTGCTTCATCCAGCCCGTTAAAGACTAAGTTATCGAGATCAATTTCCATGTGCCACCTGCGTTATTCAGTTTTTGATACTGGCACAGTATAAGTCAAAAAAAGTGGGCCAGACACCCCTCAGCACATATGGATAATCCCTGCCATACTCAGTGCTTTATTGCTGAGGAAAGCCGATGATTACACTCTGTAAAACCTGCGGTACCGCTTACGATGAACAGCCCAAAAACTGCCCGATTTGCGACGATGAGCGCCAGTATGTCCCGGTGACGGGCCAGGCATGGACGGACTTCGACAGCCTTACGACCACGCACACCAACAAATGGCAACAGCTGGAGCCGCAGCTGTTCAGCATCAAAACCGTTCCCGCTTTTGCCATCAACCAGCGCGCGCTTCTGCTGCGTACGCCACAGGGCAATGTTCTGTGGGACTGCATCGCCAATCTTGACCCGGCGACCAGAGTGTTAGTTGACGCGCTCGGGGGCATCAGCGCGATCGCGATTTCGCACCCGCATTACTACACCACCATGCAGGAGTGGGCCGCCGCGTTTAACGCGCCGATCTACCTGCACGCCAGCGATCGGCAGTGGGTGATGCGTGACAGCCCGGCGATACGCTTCTGGGAGGAGGACGCCCTGGAGATTATGCCTTTGGTGACTCTGCTGCGGCTGGGCGGGCATTTTGCAGGCGGCACGGTGCTGCACTGGCAGTCAGGCGACGGTGTGCTGCTGGCCGGTGATATTTTGCAGGTTACACCCGGAAAAGACGCCGTGTCGTTTATGTGGAGTTATCCGAATATGCTGCCGCTGCCTGCCCGCACCGTTGAGTCGGTGATCGGCCGACTGACCGGGAAAACGTACCAGCGCCTGTACGGGGCCTTTGAAGGACAGAACATCCCGGTGAACGCAGATGAGATCGTGCAGCGGTCGGGCCAGAAATATATTGCTTGTCTCCGCTAAGACGCGGTGGTTAAATTTTACGAGTGTGATCGCGATCATACCTAAACTAAAACAGATAAAAGAGAAATGGCTATGCAACATATCATTGAAGGTTTTCTCAGCTTTCAAAAAGAGATTTTCCCGCAACGTAAAGAGCTTTTTCGTAGTTTAGCGTCCAGTCAGAATCCCAAAGCGCTGTTTATCTCCTGCTCCGACAGCCGTCTGGTTCCGGAACTGGTTACGCAACAGGAGCCAGGACAGCTCTTTGTCATTCGAAACGCGGGCAACATTGTGCCTCCGTTCGGGCCGGAGCCTGGCGGTGTCTCTGCGACCATCGAATATGCGGTCGTGGCCCTGGGCGTGACCGATATCGTTATTTGCGGCCACTCCAACTGCGGCGCGATGAAGGCGATTGCTGACAACGCCGATCTGGAGCCGATGCCGGCCGTTTCCCACTGGCTGCGCTATTCTGATGCGGCAAAAGCGGTGGTGGAGAAGAAAACCTGGGATAAGCCAATCGATAAAGTGAATGCGATGGTGCAGGAAAACGTCTTTGCGCAGCTGAGCAACATCAAGACCCATCCGTCGGTGGCGGTAGGCCTGCGCAACAATGCCATTCGCCTGCACGGCTGGGTATATGACATCGAAAGCGGCAAAATCCTTGCCCTGGACAAGAACACAAAATCGTTCGTGTCGTTGTCGGAAAACCCGGAAGTCTTCTTCGAGTAATCCGACACCGCAGGGCAGGGAAGCCCTGTTAAAACTCCATGTAAGGTAACTTCCTTCGCACCCCCGACGCAGGTTTTCCAGCCGCTTTCGCCATCGCTTTACCAATTTCAGCGCACTCAGACAAACCCTGAACAAATGGATGATCGTGCATCAGCCAGGGGATCGCCCCAAAAGCGATACGCCCCCGCAGTGATGCCGGCGCCAGCAACGTATAGTCTTCCCCCACGTCCGGAACGTCATCGCCGGTTCCCGCAAGCTGTTTACGCAGGGTGGGGAAGGGAATGTCCTTGTTTCTGAGCGGCTTTTGTCCGCGCGCGTCGATAAACACGTCGAAGCGGTAACTTTTTTTTGCCGTGGTGATGACGGTCTGATCGCTGCCGATATCCAGGTCGTAATCATCACCGAGTGCGACCACGCTAATGATCCCTGCCTCGCGCAGCGCCAGTAACCGGCGGATAGACTGCGGTGGAATGGCGGCATAATTATCGATAAACACACGCTCCAGCCCGGATTTAAACCGCTCTCTGTCATGCTCATTGAGTGAAGGGACGATGGCCTGTACCACTTCATGCAGACGAAGCACGGTATAGCGCCAGGCA
Organism: Enterobacter cloacae complex sp. IR5402; assembly: GCF_049238125.1. NCBI lineage: Bacteria > Pseudomonadati > Pseudomonadota > Gammaproteobacteria > Enterobacterales > Enterobacteriaceae > Enterobacter > Enterobacter cloacae complex sp. IR5402. The sequence goes on from NZ_JBMKHO010000008.1 coordinate 130,846, forward strand.
ACGGTGCGTTTTTCGCGCTTGTTGCGCTCCACTTCTTTCAGATTCGCTTCGGCCCAGGTGAAAGGACCGTGCTTTTTACGATCCTCAAACCAGGCATCACGGAGCGTGTCGGCATTCAGCGTGCCGAGCGCTATCGCCTGACACCATCGCGGATCGGCCAGCTCAAGCTCTTTCACCATCAGCGCAAAGATGCGGTCAAGCAGCCCATCCGGGCCTTTGTCGATTTCGCTTGCCACCACACAATCCGTTAACACCGACAGTGGTTCATAAGGGATAGGGCAGTAAAAATCGGCCTCCGGCAGAACGCCCGTGCGGGACATCAGCATGATTTTTAGCCCTTCGCTGCCTTTATTGACAACGAACTGCTTCCCGCTAAACCGGCCATGCTGCATCACAACCGCCATTGCAGCGTCCAGCCCGCTGAGGGAGGTACCCATGATCCCCACCTCACAGGCTCGGACCTCCGCTTCCATCAGCCCTGACCATGGGCTTGGGAAATATGCGCGGGTGGTTTCATCTTCATCAGGCCAGACGTGGCCGGTGGCAACAACCGCAAGATCAAACCGCCTTGAGAAAGGGGCATCGTTCACTGAAAGGGCCACGCCGTCTGCATCAGCCTTAATATCAGTGACTTCTGCGTTGGGGTGAACCTCGATATGAAACCCAGCCTTTTTCGCCTCGGCAGCGACAGCGAGAAACCGGTCGTGGAAATATTCACCCAGCAGAATACGGGGCAGAAATTGCCGGTCGTGCAGCTTCTCACTGTCGACGTTATAGCGGGCAAGGCGGGCCGCATTCTGCTGTTTGAGCCAGTCCAGGTAAGTGATGAAAATGGGCGGTATTTCAATACTGGCGATGTTCGCCAGCATCAGCCGGGAATTATCCTCGTCGCTGTAGGGCATTCCGACACCGGGTTGGTCTGCCTTTTCGAAAACGGTGATCGAAAGCGGCGCTGCGTTGTTAAGAAGTGAGTAAAAGGTGTAAATCCCTGTTGGGCCTGAGCCGATAATGGCGATTTTTTTCATCGAAAGCGTTCCTGCGTTTCTGAACCATACAACAAGCGTAGCAGGAGAAAGGCTAAGTCATTCAATGAAGGGAGAAATTAAGACGTTTAGAAGAGGGGATGTTGCGCCCCTTCCTGAATTTATGGGAAAGTCAATTCAATTGACCCTGCTGATTAGATATAATTCTGCCTGATTTTCTGAAAGGAATAACTGTTTGGTCCCAGGTTTATCGATTATCTGTATGTGATAGGGGTTAAAAAAGAGATAGGATATTTAAATATATAGTGGGGCCAATATTATCCTTATTTTTTATAACTGTGAGTGATGGAATAGTCCGTGGCTGGACTATTCCATCACTTCGATAAAGTAACAAAATAATCTGGTAGCCAACCTTTGAGCAACTTTTTGTCAGGCTCACAAAAAGCGCGCAAGGGCATTTCGGCAGGCCGCTACGCGGCGTTCTTTTTTATTCTTATTGGTGGAATATTCTTAAGAAAAGTCCAATTGTAGATCTTTGATCTGAAAAGTTGATTTCAAATGGACATTTGCTCTAATATGGCTTTGTAAAGAAACGTCACTCACTTAACATTTATTTCTTTTAAAGAAAGGGACTGCTATGGCCGATTCATTCCAGAATGAGGTGCCCAAGGCACGCATAAACTTAAAGCTGGCTCTGCATACAGGTGGCGCGCAGAAGAAAATCGAACTGCCGCTTAAACTCCTCACCGTCGGTGATTTCAGTAATGGAAAAGAGAATCGCCCATTATCGGAAAGGGAGAAAATTAACGTCAATAAAAATAACTTCAACAGCGTACTTTCGGAGTTTAACCCGGAAGTGAATCTGACGGTTCCTAACACAATGGCCGGGGATGGTTCGGAGGAAAGCATAAAACTGAATTTCTCCGATATTAAGGATTTCGAACCTGAACAGGTTGCCCGCCAGATCCCCCAGCTCCGCGCCATGCTGGCCATGCGTAATTTATTACGCGACCTCAAATCCAATCTCCTTGATAACGCCACTTTCAGAAAAGAACTCGAGAAAATTCTTAAAGACCCGGCGCTGTCTCAGGAATTACGCGACGAAATGAGTGCACTGGCCCCGAAATAAGCGGCATGTGTAATTTAATGGATTAACCGGGAATATGCTGATGTCTGTGAATACTGAAACCGCCTCCGCGCAGGGGCAGACCACCGTACTGGAAAAAGAGGGCGTTTACGCCTCCCTGTTTGAAAAAATCAACCTGACCCCGGCCTCCAGCCTGGGGGATATCAATGCGTTTCTGGATGACGCCGCGCTTTCTGACGCTCCGGCGGGTGAACGCCTGACGGCGGCGATGCAGGTGTTTATGGACTGCATCCGCAAATCCGGTCAGCCGGTGGAGAAGCTCGACAAAACGCTGATTGACCACCATATCGCTGAGCTGGATTTCCAGATCAGCCGTCAGCTGGATGCCGTAATGCATCACCAGGAGTTTCAGAAGGTGGAGTCCCTGTGGCGCGGCCTGAAGCAGCTGGTGGACAGCACCGACTACCGCCAGAATGTGAAAACCGAAATTCTGGATGTGTCGAAAGAAGATCTGCGTCAGGACTTTGAAGACGCGCCGGAACTTATTCAGAGCGGCCTCTACTGGCACACCTATACCGCCGAATACGACACCCCGGGCGGCGAGCCGATTGGTTCCGTGATTTCATCCTATGAATTTGACGCCAGCCCGCAGGATGTGGCGCTGCTGCGCAACATCTCTAAAGTATCAGCTGCCGCACATATGCCGTTTATTGGCTCTGTCGGTCCGAAATTCTTCCTGAAAGACTCGATGGAAGAGGTCGCTGCAATTAAGGATATCGGCAACTACTTCGACCGCGCCGAGTACATCAAGTGGAAATCTTTCCGCGACACCGACGACGCCCGCTACATCGGCCTCGTGATGCCGCGCGTGCTGGGGCGTCTGCCGTATGGCCCGGACACCGTACCGGTACGCAGCTTTAACTACGTTGAGCAGGTGAAAGGCCCGGATCACGAGAAATACCTGTGGACCAGCGCGTCGTTCTCCTTCGCGTCAAACATGGTGAAGAGCTTCATCAATAACGGCTGGTGCGTGCAGATCCGTGGCCCGCAGGCGGGCGGGGCGGTGAAAGATCTGCCTATTCATCTGTACGATCTGGGCACCGGCAACCAGGTGAAAATTCCGTCTGAGGTGATGATCCCGGAGACCCGCGAGTTTGAGTTTGCCAACCTCGGCTTTATCCCGCTCTCGTATTACAAAAACCGCGACTATGCCTGCTTCTTCTCGGCGAACTCCGCGCAGAAACCGGCGTTGTACGACACCGCAGATGCCACGGCCAACAGCCGCATCAACGCCCGTCTGCCGTACATCTTCCTGCTGTCGCGTATTGCGCACTACCTGAAGCTCATCCAGCGCGAGAACATCGGCACCACCAAGGACCGCCGTCTGCTGGAACTGGAGCTGAATACCTGGGTGCGTAGTCTGGTGACGGAAATGACCGATCCGGGCGATGAGTTGCAGGCTTCTCATCCGCTGCGTGACGCGAAGGTGGTGGTGGAAGATATCGAAGACAACCAGGGTTTCTTCCGCGTGAAGCTGTTTGCGGTGCCGCACTTCCAGGTGGAAGGCATGGATGTGAACCTGTCTCTGGTGAGCCAGATGCCGAAAGCGAAAGCGTAAGGCGGTAGCAGGGATGAAAATTTATCGTCCGTTATGGGAAGACGGGGCCTTCCTGGCCCCGCAGCAGTTCCAGCAGCAGGCCCGCTGGGATGCACATGTGGCCGACACCGTGGCCCGGATGGCGCTGGCGCACCCGTGGGGTGTGCTGTGTGCGGAGTTCGACGAAGGCGCTCTGGCCCTTTCACGGCTGAATGCCACCCGGCTTTGCGTGCGCTTTGCGGATGGTACGCTGGTGGACACAGATCTGGCGGATAACCTGCCGCCGGTCTGTGATTTATCAGCGGCGGGGAGTGATGCAGTTGAAGTGCTGCTGTGTCTGCCACTCCTCAGCGCCAACGGCGGTAATCTGGATGACGGGCAGGACAGTGCCCGTCCGCGCCGCTGGCAGTCTGAACGGGTGACGGTGCAGGAACTGGCCGGGCATGAGCGCAGTGAACTGACGGTACTTCGTCATGCCCTGACGCTGCGGCTGTCGACTCAGGAAAACAGCGCCTGGCTTACCTGCCCGGTGGCGAGACTGATGCGAAACGCGCAGGGGCAGTGGGTACTGGAGCGGAGCTTTATTCCGCCGCTGCTCTCTTTATCTGCCAGCCCGTTACTGCTCAGCGAACTGAGTGATTTGCTGCACCGCCTTGCGGCCCGGCGTAAGCGCCTGATGGCAATGCGCCGTGAAAGCAACGAGCGGATGGCGGACTTCGCGGTGGCCGATGTATCGCTGTTCTGGTTGCTGAACGCCCTCAACAGCGTTGAGCCGGTACTGACGGAGCTGCACCAGGCGCCGTCCCGCCATCCGGAACTGCTGTACCGCGAGCTGGCCCGCCTTGCCGGCAGCCTGCTGACCTTTTCGCTTGAACATGATGTGGACGCCATTCCCCCCTATCGGCATGACGCGCCGGAAACGGTGTTCCCGCCGCTGTTTACCCTGCTTGATAGTCTCCTTGAAGCCAGTCTGCCGTCGCGCGTGATCGCTATTGAACTGAAACAGGGCGAAGACCGGGAAATCTGGCGCGGGAAGCTGCACGACGCGAGGCTGCGTGAAGGGGCCGATTTCTATCTCTCCGTGCGCTCCGCCATGCCAAACCACGAACTCCAGACGCGCTTCCCGCAACTGTGCAAGGCGGGCAGCCACGATGATGTCTCTGAGGTGGTGAATATCGCCCTGAGCGGGATGGTGATTAAACCGCTGAGTCACGTTCCGGCGGCCATCCCGCTGCGCCTGGAAAATCAGTATTTCGCGCTGGATCTGTCCACCGATGCTGCTCGTGCCATGCTGGAAGCCGGGAACTGTACCTTCTATACGCCGGGCTCCCTCGGTGAGGTGAAACTTGAACTGTTTGCGGTGCTGCGCTCATGAACGATGCCGACATTGACCTGATAAACAAAACGTTTTATCCGGGCTGGCTGATGGTCAGCCAGTTGCGCAGCGGCCAGGAGGTAAAGGACGGCGAAGCGCTGTACCGACGGGCCTGCCGGTGGGTGAACGCCGCGCGTGAATCACTGAACAAAGCCGGGTTCAGCACCACGTCCTGCGAACATATGCTGTATGCGTACTGCGCCCTGATGGATGAGAGCGTGCTGAACCGGGATAAACAGGATGACGGTTACCGCCAGTGGCGAAAAGACCCACTTCAGGCGCGATTTTTCCGTACCCTGAATGCAGGAGAAGAGCTATGGGAGCGTATCCGTACGGCCCTGCGCGAACCTGCGCCGGATGTGGCAGTGCTGACCTGTATGTACCGCACTCTGCAACTGGGCTTCACCGGTCAGTACCGCACGCAGGATGATGAGCGGCGTGAGGATGTGGTGCGCGCGCTCAGTGAGCGCGTACCGCCGTTTGCGCTGACCCAGGAAACGCCTGTGGTGGTCAGGGCATCCCGCCTGCGCAGCGGACGCCGGATGTACTGGCTGGGCTGGGCGGCGGGCGTGGTGGTGCTGGCGGCGCTGTGGTTCACCTTCTCCTCTGTGCTGTCGCAGATGGTGGCGCAGATTGCGGGGCAGGGATAACGGATGCGTCAACTCACCCGAACGCTACTCACACTGTTTGCTGCTGTCCTTGCCCTGTGGCTGGTCGTGGGTTTCTGGCCGCTTTCCACCGTCAGCCGTTCTGTGCTCAGCATCTGTATTCTGCTGGTCTGCGTGGCACCGGTGGCGGCGTCGCCAGTTCGTCATACCGGTAACGGAGCATGTCCTGCCCCCGGAAGATTTTCAGGGTGCGGTGGTGCTGGCCTGCGGCGATACGACCAGCCTGTTCCCTCCCGATACCGTTTATCGTGAAACCCGTCAGGGCTGGTAATCAGTATTAATCCGCCAGTGTAAACGTTCTTTGTCTGTTATTCGAACTGATAAGACGCTTGCAGGTGGAAACCCACCTGAACGCGCTGGGCGACCTGTTACAGCGTATGGCATTAAAGCACGCCGTTCGCACCTTCCGGATACGTGGCGAACTTACTGCATGGCTGGCGTTTATGTTTTCTGCATGAGTGATAAAAGGGAGGGAAAATCATGACCAGGGCTGAAGAGTTTTGTCGTTCCTGAAATGTGAACACTGGCAGATGGATGCGCACACATCGCTGAAAAATCGATCTTTTTCAGGCGGATACTGAGATCAGAAAAGCATATGACCTTGAACAGTAACCACAGCGACTGGAGGGATATGCTAATGAAGCGACAAGATATAAACGCATTAAAGAATTTTGATTTTCTGGAACGCAGTTTTGCCCGTATGTACGCCCTGGGCCAGCCAGTTGATATCGATGCCGTGACCGGCAATATGAGTAATAAACAGCAGGCATGGTTCCGGGAGCGATATGACCACTACCGAAAGCAGGCTGAGCGGGCGAGAGTAATAGAACTGCGATGATGTAACGAACAACGGGCTTAACGGCCCGTTGCTTTTTTAGGTTCCAGCTACATTTTTGCAGGCTCCTGAGGTTGAAATATTTTGCGGTAACCTCATATAGAAAGCGGGTAAGGAACACCTGCCCATAAGACATGAACTTTTTGAATATTCTTTTTTACTGTTCAGGAGGTACATGATGACTCTCAGAACCTTTCCCGTGTTGAACGATCTCTCCGACTCTCTGTTTGCGGACCGTTTTAACCGTATCGATCGCCTTTTTAGCCAGCTAACCGGCAGTACGCCGTTGCCCTCCACGCCTTCTTACAATATCCGGCGGCTGGGCGATAACCGCTATGAACTGACGCTCAGCGTGCCGGGCTGGAAAGAGAGCGAACTGGAAATTGAAACCGTTGGCGGTCAGCTGAATATCAGCGGTAAACGTGAAGAGGAGAAAACCGAAAACGGCGAAGAAGGGTGGATCCATCGGGGTATCAGCCGCAGCGACTTCCGGGCCAGCTATAGTCTGCCGGAGCATGTGAAAGTGACCGGCGCTTCGCTGGAAAACGGCTTACTGGCAATTGAATTACACCAGGATATCCCGGAAGAAGAGAAACCGCAGCGAATCGCCATCAACAACAACCCAGCGATTGAACATAAGCCGTAATCGTTGACTGACGTTGTTTTCACGCCCGGCAAACGCCGGGCGTTTTGCTAACCTGATGGGGCTTATGCCATTCCGCTTTTCCCGGTACGCGCGGGCTGGAGGTCACTTTCGATGTGCTTAAAAGGTTTGCTGCCTCTGCATGAGGCTGAACGGGAATGAAATGTGAGAGAAAACAGATTGGTGCGTCTGAATGGACTCGAACCATCGACCCCCACCATGTCAAGGTGGTGCTCTAACCAACTGAGCTACAGACGCAAGATGGTGCGTTCAATTGGACTCGAACCAACGACCCCCACCATGTCAAGGTGGTGCTCTAACCAACTGAGCTATGAACGCATTGTGTTGTCGGTGACAACGGGGACGAATATTAGCGGCACAGCACCAAGGTGGCAAGAGGGAAAATGCATTTTTCTCTCTGATTTCACGCGATTGCTTCATTACCGCGCAAAGTGAAGAGAAAGTAGCCGCCAGCCGGCGGCTACAGGGTCATTAACGTGCAGCGCGCTGCAAAATAACCGTAGAGGGCTGACGTTGCAGGAAACGCATGCGCAGCATCATCATAATGGCCGCAGACGTTAAGCCGATGATAAAGCCCATCCAGAATCCGGCTGGCCCCATGCGATCCACCACCAGATCCGTGAGCGCCAGAATGTACCCGCACGGCAGACCCAGCACCCAGTAAGCGATAAAGGTGATAAAGAAGATGGAACGCGTATCTTTATACCCACGCAGCACGCCGCTGCCAATGACCTGGATGGAGTCAGAGATCTGATAAATGGCCGCCAGCAGCATCAGGTGCGAGGCCAGAGTCACTACCTCCGGGTTGTCGTTATAGAGCAGGGCAATTTGCTCACGCAACAGCACGGTAAAGAGGGCGGTACAGACCGCCATGCAGACGCCGACGCCCAGCCCGGTGCGGGCAGCCGTTTGCGCATCCAGCGTAGAACCTTGCCCCAGACGGAAGCCCACGCGAATCGTCACCGCAGCCGCCAGCGACATCGGCAGAACAAACATCAAAGAGCTGAAGTTCAGCGCGATCTGGTGGCCTGCCACATCAATAATCCCTAACGGCGAGACCAGCAGGGCGACGACGGCAAACAGCGTCACTTCAAAGAACAGCGCCAGCGCTATGGGCAGACCCAGCTGTGTCAGGCGGGTCAACATCGACCAGTCAGGCGTGCTAAAGGCGGTGTCGTTGCGAATGTCGCGCATGGATCGCGCATGCTTAATGTAGGTGAGCATGCTTCCGAACATCACCCAGTACACCGCTGCCGTCGCCACGCCGCAGCCCACGCCGCCGAGTTCCGGCATGCCAAAATGACCGTAAATGAAGATATAGTTCACGGGAATGTTCACCAGCAAGCCGATAAAGCCCATCACCATGCCCGGCTTGGTTTTTGCCAGCCCTTCACACTGGTTACGTGCCACCTGGAAGAACAGATAGCCGGGCGCGCCCCAGAGCAGGGCGCGCAGATAACCGACCGCCTTATCCGCCAGCGCCGGGTCGATATTATGCATGGCGCGAATAATATACCCGGCGTTCCACAGGACGATCATAATCAGGACGGAGACGAACCCGGCCAGCCAGAAGCCCTGGCGCACCTGATGGGCCACGCGGTCACGTCGACCGGAGCCGTTAAGCTGTGCGATGACGGGCGTTAGCGCCAGCAGCAGGCCGTGACCAAACAGAATGGCCGGGAGCCAGATTGAGGTTCCGATCGCCACGGCGGCCATATCGGTGGCGCTGTAACCACCGGCCATTACCGTATCCACAAATCCCATTGCGGTTTGGGCTACCTGCGCGACGATCACCGGTATTGCCAGTGCCAATAACTGACGCGCTTCGATCATATACTTCTGCACGTGAACACCTTTGTATTGTAGTTATTTGAGAGACTAAAAAGGCCGCCGTTACTGGCAGCAAGAAGAAAAAACAGAGGGATGCCAGCTATTGTAGCGGGGTTTAACTAATTATCTAGTGAAAAAATCGCCAGAAATTGCGCATCACTGGCAACCTGTTTTTTCAACTGTTATTGTGGTGGGATTATACGGTGTCATCGCCGTTCGGAATGAACAGGAGCTGTAAGCATGTTTACTGGTATTGTGCAGGGCACTGCCAAAGTGGTGTCCATTGATGAAAAACCGAATTTCCGCACTCACGTGGTTGAGCTGCCTGAATATATGCTCGACGGCATTGAAACCGGGGCGTCGATAGCGCATAACGGCTGCTGCCTGACGGTGACCGAAATTAACGGTAATCAGATTAGCTTTGATTTAATGAAAGAGACGCTGCGCATCACTAACCTGGGTGAGCTGGTGGTGGGAGATATCATCAACGTTGAACGCGCGGCGAAATTCAGCGATGAGATTGGTGGGCATCTGATGTCGGGCCATATTATGACCACCGCAGAAGTGGCGAAAATCGTGACCTCGGAAAATAACCGTCAAATCTGGTTCAAGGTGCAGGATCCGTCATTAATGAAATACATCCTTTATAAAGGATTTATTGGCATCGATGGGATTAGTCTGACCGTCGGTGAAGTGACGCCTACGCGTTTTTGCGTGCATTTAATTCCTGAAACGCTGCAACGTACTACGCTTGGCGCAAAAAAATTGGGGCAGCGTGTAAATATCGAAATTGATCCCCAGACCCAGGCGGTCGTGGATACCGTTGAGCGCGTGCTGGCGGCGAAAGAGGCGGCGATAATAAAGACCGTGGAAGAAGAATAAAAATTAACCCCGGGAAACCGGGGTTATTTTTTCAGCGAGCCACCCGCAAGCCGTGCTCAATCCCACGACTAAACACCACCTGCCACAGCTGTATATCCCGCGCACGGAACGCGCCCGCACAGGCATTCAGATAATAGCTAAACATCCGTTTGAATCGTTCCGAATAGTTGTCGGCGATTTCAGGCCATGCAGCCTGGAAACGTTCATGCCAGGCCATCAGGGTCGTGTCGTAATCTGCGCCGAAGTTATGCCAGTCTTCCACAATAAAATGCGGTTCGCTGGCGTTCGCAATCTGGCGAACAGAGGGTAAACAGCCATTCGGGAAGATATATTTGTTGATCCAGGGGTCCACATTGTTATCGGTGCGCTTAGAGCCGATGGTGTGTAGCAGGAAAATTCCGTCAGGCTTCAGGTTATGATCGGCGACCTCAAAGTAGGTCTTGTAGTTCTTCGGCCCCACGTGCTCGAACATACCTACGGAAACAATACGATCGAACTGCTCATTCAGGTCGCGGTAGTCCTGAAGCCGAATATCAACATCCAGTCCCAGACAGCGTTCCTGCGCCATCTTCTGCTGTTCAGCCGAAATCGTGACGCCGACTACGCTGACGCCGTAATTTTTCGCCATAAACCAGGCAAGACCACCCCAGCCACAGCCGATGTCCAGCACACGCATACCGGGCTGTAACTGCAATTTATCGCAGATCAGTTGCAGCTTATCCTGCTGCGCCTCTTCCAGGGTCGTCGCTTTTTTCCAGTATCCGCAGGAGTACTGCATTAAAGGATCGAGCATACGGCTGAACAAATCGTTGCCAAGGTCGTAATGCTCTTTACCGACGATCCATGCCCGTTTTTTACTTTGCAGATTGAACAGGCGGGCGGAGGCGATACGTAAGGTATCTTTGAAATGACGAGGGAGCTGTTTTTCAAGACCGGCGCGTAATACGCTGGAGAAGAACATATCCAGCCGCTCACACTCCCACCAGCCGTCCATATAGCTTTCACCCAGCCCTAACGATCCCTCCTGTAACACGCGTTTGAAAAAATCGGGATGCTTTATCTGGGGATCGGAGGGGGATGAGCCATTAATCGTAATGCCCGCACGTCCCAACAGTTCACTGACGATCCGGGACCAGTTATCGTCCGGAACGCTGACTTCTTCTATACACGATGAACTCATAGCTTCTCCATCACCTTGCTGTGATCAGAACCTTAAAACAGCGTAGACGCTTTTTTGGTTTGTGAGAAATCTCACGGTAAATGCCCGCGAGGCTAATATCCGACGTAGAACAGAGGAAGGGAGATAACCCTTGCCGAAATGCCTTCCATGGTAAAACGGGAGCGCTCCGGCTCCCGTTAACACTTAATATTTATCGTATTTAATCGAACCAAATTCAGTATAGGCCGCAAAATTTGGTGATTCAACAGAAAATTGTTAGCTACCTAATCACTGGTTTTTAACATAGTTTCCCGCGCAATCAGGCGTGCGACGTTTCGGTTTGTGCATTGTCATTCTGCTCGCGAAGCGCGGAGGACTGCATGCGATAACCCAATCCCGCCAGCGCAACGGTGATCAGCATCACGCTGGTAGTGGTGAGCAGCGGGGTTGCAATCAACGCAGAGACCACGAGACTTGCCAGGAAGCACAGGCCAAGTTGCAGGGTATTTTGCAGCGCGGCAGCGCGGCCTGTCGCCTGCGGAAATGGACGCAACGCCTGGGCTACAACGATAGGGTAGATGGCCCCGTTAGCGATCGCCATGACGCAGAACGGAATCAAAATTTCTGCAAGCCCGGCGCCGGGAATAAAGCCGACAGCCCAGGTCGCAATCACGCTTAGCGCATACAGCACCAGCAGCCAGGGCAGCATCTGTTGGCCTTCCCATTTTTGCAGCGCGGCGCGACAGCCATAGCCACCCACCAGGAAGGCGATGGTCTGTGGTACATAGCTCAGGCCGATAGCCGCCGGGCTGTAGCCCATGTCATGCAGAATGAACGGCGAACCGGTCAGCCAGGCAAAGAAGCTGGCAGAGCAGGCGGCATAAATCAGCACGTTACCGCGATAGGCTTTCGACCGCAGTAAAGAGGTAAAGGTGATGGGCTTCGCGTCCGGATGCGTCTCTTTTTTATGCGCCGGTTTAAGCCCGAACGCGGGCAGCATCAGGACCAGCGTAATAGCAAAGAGCGTGGCGAAAATGGCCTGCCAGTCGAAATGCGCCAGGATCCAGCTTCCCAGTAACGGGGCAAGCGCCGGCGACAGGCCGACCAGGGGCATAATGGTGGCGAATATGCGGTTAGTGCGCGAGGCGGGGTAGTAATCGGTTACCAGCGCCTGCCAGGTCACCGCAGCGGCACAGACACCGACCGCCTGAATAAAGCGCAGCGCCAGCAGCCAGGCGGCATCGCGGACCCACAGCATGCCCAGACAGCCTGCGGCAAAAATCGCCAGCCCCAACAACAGGACGGGTTTACGGCCAAAACGATCCGAGAGCGGCCCCCACAGCAATTGCGCAAAAGCAAAACCGGCGAGGAACAAACTCAAACTGGCGCTGATGGCGGCGGCAGGGGTTTGCAAATCTTCCTGCATCGCGGCGAACGCGGGCAGATACATATCGGTCGCCAAAAAGCCCAGCACGCTTAAGCCGCCGAGCCAGACTAAAAATCCTTTCCTGGGTTGCACTTTTTTCTCCTGAGGAGGCAGGTGTACGTTGGCGCAGAGTGTAGGGAGTGCAAAGCGGCTTGTGAAACGCTAATATTTGGCGGGTGCATTCAAAAAATTTGCAGGCTAAAGATGTGGTCAGATTATTCCCTTGAAGTGGTTGATGCCGTGGCGCGTAACGGCAGCTTTACCGGCGCCGCCCAGGAGCTGCATCGCGTTCCCTCGGCGATCAGTTACACGGTGCGTCAGCTGGAAGCGTGGCTGGCGGTGCCGCTGTTCGAGCGGCGTCATCGCGACGTGGAGCTCACGCCTGCCGGAGCGTGGTTTTTGAAGGAAGGGCGGTCTGTCATCAAAAAAATGCAGATCACCCGTGAGCAGTGCCAGCAGATCGCCAACGGCTGGCGCGGGCATCTCGCTATCGCGGTGGATAACATTGTTAAGCCGGAGCGGACCCGGCAGATGATCGTCGATTTCTATCGTCATTTTTCCGACGTCGAACTGCGTGTTTCGCAGGAAGTGTTCAACGGCGTCTGGGATGCGCTGGCGGACGGCAGGGCGGAGATGGCGATTGGTGCAACCCAGGCGATCCCGGTTGGTGGGCGCTACGCGTTTCGCGACATGGGCATGCTGAGCTGGACCTGCGTGGTCGCGCGCGATCACCCGCTGGCAGCGCTGGAAGGGCCGCTGAGCGATGACACATTACGCAACTGGCCCTCGCTGGTGCTGGAAGATACCTCCCGCTCGCTGCCCAAGCGCATTACCTGGTTGCTGGATAATCAGCGCCGCGTGGTCGCGCCGGACTGGGAGTCGTCAGCCACCTGTCTGAGCGCGGGGCTGTGCGTTGGCATGGTGCCGGTGCATTTTGCGCGCCCGCGCATCGACGCGGGAGAGTGGGTGGCTCTGACGCTGGAAAACCCCTTCCCGGATGCCGCATGCTGTCTGACGTGGCAGCAAAACGACGTCTCGCCCGCCATGGCCTGGCTGCTGGATTATCTGGGAGACAGCGAAACGCTGAACCGGGAGTGGTTGCGGGAACCAGCATAGCTGGCCCCGGAAAGTGATTAACGACGGTAGTCGCGGAACGGACCGTCCGCAACGGAACGGCGTTCTATCAGGCGCGGGTGAACTTCAATGGACTGGGACTGTTCACGCTTGTTGACGATCCTGTCCAGCAGCATGTTGAAGGCCGTTTCACCCAGCGAATCTTTCGGCTGGTGAATGGTGGTCAGCGCCGGGGTAAAGAAGCGGGCGTTGCGCACGTTGTCATAGCCGATCACCGAGATATCCTGGGGGACGCGCAGGCCGAGTTCATCTGCCGCGCATAGCGCGCCCATCGCCATGATGTCACCGCCGCAGAACACCGCGGTAGGGCGATGCGGCTGGGAGACGATCTGCTGCATGGCGCGATAGCCTGACTCCGGCTCGAAGTCGCCCTGAACAATCCAGTTTTCCGGCACGGTGATCAGCGCCTCTTCCATCGCTTTCATGAAACCGGCCAGACGGCCAGCACCGGTGTTACGCTCCAGAGGTCCCGGGATCACGCCAATTTCACGATGACCGCGTTCTACCAGATAACGCCCCGCCATGTAGCCGCCTTCAAAGGCGTTATCAATAACGGAGTCGGTGAAGTCTGCGCGCGCCTCGCCCCAGTCCATGACCACCATCGGAATGTGGCGATACTCTTCCAGCATGGAAAGGACCGACTCAGGGTATTCAGAACACATTACCAGAAGACCGTCGACGCGCTTTTGCGCCATCATTGACAGGTAAGCGCGCTGTTTTTCAATGTTGTTCCACGCATTGCCCAGAATCAGGGTATAGCCTTTCTGGAAGCAGTTTTTTTCAACGGCTTCGATGATTTCAGCAAAATAGGCCGCTTCACTGCTGGTGGCCAGCAGGCCAATCGATTTGGTGTGATTAACCTTCAGGCTGCGGGCGACGGCACTTGGCGAGTAGTGCAGTTCTTTGATTGCCGCCCAGACGGCATTACGCGTCTCTTCAGCGACGAAACGCGTTTTGTTAATAACATGTGATACAGTTGTAGTGGAAACGTTTGCGCGTTTTGCTACGTCTTTAATTGTTGCCATTAAATGTCACTCCAGACCATATCCTAAGCTCCTGAAAAAATTGAAGGTAAACGTTTGCCTTCTCTCACCCTTATTACGCAAACATGAGTTGCGACACGCCGGGAAAACGACACAGGACGTCAGGAGGGGGTCAGTGGCCGGTACGCTAATAAATTTAGCGTGGAATTTTGTCCTATCTTGATGAAAAGGGGAAGAGGTAAAGTGGATATGCGTTTAAATCCTGGAAGATTTTTGACCTGAACTGTGTAAAAATGAGCAAGCTCACTTTTCGTAGGGTGAATAAAAGGAGAAAAATTGATGAGTACCGATCTGAAGTTTTCGCTGTTTACCACCATTGTTGTTCTTGCTC
The DNA here is from genome assembly GCF_049238125.1 of Enterobacter cloacae complex sp. IR5402. NCBI lineage: Bacteria > Pseudomonadati > Pseudomonadota > Gammaproteobacteria > Enterobacterales > Enterobacteriaceae > Enterobacter > Enterobacter cloacae complex sp. IR5402. Next base: position 145,860 of record NZ_JBMKHO010000008.1, read on the forward strand.
TGATTGTTGCCGGTGGTTTAACCGCTGCACTGCACTGATTCAGGCGGAGGGAGAACCTTCTCCCTCTCTTGCCGCTATTGTTACCTCTCCGGCAAAAATCTTTTGCCAAAATGTTAACTTCTCATTTTTTGTGATTGATGTCATGCTTTTGACTTCTTAGTTCTGTGCCGGGTTATGGCACGGTATCCGGAGTCTCTTCATGAAAATCAATTTTCCCCTGCTGGCCCTGGCGATTGGCGCCTTTGGGATTGGCACCACTGAATTCTCCCCGATGGGGTTATTGCCTGTTATCGCCCGGGGGGTAGACGTCTCTATCCCTGCGGCCGGTATGTTAATTAGCGCCTACGCGATCGGCGTGATGGTGGGCGCGCCGCTGATGACGCTTCTGCTTTCGCACCGTGCGCGCCGCAACGCGCTGATTTTCCTGATGGCGATTTTCACTCTCGGCAATGTGTTTTCCGCGATTTCGCCCGATTACACCACTCTGATGCTTTCGCGCATTCTTACCAGCCTCAACCATGGCGCCTTCTTCGGACTGGGCTCGGTTGTTGCTGCCAGCGTGGTGCCAAAACATAAGCAGGCCAGCGCGGTAGCCACTATGTTTATGGGCCTCACCATCGCTAATATCGGCGGCGTTCCCGCCGCCACCTGGCTGGGAGAAGCCATCGGCTGGCGTATGTCTTTCCTCGCAACCGCCGGACTGGGCGTGGTCGCGATGGTTGCGCTGTTTTTCTCACTGCCGAAAGGATGTGCTGGAGAACGTCCGGAAGTACGTAAAGAGCTGGCGGTGCTGATGCGTCCTCAGGTGTTGTCCGCGCTGCTCACCACGGTGCTGGGGGCCGGGGCGATGTTTACGCTCTACACCTATATCTCCCCGGTGCTGCACGACATAACCCACGCAACGCCACTCTTTGTTACCGCGATGCTGGTGCTGATTGGTGTCGGGTTCTCGATTGGCAACTATCTCGGCGGGAAATTTGCCGACCGCTCCGTCAGCGGGACGCTGAAAGGTTTTTTAACGCTGCTGATTGTCATCATGGTGGCGATTCCGTGGCTGGCGCGTAACGAAGTGGGTGCCGCGATTGCCATGGTGGTATGGGGCGCCGCAACCTTTGCCGTGGTGCCACCGTTGCAGATGCGTGTAATGCGCGTTGCACACGAAGCGCCGGGGCTCTCTTCATCGGTGAATATCGGTGCGTTTAACCTGGGCAATGCGCTGGGGGCCGCAGCGGGCGGGGCGGTGATCTCCGGTGGTTTGGGTTACAGCTTTGTGCCGGTGATGGGGGCGATCATTGCCGCACTCGGCCTGCTGCTGGTGATATTGTCTGGTCGTAAACAGCCTCAAGCGGTGTGTACGGCGGAATAAACAAAAACGCAGAAGGGCTGCCCCTTCTGCGTGTCTCTTACGCAGCGAAGTTCTTCGCAACAAATTCCCAGTTAACCAGTGCCCAGAAGTGTTCCAGGTAGTTCGGGCGCGCATTACGGTAATCAATGTAATAGGCGTGTTCCCATACGTCCACGGTCATCAGCGGCGTGGCGCTGGTGGTCAGAGGGGTACCCGCATTAGAAGTGGAAACGATAGCCAGTTTGCCATCAGCCTCTTTTACCAGCCAGGTCCAGCCGGAGCCAAAGTTTTTAACGGCTGCGTCAGTAAACTTCGCTTTAAAATCCGCGAAACTGCCGAACGCGGCGTTAATCGCTGCCGCCAGCTCACCGTCAGGTTCTCCGCCTGCATTCGGGGCCAGGCAGTGCCAGTAGAAGGTGTGGTTCCACACCTGTGCGGCGTTGTTGAATACGCCGCCGTCTGAACTGCGCACGATCTCTTCCAGCGTTTTGCCTTCAAAATCGGTGCCCTTGATCAGGTTATTCAGGTTGGTGACATAGGTCTGGTGATGCTTGCCGTAATGGTACTCCAGGGTTTCCGCGGAAATATGCGGGGCCAGGGCGTCTTTTGCATACGGTAGTGCAGGTAATTCGAACGACATTGCTTCTCTCCTTATAGTTTTATACGTTGCCAATAACCCTACAGACAACAAGGACAGGATAGCAAATTGAAAGGGTATGCAAAAGAGGAACTTACCCTGCCACAAGGGCGGCAGGGCAGGGGCTAGCGGATGGTTTTTGGCGTCATCACGCGGCGCGCACCCACATAGTGGCGCACCCAGTAATCTTCGCTGAGAGAGGTGATCTGAATGTCCTGACCGCTGCGCGGTGACTGGATAAATTTACCGTTACCCACATACACCCCAACGTGATCGGCCGTACCGCGTCCCTGGGTGCGGAAGAACACCAGGTCGCCATTTTGCAGTTCGCCACGGTTTACAGGGGCGGCGTCGCGCAGATGGTACATCTCATTGGCGGTGCGTGGAATGCGAAACTTCACCAGATCTTTATAGGCATAATAAACCAGCCCACTACAGTCAAAACCGGTGCGCGGAGAGGTGCCACCCCAGCGATACGGCTTACCTATTTGCCCCATCAGTTTGTTCATCGCCGTTTTTTGCGCTTTCTGCATGCGCGCTTTATGCACGTCAGCCAGCTTCGTCACTTTTGCGCATTTCGTTTTATGGCCTTTGCGCACGGTGCATTTTTCATTCACCAGGCTGGCGGTTGTGCGGGTGGTTTTGTGCGTGCCGGAGCGGAGAGTTTTGGTTTTACTGGAGGCGGTCTTTTTGGTCTGAGCGGTGATTTTCTTCTTAACTGTTTTGCTGGTGGTTTTTTTCTTACGTTCTGTGGATTTTGCCAGATGCGTTTTTTGTACAGCAGAATGCCGCGCCTGTTCAGAGGCGTTCGCCGCTGGCGTAAATGAGAGTGTGGTAAACAGTAAAGCACAGAGCGTCATCGAGATTTTAGTTATCCGCGCCACTGGGCAGTCCCCTGATAAATGCAGGCCACAATGCATACCCGCGTGAGATTTACAAAACCTGTCGATTCTAATCCATAAAATCAGAAGAAGTTAATAGCATTTTTCATTCAAAAATTATGTTTCGTTAGCAAGTGCAAAAAAATTCACCATTCTGACGCACTCCTGTTCGCTCCTTAAGCAAAACCGCACCCCGTCTGGCGATAAACGACATTAGCAATGCAACTTTATGCGATAAGCGATAAAATAATTAGACGTGACAAAAATGTTATTTTCCGATGTCGGCCTGACCCGCTACAATGTCAGACTGATGCCGTAACAGAAGTTAAAGGAAGCAAGACATGAGCACCACTATTGAAAAAATTCAGCGCCAGATCGCTGAAAACCCGATTCTCCTGTACATGAAAGGTTCTCCGAAGCTGCCAAGCTGCGGCTTCTCCGCGCAAGCGGTTCAGGCGCTGTCCGCCTGTGGTGAGCGTTTTGCTTACGTTGATATCCTGCAAAACCCGGACATTCGCGCTGAATTGCCAAAATACGCAAACTGGCCGACCTTCCCACAGCTGTGGGTTGATGGTGAACTGGTTGGCGGATGCGATATCCTGATTGAAATGTATCAGCGCGGCGAACTGCAACAGCTGATCAAAGAGACTGCGGCGAAGTATAAAACCGAAGAGCCGGACGCAGAATAAGTTTTCTGCGGCTATAAAAAAGCGACCACATTATGTTGGTCGCTTTTTTTTGTCCTGTGGGGCTGTTGATAACCCAACCTACGATTGAAGATCGGCCTCGTCGCCCATCGGCAGCGGCCAGCCGCCCAGACGTTTCCAGCGGTTGACGATCTCACAGAACAGCTCCGCCGTACGCTCGGTGTCGTATAACGCGGAATGCGCCTGGGTACCGTCAAACGCAATACCCGCCGTGATGCAGGCTTTCGAGAGCACGGTTTGCCCCAGCGCCAGGCCGCTCAGCGCGGCGGTGTCGAAGGTCACAAACGGATGAAATGGATTGCGCTTTAGCGAGGCGCGCTCGGCGGCAGCCATGGTGAAGCTGTGATCGAACGTAGCGTTGTGGGCTACCATGATGGCGCGGCTACAGTCATTCTCTTTCATGCCTTTGCGCACCATTTTGAAAATGGCGTGCAGCGCCTCGTATTCGCTTACCGCCCCGCGCAGCGGGTTTGTCGGATCGATACCGTTAAAGGCCAGCGCCTCTGGCTGTAAGTTTGCCCCTTCAAAGGGTTCAACGTGGAAATGCAGCGTGGTGTCCGGTACAAGCCAGCCCTGTTCATCCATCTTCAGCGTGATGGCGGCAATCTCAAGCAGCGCATCGGTTTTAGCGTTAAATCCGGCTGTTTCAACATCAATGACAACGGGATAAAAACCACGAAAACGGTCGCACAGACCGGTAAATTGAGCGTTATCGGACATCAGGGTCTCTTACAAGGGGGAAAAAGCAGTGCGCATTATGGCAAATTTTGAGAGGGGATGCAGCAAAACAACGGGCGCATAGTGCGCCCTGCGGGATCAATTGCCCAGACCGCGACCAGCGTCTTTGGCTTCAATCAGTTCGATTTTATAACCGTCCGGATCTTCCACAAACGCAATGACGGTGGTACCGCCTTTAACCGGACCGGCTTCACGGGTGACGTTACCGCCATTGCTGCGGATACGTTCGCAGGCTTCGGCGGCGTTATCCACTTCCAGCGCGATGTGTCCGTAAGCCGTACCCAGCTCATAGCTGTCCACGCCCCAGTTGTAGGTCAGCTCGATGACCGCTTCATCAGATTCCGGGCCGTAACCGACAAACGCCAGAGAGTATTTATATTCCGGATTTTCGCTGGTGCGCAGCAGCTTCATGCCCAGAACGTTAGTGTAGAAATCGATGGAACGTTGCAGGTCGCCAACGCGCAGCATGGTGTGAAGTAGGCGCATAATTTCCTCATTAACCAGTGGAATGGATTATCTTTTTGAACAGAAACGATGTTTTAGTATAGCGGCGAAAGGTCGCCGCTATCAATGTACAAAGCGGGATTACAGTGAAGGGTAGTCGGTATAACCTTCCGCGCCGCCGCCATAGAAACTTTCAGGGCGCTGCGGGTTCAGTTCGGCTTTCTTCTGCAAACGGGCAACCAGATCCGGGTTAGCAATGTAGTCACAGCCAAAGGCCACGGCGTCGATCAGGCCTTTCCCGATCAGATCTTCAGCTTTCTCTGCCGTATACGCGCCCGCCCCGATAATCACGCCGTGGAAGCGCTCGCGCACTTTCTGGCGGAAGGCTTCACTATAAGGCTTGCCGCCTGCCCAGTCCGGCTCGGACATGTGCAGATAGGCGATACCACGTTTCGCCAGCTCTTCAATCAGATACAGCGCGTCTGCTTCTTCGTTCGGACCGTTGTCGACGTTCTGGAAAGTACCGATCGGGGAGACACGAATACCAATGCGGTCTGCGCTCCACTCATTACAGACAGCATCCACCACTTCAAGCACCAGACGCGCGCGGTTTTCAACGCTGCCGCCGTACTGGTCGGTACGCTGGTTGGAAGAAGGGGACAGGAACTGATGCAGCAGGTAACCGTGCGCAGAGTGCAGCTCAACCATGTCGAAGCCCGCTTCACGAGCGTTGGCGACGGCCTGACGGAAATCATTCACAATACCCGGGATCTCGTCCAGCTCCAGCGCGCGTGGCGTGGTGGTGTCAACGCGGATCGCATTACCGTTTTCATCGCGCAGGGAAGTGCGGGTATTGGCGTTCAGGGCAGAAGCAGAAACCGGCGCCTGACCGCCAGGCTGGATGCTGCTGTGTGAGATACGACCGGTGTGCCACAGCTGAACCGCAATACGGCCATCTTCAGCATGAACACCTGCGGTGATTTTTTTCCACGCGGCGATCTGTTCCGGGCTGTGCAGACCCGGCGCACCGGCGTAGCCTTTTGCCTGGGCAGAAATCTGCGTGGCTTCGGAAATTATCAGGCCCGCGCTGGCGCGCTGACGATAATACTCACCCATCAATGGCGTTGGGATATCGCCCGGCTCGATGCTGCGCAGACGGGTGAGTGGGGCCATAAACACGCGGTTTGGGGCAGTAACGGCACCCACTTTCAGTGGGGTAAACAGCTTTTCAGCGGACATAATGGCTCCTGAGTAGACCAGTCGACTAGTAAAAGGGTAAATAAAAACGCCGGCTACACGCCTGGCGCGGTTATACAGTTTTTCACGTGCGCCAGCGCGCTTTCGAGCGGCACGGCGCTGCGAGACATTTTTGCTTGCAGGTTGGCGCCTAACCAGAGGGAATAGAGCACCTGTGCCTGCGTGAGCGGATCGCCGGAGAAGGAGAGCGTTTTTTCATTGCGCCCGCTCTCCAGCGCCTGAGCCAGCAGTGCAATCACGCCGCTGGCCCCTTTATCCATGGCGGTGCGCATATCTTCGGAGAGATCGCACACTTCGGCAGACAGTTTTACCGTCAGGCAGCCGCTGATGATGCCCTGCTGACAGAACTGCGTCAGCGTTTCCTGATAGTAGTTCAGAACACGATCCCGGTAGTCACCTTCACCGCTGGCGAAGTGGGCTGCCAGGCGCTGATGGTAGCTGGCGTAGTGCCGCTCCAGCATGGCAACGCCGAACGCCTCTTTGGAACGAAAATAGTGATAAAACGATCCCTTAGGTACTTCAGCGGTTTTTAACAACTCGCTAAGCCCCATCCCGGTAAACCCGCGATGCATGCAAAGGCGCTCGCCGGTAGCCAGCAAATGTTCTCGTGTATCGTGTTCAGTGTGTCTGCTCATGCCCTTACTCTAATAGACCGTTCGGTCTAATGCAAGCCCGCTTGGCGACGACACTGTGACAGAATATCCAGCTGCGGCTGATAAACCGCTGATTTCACGTCCATCATGCCCAGAACGGTGGCGAATAAATTGTCCTGTGAAACCGCCTCTTTTGCGGCATGGTCACGCATGCAATCCGTGTTTACGCCGAAGTTTTTCGCATAATCCGGGGAGAGCCAGAACATAAAAGGAATATGCGTTTGCTGCTCCGGGGCCAGCATATACGGCGTACCGTGCAGGTAAATTCCGCTTTCGCCCAGCGATTCACCGTGATCGGAGAGGTAAATGAGCGCCGTGTTCATGTTGGCCTGCCGGGCTTTCAGTGCGTCGATGGTTCGGCTGACGACGCTATCGGTATACAGAATCGTGTTGTCATAGGTATTGATCAGCGACTGATGATCGCAATCCTGAATTTCATTGGTATCGCAGGTTGGGGTGAACTTGCGGAAGCTATCAGGGTAGCGTTTGTAATAGGCCGGACCGTGGCTGCCCATCAGGTGAATAACCAGAACCGTATCCTGCTTTATTCCATCCAGCACGTTGTCCAGGCGGTACAGGTTAACGTCGTCGATACAGGATTTGTCCTTACAGAACTGATCCAGTTTCCACTGGGTCATGTCCGTGTGCGGCACGCGGTCGCAGGCGCCTTTACATCCGCCGTCGTTGTCGCGCCACAGCAGGTTGAACCCGGCGTGGTTAAGCACATCAAGCAGACCTTCCTGATGATGGGCGAGGTCCGCGTCATATTTTTTCCGCGTCATGCCGGAGAACATGCAGGGGACGGAAACAGCGGTTTCCGTGCCACAGGAGGAGGCCCGCGGGAAGTTGATGACATCCTGCTTTTTCAGCTCGGGGTTGGTTTCACGCGGGTAACCATTTAACGAGTAGTTTGCAGCGCGGGAGGCTTCGCCCACCACCACAACCAGCACGGTTTTCTTGCGTTGGCTGGCAATCAGCGCGCCTTTATGAGCATCTTCGCCAATGCGGACCAGCGTCTGGTCGCCGGCAAACCAGCGCATTTTGCTGTATTTCACCAGGGCGCTCACGTAATTCGCCGGGGTGACCATTTTTACGATGCTTTTGTTATTGCGGAACAGCGAAGCATAGTCTTTATAGAACACTGACGCGACCAGGATGATCACCAGCAGCGCACCCAGCATAGCGGCGAAGCGCGTCAGGAGGGCATACCACCATTTTCCGGTGCGAATGCGCGTCAGGGCTAACACAACAGATGGAACCAGACCCGCTACGACCAGCCACAGGATCATCTGCGGCGTCACCAGGGCTGTCGCTTCCTGAGAATTAGTCTCGAACACGTTCACAATCATGTTCTGATCGATAACCGCGCCATAGGTATACATAAACCAGGTCGCGGCGGCACATCCCAGGGTCAGGACAATCAGGAGCGGCTTACGAATATAGGGGATATTTAACAGGCTGAAGACAATCACCCAGCCGCAGAACAGTACCAGCGGCACGCTGGCAGCAAACAGGACATCGTGCAGATGCGCAGGCGCAATAATTGACCAGCTGCGCTGGATAAACAGTGCATTCAGTACGGTAAAGAAAAATGCACAGCCCAGAGTAAATTTTATATCGTTACAGTGTAACTTTTTTGCGAACCACATGATAAGCAGACCATTCGTTATATCAATGCGGCGAGTATAAGAAGGGAAGATTAGCGAAACCTTAATGTCCTGTTTGTGGCAGACATCCTTGCATGCAAGCCATTTAGGGTCTTCACTGTAGGGAATAATGACGTTCTGGAGGTAGGTGTGGCAGAGCAACTGGAATTTTTCCCTGTCCAGAGCCCGTGCCGGGGTATTTGCCAGGTTGATGAACGAGGATACTGTCGTGGCTGCATGCGCACGCGCGATGAACGTTTTAACTGGCAAAATTTCAGCGACGCGCAAAAGCAGGAGGTCTTACGGCTTTGCCGACAGCGTCTGCTGCGTAAAATTCGTGCAAACAAAGCGGTTGAACCCGAAGAACCTCAGCAACCTTCACTGTTTTAGCAGGGTAATTGCGTATACTGGTGACATGACTTCCTTGAGGAAAATGTTATGGTTCAGCGTATTACCCTTGCCCCACAGGGCCCGGAATTCTCCCGATTTGTTATGGGCTACTGGCGCCTCATGGACTGGAATATGTCTCCGGTCCAGCTGGCGGACTTTATAGAAGAGCATCTCGATCTCGGGATCACCACCGTCGATCATGCTGATATTTATGGCGGCTATCAGTGCGAGGCCGCCTTTGGCGAAGCGCTGAAGCGTGCGCCGGGGCTGCGTGAACGAATGGAGATTGTGACCAAATGCGGTATTGCCACCACAGCAAAACCGGAGCATGCGCTTGGACATTACATCACTGACAGCGCGCATATCGTTAAAAGCGCCGAGCAGTCACTGGTCAACCTGGCCACCGATCGTATCGACCTGCTGCTGATCCACCGTCCCGATCCGTTGATGGATGCGGATGAGGTCGCGGAAGCCTTCCTGACGCTGCACCAGAGCGGCAAAGTGCGCCATTTTGGCGTGTCTAACTTCACCCCGGCACAGTTTGCGCTATTGCAGTCTCGCCTGCCGTTTACGCTGGCGACGAATCAGGTGGAGATCTCGCCTGTTCATCAGCCGCTGCTGCTGGATGGCACGCTCGACCAACTGCAACAGCTGCGCATCCGTCCAATGGCATGGTCTTGCCTGGGAGGCGGCCGTCTGTTTAACGATGAGCCATTCCAGCCGCTGCGTAACGAGCTTGAAACGGTGGCGCGCGAACTGAATGCGGAGAGTATCGAGCAGGTGGTTTACGCCTGGATCCTGCGCCTGCCGTCTAAACCGCTGCCAATTATTGGCTCCGGCAAAATTGAGCGTGTCCGCGCTGCGCTTGTAGCTGAGGAGCTGGATATGACGCGTCAGCAGTGGTTCCGCATTCGTAAGGCGGCGCTGGGCTACGACGTACCCTGAGCACGCCTGAACCTGACTTTCCGGTGAAATCTGCGCCTCTGGTATAGACTTAAGGTGCAAAAAATAACCTGTGGAGGTCATATGAAGCGTTTTGCTCTGGCAATGGTCACGCTGGTTGTTTGCGCAGGGGCGCAGGCAGCCAGCGAGGACGTTGAAATGAATCTCGTCACTTCTCAGGGGGTAGGTCAGTCCATCGGGACGGTGAAAATCACCGAAACCGATAAAGGGCTGGAATTTGCTCCCGATCTCAAGGCTCTTCCACCCGGCGAACATGGTTTTCACGTTCATGCTAAAGGCAGCTGTCAACCCGCGATGAAAGAGGGGAAACCAACAGCTGCGGAAGCCGCAGGGGGGCATCTCGACCCGCAGAACTCCGGTAAGCATGAAGGCCCGGAAGGGATGGGGCACCTCGGTGATCTGCCGGTGCTGGTGGTAAATAACGATGGTAAAGCCACCGATCCGGTTGTGGCGCCACGACTCAAAAAGCTTGACGAGGTCAAAGGCAAGGCGCTGATGATCCACGTGGGCGGCGATAACATGTCCGATCAACCTAAACCGCTTGGCGGCGGCGGGGCGCGCTATGCCTGCGGGGTGATCTGATCGCCAATCGTTCCGGGTGGCGGCGCCTGTTCAAGCTGTGACAGGGAGCAGTGCAGCCGCCAGATAATGGATGCCAGATCGCGGGCCGCAGGCTGATGATGGTGCGCCAGCGTGTCGCAAATACGCTGAAGCTCGGCGAGCGTGACGCTCAGGGGGCGCTGCTGCACCCCGCGCTCGCTCATCACATCGCGGAGCATGGAAATACAGTTATCACGGACCTGCGACAGCGGATCGGAACGCGTCTCCCAGGCGCGCAACTGCCACACCACGTGCGAACAGTTTAGCAGCACCACGCCCCAGCGCAGTAGCCAGCGACGGGAGAGTGAATCCTGGCTGTTATTCAGCTGGCTGACATGATGGTAAACCAGCGATTCATACTCGCTTTCGCGCAGATGCGGCCTGCGGCTCAGCTGATCGACAAAACCCCTGCGCAACTCCCGAATATGCCTGCGGCTTTTACGCGCGTCCGAGCCCGGGCGTAGCACGGCGAAAGCCAGCCACGCCAGCCCCACGCCGAGGATCTTCGCCAGGTTGTCGTTGAGAAAATCAGCGTAATCGTAAACCGGTGGATTCGTTACAGAGATAAATGAGCCCATAAAAACAATTAACTGACCCCACAGACCGGCCAGTTTAGGCATTTGCAGTTTGAGCAACTGCATGGTGGTTAATAGCGGGAAGAGAAATAGCAGAAATTGCCAGAGGTCGGTTATCTGCACCATCAAACCAAATTTCACCACGAAGCTGAACAGCGACAGCAGCACCAGCGTACGCAGCAGAAGCGTCAGGGAGTTAAAGGGGGAAGCGGCGACGGAATAGAGCACGCAGCTTATTGCCGCAAGCGTCAGGGCCGCACTGCCCGCATCCCATTGCGTGGTGATGGCCCATGCGCCCACGGCCGTCAACGCGCAAAACGTACGAAAACCGCTCCACAGCGCCTCCATTGCGTCGGTATGCCGCGCCAGAGCAGGACTACCGGGAACGGAAAATTCGGTGACGGGCGTGGCATTCTCGACGGCTTTTAACCAGCGGCTGCTGCGCAGATACAGGCGGCAGAAATAGTTCAGACGCTGCCAGAAGGCGCGATGCCGGTAGTCATATTCATCCGCTGGGGCGAGCGGCGCGATAATGCGGGCCACGGTATAAATATCGGCATCCGAACGCGCAAGGGTAGCGAGCAGCGCCTCGATAATCTCCCGGGTATGGGCTGGGGGTGCAGGCCAGTTCAGCAACATCCGACGAAGGCTCGAGATCGCGCTCGTCATCCGCAATTGCTGGTGCAGTAAATAGTTCAGAAGCGTGTTCTGGCGACGAAAACGGTAGTGGCTCCAGAAAGCCTGGATGCGCAACAGGTTCATGGTCAGGATCTGGCCGATGACCTTTTCGTGCGCGAGGCGGATGTCATCGCTGCTGTCAGGCTGCCAGAGCAGGCTGGCATGTTCCAGCAAACGTGCGTGCATCGTTTTAAGTGCGGTGATAAGCGTAGTGCCATCTGAGGTACTGGGCAGGATCATCATCATGACGCCCCCGCACAGAATGCCGACCATCACTTCACACACGCGTGCCTGGGCGATATCCCACAGCTCAGTGGTATCCAGCACGTTGACGACCGGAAAGGCGATAATGGCCGCGGTGTAACCCGCCAGTTGAAACGCATAGGCAACGTTATTGGTAAAATGAGCGCAGGCCCAGGTACACAGCCCCAGCCATGCCGACATGCTTAACAAAAAGAGCCAGGGATCGTTCAGAGTATGGCCGGCAAGAAGCAGTGCGGCGGTTGCCCCCAGCAGGCTACCCGCCACGCGCCCGAGGCTTTTACTGATAACGCCCCCGACGGTTGGGAAGCTGACGACCGCCGCAGAGGTCATCGCCCAGTAAGGCTCATCCAGATTCAGATAATAGGCAACCGTAAGCGCAAGGCACATGGCGATGCCGTTACGCAGCGCGTAACGCCACTGCGGCCGTGTCGCTTTTATCCACGGCGTATTGCGCCAGGAGAAAGCTCCCAGGTTCATCATCGCGATCCGATGGCGACGGTGCAGGTTGTGCCAGAGACCAAGGTAATGTCTTTCGGCAGTTGATCAAACTCGACGCGAACAGGCACCCGCTGAGCCAGACGCACCCACGGTACGTTGGGTTTGATGTCGGGCACCAGGCCAGAATCGGTTTCCACGCTCTGATCGTAAATTGCCCGACCTATGCTGCTAACGTGACCCTGTAACGTTTCTGCGCCGCTGTAAAGCGTGATTCGGGCAGGCGCTCCCTCGCGGATATGGCGCAGCTTGGTCTCTTCAAAATAACCTACAACATAGAAAGAGCGGCTGTCGACCAGGGCAAAGACCGGCTGGCCTGTGGTGGCGTAATCCCCCACACGGGTCGACAAGCTCGTGATCCATCCATCCACCGGAGCTTTGACAACGGTCTGGGTCAGTTGCCACTCGGCCTGTTTCAGCGTTGCCTCTGCAACCTTCAGGCTGGCCTGCATGGCTTTTACATTGATATTGGCGGTATCGAGATCTTCCGCAGAGATGTAATTCCTCGACAGATGTCGGCGACGTTCGGCTTCGTTATTGGCTTTTGCCAGATCGGATTGAGCTTTTGCGAGCTGCGCCTGGGCATTGAGCACTGCAATGTGAAAAGGGGTCTCGTCGATGCGGAATAACACATCACCCGCATGAACGAACTGGTTGTCCTTCACCAGCAGCGCGCTGATACTGCCGGACACCTGTGGCGTGATGCTGACCTGTTCCGCGCGGATCTTGCCGTCACGCGTCCAGGGCGACTGCATGTAATAATTCCAGAGCCACCAGCCGGCGATAAGCGCCAGCGCTAAGACGAAAAGAGTGGAAAAATATTTTAACGTTTTCAATGCTATTCTCACCACACGGTTAACACGGCAAGGCCAAGACAGACGGAGAGGGTAAACAGGGAGAGATCCATTAACATCGGGTGCCAGATTTCACCGGAATACATCCAGTCGCGCAGCAGACGATGCGCAATGAGCCAGATCACAAAACCGACCATCACGGCTTTAAACAGTGGCGGAAAGTAGACCGATGCGCCAACAATCAGATCCTGGAGGGGCAACCCTGCGGAGAAGGAAAACAACGTCACAAGCAGCGATCCTTTGCGGTGGAATGAGGGCCACAATGGCAGATTTCAATGCGATGGCGCATTACCGTTCAGTGTAAATCATCCTTTAAGGAATGATGAATACCGTGATTGCATTTGTTTTGGCAATACAAATACTGCAAACTATTCTAAAATCACTATAATCACTTAGCAAGCTAATTATAAGGAGATGAAATTGGAATCGCCATTAGGTTCTGATCTGGCAAGGTTGGTACGCATCTGGCGTGCTCTGATTGACCATCGCCTGAAACCTCTGGAACTCACACAGACGCACTGGGTTACGCTGCACAACATCCATCAGCTTCCGCCCGATCAGTCACAGATCCAACTGGCAAAAGCGATTGGTATTGAACAGCCTTCCCTGGTGCGTACCCTTGACCAGCTGGAAGAGAAGGGACTCATCTCCCGACAAACCTGCGCCAGCGACCGTCGCGCCAAGCGGATCAAATTGACGGAAAAAGCGGCCCCGATTATTACTGAGATGGAAACCGTCATCAGTAAAACGCGAGGGGAGATCCTGGCCGGTATTTCACCCGCTGAGCTGGAGATGCTGATCGGACTCATCGCCCGTCTTGAGCAAAACATCCACGATTTACAGTCGCGCGACTGACGTTGTTCACTGGCCTTGCTCGTGCAAGGCCTTTGTCATGTTCTGAACACCACCACCCGGTTGCGGCCCGTCTCTTTTGCCTCGTACATGGCTTTATCCGCGCTTTCCACACAGGTTTCAGCGCTGGTTTCCGGCGAGGTAGCGGTGAATACTCCCATACTAATGGTAATCGGTTCCGGAAGCTGCCCACCGCTGCTGGCCTTGTCAAACCCGCTCAACTTGAGGCGAATACGTTCGGCAACCTGATGCGCGACATCGGACGGTGTATTTGTCAGCATGAGCACAAACTCTTCGCCGCCGATCCGCGCCGCGATATCCTGCGGTCGCACCGAATCGGTCAACAGGTTTGAGACAAACTGTAAAACCCTATCCCCTTGCAAATGACCGTAGCAGTCGTTAATGCGTTTAAAACGGTCAAGATCGCTCACGACCACCGATACCGGATGTGTCACCGTGGCCGTGTTTAGCGCGTGATTTAATGAATCATAGAAATAGCTGCGATTATAAAGACGGGTGAGGGGGTCGCGGATGGAATTTTGATAAGACTGCTGATATTTTACATGCGAGTCACGATACAAATTAAATACGTCGGAAAGTAAGATGAAAATAATCATTAACGTAGCGACAGTTTCGAATAACCGTGCCCGGTACCATGAAATATCTTCAGCGTGTCCGCCTAACAATAGCATGAGCAGAGTGACGATATAACAGACACATAAAAAATTGCCGCCGACCCAAAACAAATTCCTCACGCGGGTAATGGCCAACAGGGTGATTAACGTTACTACCCACAGGACGATCAAAATGATATTGATCGCCTGGCTCCAGAGAACCATAAACTGTCGGGTTTCATTATCCACCAGGTCCAGTGTGAGCAGGGTTGAATGGCTGGAATAGAACAATGCCAGCCCAAGCATACAGCCCGTAAAGAGCGAGGCGCCGACAACGATACCAACATGGGCGCTTCGTGAGAGCGCAGAATTGCGCAGGGTATACAGTAATGCTGCGACGATCATCAGCACCGCCATTAAAAAGTGGCGGAACATGTAGAAAATCATGGCGTCGTTATAGTTCGCTTCGTTGAACTGATAGAGATCAAGCCAGGCCGGGAAGCTGGCCAGTGTCCCCACCATCAGTAACGCCGAACCGGCAAAGGCCAGGGCAATGGGAACAAGATATAATCGCCTTTTGTCGCACCAGTATTTCATTGCCATAAAACAGGCAATAAACAGATGGAACACCAGAAGAAATATCGTCAGCGTAGGGAAAAACAAAGGTGAAAACGAAGGAACCCATTCAACAAGTTTTATAAAAAAACCTTGTAATACGGCAATGATAACAATGCACCCAAGCGCGAAGGCCACAAAGCGGTTCTTTAAAAATCGACAGATCGCAAGCATAGAGAATTTAAAAATTAAAAAAGGAAAAAGAGATTGCGAAGAGTCTAAGCGAGGGAAATAAAAAATACTTTGCGCACGGACAAGAACGGGTGAAATGAATAATTCACCATGTGAATATATTGTGCCAATATATTATTGGAAATGATGATTTTGGTAAATGGATGCGGTCTGAAAGACCACATCCATCAGGATATTAACGCGGGGAGACGGTGACCTGGCTGCCGTTGCTTGCAAGAACAACACGCTGGCCAGCAGAGAAGCGGGTGTTACCCTGTTTCTGCACAACCATAATAGTGCTGCCATCGTCTTTGCGGATTTCCAGCTCAACGCCCTGAGTTTTGTTCATCGCACCCTGAACGCCCTGACCCGCTACGCCGCCTGCAACTGCGCCCGCTGCGGTCGCCAGAGAACGTCCGGTGCCGCCGCCAATGGTATTACCCAGGAAACCACCCAGCACAGCACCGCCGATTGCGCCCACCACGTTCGTGTCATCGCCCCCCTGAATCTGAACAGGACGGGCATTAACGATAGTACCGTATGTCACGTTCTGCACCTGTTTAGCTTCAGAAGCACTATATACGTCGCCGGAGAGTGAACTGTCATTCACACAACCCGCCAGTGTTAAACCAATCAGCGAAACGCCCAGTACACGTAAAATCATTTGACTCTCCTGTTCACCAAAAAACGCCCGGTTGGGGCATCCGTTATGGCTAAATTATATGGCATTCCTGACCACAGTTCATATCTTTGCATGCCGAATAAATAAATTTTACCTGAACAGGGCTTAACGGGACATAAACAAACATCGCCTGTGCTACAGGTCTGAGATTGTTAAAAATTATTATCACCGCATAGCAAAGCCGCGTTATTTATGATGGAGTGTTTGCACTTAGCCCATGTAACGTAAGGAAAGCGCATGAAATCGGGTCGCTATATCGGTGTGATGTCTGGTACCAGTCTTGACGGTGTGGATGTCGTTCTGGCCGCCATTGATGAAAACATGGTGGCGCAGCAGGCAAGCCTGACCTGGCCAATTCCGGTCTCGTTAAAAGAAGAGATCCTGAACATCTGCCAGGGGCAACAGCTGACGCTTTCCCAACTGGGCCAACTGGATGTGCGTTTGGGGGCGCTGTTTGCTGATGCGGTACTGGCCCTGATGCAGCAGGAAAGACTCCACCCGCAGGACATCGTGGCAATAGGCTGCCATGGGCAGACCGTCTGGCATGAACCTGTCGGCGAGGCGCCGCACACGATGCAAATTGGCGATAACAACCAGATTGTGGCAAAAACCGGCGTAACGGTGGTGGGTGATTTCCGTCGTCGTGATATGGCCCTCGGCGGGCAGGGGGCGCCGCTGGTTCCGGCATTTCATCAGGCGCTGCTGGCGCACCCGGTAGAGCGCAGGATGGTCCTGAACATCGGCGGGATCGCCAACCTGTCGATGCTTATTCCCGGGCAGCCCGTGCGGGGGTACGATACCGGACCCGGTAATATGCTGATGGATGCCTGGATTTGGCGTCAGAGCGGTAAAGCCTATGACAAAGACGCGCAGTGGGCCAGCCAGGGGAAAGTGATCCTTCCCTTGCTGCAAACCCTGTTAAGCGATCCTTTCTTTGCTCTGCCTGCGCCAAAAAGCACGGGGCGGGAATATTTCAACTACGGCTGGCTTGAACGTCAGCTGGCGCGCTTCCCCGGCCTTGCGCCTCAGGATATTCAGGCTACGCTGACGGAGCTCACCGCGGTGTCGATCTCTGAACAGGTGTTGCTGAGCGGCGGGTGTGAGCGCTTGCTGGTATGCGGAGGCGGAAGCCGAAACCCGCTGGTGATGGCACGCCTCGCCGCCTTGCTGCCGGGCACCGAAGTCACGACCACTGATGAAGCCGGGATCAGCGGAGACGATATGGAAGCGCTGGCCTTCGCCTGGCTTGCCTGGCGTACGGTTGCCGGTCTGCCGGGTAATTTACCCTCCGTAACCGGTGCGCGGGAGGCGAGCGTCCTCGGGGCCATTTTCCCCGCAAACCCGCGCCATAATCAGAGTTAACTGAAATTCAGCGGGAGGCGTAACCCGTAAAATAGGGAAAAACAGGAGGGCGGTTAGGCCCTCCAGGACCAGGATAGTCTTCGGAATCTGCCCATGAAAAAACTTCTTCTCATTGCTGTACCTTTTCTTATGACCGGATGCAGCGTCTATAACCAGTTCGTTGAGCGTATGCAAACCGATACGCTGGAATATCGTTGTGATGAAAAACCGCTGACGGTGAAGCTGAACAACCCGCGTCAGGAAGCCAGCTTTGTTTATGACAATAAGTTGTTGACGCTGAAGCAGGGAATGTCGGCCTCCGGTGCGCGCTACTCAGACGGGATCTACGTCTTCTGGTCGAAAGGCGACAGCGCCACCGTCTACAAGCGTGACCGCATTGTGCTGAACAATTGTCAGCTTCAAAATCCGAAGCGTTGAGATTTTTGAAGGGGGCGCGCACAATAGCGCCACCCAATCTCACTTTCAGCTAACGCCATGTCAGATAACGACGAACTACAGCAAATTGCGCATCTGCGCCGTGAATACACCAAAGGCGGTTTGCGCCGCCAGGATCTTCCCGCCGAACCGCTGGTGCTTTTTGAACGCTGGCTGAAGCAGGCCTGCGAAGCGAAACTGGCCGACCCGACGGCGATGGTCGTTGCCACGGTTGATGAAAATGGTCAGCCGTATCAACGCATCGTTCTTCTCAAGCATTATGACGAGAAAGGGCTGGTGTTCTACACCAACCTGGGCAGTCGTAAAGCGCATCACCTTGAAAATAATCCGCGTATTAGCCTGCTCTTCCCGTGGCATATGCTTGAGCGCCAGGTGATGGTTACCGGCAAGGCGGAGCGCCTCTCTACGCTCGAAGTGGTGAAATATTTCCACAGCCGCCCGCGCGACAGTCAGATCGGTGCCTGGGTCTCTAAACAGTCCAGCCGAATCTCAGCCCGCGGCGTGCTGGAGAGTAAATTCCTCGAACTCAAACAGAAGTTTCAGCAGGGTGAAGTACCGCTGCCGAGTTTCTGGGGTGGGTTCCGCATCCCCATTGAGCAGATGGAATTCTGGCAGGGCGGTGAACACCGTCTCCACGACCGCTTTTTATACCAGCGCGACAACGGTGGCTGGAAAATCGACAGACTGGCACCGTAATCCCCAAAATTTGTTGATTTAAGCGCTAGCGCACACCGCGCTGGCGCTTTATTCTATGGTCCTTTCGCATCAGGCGAAAAGTCGTGTACCGGCAAAGGTGCAGTCGTTTATACATGGAGAATTTGATGGCAAGCAGTAACTTGATTAAACAATTGCAAGAGCGGGGCCTCGTGGCCCAGGTGACGGACGAGGAAGCGTTAGCAGAGCGACTGGCGCAAGGCCCGATCGCGCTCTATTGCGGCTTCGATCCCACCGCTGACAGCTTGCATTTGGGGCATCTTGTTCCATTGTTATGCCTGAAACGCTTCCAGATGGCCGGCCATAAGCCTGTCGCTCTGGTTGGCGGCGCGACCGGTCTGATTGGCGACCCAAGTTTCAAAGCCGCTGAGCGTAAGCTGAATACCGAAGATACCGTGCAGGAGTGGGTGGATAAGATCCGTAAACAGGTTGCACCGTTCCTGGATTTCGACTGCGGTGAGAACTCTGCGATTGCGGCGAACAACTACGACTGGTTTGGTGGCATGAACGTGCTGACGTTCCTGCGTGACATCGGCAAACACTTCTCTGTTAACCAGATGATTAACAAAGAAGCAGTGAAGCAGCGTCTTAACCGTGACGACCAAGGTATCTCTTTCACCGAGTTCTCCTACAACCTGTTGCAGGGGTATGACTTCGCCTGCCTGAACAAGCTGCACGGCGTATCTCTGCAAATTGGCGGTTCCGACCAGTGGGGTAACATCACCTCCGGTATCGATCTGACCCGTCGCCTCCACCAGAATCAGGTGTTTGGTCTGACCGTGCCGTTGATCACCAAAGCAGACGGTACCAAGTTCGGTAAGACCGAAGGCGGCGCGGTATGGCTGGATCCGAAGAAAACCAGCCCGTATAAATTCTACCAGTTCTGGATCAACACGGCGGATGCCGACGTTTATCGCTTCCTGAAGTTCTTCACCTTTATGGATATCGAAGAAATCAATGCGCTGGAAGAAGAAGACAAGAACAGCGGTAAAGCACCACGCGCCCAGTACGTGCTGGCGGACGAAGTAACCAAACTGGTTCACGGCGAAGAAGGTCTGGCGGCGGCGAAACGCATTACGGCGAGCCTGTTCAACGGGACCCTGAGCGATTTAAGCGAAGCGGATTTCGAACAGCTGGCGCAGGATGGCGTACCGATGGTGGAGATGGAAAAAGGCGCCGATCTGATGCAGGCGCTGGTGGACTCCGAGCTCCAGCCGTCTCGCGGTCAGGCGCGTAAAACCATCGCCTCTAACGCGATCACCATTAATGGCGAAAAACAGGCCGATCCGGAATACACCTTTACCGAGAACGACCGTCTCTATGGTCGCTACACGCTGCTGCGTCGCGGTAAGAAAAATTACTGCCTGGTCTGCTGGAAGTAATTAAAAGTATGCAGGGGCGTGGGAAACCACGCCCCTTTTGTTTTGACAGGGTTTGGTAAGTACAACATGAAGAACATCCTCGCCATTCAGTCCCACGTTGTGTTTGGACATGCTGGCAACAGCGCTGCGGAATTCCCGATGCGCCGCCTCGGCGTTAATGTCTGGCCCCTCAATACCGTCCAGTTTTCGAATCACACCCAGTACGGTAAATGGACCGGCTGCGTGATGCCGCCGTCGCATCTGACGGAAATCGTTCAGGGGATTGCGGATATCGACCAGCTTAAACGCTGCGATGCCGTACTGAGCGGCTATCTGGGATCGGCGGAGCAGGGGGAGCACATCCTCGGCATTGTGCGCCAGGTGAAAGCGGCAAACCCCGCGGCGAAATATTTCTGCGATCCGGTGATGGGACATCCGGAAAAAGGCTGCATCGTAGCGCCGGGCGTTGCGGAGTTTCATGTCCGTCATGCATTGCCCGCCAGCGATATTATTGCCCCCAACCTGATTGAACTGGAGATCCTCAGCGAGCATCCGGTTAACAGCGTAGAAGAGGCTGTAAGCGCCTCTCGCGAGCTGATCGCCCAGGGGCCAGAGATTGTACTGGTGAAACACCTGGCACGCGCAGGGTTGAGCCAGGACCGTTTTGAGAAGCTGCTGGTGACGAAGGATGAAGCCTGGCATATCAGTCGACCGCTAGTGGATTTCGGTACACGTCAGCCTGTCGGGGTCGGGGATGTGACCAGCGGTTTGCTGCTGGTGAAACTATTGCAGGGCGCGAGCCTGCGCGATGCGCTGGAGCACGTCACCGCAGCCGTTTATGAAATCATGATTGCGACGAAGACGATGCAGGAATATGAGCTCCAGGTCGTCGCGGCACAGGATCGCATCGCGAAGCCGGAGCACTATTTTAGCGCAACGCAGCTATAGACACTGCCCGGCGGCGCTGCGCTTGCACGGGCCTACGGAATTTGTAGGCCGGGTAAGCGTCAGCGCCACCCGGCTCCCCAGGCCGCTCCGTTAATTCAACCCTTC
Organism: Enterobacter cloacae complex sp. IR5402; assembly: GCF_049238125.1. Taxonomy (NCBI): domain Bacteria; kingdom Pseudomonadati; phylum Pseudomonadota; class Gammaproteobacteria; order Enterobacterales; family Enterobacteriaceae; genus Enterobacter; species Enterobacter cloacae complex sp. IR5402. The sequence goes on from NZ_JBMKHO010000008.1 coordinate 166,846, forward strand.
CGCTTTCAGCGCCGCCGCCACCGCAGGACGCTCCGCCACGCGCGTCATATACGAGGCGACATGGTCTAATCCTTCCATGTTCAACTTAACCGCGCGCGCCCAGCGCAGAACGGTAAACAGATAGGCATCGGCGATAGTGAAACGCGAGCCACAGATCCACTGGTCGTCTTTCAGCGCGTCGTTAACGTACTGCAACTTTTTCTCCAGCAGCGCGCGCACGGTAGGTTTGTACTCTTCTGGCGTGTCCGGGCGGAACAGGGGCGTAAAGCCTTTGTGCAGTTCGGTGGCAATATAGTTCAGCCACTCCAGCGTCTTATAACGCGCAATGCTGCCGGTGGGGGCAAGGAGCTGACGATCCGGTACGTTGTCCGCCAGGAATTGCATAATCGCCACCCCTTCGGTCAGCAGGGTGCCATCATCCAGCAGCAGGGCCGGAACCTGCCCTTTTGGGTTAATCGCAAAAAAGTCATCCCCGTTTTCCAGGCGCTTTTTCATCAGGTCAACGCCGTCCAGCGTAAAATCTTTACCGCTCTCGCGAAGCGTAATATGGGAAGCAAGAGAGCAGGCGCCCGGTTTATAGAACAGTTTCATCGGTAACTCCTTTTTGCTGAGGTTCCAGCTATGTTAGTGCGCGTTCGGATAAAAAAAAAGCCGCTAATCAATTAGCGGCTTCTGTTCAGTCGTTTCCCGATGACATTACGCGTTCGCGGTTTTAATCGCTTTAGCGGATTTGTCGTCGTCCTGCGTCATACGATTCAGTTTAGGTGCGGTCAGCAGCATCAGTACGGCAATCACGGCGGTCGCGATACCAATTTGCATGAACACGGTGCCGTAGACATTCAGGGAAACCAGCGGGTCGGTAACGTTGTCTGGTACCGCCATCAGGTTCGCAATCTTACCTGCGATGATGGCCGCGCCAGCGGTAGTCAGGAACCAGCTACCCATGATGAAGCCCATCAGACGCTGAGGGACCAGCTGCGCAACCATCGCCAGGCCCAGACCGGAGATCATCAGTTCACCGATGGATTGCAGCGCATAGCTCAGGATCAGCCAGTTTACAGACACGATACCCGCGTCGGTCGCGAATTTCGTCCCCAGCGGCAGCACCAGGAATGCGCCAGAGCACAGCACCATACCGATAGCGAATTTGTGCGGCATAGGCAGACGGTCGCCCATCTTGTTGTAGATAGCGGCCAGAATCGGGCTACCAATCATGATCCAGAACGGGTTCAGGGCCTGATACTGCTCCGGCTCGAACGCGATACCGAGGATGGAGTGCTCAACGTTGCGGATAGCGAAGAAGTTCAGAGACGTTGGCATCTGGCTGTACAGAACGAAGAAGATGATTGCTTCCAGCATCAGAATGAACGCCACAATCATCTTACGACGTGCCGCACCCTGCATCGCGAAGGCTTCTTTCGCGAAGATAATCACGATACCCAGCGCAACCACGCCCAGTACGGCACGTGCAACGCCCTGGTTATGCAGCAGCCAGGTGGCGACAGCGGCCAGGATCACGATGCCGACGATGGTTGCCAGCAGTTTGCCCATGTGCACGGGTTCGAAGTCTGGTTTTGAACCATAGTCTTTAACCCAGCTACGGCAGAACAGGAAGTTCACAACGGTGATCAGCATACCCACGAAGCTCAGCGCAAACGCTACGCTCCAGCCGAATTTTGCGGCCAGCCATGGGGTTGCCAGCATAGAGAAGAAAGAGCCGATGTTGATGGACATGTAGTACATGGTAAATGCACCGTCCAGACGTGGGTCATCTTTGCTGTAGCAGGTAGAGAGCAGGGAAGATGGGTTCGCCTTGAAGAGGCCGTTACCTACCGCGATGGTAGCCATGCCCATGTAAACCACACCTGCATCGTGCCCGGACCAGGCAACCAGCCCATAGCCAATCGCCAGAACAACGGCGCCCAGCATAATGACTCGTTTAGTACCGAGGACTTTATCGCCTAACCAGCCGCCGATAGCGACGAGGCCATACACCAGGGCGCTGAAGGAAGAGAATAGCGTGATGGAATCGGCTTCAGACATACCCAGCTGTTTAACCAGGTAAACCGCCATGATCCCTTGCAGGCCGTAGTAGCCAAAACGTTCCCATAATTCGATAGAGAAAATGAGATAGAACGCTTTAGGCTGTTTGAAAGCGTTAAGACTTACGCTCTCATCTGTTGGTTTATTGTTTGCAGTAGACACATATACCTCTTTTTTTACATCCCATATTAACGGGGGTGTTCATAGCGTGATGACCGTAGTCCATCCGCTTTATAGTTATATTGGGAGGGGAAACGGCGGGTAATGTTCACTATCCAGCCGCATCTGGCAATACGTTTGTAATAATCTGTTACATATAACTCTGGCGGTATAATCATCGGTTCACGCAAATGTTATGCAGCTTTAAATTTCATTGGTTGAAAATTAGTGGTTTTTTTGACTGTGAGTGACCCTGTTTAATGGCTGTATGGCGATATGTTCTGCTATTTCGGGTGATTGGCAGTGATATAGCCCATGTTCTGAAAAATGACTGGTCTTATGTGCGGTATGGAATAGACGAAATCTTGTCTGACAAAGGGGTTGGGCGGGTTTTAACAACAAAAATCCAACATCAGGTTATCAGAGTGATCGCGATCACAGATGTATAGAAATTTTTGGTGATGAAAAAACTATTAACCTGTTTGAGTGTTAAATGACCGAAGAATCGACAATGCGTAAAGGAGAAAAAGAGGGTAATTTATGGTCAAATGAGAAGATATCAGAGCCCTTGTTAATTCTAAGGGCTTGAAAAGGTAAGAAGTAAGGTGGTTTACGCTCAGGGATAGACTTTTTCTTTGTATTCGCAGAGATCTTCGATAATGCAGGAACCGCAGCGTGGCTTACGGGCAATACAGGTATACCGGCCGTGCAGGATCAGCCAGTGGTGGCAGTCCACCTTAAATTCCGCAGGAACGACTTTTAACAGCTTCTCTTCAACCTCTTCCACGTTTTTACCCGGCGCGAAACGGGTGCGATTTGAGACGCGGAAGATATGGGTATCCACGGCGATGGTCGGCCAGCCAAACGCCGTGTTCAGCACCACATTTGCCGTTTTACGCCCGACGCCCGGCAACGCTTCCAGCGCGGCGCGATCTTCAGGGACTTCACCGCCGTGCTTCTCCAGCAGGATCCGGCAGGTCTTAATGACGTTTTCGGCCTTGCTGTTAAACAGGCCAATGGTCTTGATATAGGATTTCACACCTTCAACGCCCAGCTCCAGCATGGCCTGCGGCGTATTGGCGACAGGGTAGAGCAGGGCAGTGGCTTTATTGACGCTCACGTCCGTCGCCTGTGCAGAGAGCAGCACCGCGATCAACAGTTCAAACGGCGAGTTAAAGTTCAGCTCTGTCGTTGGATGAGGATTCTCATCGCGCAGGCGCGTCAGGATCGCAATGCGTTTCTCTTTATTCATACTGCTTTCTCGGGGATCCCTTCCTGTACGCTGCGTTCAGCGGCGCGGCGTTTACGTTTTTCATCAATCAGGTATTTTAACGCCAGCATCATCCCAAGGCCAATGAAGGCGCCAGGAGGTAGCATGGCCAGCAGGAACGGGGTGTCCGTATGGAACACCTCAATACGCAGCGACTTCGCCCAGCCGCCAAGCAGCGCGTCCGCACCGTCGAAGAGCGTACCGTTGCCCAAAATTTCACGCAGAGAGCCGAGGACGAACATGGCGGCAGTCGCGCCCATGCCGATGGAAAACCCATCCAGCGCGGATATGGCCGGATTGTTTTTCACCGCGAAGGCTTCAGCGCGGCCTACGACAATACAGTTAGTCACGATAAGCGGAATGAAGATCCCGAGCGACTGGTACAGGCCAAATGCGTAGGCGTTAATCAGCATTTGCACGACGCTGACCACCGACGCAATGATCATGACATAAATCGGAATACGGATTTCTGACGGCGTCCAGCGGCGCAAAACAGAAATGGAAAAGTTAGTCAGGGTCAGCACCAGCGTGGTCGCCAGCCCCAGCCCGAGCGCGTTGGTGGCGGTAGACGTCACCGCCAGCAGCGGACATAGCCCCAGCAGCTGCACCAGCGCGGAGTTGTTCTTCCAGAGACCCTGGACGATAACCTCTTTAACCTGGCTCATGGTCACTCCTCACAGGTGGAAAGATGATTGATCTGCGCGGGCAGCGTTTCGGCATACAGCCCGGCGCGCTTTACGGCGTTGACCACCGCGCGCGGAGTAATCGTGGCGCCCGTGAACTGGTCAAATTCGCCGCCATCTTTTTTCACCGCGAAAGCAGGATCGTCCTCGCCATGAATCATCTTTCCGGCGAAGTGTAAGATCCAGTCGCTTAAGCGTGTTTCAATTCTGTCGCCAAGGCCCGGCGTTTCGTGATGCTCCGTCACGCGCGTACCCAGTACGGTGCCGGAAAAATCGCTGCCCACCAGCAGCTGAATCGCACCGGAGTAACCGTCCGGCGCGGTGGCTTCCATGACGGCGCCCACGGGGTTATCGCCCTTGCGGGCAATATAAACGCGATGGGGTCCTTTACCAAGCTGCGGAGCCTGCACGACAAAGCAGCTTTTTTGCAGGTCATTATCGTAGAGATCGGATGGGATCACCTGATCGAACAGCGCTTTTTGCTGCTTCATTGCCTGCTCTGCAATGGTGGTTTTCGTCAGTTCATTTACCAGCGCGGTCAGCCCGGTGAGGGCGGCGGCGAAGATCGCCAGCGTGACGCCGTGTTTTTGCATTGTCTTGAGCATGGCGCGACCCTTAGCGATGACCGTACACGCGTGGACGCGTGTAGTAGTCGATGAGCGGAACGGTGATGTTAGCCAGCAGCACGGCAAATGCCACGCCGTCCGGATAGCCGCCAAAGCTGCGAATAAGCCAGACCAGCAAGCCTGCCAGCGCGCCGAAAATCAGACGACCACGGTTGGTGGTAGAGGCGGTGACCGGATCGGTCAGAATAAAGAATGCCCCGAGCATGGTCGCGCCGGAGAGCAGATGGAGCTGCGGGCTGGCCAGTGACTCAGGTGAGATAACCCAGCCGAGCGTCGAGCAGACGGCCAGCGTCACCAGGAAGCTCACCGGAATATGCCAGCGGATCGCCTTCTGTTGCAGCAGGAACGCGCCACCCAACAGGTAGGCCAGATTGACCCACTGCCAGCCAGCACCTGCCAGTACGCCGCTGTAAATAGACGATTTCATCACCTGCTCCACGCTTTGTCCGGCACGCAGGGAGGTTTTGAAGGTATCGAGCGGAGTGGCCTGACTGATGCCGTCCACGCCCATGCGAAGCGCGTTCATATCTGCGCCCAGCGCGGTGTGGCCGGTAAAGATAACGTGCAGGGCATCCATAAAGCCGGGCACCGTGGCGGCGATCTCATGCGGCGGCAGCCAGCTGGTCATCTGTACCGGGAAGGAGATCAGCAGTACTACGTAGCCAATCATCGCCGGGTTAAACGGGTTATGGCCCAGCCCGCCGTACAGCTGCTTGGCGATGATCACCGCAAACACCGTTCCCAATACCACCATCCACCACGGGGCGAACGGGGGAATGCTGATGGCCAGCAACAGGCCGGTCAACAGGGCGGAGTTATCGCTCAGGATGCGAGTCACCTCCATTTTGCGCAGCTTCAGGATCGCGGCTTCCGCTGCGACGGCACTGGCGCAACCCAGAACTAACTGGAAAAGCGTACCCCAGCCGAAAAACCAACACTGTACGGCAATACCTGGCAGCGCGGCCAGGCACACCAGCATCATAATACGCGATGTCTGGCGCTGGTTATGGGTATAAGGGGAACTTGCAATTCTGAAAACCATTTAATCCTCGTTAACGGCTTGCTGCGCGGCTTTCTTTGCCTGAACGCGCGCAATCGCGGCGGCGACTGCGGCTTTGCGTGGATCGTCATTAGCGGCCGCAGGCAGTTCGTCCTGCTGTGCCGCTTTTCGTGCTTTGGCACGGGCGATGGCCGCTTCAACGGCGGCTTTACGCGGATCGACAGGGGCTTCACTCTCTTCGGCAGGTTGTAGCTGTGCCGCTTTACGTGCTTTGGCGCGGGCGATAGCGGCTTCAACGGCCGCCTTGCGCGGATCCGTCGCTTCCTGTTCAACCACCACTGTCTGCTGACCGGCTTTGCGGGCTTTTGCCCTGGCAATAGCCGCTTCCACCGCCGCTTTACGCGGGTCGATGTCGGCTTCCGGTTTGGCGTTTTGCGCTTTCTCCGCCTGACGCGCGCGTGCTTCGGCTTTCCGCGCTTCGCGGGCCGCAATCGCTTCGCTGTTGTCCGGTTTTTCTCCCGGAGCGATCACAACCGTCTGGGCGGCGGTGGCTTTCTTCTCGCGTACGCGGGCCAGGGCTGCGTTAATGGCATCCTGATCTTTCGCCGCAGGCTGCACGGCAGCCTGCTTATGGCGTTCCTGACGGGCTTGTTTCTCGCGCTCCAGTCGCGCCCGGCGCGCTTCAAAGCGGGCCTTCGCTTCAGCGGCACGTTTTTCTTCCATGGAGATGGCGTAGATTTCAGCTTTCTCCTGACGGAAATACTGCACCAGCGGAATATTGCTTGGGCAGACCCAGGCGCAGGCACCGCATTCAATACAGTCAGCCAGGTTATGCGCCTGGGCTTTATCGTGCAGCTGGCCTTTGCTGTACCAGTACAACTGCTGCGGCAGTAAATCTGCCGGGCATGCGTCCGCACAGGCGCTACAGCGTATGCAACCTTTCTCTTCCTGCGTTTCGCCCATCTCCGTCAGGGAAGGGGCGAGCAGGCAGTTGGTAATCTTCACCACCGGCACATCAAGCCACGGCAGGGTAAAGCCCATCAGCGGGCCGCCCATAATGACCAGTTGATCGCTACCCGGGCAGAAGCCAGCCTGTTCCAGCAGATGACGCACCGGCGTACCCAGACGCGCCCAGATGTTGCCGGGACGGGAGACGGACTCGCCGGTCAGCGTGACGACGCGCTCGGTCAATGGCTCGCCGTCAATCACCGCACGTTTCACCGCGTAGGCGGTCCCCACGTTTTGCATCAGCACGCCGATGTCGGACGAACGGCCCCCGTGGGGGACCTGTTTGCCGGTCAGGATCTGCGTCAGCTGTTTTGCCCCGCCGGACGGATATTTGGTCGGGATCACGCGCAGGGCGATATCATGGCTGTCCGCCAGTACTGCACGCAGCATCGAAATGGCCTGCGGTTTATTGTCCTCAATACCGATCAGCACTTCGCGGGGTTGCAGGATATGCGCAAGAATGCGAATACCTTCCACCACCTGCGCGGCACAGTCCTGCATCAGACGGTCATCGGCGGTGATGTACGGTTCGCACTCGGCGGCGTTGATGATCAGCGTTTCGATTTTATCGCCGCCGCCGTGAAGCTTAGCGCCGGTCGGGAAGCCTGCGCCCCCCAGACCCGCCACGCCGAACTGATGAATGCGTTCAATCAGCGCTTCACGGCTGTGGGAACGGTAGTCGCTCCAGCCGTCACGCTCGATCCAGCGGTCTTCACCATCGGCTTCAATGATCACGCTCAGCTCAGACAACGCCGACGGATGGGCAACGGTATGGGGGGCAACAGCCACCACCTTACCGGAAGTCGGGGCATGTATCGGCAACATCCGTCCGCGACCAAAGGTCAGCGGCTGGCCGCGAAGAACGCTATCGCCTTCTTTCACGCACAATTCGCCTTCCGCGCCGATATGCTGTTTCAGGGGCATAACGTAACGGGTCGCCAGCGGGATCTGGCGCAGCGGCGTGCCGTTAGACTGCGATTTCATCTCAGGCGGATGAATGCCGCCGTCGAAATCCCAGATCTTCTCTTTTCTGAAGGCAGAAAATAACTTAAGCATGTTGTTCCACAGGAATATTGCGAACCGGAATGGTCTGAAGGTCCCACTTCCAGTTTTCGGTAGTCGTTTCAACCGGGCGCAGTTCTATACACTGCGTCGGGCAGGGCGCCACGCAGAGATTACAGCCGGTGCACAGATCCGCCACAACGGTATGCATCGCGCGCGTTGCGCCCACAATGGCGTCAACAGGACACGCCTGAATACATTTTGTGCAGCCAATGCAGTTGGCTTCGTCGATAACAGCAAGGGCACGAACAGGCTCCTGGGCCTGTTCATCGCCGTCGACAGGCTGGGGATCGACGTTCAGCAGGGCAGCTATTTTAAGCATGACCGCTTCGCCACCCGGCGCGCAGCGGTTGATCTTTTCTCCCTGCACGCCCACCGCCTCAGCGTAAGGGCGGCAGCCAGGGTAGCCGCACTGCCCGCACTGGCTCTGGGGTAAAAGTTCATCAATTTTTTCAACCACCGGATCGTCCTCCACCGCAAACCGGCGGGAGGCGTAACCCAGAATGATGCCAAAGACGAGTCCCAGCACGCTGATGGACGCGATGGCAATCCAGATAGCACTCATTACAACTTAACCAGACCACTAAAGCCCATAAAGGCCAGAGACATTAAACCTGCGGTCACCAGAGCGATGGCGTTACCGCGAAACGGCGCGGGAATATCCGCCGCGGCCAGACGCTCGCGAATCGAGGCGAACAGGACCATAACAAAAGAAAAACCGACCGCGGCGGAAAAACCATACAGCGCCGATTGCAGGAAATTATGCCCAAGGTTGATATTCAGTAGCGCCACGCCCAGCACCGCACAGTTAGTGGTGATGAGGGGCAGAAAAATACCCAACAGGCGATACAGGGCAGGGCTGGTTTTCCGCACCACCATTTCGGTAAATTGCACCACGACCGCAATGACCAGAATAAAGGCCAAAGTGCGCAGGTAGAGCATGTCGAGCGGGATCAGGATCCAGGTATCAATCAGCCATGCGCAAATGGAGGCCATCGTCATCACGAAGGTGGTTGCCAGCCCCATGCCCATTGCCGTCTCCAGCTTTTTGGAGACGCCCATAAACGGGCACAGGCCAAGGAACTTCACCAGTACGAAGTTATTCACCAGCACAGTTCCGACAAAGAGCAGTAAGTAATCGGTCATTATTTAGCCTGAAATAAAATAGCCGCCTATTATCGGATAAACGACAACAGGCCACAACAGGTTAACTGTAAGGTTATTACGGGTTGACAAAGGTCTTCTTAACGCGCGTCGAACGCTTGAAATAAGGGACCAGAAGCGCCGTCGCCAGTAGCGGAAACAGTAACTGGCGAACCGCCAGCGCGTCAGACACAGGCGAGAAAGCGAACGCTTTGACAGCCAGCAGCACGGAGACCAGCAGCCAGATAATGTAATGCTTTGGCACGCTTTTGCGGCGTTTGAAGAAGGCGATAGTCAGCCACAGCGTGTAGTACCACATCGCGATCGCGAAAACGAACGACACAAACCACGTCGCAATATTGAGCGCACTCTGGGACATCAGTGTCTGGATTGCATGAGGCGTAACCAGTGCGGTGGTGTAAAGCAACAGCGCCAGTGAAGCGCTTAATAATGCCACCAGCAGCCATGCCAGCGGGGCGATTAACCAGCCCCCAATTCTCTCTCCAGGCAATGCGGTCATACGCTCTCCCATAGTCTGCGCGAAATGTTATACAGAAATTTGCAGGGCGGAGAGTATATAACATTTCACGCCGAAGGCTACTTTCTTATACAACGTAACGCCATACGGATTTAGGCACTTCCCCCACATTGAACAGACGACCGCCAGAGACCAGTTCGGCGCGACGATGGTCAGCAGCGCGGTACATATTGATGATGTCCTGATTATCCGACAGCGTGTAGTTCAGATGGTCAAACAGTTTTTCCAGGCTTTCAAGGGAATTGATCTTGCGAAATTTTAATAAATAGTCCTGAACTGTCATATTAATAAGTTTCCATATAAAAGGGTAATACCCATAAAGGTAATGCGTTCGAATAATAAACGGATTAATAAAGACGTAAACTGTCCACTCGGGTAACGCGACGAAATTAGGAGTTTTCTTTGCGAAGAATCAGGCATCAGGAGATGCCTGAAAGAGAAGGGTAACCCCGTTCATTACGGCTGGCAATATGTTCCATGACGTAATGTGTCACGCTTTATGACGACACGGCTTACTTTTGTTGTGCGACAGTCACAGGCTCCGGCGGCTGGTAGTTATCGATATGGCTGGCAATGCCGAGCAACACGACTGAAACCCCAAGGACAATCCATCCCGCTAATTCAATGATTCGATTAATTATTGACGCCATAATTTGTGTTTGTAATTTATCCATAAATACAGATTACAAATGTTACAGCGCCCTTTTCTTCAGAGCAAGCGCTTTGGGAACGATTCCCCGGGCCCCTATGCACACTTTAATGCGAGGTAACAAAAAACGCTGTCGTGAGATGCTATTTTAACTCACAGGGCACATTATTAATGTGTGCGTTAAGCACAAGGCCAGTGATAAATAAGCGCACAGCGAGGGGGCAAACGAAGAGTGAAAACATCCGCGTCGGTCTTATTGGCTACGGGTACGCAAGCAAAACCTTTCATGCACCGCTGGTTGCCGGCACGCCGGGAATGGAACTGGCGGCCATCACAAGCAGCGATGAGACTAAGGTCCGCGCCGACTGGCCAGCTGTGCCGGTGGTAACGGAGCCTAAGCATCTGTTTAACGATCCTAATATTGACCTTATTGTCATTCCTACCCCTAACGACACTCATTTCCCCCTGGCGAAAGCGGCGCTGGAGGCATGCAAACATGTTGTTGTCGATAAGCCCTTCACCGTGACGTTGTCACAGGCGCGCGAGCTGGATGCGCTGGCGCGAAGTCTGGGTCGGTTATTATCGGTCTTTCACAACCGGCGCTGGGACAGCGATTTCGTGACGGTCAAAGCGCTGATCAACGAAGGCACGCTCGGCGAAATTGCCTTTTTTGAGTCGCACTTCGATCGTTATCGTCCGCAGGTGCGAGATCGCTGGCGCGAGCAGGCGGGACCGGGCAGCGGCATCTGGTATGACTTAGCGCCGCATCTTCTCGATCAGGCCGTTCATCTGTTTGGTCTGCCCGTAAGCATGGCGGTCGATTTAGCGCAGCTCAGGCCGGGGGCGCAGACCACCGACTATTTCCATGCCATTTTGAGTTATCCGCAGCGGCGCATTGTGCTGCACGGGACAATGCTTGCGGCGGCGGAATCGGCCCGCTATATCATTCATGGGGCGCGCGGCAGCTATGTGAAGTTCGGCCAGGATCCGCAGGAAGAGCGCCTCAAAAATGGCGAACGCTTACCGCAGGAGGACTGGGGCTACGACATGCGCGACGGGGTGGTGACGCGTGCGGAGGGTGAGGCGCTGGTTGAAGAGACGGTATTGACCCTGCCGGGGAACTATCCGGCGTATTACGCCGCCATTCGTAACGCGCTGAACGGTTCAGGTGAAAATCCGGTTCCCGCAAGCCAGGCAATCCAGATTATGGAGCTCATTGAGCTGGGGATCGAATCTGCCAAACATCGCGCAACGCTCTGTCTGGCATAAGTGCCAAACGCTTTCGTAGGCCGGGTAAGCGCAGCGCCACCCGGCAGTAAAGAGGACTACTGAGCAACTTTATCGCGCAGCGCCTGTTTCTCTTCAGGCGTCAGGAAGGCGATCTCCAGCCCGTTGATTTGCGCCTGACGGATCTGCTCGCGGCTCAGCCCGGCCTGCGGCGCGGCGATGTTGTATTCGTGAATAATATCCACGCCCTGAACCGCCGGATCGTCCGTGTTCAGTGAAGCCAGCACCCCGTGTTCAAGGAAGGTTTTCAGCGGGTGTTGCGCCAGCGATGCCACTGTACTGGTCTGAATATTGGAGGTCAGGCAGGATTCGATTCCAATACGTTGTTCGGCGAGGAAATCCATCAGCGCGCGATCTTCAATGGCTTTCACGCCGTGACCAATACGTTCCGCACCCAGTTCACGAATGGCCTGCCAGATGCTTTCCGGCCCCGCGGCTTCGCCTGCATGAACGGTAATATGCCATCCTGCATCACGTGCGCGGTTGAAATGAGACAGGAACAGGCTGCCCGGGAAGCCCAGCTCGTCACCGGCGAGGTCGATGGCGGTGATCTGGTCGCGATGCGCCAGTAATGCTTCCAGCTCCTGAAGACAGGCCGCTTCACCGAAGGTACGGCTCATAATGCCGATCAAACGCGCCTGAACGTCAAAGGTTTTACAGCCTTCACGCACGCCTTCAATGACCGCTTCAACCACGCCCGCTACGGGGAGATTGTGGGTCATCGCCATATAGCCCGGGGAGAAACGCAGTTCGACATAGTGCAGGCCGTTGCGCGCGGCATCTTCGATGTTTTCAAAGGCGACACGGCGACAGGCATCGACCGAGGCCAGCATCTTCACGCCCCAGTCGAGCTTGCTCAGAAAGCTCACCAGATCCGGTTCGTTCGACGTGACCTGAACATGGGGGATCAGGGTTTCAAGCGTTTCGGCAGGGAGGGTTAAATTGAACTGGCGACCAAGATCGAGAATGGTTTGGGCACGAATGTTTCCGTCGAGGTGGCGGTGAATATCAGTTAAAGGCAGGCGTGTATCAATCATGGTCGCACTCTTTGCTGGTTAAAGTGCGCCATATTATAAAAACAAAACGGGGTAAAAAGCTATTTGCGCAAGGGAATATTCCGTTGCGCAAATGATTTACAGCAGAGTGTTGATGCCAGCGATAAGGCGCTGAACGCCCTGTTCAAGCTTACTACGCGGACAGCCAGCGTTCAGTCGCACATAGCCTTTACCTTCATCCCCATAGGTATATCCCGGCATGATGGCCACTTTTTGCTGTTCAATCAGCACGTTTTGCAGCGTCTTGTCATCAATGCCAAGCGGGCTGAGATCGACCCAGGCCAGATAGGTTGCCTCTGGCGGTTGCCAGTTGAGTGTCGGAAATGCACTGTTTAGTTCGCGAGCAACATACCGCAGATTCTCTTCGAGATAGGTCCGCAGCGCGTCCAGCCACGGTTCGCCCTGCCGGTAAGCAGCAATGTGCGCGGTCAGCGCCAGCACGGAAGGGGAAGAGAGTCCGTCCCGACCTTTTAATGCGTTCAGATAGGCGTTACGGCTGGCATCATCGGCGATAAGCCCCCAGGCGCCCGTCAGCGCCGGAATGTTGAAGCTTTTGGAACCCGAGGTCAGCAGCGCCCATTTACCGCGCGCAACCTCATTCCACGGGGTGTGACGATGCATGCCCCATACCATATCCATATGAATTTCGTCGCTGATCACCGCTACGTCATAACGTTCACACAGGGCCGCCATTGTGGTCAGCTCCTCCCGCGTCCAGACTTTGCCGGTCGGGTTTTGCGGGCTACACAGCAGCAGCACCTTGTTTTCCGGTTTTGACAGCGCCGCTTCCAGCGCGGCCATATCGCCCTCCCAGCCAGGCGCTGTTTTCTGCATTGGCACGGAAACAACGGTACGCTGGTTGCCTTCGATGGCTTTATAAAAAGCATCGTAAGCCGGGGTATGAACCACCACGCCGTCGCCAGGTGAGGACCAGAGGCGGATCAGCTCCGAGACCATATAAATGACCGACGGCCCATACACCACGGTTTCGGTATCAATCTGACTGTTAAAGCGTTGCCGGAACCAGTGCGCCACGGCGGCCAGAAATTCGTCATTTTTCCAGCGACTGTAGCCAAACACCCCGTGGTTTATTCGCTGGTGCAGCGCATCGGTAATGCAGGGGGCGGTGGCGAAATCCATATCAGAGATGGTGAAGGGCAGCAGGTCGGCAGCGCCAAAACGGTCAGCGACATAATCCCACTGGGTACACCAGGTGCCGTGTCGATCCACGACGGTAGAAAAATCAAACATGACGGTGCTCCGTAAAGTAAAACCCCCTCATGACGAGGGGGGGCGAGGCATCAGGCTTCGACGGTTCGCATCAGGGTTGCCAGCTCATCCTTCACTGACTGTACCTGCGGGCCAATGACGACCTGCAAATTGTGCTGATTTAACTGTACTACGCCAATAGCCCGGTTAGCTTTAAGTGCGTTGGTATCCACTTTGGACATGTCCGCCACCGACAAACGCAGGCGGGTGATGCAGTTATCCAGAGAGGTAATATTATCCGCACCGCCCAGCGCCGCCAGAATAGCCGGCGTGTTATATCCGGATTTCCCAACGGTACCGGCCACCGCCTGTTCAACGCTGGTGGCCGTATCGGCATCGCGGCCTGGCGTTTTCAGGTTAAAGCGGGTGATGGCGAAGCGGAAGATCCCGTAGTAAACCGCGAACCAGATGGCGGCCACAACCGGCACCAGATACCACTTGGTGGACAGGCCGTGCAGGATACCGAATACCACGAAGTCAATCACGTTACCGTCGGTGTTCACTGAAGTGTAATAGGTATAATTGATATTTGCCGATGTACACTGTGAACAATCAGGTTACTGCAATGTTGAAAATTACAGCTCCCACTCAACTGTGTATGCCGGAAGGAAGCCAAAGACAAGATTGTAAATCCCTTTGAATTTCTCCGTTGTTACCAACACCCCACACAATCATCATCCCTCTTTTATCAAGGCATGATTTCCGTTGCCCCCTTTCACTCCTTCTGATATGATAATGAGTTATTATAAATATTTCCGTAAACTTTGTTCCGTAGTATTTCTCTCCTCGAAAACATCCCCAACGTCAGATGCAAGGCGGCTTTGCGCTATCGCAAATGCCATCGTTTTACCGTGGTTTTAGGTAGTAACTATGTAGGAGGTGTGATCTCTTTCTGAGTACAAAAAGGTTAAATTAACAATGATGCAACAATCACAAACCCTATTCGAATCGTCGGTTTTATCGGCAACAAGTTTTCGTACCGTCTACCATGAACACGGACGTTACAAAACAATTAATGGCAACTCCTTTGTTCATGATGGTCATGCATACCGGATTAACACAAGAATCGGCTCTGGTGTTCGTCATGACATACTTATTTCAACAATCAACGAACTGAACGCAATCCTGAAGCTCTACAGTCGAGTGTTCCTGACCCGTTTTGATCTCCACCTCCCTGAGTTCACTTCTGTTGAAGCAGGTAACAAATACATACGCAACCTGTTCAAACGATTACGTGACCGCCTGGAGTCTGGAAACAACGGTTTATCAGAACCTATCATCGATTTTGCTTACGGTTGGGTTTGCGAACAGGAAAAGGCTTCACAACCCCATTACCATTGTTGGATTGCACTTCCACATCGTTCGGTAAGATGGTTTGGAACGCCAGAAAGAGGGATCGCTGGTATTATTACGGAAATCTGGATGAAACTGACAGGTGGTAAAGCAACGCTGGTAAACTTGTCTAAAGCCACTAAAGACTATCCCGATCACTACGTCATTCATCGTGAACATCCTTCATCACTCGAAGGTCCGGTATTCTGGCTTTCTTACCTGGCAAAAGAACGTGGTAAAGCGCAAACAGGGAAGGGAACACGCATGTACTCAACATCAAAATTGAGTTGTAAAGCACTAAATTCGTAAATATCGCACAGGAAGCCCGTAGCGCGTTTTTCTTTCCAAGGTATGCAATCGCATTACCCATATCATGAAAATCGCTTACAGCCTCGCTCAGAGCGTTTTAAGGCATAATTTGTAACTGGTTAACTTTATGCTTCGGTCAGTTGCATGATAGTTCAACTACAGTTGCTATGCTGATAGATTCATACATCACTTCAAAATTCCTCGCGAAGCGAGGGACACGAACGAAGTGAGTGTCTGTGTACGATGTACTGTTTATAATATTTATATTTTATATATAGAGAAAACAGTACATTTCCGTATATTTTTTAACCAGCATTAACTATCCGTCTTCGCTTCGCTTGACGGAACTCGCTTCGCTCGTAATTCAGGATATAACTTCAGCGTTTGAAACGATTTTCGCAACCCTTAGAACGTTTTGTTCAATGTTCATTGTCCGGTCAGAATCGAAGATAAAATATTAGATTTGGCCTGACACAGCTTTGGCACAGAGCAGACCTTCACCTCCGTCAAGTGCCAACAGCGAGCTTCGCTGAAATTAGTTTTTACTGACCAAATTCAGATTGAACGAATTTTAATGTTTGCTCATGCCGCAATTTACAGACGACATTTTGGTTCGCGAAGATGCCAGAAAATGTTTTCGCCTGCTCTCTCGGAAGAGACTTGATCCAACGAACACCAACAACCCATTCTGAAAGTTCTTCATTGTCAGAGTTTGCGTTTGGGTGTTCCGCTTTCAATCCTGCGGAGAGTAAAGGAACATTTGAATCAGTTACGAAATCGCGAATCATGACTGCTGGTTTGGTCACTTCCCCAAAGCCGACGTAACCGCATCCTTTCATGTAAGCATAAATTTTGTCACCGACTGCAAGACGATTAAGTGCAGATGAGTACACCTTCCCTTGACCTGCGCTAATAAAGCCAAATTGTCTGTTATCGTCCCAGGTTCGATACTTGCATTCGCCCACATTCACGAACCAACTACCAGTCCAATCTTCTTGAGTGGAAGCAATTGCTCTATGCTTAATTTCTCTTCGTTCAATATAATCTTTAGCTTCCGGCAACGGAATAATTGTTTCCGGTTTGATAAATAGCTCACCATCAGAATCGACAAATGGTGCAAGCCGAGTGCACTGAATATCTATGCCATATTCTCGCAGCCATAATACAGCGGAGATGACTTCAGAGTTGAATTCTTTTGAGACCAAAATAATGTGCTGTTTCTCGTTAAGTAGCTCAATATCAGCATCAATGAATTCCTCGATTTTTTTTGCTGCATCAAATTCAGACTCCTTTAAATAGGCTGCGTAAAGTTTAAAAATCTCATCGGGGAAGAGTTTTGAGCAATACGATGCATACTTTATTGCCTGCCATTCAACAGACGAGCCAGAATCATCCCGTTTTAACTCAACTATAACAAGTGCAGCCGATTTATTTACGCAAAGTAAATCGAGGCGCTTGCCTGATGCAAGAACAACCTCTTTACCAATGACAAGTAGATCATTACCCAAAATAGCAGGGCTTTTTTCGATCCACTCCTGAATATCGAAACGTTCTCTCAACCCAAGTTCGGAAAAATTTGTTGGCTTTAATTTTATTAGTGTCTTATTTATTGTATCAACACGAAACATTGGTCCTACCTCCTTTTAAACAGTTCCTATAAATTTACATGCTATATTCAGCGGCATACTCACACTATCATGAACAAAAGATAGTATGCAATATCCGCACCTCCCTTAGTGTGGACGGTCAGATCCGAGTGCATTCTTACGATATAATACAAATATAATTAGCTTAATAACTCTTTCTTGATTCGGTAAAAGGTGGCGCGGCTGATATCTGCTGCCTTCATGATGTGGGCTGGTTTAACGTTCTGCGCTAGCATTTCGCGAACAGTCTCACGTGCTTCCATATCTTTCTCTTTTCCCGTATACAAACCTGCCTGTTTTGCTCTCTCGATCCCCTGTGCCTGGCGTTTACGGCGGGTTTCATAATCTTGTCGTGCCATTGTCGCAAGGATATCGATCAGCATAGCATTGACTGCCCGAAGAATGCCGCTGGTAAGGTCGTTACCGGACATTTCAACCATCTGCCAACTGGTCGGTAAGTCCATCGAAACAATAACCAGTCCTTTACTGTTCAGCGTAGCTTTGAGTTCAGCCCATTCTTCATGTTGAAGACGACTGAGACGATCAATCGCTTCAATTAGAAGCAAGTCGCCAGGCTGTGCTTCCGCAAGTAGGCGCATCAGTTCCATACGTTCCAGCTTCGCACCACTTGCATTCTCAATGTATTCTCCGGCTACTTGCCAGTTTTTGCTTTGCGCAAATTCGCGCAGGCTAACTAATGCACGATCAGCATGTTGGCCTTCGGTAGATGCACGGCAATAGATACGGACATTCATTATGCATTCTCTTTTGAGTATTAAATGTATATCCATATGATACAGTGCGTGTTTATATTGTCAATAGAGTCAAATTCAACCCTATTGATACTTTGTATCATGGTCTTTATCAGGTATACCCGAATGAGACGATAAAAAGGAGGAAAACATCTGTGATTTTGCAAGGAAGGGGATACTGATGTAGCCCCCTGAAACACCGGACAGTAGCTGTATCTCCAGATAAGAGATAGGCTTGAATATATGTCTAACACTAACGCCAATTTTGAGATGA
>NZ_JBMKHO010000009.1:0-171334 GCF_049238125.1 Enterobacter cloacae complex sp. IR5402
AATACGTCTTCGATTGGCAGCAGGAATGGCTTGTCAATCGCACGCTCTGGTTCTGGGATGTAAGAATCCAGGTAGCCAGCCAGTTCGATGATTTTCTCTTCCCACTCTGCTTCGCCTTCCAGCGCTTTCAGCGCGGAACCACGAACGATTGGAGTGTCGTCGCCTGGGAAATCGTACTGAGACAGCAGTTCACGAACTTCCATCTCTACCAGTTCCAGCAGCTCTTCGTCATCAACCATGTCGCACTTGTTCAGGAACACGATGATGTAAGGAACGCCTACCTGACGACCCAGCAGGATGTGTTCACGAGTCTGAGGCATAGGGCCGTCAGTCGCAGCAACAACCAGGATCGCGCCGTCCATCTGCGCAGCACCGGTGATCATGTTTTTAACATAGTCGGCGTGGCCTGGGCAGTCTACGTGTGCGTAGTGGCGAGTCGGGGTGTCATACTCAACGTGAGAGGTGTTGATGGTGATACCACGAGCTTTTTCTTCTGGTGCGTTATCGATCTGATCGAAAGCACGAGCAGCACCGCCGTAGGTTTTAGCCAGTACGGTAGTGATTGCAGCAGTCAGGGTAGTTTTACCATGGTCAACGTGGCCGATAGTACCAACGTTGACGTGCGGTTTTGTACGTTCAAATTTTTCTTTAGACACGGCTATATTCCTTACTATAGTGCTCTCCCCTTCGGAGAGAGCACGGGACTTAGGTTTTAATCCTGTGGATTACTTACCACGGGCTTCGATAACGGCCTGAGCAACGTTGTTCGGCGCATCATCATACTTCAGGAATTCCATAGTGTATGATGCACGACCTTTGGTCAGTGAACGCAGCTGAGTTGCATATCCGAACATTTCAGACAGCGGAACTTCAGCGTGGATCTTAACGCCAGTTACTTCGGATTCCTGACCACGCAGCATACCGCGACGACGGCTCAAGTCACCGATAACGTCACCGGTGTTCTCTTCAGGAGTTTCTACTTCAACCTTCATGATCGGCTCAAGCAGAACTGGTTTTGCTTTCTTAAAGCCTTCTTTAAAGGCAATAGACGCAGCCAGTTTAAACGCCAGTTCAGAGGAGTCAACGTCGTGGTAAGAACCGAAGTGCAGACGAACACCCATGTCTACAACCGGGTAACCAGCCAGAGGACCAGCTTTCAGCTGCTCCTGGATGCCTTTATCAACGGCAGGGATGTATTCGCCAGGAATTACACCACCTTTGATGTCGTTGATGAACTCGTAACCTTTCGGGTTAGAGCCCGGCTCCAGTGGGTACATGTCGATCACAACGTGACCGTACTGACCGCGACCACCAGACTGCTTAGCGTGTTTACCTTCAACGTCGGTAACTTTCGCGCGAATCGCTTCGCGGTAAGCAACCTGAGGTTTACCCACGTTCGCTTCAACGTTGAATTCACGCTTCATACGGTCAACGATGATGTCCAGGTGCAGTTCACCCATACCAGCGATGATGGTCTGGTTAGATTCTTCATCAGTCCATACACGGAATGATGGGTCTTCTTTCGCCAGACGGCCCAGAGCCAGACCCATTTTTTCCTGGTCAGCTTTGGTTTTTGGTTCAACTGCGATGGAGATTACCGGCTCAGGGAATTCCATACGCTCCAGAATGATCGGGTGATCCGGATCACACAGAGTGTCACCAGTGGTCACGTCTTTCAGACCGATAGCAGCAGCGATGTCGCCCGCACGAACTTCTTTGATCTCTTCACGTTTGTTAGCGTGCATCTGTACGATACGGCCAAAACGTTCACGCGCCGCTTTCACGGAGTTCAGGATGGTGTCACCGGAGTTAACCACACCAGAGTAAACGCGGAAGAAGGTCAGGTTACCCACGAATGGGTCGGTAGCAATTTTGAACGCCAGTGCAGAGAATGGCTCTTCATCACTTGCGTGACGCTCAGCCGGAGTATCTTTACCGTCGTCCAGGATGCCGTTGATCGCAGGAACGTCAATCGGGGATGGCAGGTAGTCAACTACCGCATCCAGCATCGCCTGAACACCTTTGTTCTTGAACGCAGAACCACAGGTTACCAGGATGATTTCGTTGTTCAGAACGCGCTGACGCAGAGCAGATTTGATCTCTTGCTCAGACAGTTCTTCACCACCCAGGTATTTTTCCATCAGCTCTTCAGAAGCTTCTGCTGCGGATTCGATCAGGTTCTGGTGCCATTCGTCAGCCAGGTCCTGCATCTCTGCCGGGATATCTTCGTATTCGAAGGTAACGCCCGCATCTGCTTCGTTCCAGTTGATGGCTTTCATTTTCA
This sequence comes from Enterobacter cloacae complex sp. IR5402, assembly GCF_049238125.1. NCBI lineage: Bacteria > Pseudomonadati > Pseudomonadota > Gammaproteobacteria > Enterobacterales > Enterobacteriaceae > Enterobacter > Enterobacter cloacae complex sp. IR5402. Next base: position 2,285 of record NZ_JBMKHO010000009.1, read on the forward strand.
CCAGGTCGATAACGCCGGTGAAGCCTTCTTCAGCACCAATTGCCAGCTGAAGCGGAACAGGGTTCGCGCCCAGACGGGTTTTGATCTGGCCAACAACTTTCAGGAAGTTAGCACCCATACGGTCCATTTTGTTAACGAACGCGATGCGTGGAACTTTATATTTGTTTGCCTGACGCCATACGGTTTCAGACTGTGGCTGAACACCACCAACTGCGCAATAAACCATTACCGCGCCGTCAAGAACACGCATGGAACGTTCTACTTCGATGGTGAAGTCAACGTGCCCTGGGGTGTCGATGATGTTTACGCGATGCGGTTCGTACTGCTTAGCCATACCTGACCAGAATGCAGTAGTCGCTGCGGAGGTGATAGTAATACCACGCTCCTGCTCCTGTTCCATCCAGTCCATGGTGGCTGCGCCGTCATGAACTTCACCGATTTTATGGTTTACACCGGTGTAGAACAGAATACGTTCGGTAGTAGTGGTTTTACCGGCGTCGATGTGCGCACTGATACCGATGTTACGGTAGCGTGCGATGGGTGTTGTACGAGCCATTTGATTCCTCGTTTATATCTTTAGGCGTTCAGTTAAGTTACCCAGAGCGGGCGGCTTCTCTGAAGCGCCCGCCTGGTGACTACGACTCCGAAGGGATTACCAACGGTAGTGTGCGAACGCCTTGTTGGCTTCTGCCATACGGTGAACGTCTTCACGTTTCTTAACTGCGGTACCTTTGTTTTCCGCAGCATCAGAAAGTTCGTTCGCCAGACGCAGAGCCATGGATTTATCACCGCGTTTACGAGCAGCTTCAACGATCCAACGCATTGCCAGAGCATTACGACGAACCGGACGAACTTCAACTGGAACCTGATAAGTAGAACCACCAACGCGGCGAGACTTAACTTCTACAGTCGGGCGCACGTTGTCGAGAGCGACTTCGAAGGCTTCCAGTTCATTTTTACCAGAACGCTGAGCCAGGGTCTCCAGCGCGCTGTATACGATTGCTTCTGCGGTAGATTTTTTACCATCTACCATCAGGATATTTACAAATTTTGCCAGCAGTTCTGATCCGAATTTCGGATCTGGAAGAATTTTACGCTGACCAATGACGCGACGACGTGGCATGGGATTACTCCGTTGTTAATTCAGGATTGTCCAAAACTCTACGAGTTTAGTTTGACATTAAGATAAATCAGTTTGGCCTTACTTAACGGAGAACCATTAAGCCTTAGGACGCTTCACGCCGTACTTGGAGCGAGCCTGCTTACGGTCTTTAACACCTGAGCAGTCCAGCGCACCACGAACGGTGTGGTAACGAACACCCGGAAGGTCTTTAACACGACCGCCACGGATCAGGATCACGGAGTGCTCCTGAAGGTTGTGACCTTCACCACCGATGTAGGAAGTCACTTCAAAACCGTTAGTCAAACGCACACGGCATACTTTACGCAGTGCGGAGTTTGGTTTTTTAGGAGTGGTGGTATATACACGAGTACATACGCCACGTTTCTGCGGGCAGGCTTCCAGCGCAGGCACGTTGCTTTTTGCAACTTTGCGTGCACGTGGTTTGCGTACCAGCTGGTTAACTGTTGCCATTAAATAGCTCCTGGTTTTAGCTTTTGCTTCGTAAACACGTAATAAAACGACCTCATACAATATGAGGACGCGAAATTTTAGGGCTACGTCGAAAAGGTGTCAAGAAATATACAGCGATCTCAAATCACCAGTTCATTTGACTGGCGTGCGTCACAGTAAGATTGACGAAATCAGTATAGCCAACCACGTCAATTTTGGCTGAAATTTGACCAGAAAGACCCCGCGCATCCAGATCCTCTTTCAGCGCAGAGACTGTAATGGGGGCATTCGCGAGGATTTCAACAAAACGGCTGCCTTCAAGCGCCGCGAGCACGCCATCCTGAATCAGCAGCAGATCATCACCTTCGCGCAGCATGCTCAGTAACGTGTCGATATCACATTGCCACGGTGAACGGCTCAGGGTATGGAGCATGACAGCCTCAGAAAGTCAGAACGGTATCGTAGTGAGAGAGTTGTTCGCGCAGCGCAGCAGATGTCAGGATCGTCACGTCCAGCACGAACGGTGTTATCTCGTTTAACCCACGCGCGGCCAGCGAGTCGGCGCACACATAGAAGGTTTCAATGTCATAGAGCGGCAGAACTTTAAAGGTCGCAATGTAGTCGCGCGCAAGAATGGCCTGCGGTTGTTGGCCTGCCAGAAGCTGGAATACGCCATCGCCTAAAAAGAAGACGCCGATATCTTCGGTTAATGCCGATGTCGCGAGCAATGCATCCAGCCCTTCCCGGCCTGAAGCGCTGCCATGCGGCGCAGAAGTAAAAACAAACGCTACGCGCTTCATCAAAATTGCACCACTCTGTCGCAGGTCAACGCCGCCTGTGCCAGGGCACCTAGACCACTGAGGGAAAAGCCCGGTTGCAGGTTAACCCCCGCCAGACCAAGGCGTTCGGCTTCGGTCGCATCCGTCACGCCGCGACGCAGTGCCGCCGCGACGCAGATATGCAGGTCAACGCCCTGCGTTTCGTTTAATTTTTGCCAGGCGCGCACAAGGTCAAACTCATCGCTCGCCGGGGACGTAAACTGGTTCGCGTTATAGACCCCTTCACGATAGAAGAAGACGCTTGCGAGTTCATGACCGGCATCAAGCAGCGCATGGGCAAACTGTAGCGCGCTGCTGGCCTGCTGGGTACCGTACGCCGGGCCCGTTACCATTAACGCAAAACGCATTACTTGTCTTGTCCCAGAAAGTCGCCGCTTTTGAACTGGCGAATATAGAGGTAAACCGTGTGTTTGGAAATATTCAGGCGATCGGCCACCTGGTTGATGGCATCTTTGATATCAAAAATCCCTTTCTCATAGAGGTTCAGGACGATCTGACGATTCTTGGCGTTGTTGGATACGTTGCGATCGGCATTCACCTCTTCAATGGTGAACTCCAGCGTCTGGGTCACGAGATCCTCAACCGAAGAAGCAAAGTTCACCGATGAGCCCACGTCCGGCGTTTCTGGCGGGATGAAGGTGCTCATGATTTGCGAGAATGGCACATCAAGGTTCATGTTGATGCACAGCAAACCGATTACCCGGTGTTCGCGGTTTCTAATCGCGATCGTTTCTGATTTCATCAGCACGCCGCTTTTGGCGCGGGTGAAATAGCATTTTGAGACGCTGCTGTCCGCGCCGGTCATGTCATGCAACATACGCAATGCAAGGTCGGTGATTGGCGAACCAATTTTACGGCCAGTGTGCTCACCATTCGCAATGCGGATAGCGGAACACTTAAGATCTTGCAGGGAATGCAATACGATTTCGCAGTGGGAACCAATGAGCATCGCTAACCCGTCCACTACCGCTTCGTAGGATTTCAGAATATCGAAGTCGGTCTGATCAAATGGACGTTGATCCAGCAAATCAAGTTCACTGGTTTCGTTGGTTAAAAGCGACCTGGACATGAAAAAAACACTCCTTTTCAGGAGCCTGTCGTTAGGTTTTCAGGGCAGGCTCATTATCTACACGGACAACTAAATTAATACAGCGTGTATAACGCTTTCCAGTGTTAATTATATCTGCCCCACAATAAAAAAACCGCCGCCTGTAAAGGCGGCGGTTTTTTTCAGCATTACTTCTTAGCTGCTGCGGCTTTGTCGTCAGCCGGTGCGTCTGTTTTCGCATCCGCTTTCGGCGCCGGTTTGATGTCCAGCAGTTCTACATCAAATACCAGCGTGGAGTTAGCCGGGATACCCGGAACGCCGGTTTTGCCGTAAGCCAGATCCGGTGGGATGACCAGCTTGATTTTACCGCCTTTCTTGATGTTCTTCAGGCCTTCGGTCCAGCCCGGGATCACACCATCCAGACGGAAGGAGAGAGGCTCACCACGGGTATAAGAGTTATCGAACTCTTTACCGTCGATCAGCGTACCTTTGTAGTTCACCACAACGGTGTCGCTGTCTTTAGGCGCGTCGCCAGTACCTTCTTTCTCAACCTTATAGATCAGGCCAGTAGAAGACGTTTTAACGCCTTTCTCTTTAGCGAACTTGTCGCGGTAGGCTTTGCCTTTCGCTTCGTTATCTTTAGCATCTGCTTCCATCTTGGTCTGAGCGGCGCCTTTCACGCGCGCTTCAAACGCTTGCAGAGTCTGCTCGATTTCCTGGTCAGACAGTTTGCTCTTGTCTGCGAACGCATCCTGGACCCCTGCGATCAGCTGGTTTTTGTCCAGTTTGATGCCCAGTTTCTCTTGTTCTTTCAGAGAGTTTTCCATGTAACGACCCAGAGACGCGCCAAGTGCGTAGGCGGATTTCTGGTCGTCATTTTTGAATGCCGCTTTGCTGTCTGTAGTCGCAGCAGGCTTCGCAGCAGTATCAGCAGCGAAAGACAGCGGCGCATTGAGCGCTACAGCCATAGTGGTCGCCAGCAGCGTAACTTTAAACAGTGATTTCATCCATATCTCCAGGACCTGAGGTCTCTCACCCCAGTGTTAAACGTAAATGAGTGACGTACTATAAAACGTTGTGGAAGAAATCTACAGACAGACTCCCCCGAATGTCGCTTCTTTTCAGACTATTTTTGTTTAAATAAGTTTCTTGTCAGGGAGATGGATACTGTACTTAAGGAAAAAGTCAGCTAAACTTCGCCGCCGCTGGTCCATTATGGCGAACGACAGATAAACGAGGTGAATGATGAAGGATACAACGATCGAAGCGAGACTGGCTGAGCTGGAAAGCCGCCTGGCTTTTCAGGACATCACCATCGAAGAACTGAACCAGACCGTGACGGCCCATGAGCTTGAAATGGCAAAACTGCGCGATCACATGCGCCTGCTGACGGAAAAGCTGAAGGCCACGCAGCCGTCAAACATTGCCTCTCAGTCAGAAGAGACGCCACCACCTCATTATTGAGGCGTAAAAAAAGCGGGATTATCCCGCTTTTTTATTTTCCGGAGTACGGAATCAGTGGCAACCGCAGCCGCCGTTACCGCAACCACCTTTACCGTGGCCGTGGTCATGACCATGGTCGTGGCCGTGACCACCGCAGCAGCCGTCATGGCCGTGATCGTGGTCATGGTCGTGACCGTGCGCACCGTGAACGTGGCCATGAGCCAGCTCTTCTTCAGTCGCTTCACGGATCGCAACAACTTCTACGTTGAACTTCAGGTTCTGACCCGCCAGCATGTGGTTGCCGTCAACCACAACGTGGTCGTCTTCAACTTCAGTGATTTCAACCGGAACCGGACCCTGGTCAGTTTCCGCCAGGAAGCGCATGCCAACCTGCAACTCGTCAACGCCCATGAATACGTCTTTAGGAACGCGCTGAACCAGGTTGTCGTCATACTGACCGTAAGCGTCGTTCGCGCCTACAGCAACGTCGAATTTGTCGCCAACTTCATGGCCTTCCAGCGCCGTTTCCAGGCCGGAAATCAGGGAACCGTGACCATGCAGGTAGTCCAGCGGCGCACTCACCGGAGACTCATCAACCAACACACCGTCTTCTGTACGTACCTGATAGGCCAGGCTGACCACCAGGTCTTTTGCTACTTTCATGATATCTCCTGAGCGTGGGAAAATTGCTGGCGCAGATTGTAGCGGAAATCTGCACCCGTGTACCCTTAAGCTTAAAAAAACTCAGAGCATATCGCTAGTCTGGATGAAAAATGCCGATCACTTGCTCTTCTTTGCGAACATGATCGCGGGCTTCTTTGTCGGCCTCACGCATCTGGTGACCGCACTTAACACATTCAACGATATCGATATTATTTTCACGCCACATGGCCAGCGTATCTTGCGCCTGGCAGGATGGGCATTTTGCGCCCGCGATAAAGCGTTTACGTACAGCCATCTTTCGTTACCCTTTATTCAAATTCATCCCAGCCGTCGAGCTGGCGTCGTTCCTGTTGCATCTCACGCTGGAAGATCTCCTCCAGTTCGCGACGCGCTTCCCGCACGCGGGAGATCTGCGCCGTGTCGCTGTGCACGGGCATCAGTTCACGCAGCATTCGCATATCCAGCCTGCGGAAATGCATCTGGGCGCGTTGCGCCTGATGAGGATGCATACCCAGCGAAACCAGCGCCTTGCGTCCCAGCTCCAGCGCGCTGGAGAAGGTTTCGCGGGAGAAGTGTTTCACACCCGCCTGCAAAAGTTCGTGAGCCTCCACACGTCCACGCGCACGCGCCAGAATATGCAGATGCGGGAAATGCTGCTGGCACAGCTCCACCAGCTTCATCGTGTCTTCCGGATCGTTGCAGGTGATGACGATGGACTCCGCAGCCTCTGCGCCCGCCGAGCGCAACAGCTCAAGCTGCGTCGCATCGCCGTAGTACACCTTATAACCATATTTGCGCATCAGGTTGACGGCGCTGATATCGCGCTCCAGCACCGTAATGCGCATTTTATTTGCCATCAACAGGCGACCAATCACCTGCCCGAAGCGGCCAAAGCCCACGACGATCACCTGCGGTTTATCATCTTCCACCCACGGCGCTTCGTCTTCATCGTCTGCGGGATTCAGGCGGCGCGACAGCAGTTTGTCCACCAGCTTCATCAGCAGCGGGGTGGTCATCATCGACAGCGTGACCGTCACCAGCAGCAGCGCCATCTGGTCATCTTTGAACAGCTTCTGAGACGACGCCGTGGAAAACAGCACAAACGCAAATTCTCCCCCCTGGCTTAACACGCTGGAAAACTGCATTCTTTCCGAGCTGCGCAGCCCGTAAATCCTCGCGAGGAGATACAGCACCAGCGTTTTGACCGCCACCAGCACGGCGACACTCGCAATAACCCACAGCAGATGGGTATAGAGCACGCCAAGATTAAGCGCCATACCCACCGAGATAAAGAACAGCCCTAGCAGCAGCCCCTTAAACGGATCGATGGCGGTCTCCAGCTCGTGGCGGTACTCGCTTTCCGCAAGCAGCACCCCGGCGATAAACGTCCCAAGCGCCATCGACAGCCCCAGCGCATCCATAAACAGCGCTGAGCCAAGCACCAGCAGCAGCGTTGCGGCGGTGAATACCTCGCGCACGCCGGATGCTGCAATAAACCGGAATACCGGACGCAGTAAAAACCGTCCGCCGATCAGCATCCCCGCGAAGGCCAGCACCTTCATGGAAATCTTCATCCAGTCGAAATGATCGTCTCCGGATCCCGCCAGCAGCGGCACCAGCGCCAGCGCCGGGATCACCGCTAAATCCTGGAACAGCAGCACCGAAAAGCCCAGTTGCCCCGCCTCGTTGCGGTTCATCCCTTTGTCGCGCATCAGCTGAAGCGCCATCGCCGTCGACGACATCGCAAGACCGATCCCGCCAATCACCGCGGCCTGCCAGGAAAACTGCGTCAACATCAGCAGTCCCGCGAGAATGGCCGCGCTGAGTAACACCTGCGCCGCCCCGACGCCAAAAATAGATTGCCGCAGCTGCCACAGCTTGGAGGGGTTCAGCTCAAGGCCAATGATGAACATCAGGAAGACCACGCCCAGTTCAGAGAAGTGAAGAATTTCATCCACATCGCTGATAAACCCAAGCCCCCAGGGGCCAATGGCTATCCCCGCCAGCAAATAACCCAGCACCGCGCCAATGCCGAGACGCGCGGCAAGCGGGACCGCGACGACGGCGGCGAACAAAAACAGCACCCCGGCAAGGAGTAAATTCGAACCGTCCATTAGCGTCCTCCCGCCGGAATCGGTGACGCCAGCCATTCGCCATAGGCCCTGGCATGGCTCGCCAGCGCTTTCGGATCCTGCCGCCGTGCCCAGTAGATAATAATCGGGCTCATCCAGTGCATACGGCACATCGCCGCCGTCAGCTCAAACGGCCGCAGAATGTCGCTCATGGGGTAACGGTTCAGCCCGTCGTGACGGTAAGCGCTTTCCGGCTCACCGGTGGTAATGACACTCCGCCAGTACTTTCCCGCCAGCTGGTTGCCCCCCACCCCGCTGGAGAAGCCCCGGCTCAGCACGCGGTCCAGCCACTCTTTCAGCAGTGCCGGACAGCTATAGGTATAAAGCGGATGCTGGAACACAATCACGTCGTGCTGACGCAGCAGTTCCTGCTCGTAAGGAATATCGATAAAAAAATCGGGATAGTGCGCGTAGAGATCGTGCACCGTTACGTTACTGAGCTGTGTGGCCGGCTTAAGCAGCACCCGGTTCGCCACCGAGTCCTGTGATTCCGGATGGGCATACAGCAGCAGCACTTTCGCTGTCTGAGACATCATTCCCCTCCCGGTTCTGTTTTTGTGTATTGTTGTCGTTTTGGGCTACCATGGCGGCCCGGTGGGGAAAATGGCCCACACCTTACATTATCATAATGACAAATTAACATAGTCGGAACATACGGCGCTTCTATGATTGTTTTCTCCTCGTTACAAATTCGTCGCGGCGTGCGCGTCCTGCTTGATAACGCGACTGCTACCATCAACCCGGGCCAGAAAGTGGGGCTGGTCGGCAAAAACGGCTGCGGTAAATCCACCCTGCTGGCACTGCTGAAAAACGAGATAAGCGCGGATGGCGGTAACTTTACCTTCCCGGGCAACTGGCAGCTCGCCTGGGTGAACCAGGAGACGCCCGCGCTGAGCGAACCCGCGCTCGACTATGTTATCGACGGCGACCGTGAATACCGCAAGCTCGAAGCAGAGCTCAACGCCGCCAACGAACGCAACGACGGCCACGCCATCGCCACCGTCCACGGCAAGCTGGACGCCATCGATGCCTGGACCATTCGCTCCCGCGCCTCCAGCCTGCTGCACGGCCTGGGTTTCAGCAACGAACAGCTTGAACGCCCGGTGAGCGATTTCTCCGGCGGCTGGCGTATGCGCCTCAACCTGGCGCAGGCGCTGATCTGCCGCTCCGACCTCCTGCTGCTCGATGAACCCACCAACCACCTCGATCTTGATGCGGTTATTTGGCTGGAGAAGTGGCTCAAGAGCTATCAGGGCACTCTGATTCTGATCTCCCACGACCGCGACTTCCTCGATCCGGTGGTGGATAAAATCATTCATATCGAACAGCAAAGCATGTTCGAATACACCGGCAACTACAGCTCTTTCGAGCGCCAGCGCGCGACGCGCCTTGCCCAGCAACAGGCGATGTATGAAAGCCAGCAGCAGCGCGTGGCGCACCTGCAAAGCTTTGTGGATCGCTTCAAGGCCAAGGCGTCAAAAGCCAAGCAGGCGCAGAGCCGCATCAAGATGCTGGAACGCATGGAGATGATCGCTCCCGCGCATGTGGATAACCCGTTCCACTTCAGTTTCCGCGAGCCGGAGAGCCTGCCGAACCCGCTGCTGAAAATGGAAAAAGTGAGCGCGGGCTATGGCGATCGCATTATCCTCGACTCTATCAAGCTCAACCTGGTGCCGGGTTCACGCATTGGCCTGCTGGGGCGTAACGGCGCCGGTAAATCGACGCTGATCAAGCTGCTGGCGGGCGAGCTTAACCCGGTCAGCGGCGAAATCGGCCTGGCGAAAGGCATCAAGCTTGGCTACTTCGCCCAGCATCAGCTGGAATTTTTACGCGCGGATGAATCGCCGATCCAGCACCTGGCGCGCCTGGCGCCGCAGGAAATGGAGCAGAAGCTGCGCGACTACCTCGGCGGCTTTGGCTTCCAGGGCGATAAGGTGACTGAAAATACAGCGCGTTTCTCCGGTGGTGAAAAAGCGCGTCTGGTACTGGCGCTGATCGTCTGGCAGCGTCCAAACCTGCTGCTGCTTGATGAACCAACCAACCACCTCGATCTCGACATGCGTCAGGCGCTGACCGAAGCGCTGATTGAGTTCGAAGGGGCGCTGGTTGTCGTGTCGCACGATCGCCACCTGATCCGCTCCACCACCGACGATCTCTATCTGGTACACGGCGGCAAAGTCGAACCGTTTGACGGCGACCTGGAAGACTACCAGCAGTGGCTGACGGACGTGCAGAAGCAGGAAAACCAGCCGGAAGAGTCAGCGAAAGACAACGCCAACAGCGCCCAGGCGCGTAAAGACCAGAAGCGCCGTGAAGCGGAGCTGCGCACCCAGACGCAACCGCTGCGTAAAGAGATTGCCCGCCTCGAAAAAGAGATGGAAAAGCTCAACGCCACGCTTGCTGCCGTCGAAGAGAAGCTGGGCGACAGCGAACTGTACGATCAGAGCCGCAAAGCGGAGCTGACGGACTGTCTGCAAACTCAGGCGAAAACCAAATCCAGCCTCGAAGAGTGCGAAATGGCATGGCTGGACGCGCAGGAACAGCTGGAAGCGATGCTGCAAGCCGACTAACACGCCGGGAGGGTTATGAGCTTCGATACCACGAGCGAGATTACATTCCGTAAGCTCAGCATCTTCATGACGTTCATGGAGAAGGGCAATATCGCACGTACCGCCGAAACGCTCGGCCTGAGCGGCGTCAGCGTGCACCGCGCGCTGCATACCCTGGAAGAGAATGTCCGCTGCCCGCTCTTTACCCACAAAGGGCGTAACCTGATTGCCCTCCCCTCCGCGTGGACGCTGCTGGAGTATTGTCAGGAGGTGATGCAGGTGATGGAGCGCGGGCTGGAAGAGTCGCGCAAGGTCGCCGGCATTGGTCAGGGGCGGTTACGCGTCGGCACGCTCTACTCGCTAACGCTGGAAACCGTGCCGCGCCTGATAATGGGCATGAAGCTGCGCCGTCCGGATCTGGAGATGGATCTGACGATGGGCTCGAACGAAACCCTGCTCCATATGCTGGATGAGGGATCGCTGGATGCGATTTTAATCTCTATTTCCGAAAGCGATATCGACCGTAACAGCCTCGAAGTGCTTCCTCTGTTCCATGACGATATTTTCCTTGCCGCACCGGCTTCTGCCACGCTGAATACCAGCGGCCCCGCCGATCTGCGTGACTATAAAGATCAGAAGTTTGTCGCCCTCGCGGAAGGGTTCGCCACTTACGCCGGGTTTCAGGAAGCGTTTCATATCGCCGGTTTCGAGCCGGAGATTGTGACGCGCGTGAACGATATCTTCTCGATGCTGAGCCTGGTGCAGGCGGGAGTCGGGTTTACGCTGATGCCGGGCAGGATGAAGAAAGTGTACGAAAATTCGGTGCAGCTACTGAAGCTGGCGCAGCCGTACCAGATGCAGCAGCTGATTGCGATCGTCTTTGCCCGCAACCGCGAGCAGGATCCGAGCCTGCGGGCGCTGGCCGCGGAAGGGCGGATGTATGCCAGAAGTTTGCAGGATAGTGCCTGATGTTATTGCCCGGTGGCGCTACGCTTACCGGGCAAAAAGTCACCGCTGAAGCCGACCCGCCAGATGCACCGCCACATCCACTCCGCTGCGCTCCAGCGAAATGGATTCGCCTTCCCACGCCGCCTGCCGCGTCAGACAGGTCAGAATACCCCCAGGCGGCATCTCAATCGCCAGACGCGCTTCGCGCTCGTTAGCGGAAATCACCGCCTCCTGCCAGCGCACGGTTCGCGCCATATTCATCGCCAGGTCGTCGGCAATTTTCTCTGGCTGCCAAAGCACGCGCCCGGTACTGCCGCTCAGGTACGCGCAGCGGGGGCGTGAAAGCGTGACTGATTCAAACGCCGCGGCCAGCTTCTGCGCCGGTTCCGCCAGCAATTCACAGTGCGACGGCACGCTTACCGCCAGCCGTTTGGCCTTGTTCGCGCCCTTCGCCAGCGCGCGTTCGGCTACCTGCGCCATGCCGTCATCGGCTCCGGCAATCACGATCTGCGTTTCGGCGTTCAGGTTAGCGATATAGGTTCCTGTCCCCTGAATCAGGTTTTCCACCTGGGGCAGGGTCAACCCCATTATCGCCGTCAGGCCGTAGCCGTGGGGATACGCCTGCTCCATCAGATCGCCGCGCAGCGCCACCAGCTTCAGCGCGTCCGTAAAGTCCAGCGCACCGGCGATAACCGCCGCAGGATAAGCGCCAATGGACAGCCCGCTGACGATATCCGGCGACACGCCGCGACGTTCCAGCTCGCGCGCCCAAGCCACGCCTGCAATCAACAGCGAAAGCTGAACCGCGCGGGTGTGGGTTAACGAGGATGCGCTGTCCAGGGTATCAACTTCCGCCCCCAGCACAGCACGGGCCTGCTCCAGCTCTGTTCCCGGCAGGTTTTGCAGCATACCTTCATGCTGTGTGCCCTGCCCTGGAAAGGTAAACAGTATTTTCATTACTCCTCCCTGTGCCATGGATCCGCCACCAGGCGCGGCCCATATTGCGTTTTTAACAGCGTTTTGCCGTCGCGTAACCATTCCGCCAGCGCGAATCCGCCCTCGGGCGTATCCACCTGTGTATCCGCCCGGCACAACGCACGACTGAGCTGAGCCTGCCAGTCAGTAAACGCCTCAGGGGAAACGGTACACGGGGCGCGGATCAGCAGATCGAGATCGCTGTCGGCGTGGATCACCGGAATGCCGGTCGCCAGCGCGTAACCCGTACTGCCGGTTATCCCCCACGTCCACGGCCATGACTGCTGCGCAAGCTGAAGCGCCACCTGAACCGGCGGCTGGGTGATAAACGGCGAACGCAGCAGGTCGGCGGCAACGCTCAAATCTTCGGGCGACACCACGCGCAACACGTTCTCAGGCTTCACCCATCCGGCCGCCCGCTGGTCGCGGCGCAATCCCCGCACGCCAACGGGAATACGGCCTTCATTATCAACATCACGCCGCACCACTACCGGCAGCCCGGTATGCCAGGCCGCGTCCACCCAGGATTCAGTAATCCCTTCCAGGGCGTCGCGCGCGGTAAGCCAGATGAGGTCGTGTGGGCGTAATGTTGTGGTCATGATTACATTCCTGAAGTCAGCGAGATAAACAGCGGCAGCGACAGGATACACAGTACGGAGCTTAACAGCAGCACGGCTTCAGCATCCGGCGACTGCACGCCAAAGCGGTTACCGAACACCACGCCAAAGAAGCCCGCGGACAGCGCAATCATCAGGATGGCGGTGATCGCCACGGAGCCGTGCAGACCGAAGATTAAAACGATACCCCAGGCAATCGCTGGCTGGATCAGCAGCTTGGCGATAGTAGAAGTGATCACCATGGTGTTGATCTGAAGCTTACGCGCGGAGAGGATCACGCCGGTCAGGAACAGCGCCGCAGCGGTCGCGGACAGTCCCAGCGGTTTAATCGCCGCCAGCACCAGCTCCGGCATTTTGATGCCGATAGCGGACAGGATCACACCCAGCAGCGGGCCCATCACGATCGGTTTTTTAATGGAGCGCCACATCAGCACCGGCAGCATGGAAAGCGTTGAACCGGAGTTATTGCCTTCGGCGCGGGCTTTCTCACGCTCCAGAATCAGCAGGCAGAACGGGGTCATCAGCACCGAACCACAGGCGATGGAGACCGCCACGGAGAGAGAAGTAGAAGAACTTTCACCCAGCACGCTGCCCAGAATCGGCAGGCCAAGCGCCGCGTAGTTTGGCAGGGCGACGGTCAGCGTCAGCACGGCCGCATCCTGCGGGGATTTTTTAAATACGTTTGTCGCGAGGAAGTAGATGACCGCATAGGTGATCCACATCGCCAGAGTGAGAACCAGGATCAGCGGCGACTGCGCCACGATGCCGGTCCACGGGGTTTGCACGGTGGCGCTGAATAGCGCGGCCGGGAGTGCAAAATCCATCACGAAGATATTCAGCAGGGAAACATTTTTGTTATCGACCATCTTTGCCTTACCGGCCCAGAATCCCAGCAGCATGATGACGAAAATCGGTGCAAGAGCATGAACAATTACGTAAGTCATAAATCACCTGTAGTAAAAAAGTTTAAGCACTGGCGCGATGTTTATTATTTTCAGGATGCAGGTTCCCGCGTGGACGCAACGGGCGCGCCCACGGGGTGATGCATCTGGCAGGTCTCTTTTTACTTACCAGCTGGCTCGCATACGTTCACGTACGAGCGCTGAGCTGCGGCGGTTGTCAGCACCCAGACGGTTTTTCAACGTGGTGTCCTGACGAGCGTCACTGATGGCCTGTTGCAGGGTGGTTTTCACCCGCGTCAGATCGCTTTCGGAAGGGGCATCCGGATTGCTGATATCCAGCAGGTCGGAAAGCAGCCCCAGCGTGGCGTAGTTGCTGATGTCGTACGCCATTGGCGGGATGGTTGCCGCCAGTTTTTCCAGCGCCTCAACGGTACGCAGCGTAATGCGCGCCGCAGACTCTTTGCCCATGGCGTGGATCAGCACGCCTTTATCGTTGAAGGCAATCAGACGGTTAGCCTGGTAGCCGTGCGCCAGAAACGCGCCGGACATGGCCTTACCGACGATAAGACCAATCACCGGATGACCTGCCAGCCGCGCATTAGCGTAGGCGGCAGCGGCGCCGGCCAGCGCCTGGTGGATGCCAAACGCCTCTTCGCGACGGCCATAGGCCTGGCTTGGGACATCGATCACCGCCACAATCGGGCGCTTCACGGCTTTATCTGCATCAGCGGCAACGGTTTCGCTGACCACTTTTGCCAGCGTCCAGCCTTCCAGCAGGCCGACTTCCCCTTGCGCCGCGCGCGGGAAGTGGTTGTTGGCGTCCGGCACCACGGCGACAAAACGCACCGTTTCACCGTTCAGCTCGCCGTCTGCGGCCTGCACGGACGGGCATAACCCCTCCAGACGTTTCGCGTTCGGGGCCAGAGTTTCCAGCCAGAGTTCGCCACGGCTAATTGAGTTAGTCATCATTTCACCTCCCGGGCAAAAAGCGCTTTAATCTGTTCGGCATCGGCCTGTTTGCGGGTGTCGAAATTCGTCAGACGGTTCAGATAATCGTCGTAGTTATCGGTGCGATGTTTCGCCGGTACGCCTTTGGCGATGGCCTCGTTCATCGCGGCTTTCACCGCGTTCACGCCGTCGCCGACGAGCGCGTCCACCAGCCCGCTTTCATAGCGCACTTCGCCGCCGGTCATGCTCCAGATAAACGGACGGTCGCGGGAGTCGTACTCTTCAATGCCCGCTTCCTGCTCAATAACCTGCGGGCCGTTGAGGCCAAGACGCGCTTCGCGGGTCACAATCAGATAGCTGCACAGCGCCGCGGCGATAGACATCCCGCCGAAGCAGCCTACGGTCCCGGCGACAATCCCGACGACCGGGGTATAGCGACGCAGGTCAACGATCGCGGCGTGGATATCGGCAATCGCCGCCAGGCCAAGGTTGGCTTCCTGCAAACGTACGCCACCGGTTTCGAGGCACAGTACCGCCTGAGTCGGAATGCCGTTGCGGTTATCTTCCGCCGCCAGCTCCAGCGCCGCCGCCATTTTGGCGCCGGACACTTCGCCCATGCTGCCGCCCTGGAAGGTGCCTTCAATCGCCACCACCACCGCAGGCTGGCCGTTGATGGTCCCTTTCGCGACCACCATGCCATCATCAGCCTGAGGAACAATCCCCTGTGGCCCAAGCCATGGCGAGATAATGCCTTCGAACGGATCCAGCAGTTCGCGGTAGCTGCCGTCGTCGAGCAGCGCCTGTGCACGCTGGCGCGCTTTTAGTTCGATAAAGCTGCTGTCATCACGCATGATTCACCCCTTCAAAGACCTGTTCGATACGAATGCGTGCCACGCCCGGCGTCGCGCCGAAGTCGTGGATAGTCAGCTTACCTGCGGGCAGGCTGCTGACGGTTTGCAGGCGGTTGAACAACGCCTCCCAGCGCCCGCGGCTGTTGTCGACGGAGGTGGTGATATCAATGGTTAAGGTCTGGCCCGGTTCGGCGGTGAAAAGCACCTCCATATCCCCGGAACCGACTACCCCTGCCAGCGCCCTGCCGCTTACTTCGCGGCTGGCGGGCACGGTCAATGTGATTTTTTCCATAACATCCTCTTAATGCTTTGAATAGGGCGTTTCGACGCGGTCAAGAAACAGCGTGGCGGCAAGCAGGTCTGCGGCTCCGCCCGGCGAGGCGTTAAGCGCCAGCATCTGACGGTCTAACCGCGCCAGCGCCTGCTGGCCGGCGAGCGTTGCGCATCCTCCGGCGTTCAGCACTGCACGGGCGCCGTTCTGCATGGCGTCCAGCCCCTCCATGCCGGCGCGCGACAGCACGCAGGTGTCGGTGAGCGAGGTCATGATCGCCATCAGCGCGTCGAGTCTGGCCTGCGTTTCGCTGCTGCCGTTGAGACGGCTGAGGCGAAGCTGCGGCAGCGCGCGCTGCATGATGTGCGGAAACGCCTGCTGAGCCTCTTCACGCGCACCCGGTACACGGTAGCGGTGCGTGACGCGTAACCCCTTGCTGAACACTTTCGGCGCCACGTCATCCGGCAGCTTCGCCAGCTGAGCGGCGGTGTTCGCGACGGTTTGCGCCCGGGCATCGCCGCCCAGCATCGCCACCGCGCTCACCAGCAATCCCAGCGCCCAGATCGCGCCACGGTGCGTGTTCACGCCGTCGGTAGCGGCCATCATCTGCCGTTCACCTTCGCGACCCAGGCGGCCAACGGTTTGCCGGAGGGCAATATCCGCCGGACGCTGCCAGCTCTGCTGTGCCAGCGCCTGAAACGTGGGGGTCAGGCTGTGAGCGGAGCGCTCCATCAGCGCAAGCGATAAATCGTGGTGCGCGCCGTTCCCCCGGCTGTCCACCAGACCGGGCTTCGGGCTTAAACGTGCTTCGTCAATCAGACACTGCGTGGCGGTTCGCGCCAGCCATTCGGCACCGCCTTCAACCTGGATCTGGGGCAGAAGTTTCATTACCAGCTCCGGAATTTCGCAGGTGGGTTATACAGACCACCGGACCACTCAACGAGGTCAGCCACGCTGCCCGCAGCCAGCAGAGAGCGAGTGGCATCGGTACGACGAATGCCCATATCTTCCGGATACACAACCTTGCCGCTCTGGCGCAGTTCCGCCACGCGTTTGGCGTCAACGCCCAGACCGATATCGGTGATACCCGCCACGGCGGCGACCATGGCGCGACGCTCTTCCAGATCTTTCGCCCGGTAGAGGTAAGCAATCCCCTCTTCCGTCAGCACGTGGGTGACGTCATCGCCATAAATCATGACCGGCGCCAGCGGCATACCGGAGGCTTTCGCGACGTCAACAGCGTCGAGTTTTTCCACGAAGGTTGGCTTCACGCCCGCCTGGAAGGTTTCCACCATCTGCACAACCAGCTTTTTACCGCGCTGCATCGGGTCAGGCTCGGTGATCATGTTCAGCCAGGCCGGTGTGGCGTGGCGACGACCGTGCGGATCGTGGCCCATGTTTGGCGCGCCGCCGAAGCCGGAAAGACGGCCGCGAGTCACGGTTGAGGAGTTAGCGTAACCATCAACCTGTAGCGTGGAGCCGATAAACATATCGACCGCGTACTGACCAGCCAGCTGACAGAAGGCGCGGTTAGAGCGCATGGAGCCGTCAGCACCGGTAAAGAACACGTCCGGACGAGCGCGGATGTACTCTTCCATCCCCAGCTCGCCGCCGAAGCAGTGGACGCTCTCCACCCAGCCGCTTTCGATGGCCGGGATCAGCGTTGGATGCGGGTTCAAAGTCCAGTGTTTACAGATTTTGCCTTTGAGTCCGAGCTGTTCGCCGTAGGTTGGCAGCAGCAGCTCGATCGCTGCGGTGTTAAAGCCAATCCCGTGGTTCAGGGACTGCACCTGGTGTTCGGCGTAGATGCCTTTAATCGCCATCATCGCCATCAGGATGTGTTCCTGTTTGATCAGGCGTGGGTCGCGGGTGAAAAGCGGTTCGATAAAGAACGGCTTATCGGCAACCACCACAAAATCAATCCACGAGCCCGGAATATCCACACGCGGAAGGTCGCACTCGTCATCCACCAGCTCGTTCACCTGCGCGATGACGATGCCGTCGTGGAACGCGGCGGCTTCCACCAGCGCCGGGGTATCTTCGGTACTCGCCCCGGTATAGAGGTTGCCTTTGCGGTCCGCTTTAAAACCGGCAATCAGCGCCACGTTTGGCGAAAGGTCGACGTATAAACGTGAGTAGAGTTCGATGTAGGTGTGAATCGCCCCGATTTCGAGCTGACCATCCTCCAGCAGCTGCGAAATGCGCAGGCTTTGCGTACCGGAGAAGGAGAAGTCGAGCTTGCGGGCGATGCCTTTCTCAAAGATGTCCAGATGTTCGCTGCGGCCCACGCTCGGCATGATCATATGCAGATCGTGCACGATTTGCGGGTTCACTTCCGCCAGTGAACGGGAAAGGAAATCCGCCTGCTTCTGGTTGTTGCCTTCCAGAACGACTTTGTCGCCTGGTGCGATCAGTTTTTCCAGCATGGCGACAAGATCGCCGGTTGGCAGTACCTTGCCCTGCACCGGTACGGACGCCAGACGACGCGCTTTCTCACTGCGTCGGGTGTTCCATTGCCGGGTGGGTGTTTGCCCAGATAACATTATTAACCTCCTGATTCAGCACATCATTCTGATTTGCTTAACGTTGAGTAAAGTGTGCGCTCTGGTGAGAAAGGCATCAATTAAGCGTAGAGGCAAATCATTAGCCTGAGAGTAATAATCGAGGTAAATATTTGTGATCGGGATCAGTTCATGTTTCGGAAAAACGGGCTAAACGGGGTACAATTCGGAAGGTATAGTTAATTTCTGACAAGAATCAGCATCGCCCTTATGACCCAAATCATTCCCTCAGACTTCGACATTGCAGCCGAAGAGAGCGCAGAGTTCGTGCCCATGCGCGGTGTGGCTAACCCTCACCTGCAAACCATGCTGCCGCGCCTGATCCGCCGCAAGGTACAGTTCACCCCGCACTGGCAACGCCTGGATTTGCCGGATGGCGACTTTTTGGATCTCGCCTGGAGCGAAGATCCGGATCGGGCCAGACATAAACCCCGTCTGGTAGTGTTTCACGGTCTGGAAGGCAGCCTGCACAGCCCTTACGCACACGGACTCATTGAGGCGGCGAAAGCCCGCGGCTGGCTTGGGGTGGTGATGCATTTTCGCGGATGCAGCGGCGAGCCTAATCGTCAGAAACGCATTTATCACTCGGGTGAAACCGAGGACGGCACCTGGTTCCTGCGCTGGCTAAGAGACAATTTCGGCGAGGCGCCAACGGCAGCGGTGGGGTATTCGCTGGGCGGCAATATGCTGGCCTGTCTGCTGGCGAAGGAGAGCGACGCCGTACCGCTGGATGCGGCGGTGATTGTCTCTGCGCCGTTTATGCTGGAGCAGTGCAGCTATCATATGGAAAAGGGCTTTTCGCGAGTGTACCAGCGCTACCTGCTCAACCTGCTGAAAGCCAACGCCGCGCGCAAGCTGAAGGCCTATCCGGATACGCTGCCTGTGACGCTGCAACAGCTCAAACGCGTGAAGCGCCTGCGCGAGTTTGATGATTTGATCACCTCGAAAATTCACGGTTTTGCCGATGCGATTGACTATTACCGTCAGTGCAGCGCCATGCCTTTACTGAATCAAATCACGAAACCCACGCTGATTATCCACGCCAAAGATGATCCGTTTATGGATCATCACTCGATCCCGGCGCCCGATCATCTGCCGGCCAACGTGGAGTATCAGCTCACCCAATTCGGGGGACACGTCGGTTTTGTCGGCGGCACGCTGCGTCGGCCAAAAATGTGGCTTGAGACGCGTATTCCCGACTGGTTAACGGCCTATCTGGACGGTAAAAAATGATTATTCCCTGGCAGGATCTCTCTCCCGACACGCTCGATAATCTGATTGAAAGCTTTGTCTTGCGCGAAGGCACCGATTATGGTGAACATGAACGTTCGCTTGAACAAAAGGTCAACGATGTTAAGCGCCAGCTTAAAAGCGGCGACGTGGTGCTGGTATGGTCCGAACTGCATGAGACGGTCAATATCATGCCCCGCAACGCGTTTCATGGCTGATCTTTACACTTTTCCAGTCAGGGAGTTGCTATGTCTGCCAGACATCCGGTTATTGCCGTTACGGGTTCGAGTGGGGCGGGAACCACTACCACCAGCCTCGCCTTCCGCAAGATCTTCGCCCAGCTTAACTTACGGGCGGCCGAGGTAGAAGGCGACAGCTTTCACCGCTACACGCGCCCGGAGATGGATATGGCCATCCGCAAGGCGCGCGATCTGGGTAAACACATCAGCTACTTCGGCCCGGAGGCCAATGACTTCGGCCTGCTGGAGCAAACCTTCCGTGAATACGGGCAAAGCGGTACCGGGCAGTCCCGCAAGTATCTCCACACCTACGATGAAGCCGTGCCCTGGAACCAGGTCCCCGGCACGTTCACGCCCTGGCAGCCGCTGCCGGAACCGACTGACGTGCTGTTTTACGAAGGATTGCACGGCGGCGTGGTGACGCCTCAGCACGACGTGGCGCGCCACGTGGATTTGCTGGTGGGGGTGGTGCCGATTGTTAACCTTGAGTGGATCCAGAAGCTGACGCGTGACATGAGCGAGCGCGGCCATTCGCGAGAGGCGGTCATGGACTCGGTGGTGCGCTCCATGGAAGATTACATCAACTTCCTGACGCCGCAGTTCTCCCGAACCCACATTAACTTCCAGCGCGTCCCCACCGTGGACACCTCCAACCCGTTCGCCGCAAAAAGCATCCCTTCCCTGGACGAGAGCTTTGTGGTGATCCACTTCCGCAACCTGGAAGGCATTGATTACCCCTGGCTGCTGGCGATGCTACAAGGTTCGTTTATTTCGCACATGAATACGTTAGTGGTGCCCGGGGGAAAAATGGGGCTGGCAATGGAACTTATCATGACACCGCTGGTGCAGCGGCTGATGGAAGGAAAGCAAATCGCGTGAACATGTTCCCTCTCCCCGTGGGAGAGGGTTAGGGTGAGGGCATCAACACGCACGATGCCCCAATAATTAAGCCTCTATCACTTCATACGAATGGGTGATGTTTACCGCTTTCTCCAGCATTAACGCCACAGAGCAGTATTTCTCCGCAGACAGGTCAACCGCACGCGAGACCGCCGCATCCTTCAGTTCTTTGCCGGTGACGATAAAGTGCAGATTAATATGCGTGAACAGGCGTGGCGCCTCTTCGCGACGTTCTGACGTCAGCTTCACTTCACAATCGGTCACGCCATGACGGCCTTTTTGCAGGATCGACACCACGTCGATCGCGCTGCATCCGCCCGCCGCCATCAGCACCATCTCCATCGGGCTTGGCGCTTTATCGCCGGAGTTGCCATCCATCAAAACCTGATGCCCGGAAGCAGACTCGCCCAGGAACGTTAACCCTTCAACCCATTTCACACGCGCTTGCATATTCACTCACTCCAACGTTGCATTTTTTATGACAGATTACGTGTACGTTACATTTCTCGCAACGGAAGGCGACCTGCGTCATGCTGAAGCGAGACACCAGGAGACACGCGGCGAAAGCTATGCTAAAACACTCTGGATGCTACAGTAATACATTGACGTTACACATGTATGCAGAGGACATCAAACTTTACTGGCTGCGAAACGTTACGACAGCCGACTTCCCAGGTATGGGTAAGAATTCGATTGCAACCCCAGAGTCCGGATGCATCTTATGACTCTGGTGACAGCTTATAACAGAGGATAACAGCGCATGGTGCTTGGCAAACCGCAAACAGACCCGACTCTCGAATGGTTCTTGTCTCATTGCCACATTCATAAGTACCCATCAAAGAGCACGCTGATTCACCAGGGTGAAAAAGCGGAAACGTTGTATTACATCGTTAAAGGCTCGGTGGCCGTGCTGATCAAAGATGAAGAAGGGAAAGAGATGATCCTTTCTTATCTGAACCAGGGCGATTTTATCGGTGAACTGGGCCTGTTTGAAGAAGGCCAGGAACGTAGCGCCTGGGTTCGTGCAAAAACAGCATGTGAAGTGGCTGAAATTTCTTATAAGAAATTCCGTCAGCTGATTCAGGTCAACCCTGACATCCTGATGCGTCTCTCTTCCCAGATGGCACGCCGTCTGCAAGTGACCTCTGAGAAGGTAGGTAACCTCGCCTTCCTGGACGTAACCGGTCGTATCGCGCAGACGCTGCTGAACCTGGCGAAACAACCAGACGCCATGACTCACCCTGACGGTATGCAAATTAAAATTACCCGCCAGGAAATCGGTCAGATCGTCGGCTGCTCCCGTGAAACAGTGGGCCGTATCCTGAAGATGCTGGAAGATCAGAACCTGATCTCCGCCCACGGTAAAACCATCGTGGTTTACGGGACCCGTTAATTCCGGTCAAACGGCGTGCCGCCGCAGGGTGGCACGCCGTTTTTGTCTCTACTCCTCATGTGGCGCAGGCTGATCTATCACCCGGAAGTTAACTACGCACTGCGACAAACGCTGGTGTTGTGTCTTCCCGTGGCCGTGGGCCTGATCCTCGGACATCTTCAGCAAGGCCTGCTGTTTTCCCTCGTGCCCGCCTGCTGCAACATTGCCGGTCTGGATACGCCCCATAAACGCTTTTTTAAACGTCTGATTATTGGCGGCTGCCTGTTTGCCGGCTGTAGCCTTGCCGTACAGCTCTTACTGGCCCGCGACATTCCTCTGCCTCTGATCCTGACCGTGCTGGCGATGACGCTCGGCGTCACCGCCGAAATCAGCTCGCTACACGCCCGCCTGCTTCCCGCGTCGCTGATTGCCGCCATCTTCACCTTAAGCCTTGCAGGCAACATGCCGGTGTGGGAGCCATTGCTGATCTACGCCCTCGGCACGCTGTGGTACGGGCTGTTTAACTGGTTCTGGTTCTGGCTGTGGCGGGAACAGCCGCTGCGCGAATCCCTGAGCCTGCTCTACGTGCAGCTTGCTGAATACTGCGAAGCAAAATACACCCTGCTCACTCAACATACCGACCCGGAAAAATCCCTGCCGCCGCTACTGGCGCGCCAGCAAAAAGTGGTGGATCTGATCAGCCAGTGCTATCAGCAGCTGCACATGCTTGCCGCCAACAAAAATCATGAATACAAGCGGCTGCTGCGAATCTTCCAGGTCGGGCTGGATTTGCAGGAGCATATCTCCGTCAGCCTTCATAATCCGGAAGAGGTGCAAAAGCTGGTGGAGCGCAGCCATGCAGAAGCGGTGATCCGCTGGAACGCGCAGACCGTCGCGGCCCGCCTGCGGGTGCTGGCTGACGATATCCTCTATCACCGCTACCCGACGCGCTTTAACATGGACAAACAGCTCGGCGCGCTGGAAAAGATTGCGCGTCAGCACGCGGATAACCCGGTCGGGCAATTTGCTGCCTGGCATTTCAGCCGCATCGCCCGGGTGTTACGCACCCAGCGCCCGCTTTATGCCCGCGACCTGATGGCCGATAAGCAAAAACGGCTGCCGCTGCTGCCCGCGCTCAAAAGCTATCTTTCACTGAAATCTTCTGCCCTGCGCAATGCCGCACGGATCAGTGTGATGCTGAGCATCGCCAGCCTGATGGGAATGGCCCTGCACCTGCCGAAACCCTACTGGATCTTAATGACCGTACTGTTTGTTACCCAGAACGGCTATGGCGCCACGCGGGTGCGCATTCTGCATCGGGCGGGCGGCACGATGGCGGGGCTGATTATCGCGGGCGTGACGCTGCACTTCCACGTGCCGGAGGGCTATACCCTGGCCGGTATGCTGGCAATCACGCTGGTGAGCTATCTGATTATCCGCAAAAACTACGGCTGGGCGATGGTGGGCTTTACGGTGACGGCGGTGTATACCCTTCAACTGCTCACGCTTAACGGGGAACAGTTTATTATTGCCCGTCTGGTCGATACGCTGATTGGCTGCCTGATCGCCTTTGGCGGCATGGTCTGGCTGTGGCCGCAGTGGCAGAGTGGGCTGTTGAGGCAGAACGCCCACGACGCGCTGGAAGCTGACCAGCAGGCCATTCGTCTGATCCTGAGCGATGACCCACAACCCTCTCCGCTGGCCTACGAGCGCATGAAGGTCAACCAGGCGCATAACGCCCTGTTCAACTCCCTTAACCAGGCCATGCAGGAGCCGGGCTTTAACGCGCACTATCTGGCTGACATGAAGCTGTGGGTCACGCACAGCCAGTTTATCGTCGAGCACATCAATGCCATGACGACGCTGGCGCGGGAGCACACGATGCTGACGCCGGATCTGGCGCAGCGCTATTTGCAGTCGTGTGAAATTGCGTTGCAGCGCTGTCAGCAGCGCCTGGAGTATGATGCACCGGGCGAGTCAGGTGATTCGAACATTCTGGAAGCGCCGGAGACGCTGACCCACGGGCCGATGAGCACCCTTGAGCAGCATTTACAGCGCGTTCTCGGCCACCTGAACACCATGCACACCATTTCGTCGGTGGCATGGCGTCAGCGCCCGCATCACGGGATTTGGTTAACGCGCCGGTTAAAACGAACCGCGTATTAGTCGCTGACGATCTTCGCGACTGCCGCGGCAAAACGGGTTAATCCGTCTTCGATGTCTTTGTCTTCCACCACAAGCGATGGCGCAAAGCGCATCACGTCCGGCCCGGCATTGAGCACCATGACGCCTTCGTGCGCGGCGGCGTGCAGGAAATCGCGCGCGCGGCCTTTATACTGAGGCTTCAACTCGGCGCCAATCAGCAGCCCCATTCCGCGGATTTCGCTGAAGACATCAAACTGTTCGTCAATCTGCTGAAGATGTTTCAAAAACAGATCGCGTTTCGCATTCACGCCATTCAGGACGTCCGGCGTATTAATGATATCGAACGCCGCACCCGCCACGGCACACGCCAGCGGATTACCGCCGTAGGTGGAGCCGTGTGAGCCCACATGAAATGCGGAAGCGATATCCTGGGTAGTGAGTACCGCACTGACCGGGAAACCGCCGCCGAGCGCTTTCGCGCTGGTCAGAATATCCGGCGTTACGCCGTAGTGCATATAAGCGAACAGATCCCCGGTACGCCCCATCCCACACTGCACTTCATCAAACACCAGCAGCGCCTGGTGCTCGTCGCACAGTTCGCGCAGCCCTTGCAGAAATTCCGGGGTGGCCGCCGTGACGCCGCCTTCCCCCTGAATGGGCTCGACCACCACGGCACAGGTGTGATCGTCCATCACCGCTTTAACGGCGTGCAGATCGTTAAACGGCACGTGGATGATATCCGCAGGTTTCGGACCAAAGCCGTCGGAATACTTCGGCTGGCCGCCCACGGAAACGGTAAAGAACGAGCGACCGTGGAAGGCGTTATGGAAGGCGATGATTTTGGTTTTGTACGGACTATGACGCGTGGTTGCGTAGTAGCGCGCCAGCTTAAAGGCGGTTTCGTTGGCTTCGGTGCCGGAGTTCATAAACAGCACGCGTTCGGCGAAGGTGGCATCGATGATCTTACGCCCCAGACGCAGCGCCGGTTCGTTGGTGAACACGTTGCTGGTGTGCCACAGCGTTTCGCCCTGCGTTTTCAGCGCGTCCACCAGCGCAGGATGGCAATGGCCCAGTGCCGTCACCGCAATACCGCCTGCGAAATCAACATACTCGTTGCCCTGCTGATCCCAGACGCGGCTGCCTCTCCCTTTCACCGGGATAAATTCAGCCGGTGCATAAATCGGCAGGATCACTTCATCGAATGTCGCGCGGGTAATTGCTGGTTGTTCAGTTGCCATGTCATGACCATCCATTTTTATGTCACAGTTATTGTGAAAATATAATCACAAAATATGCATAAAAAATCACAGCAAGGCAACCGATATTCAGCGATTAAGGAAATTAGCCAGCAGCGCGTGCCCCTGTTCGCTGAGAATGCTTTCCGGGTGGAACTGCACACCTTCCAGATCGTACTCGCGGTGGCGAATGCCCATGATCTCCTGCGTCTCGCTCCAGGCGGTAACCTCAAAGCAGGCCGGCAGGGTCGGCGGATCAATAATCAGAGAATGGTAGCGCGTCACGGTTAACGGATTGTTTAGCCCCAGGAATGCGCCGGTACCGGTGTGTGTGATCGGTGAGGTTTTGCCATGCATGACTTTCGCGGCACGGACAATGGTGGCGCCAAAGACCTGCGCAATGGCCTGGTGACCCAGGCAGACGCCCAGAATCGGCAGTTTGCCCGCATAGTGTTGGATTACCGCCAGCGAGATGCCGGACTCCGACGGGGTACACGGCCCGGGCGAAATCACGATTTTCTGAGGTGCCAGCGCGTCAATGTCATCCAGCGCGATCTCATCGTTACGGCGGACAACCACCTCTGCCCCCAGCTCGCAAAAATACTGGTAGAGGTTCCAGGTAAAGGAATCATAGTTATCAATCAGCAGAATCATGGCGGCTCCTGAAAAAATGGCCGCCCTATTTTACGCAGATTCCCGCGCTTCGCTCAAAACTTTGGCGAAGATGACGTTCAGGGCGGTCAAATCCCCCATCGCCCCGCTCTGGTTGGCGGCAGCCCAGTCGTCCGGGTCGATCCCCTGCCAGTTCAGCACGTAGCCCGCATGAATAGCCAGTTGTTCAAAGAAGATCCGCTGGGCCACGCCATTACCGCTCATAAACGGATGTAGCATGTTGATTTCACAGTAGTAATGACTGATTCTGTCTGTAAACTCTTCTTTCTGAAGGCCTACCAGATATTTATCACTTTCCAGCGAAGCCATCAGCTCATTACCCACTTTCTCGATGTACTCGAAATGGCAAAAAGGAATGTCGCCCTTGGAAATATCGGCGGTGCGCAGCTCGCCCGCGCCTTTCATTTCGTTGCGGAATAAATGGCGGTGAATAAGACACAGATGGGGTAAACCCGGTGCGGAAGGCCCCAGTTCCAGCGTCTCGATATCGGGTTCAGCGGGCCCCTTACCTTTTTCAAGGAGGCAGCTGGCCTGAAAATTGACATTACGTTGTTGCTCCCAGAGACGGGATTTTTGCTTGTCGGTGAGTTTTTTCACTACGCCTCCCTGAATAGTCCGTTTGCCACAAGTATAAGCAGCAAAACGCGCTTTCGCAGGGAGGGCGGAAAGACACGGGCAGGATATGCCCGTGTGGACGAACGATTACGGCAGCACTTTCGCGGAGAGAATGACGACAGGCTTAGTCGGCACATTCTGGTATGGACCGACATCGTGAGTCTGAACCTGAGAGATCTTATCCGCCACGTCCATGCCTTTCACCACTTTGCCAAACACCGCGTAGCCAAAGTCGCGCTGACCGTGGTCCAGGAAGGCGTTATCAGCCACGTTGAGGAAGAACTGGCTGGTGGCGCTGTCTTTGTCCGCCGTACGCGCCATGGAGATGGTGCCGCGCTTGTTCAACAGGCCGTTGTCAGCTTCATTTTTGATGGGCGGGTTGGGCTGTTTCTGCTGCATCTGCTCGTTAAAACCGCCACCCTGAATCATAAAGCCCGGGATCACGCGGTGGAACGTGGTGTTGTTATAAAAACCACTGTTCACGTAGTCGAGGAAGTTTTTCACCGAAACAGGGGCTTTCTGGCTATCCAGCTCCAGCTCAATATTCCCCGCAGAGGTAGTCAGCAGGACGTGAGGGTCTCCTTTGGCTGCCAGCGCAGCAGGGGAAACGGCAGAAAGAGCAAACACAGCTGCAACAGCCGCCAGTGTTGATTTGAGCATGAGAATTCCTTAACAAAGCGCAGTATAAAAAGCGAATGGCTTGATTCTAAAGAGCAGTATGAACCCAGACCAGTCTTTTACCTAATTTTACCAAATTGAAACAATTATTACCGCGCAAACGATTGTTCACCCTGCAACGTAATGTGATCTGCATCACGTTAAAACCTGCAATTGTGCTCAAAATTTTCTGAAAAGATTTAATTAGATCACTTTCGCGACTAAAATCTGCCCGCTCAAACGCAGTCATTGCGTTTTTCTTTACTTTTAACAGGCCAGACATGACTAACAGCAATCGCATCAAGCTCACATGGATTAGCTTCTTCTCTTACGCCCTGACCGGCGCGTTGGTGATCGTCACCGGGATGGTGATGGGAAATATCGCAGACTACTTCCAGCTGCCCGTTTCCAGCATGAGTAACACCTTCACCTTCCTGAACGCGGGGATCCTGATCTCTATTTTCCTTAATGCCTGGCTGATGGAAATCGTACCGCTGAAAACGCAGCTGCGTTTTGGCTTCGTGCTGATGGTTGCCGCCGTGGCGGGCCTGATGTTGAGCCACAGCATCGCCCTCTTCTCTGCCGCCATGTTCGTACTGGGCCTGGTGAGCGGGATCACCATGTCGATCGGTACGTTTCTGATTACGCACATGTATGAAGGCCGCCAGCGCGGCGCGCGTCTGCTGTTCACCGACTCCTTCTTCAGCATGGCCGGGATGATTTTCCCGATGGTCGCCGCGTATCTTCTGGCGCGCAGCATTGAGTGGTACTGGGTATATGCCTGCATTGGTCTGGTCTATGTCGCGATCTTCATTCTCACCTTCGGCTGCGAGTTCCCGGTGCTGGGCAAAAAAGCGCAGACTACATCCGAGCCGGTTGCGAAAGAAAAATGGGGTATCGGCGTACTGTTCCTCTCCATCGCCGCGCTGTGTTACATCCTCGGCCAGCTGGGCTTTATCTCCTGGGTTCCTGAGTATGCGAAAGGTCTGGGCATGAGCCTGAACGACGCGGGTAAACTGGTGAGCGATTTCTGGATGTCTTACATGTTCGGCATGTGGGCGTTTAGCTTTATCCTGCGCTTCTTCGACCTGCAACGGATCCTGACCGTTCTGGCGGGTCTGGCGACCGTGCTGATGTATCTGTTCATCAACGGTTCCCCGGAGCATATGCCGTGGTTCATCCTGACCCTGGGCTTCTTCTCCAGCGCGATTTATACCTCGATCATCACCCTTGGCTCTCTTCAGACCAAAGTGGCCTCGCCAAAGCTGGTGAACTTCGTGCTGACCTGCGGCACCATCGGCACCATGCTGACCTTCGTGGTCACGGGCCCGATTGTTGCGCACAGCGGCCCGCTGGCGGCGCTGCATACCGCTAACGGTCTGTACGCCGTAGTGTTTATCATGTGCTTCGTGCTGGGCTTTGTGACCCGTCACCGTCAACACAACCCGGCAACAGCTACCCACTAATCGCCGTAACCCCTTTGCGTACTGCAAAGGGGTTTCCCCTGTGCTCACCCGCCCTGCCCGCCGATGGGTAAAAACCCCATTAATTTTGTGCGAAAAACGAACAAGCACAAAAATCAAACAATATCCGTCACTTATAAAAATCCTGACAAATCATAGATATACCCCCTAAGGGGTAGGTGAAGGCGTATTTGATTTGCATCAATAAGTGCCCCTGCTGAATCGTTAAGGTAGGCAGTAATAGAAAAGAAATCGAGGCAAAAATGAGCAAAGTCAGACTCGCTATCATCGGTAACGGCATGGTCGGCCACCGCTTTATTGAGGATCTTCTCGATAAAGCCGATGCTGAGCAGTTCGATATTACCGTGTTCTGTGAAGAACCCCGCAAGGCGTACGACCGTGTGCACTTGTCTTCTTACTTCTCTCACCATACCGCCGAAGAGCTCTCTCTGGTGCGTGAAGGGTTCTACGAGAAGCATGGCGTAAAAGTGCTGGTGGGCGAACGCGCTATCACCATCAACCGTCAGGAGAAAGTAATCCACTCCAGCGCCGGACGTACGGTTTTTTACGATAAGCTGATCATGGCGACGGGCTCGTATCCGTGGATCCCGCCTATTAAAGGGTCGGAAACCCAGGATTGTTTCGTTTACCGTACCATTGAAGACCTCAACGCCATCGAATCCTGCGCACGTCGAAGCAAACGCGGCGCGGTTGTCGGCGGTGGTCTGCTGGGTCTGGAAGCGGCAGGCGCGCTGAAAAACCTCGGCGTTGAAACCCACGTTATCGAATTTGCCCCGATGCTGATGGCCGAACAGCTCGACCACATGGGTG
Organism: Enterobacter cloacae complex sp. IR5402; assembly: GCF_049238125.1. Lineage (NCBI taxonomy): Bacteria > Pseudomonadati > Pseudomonadota > Gammaproteobacteria > Enterobacterales > Enterobacteriaceae > Enterobacter > Enterobacter cloacae complex sp. IR5402. The sequence goes on from NZ_JBMKHO010000009.1 coordinate 31,964, forward strand.
GCGATCAGCTGCGCCGTAAGATCGAAAGCATGGGCGTGAAAGTTCACACCAGCAAAAACACCAAAGAGATCGTTCAGGAAGGGACTGAAGCACGCAAAACCATGCGCTTTGCCGACGGCAGCGAGCTGGAAGTGGACTTCATCGTCTTCTCCACCGGTATCCGCCCGCGCGACAAGCTGGCAACGCAATGCGGTCTGGCCGTCGCGCAGCGCGGTGGGATCATGATTAACGACACCTGCCAGACCTCCGACCCGGATATTTACGCCATCGGCGAATGCGCCAGCTGGAACAACCGCGTATTCGGCCTGGTCGCGCCTGGGTACAAAATGGCGCAGGTCGCCGTGGATCATATCCTGGGCAGCGAAAACGCCTTCACCGGCGCAGACATGAGCGCCAAGCTGAAGCTGCTGGGCGTGGACGTGGGCGGTATTGGCGATGCGCATGGTCGCACCCCGAACTCCCGCAGCTATGTTTATCTGGACGAAAGCAAAGAAGTCTACAAACGTCTTATCGTCAGCCAGGACAACAAAACCCTGCTCGGGGCGGTGCTGGTGGGCGACACCAGCGACTTCGGCAACCTGCTCCAGCTGGTATTGAACGCCATTGAGCTGCCGGAAAACCCGGACGCGCTGATCCTCCCGGCGCACGCCTCCAGCGGTAAGCCGTCCATCGGTGTGGATAAACTGCCGGACAGCGCGCAAATCTGTTCCTGCTTCGACGTCACCAAAGGCATGCTGATCTCCGCCATTAACAAAGGCTGCCACACCGTTGCGGCGCTGAAGGCGGAAACCAAAGCCGGGACCGGCTGCGGCGGCTGTATCCCGCTGGTCACCCAGGTGCTGAACGCCGAGCTGGCAAAACAGGGCATTGAAGTGAACAACAACCTGTGCGAGCACTTCGCTTACTCTCGCCAGGAGCTGTACCACCTGATCCGCGTGGAAGGCATTAAGTCCTTTGACGAACTGCTGGAGAAACACGGCCAGGGCTATGGCTGTGAAGTATGTAAGCCTACTGTTGGTTCGCTACTTGCGTCCTGCTGGAACGAATATGTGCTCAAACCAGAACACACTCCGCTTCAGGACACCAACGATAACTTCCTGGCCAATATTCAGAAAGACGGGACTTACTCGGTGATCCCGCGTTCTGCCGGGGGGGAAATCACCCCTGAAGGGCTGGTCGCCGTGGGCCGTATCGCCCGTGAGTTTAACCTGTACACCAAAATCACCGGTTCCCAGCGTATCGGCCTGTTCGGCGCGCAGAAAGATGACCTGCCGGAAATCTGGCGTCAGCTGATTGAAGCGGGCTTTGAAACCGGTCACGCGTACGCCAAGGCGCTGCGCATGGCGAAAACCTGCGTGGGCAGCACCTGGTGCCGCTACGGCGTGGGCGACAGCGTGGGCTTCGGCGTAGAGCTGGAAAACCGCTACAAAGGCATCCGTACGCCGCACAAAATGAAGTTCGGCGTCTCAGGGTGTACCCGCGAATGTGCGGAAGCGCAGGGTAAAGACGTGGGTATTATTGCCACCGAGAAAGGCTGGAACCTGTACGTGTGCGGCAACGGCGGGATGAAACCGCGCCACGCGGACCTGCTGGCGGCGGATCTCGATCGCGACACGCTGATTCAGTATCTCGACCGCTTCATGATGTTCTACATCCGTACCGCCGATAAGCTGACCCGTACCGCCTCCTGGCTCGATAACCTCGAAGGCGGCATCGACTACCTGAAGTCGGTCATTATCGACGACAAGCTGGGCCTGAATGAACAGCTGGAATCCGAGATGACTCGACTGCGCGAGGCGGTGATCTGCGAGTGGACCGAAACCGTGAACACGCCAGCGGCGCAGACGCGCTTCAAACACTTTATCAACAGCACCCAGCGCGACCCGAACGTGCAGGTGGTGCCGGAGCGTGAACAGCATCGTCCAGCGACCCCGTATGAACGTATTCCGGTGATGCTGGTGGAGGAAAACGCATGAGCCAGTGGGTAAACATCTGCAATATTAACGACATTCTGCCAGCAACCGGCGTCTGTGCCCTGCTGGGCAACGAGCAGGTGGCGATTTTCCGTCCTCGCCACGATGAACAGGTCTATGCCATCAGCAATATCGACCCGTTCTTCGAGGCCAGCGTGCTCTCCCGCGGTCTGATTGCGGAGCACCAGGGCGAGCTGTGGGTTGCCAGCCCGCTGAAAAAGCAGCGCTTCCGCTTAACCGACGGACTCTGCATGGAAGATGAAAGCTTCTCGGTCAAACACTACGACGTCCGCGTGAAGGACGGCGAGGTGCAGCTGAAAGCGTAACCTCTCGCCTTTTCAATAGGAAAGGCTTATGACCCCTTATGGGTAACGGCAGGAAAAACCGTATGTTCTGTACGATTCCTGCTGTTATCCTGACGTCAATTCTTCCCCCGCCATGAATGCTGTGAGGTAACGTCGTGGATCACCTGCCGATTTTTTGTCAATTACGCAACCGCGACTGCCTGCTCGTGGGCGGCGGCGATGTGGCTGAACGCAAGGCGCGCCTGCTGTTAGAGGCGGGCGCCCGACTGACCGTTAACGCCCTCACCTTCGCCCCACAGTTTGACGTCTGGGCGCAGGAAGGGATGCTCACCCAGGTGCAGGGCGAATTTGATGAATCCCTGCTGGATACCTGCTGGCTGACCATCGCCGCAACGGATAACGATGACGTTAACCAGCGCGTCAGCGACGCCTGCGAAGCGCGCCGCATCTTCTGTAACGTGGTGGATGCGCCGAAAGAGGCGAGCTTTATCATGCCGTCGATTATCGACCGTTCACCGCTGATGATTGCGGTGTCGTCCGGTGGCCGCTCGCCCGTTCTTGCCCGTCTGCTGCGGGAAAAACTGGAAGCCGTGCTGCCGCAGCATCTTGGCCAGATTGCCCAATACGCCGGGCAGCTGCGTTCCCGCGTGAAGCAAACCTTCGCAACCGTGGGCGAACGCCGTCGCTTCTGGGAGAAGTTCTTTGTCAATGACAGGCTGGCGCAGTCGCTGGCCAATCAGGACGCCAAAGCCGTTGAAGAGACGACCGAACAGCTCCTGAGCGAGCCGCTGGATCATCGCGGTGAAGTGGTACTGGTGGGCGCAGGTCCCGGCGATGCGGGCTTGCTGACGCTGAAGGGTCTCCAGCAGATCCAGCAGGCGGACATCGTGGTGTATGACCGTCTGGTCTCTGATGACATCATGAATCTGGTACGCCGCGATGCTGACCGCGTGTTCGTCGGCAAACGGGCAGGTTATCACTGCGTACCGCAGGAGGAGATCAACCAGATCCTGCTGCGGGAAGCGCAGAAAGGTAAGCGTGTGGTGCGTCTGAAAGGGGGCGATCCCTTTATCTTTGGTCGCGGCGGCGAGGAGCTGGAAACTCTCTGCAACGCGGGCATTCCATTCTCCGTGGTGCCGGGTATTACGGCGGCATCCGGCTGTTCTGCCTATTCCGGCATTCCGTTAACCCATCGCGACTATGCCCAGAGCGTGCGCCTGGTGACGGGCCACCTGAAAACCGGCAGCGAGCTGGACTGGCATAATCTGGCCGCTGAAAAGCAGACGCTGGTCTTCTACATGGGGCTAAATCAGGCAGCCACGATTCAGGCGAAACTGCTGGAGCACGGCATGGAAGCAGATATGCCGGTCGCACTGGTGGAAAACGGCACCGCCATTACGCAGCGCGTGGTCGATGGCGTGCTGACGCAGCTGGGTGAGCTGGCGCAGCAGGTTGAAAGCCCGGCGCTGATCGTGGTGGGCCGCGTGGTAGCACTGCGTGAAAAACTGAACTGGTTCTCCAGCCACTAACGCACAATCTCTCTCCCGGGAGTAGTCTTGAAGCGGACTACTCCCTTCTTACCTCAATCGATAACATACCGCCCGCATAATGGAACTTTTCCATTTATTCCCTCGTGTTACATCCAATTTTAGATTTTTAGACAAGGAATGCGTATGTTCAAACTGGCTAAAGCTGCCGTTCTGGTCGGCCTGTTATCAACTCTGACGGCCTGCACCGGTCACGTTCAAAATACTAAAAATAATTGCAGCTATGATTACCTGCTGCATCCGGCGATCTCCATTTCGAAGATCATTGGCGGTTGCGGCCCGGCGGCACAGCAGTAAGCGTTTTTCAGGCGTAAAAAAACCGGGAATTTCCCGGTTTTTTTATTGAGTCCGTATTTGTCGGGTGGCGGCTTAAGGTTTCGCCACAAACCCAATCGCCTCGTACACCGCTTTCAGGGTTTCCGACGCGCGCGCGCTGGCTTTTTCTGCGCCCTCTTTCATCACTTTTTGCAGGAAAGCTTCGTCGTTACGGTAACGGTGATAGCGCTCCTGCAACTCGGTCAGCATGCCGGAAACGGCGTCTGCCACTTCGCCTTTCAGGTGGCCGTACATCTTGCCTTCAAAGTGTTTTTCCAGCTCAGGGATGCTCTGTCCGGTCACACCGGAGAGAATGTCCAGCAGGTTGGATACGCCCGCTTTGTTCTGCACGTCGTAGCGCACCACTGGCGGCTCATCGGAGTCGGTCACCGCACGCTTGAGCTTTTTCACCACCGATTTCGGATCTTCCAGCAGGCCGATAACGTTGTTGCGGTTATCGTCAGACTTGGACATCTTTTTGGTCGGCTCCAGCAGGGACATCACGCGCGCGCCGGATTTCGGAATAAACGGCTCAGGCACTTTGAACACGTCGCCGTAAAGCGCATTGAAGCGTTGGGCAATATCGCGGCTCAGCTCCAGGTGCTGCTTCTGGTCTTCACCCACCGGCACCTGGTTGGTCTGGTACAGCAGAATGTCGGCCGCCATCAGCACCGGATAGTCAAACAGACCGGCGTTGATGTTCTCAGAGTAGCGCGCAGACTTATCCTTGAACTGGGTCATGCGGCTCAGCTCGCCGAAATAGGTGTAGCAGTTCAGCGCCCAGCCCAGCTGCGCGTGCTCTGGTACGTGAGACTGAACGAAAATGGTGCTCTTCTCGGGATCGATACCGCACGCCAGGTACAGCGCCAGCGTATCGAGCGTTGCTTTGCGAAGCTTCTCTGGATCCTGACGCGCGGTGATAGCATGCAAATCCACGATGCAGTAAATGCAGTGGTAGTCATCCTGCATGCTCACCCACTGACGTAACGCACCCATGTAGTTACCAATGGTCAGTTCACCTGAAGGCTGTGCGCCACTAAAAACGATGGGCTTAGTCATTATTCAATTCCTGATGTTCACTGTGCGAGAGCCCGAGTGCGGGCAACAAATCTTTGAAGTGGTCGAACACAACGTCCGGCTCACTCAGCGTAATGGCTTCACCGTAGTTGTAGCCGTAGGTCAACCCAACCGACGGGCAACCTGCCGCTCTGGCAGCCAGAATATCATTGCGGGAATCCCCGACAAAGAGCAGCTCCGCAGGTGCTAAGGATAATTTTCCTGCCACCAGCAATAGCGGTTCCGGATGCGGCTTTTTATTCTGTACGTCATCGCCGCCCACAATCACGGAGAAGTATTTCGCGATATCCAGCGCTTCCAGCAGAGGCGCAACGAACGGTGTCGGCTTGTTAGTTACCAGCCCCAGCGGGATGCCTTTAGCATATAGCGCGCTCAGCGTTTCAGCGACATCCGGGAACAGGAAGCTGCCCTCTTCGACGGTCTCTTCGTAGAAACGGTCGAACAGTTTGCGCAGAATACGCTGCTGCTCATCCTGGGGAATATCCGCGTGGTCAACACTCGGTTTACCTTGCGCGGAACGCTGAGAGGCACGCTCCTGACGAGCCCAGGTCAGCGCGCGCTCCATCAGCACGTCTGCACCGTTACCAATCCACGTCACGACGCGCTCTTCGCCTGCAACGGGGAGTTCAAGGGCATACAGCGCCTGATCGACGGCGCTGGTTAATCCTGGCGCGCTGTCGACCAGCGTGCCGTCGAGGTCAAATGCTACACCCCGAATAGCCTGCAATTTATCCATGACTTACCTTCGCCAGTTCACGGCGCATTTCATCAATGACTTTTTTGTAATCCGGTTGATCGAAGATGGCGGAGCCTGCGACGAACATATCCGCCCCTGCCGCCGCAATCTCACCGATGTTATTGACCTTCACGCCGCCGTCCACTTCCAGACGAATATCATAGCCAGACTCATCGATACGGCGGCGCACTTCACGCAGTTTGTCGAGGGTCTGAGGGATAAATGACTGACCACCAAAGCCCGGGTTGACGGACATCAGCAGGATCACGTCCAGCTTGTCCATCACGTAGTCGAGATAGCTCAGCGGGGTCGCCGGGTTAAAGACCAGCCCCGCCTTACAGCCGTTCTCTTTGATCAGCTGTAGCGTGCGGTCAACGTGTTCGGAGGCTTCCGGGTGGAAAGTGATGATGCTGGCACCCGCCGCGGCGAAATCGGGTACGATGCGGTCAACCGGTTTCACCATCAGATGCACGTCAATGGGCGCGGTGATCCCGTAGTTACGCAGCGCTTTAAGCACCATCGGACCGATGGTCAGGTTGGGAACGTAGTGGTTATCCATAACGTCGAAATGGACGACATCCGCGCCAGCCGCGAGAGCTTTGGCAGTGTCTTCACCCAGGCGGGCAAAATCGGCCGACAGAATTGAGGGGGCAATCAAAAACTGTTTCATCCGCATCTCCTTGAAATGTGTTTACCGGCGGGCAAAGGCTCAGGGTCGATAAAGCGCCAGAAGTTCGTCCACCTTTTTACGTGTGCCGCCGTTGCTGCTAATGCTACGCCGCACTTTTACCTGAAAATGCTTCGCGGCTTTGTACCATTCGCGCGTATCAGGCGTGTCGTGATTCGAAATTAACACCGGAATTCTTTTGCTGACCAGCTTTTCCGCCATCTCAGCCAGACGAGCCTGCTCGGCCGGGCTGAAGCTATTGGTGTGGTAGGCGGTGAAATTTGCCGTGGCAGACAGCGGCGCGTAAGGCGGGTCGCAGTAGACCACCGAGTTTACGCCCGCCAGCTCCATGCACTCTTCATATGAGAGACAGTAGAACTCGGCATTCTGTGCTTTTTCAGCAAAGTGATACAGCTCGTCCTGCGGGAAATAGGGACGCTTATAGCGGCCAAACGGCACGTTAAACTCGCCACGCAGATTATACCGGCACAGACCGTTGTAGCCATGGCGGTTGAGATAAAGAAACAACAGCGCGCGACGGAACGGATCCTGGCTTTGATTAAACTCAGCGCGGAACTGATAGTAGACGTCCGGGTTGTTGTTCTCTGGCGTAAACAGCTTCCGTGCCTCTTCCACATACTCATCGGTACGCAGTTTGACGATGTTATAGAGGCTAATAAGGTCGCTGTTGATATCCGCCAGGATATAACGAGAAAAATCGGTATTCAGGAACACCGATCCAGCACCCACGAAGGGCTCGATAAGACACTCGCCTTTCGGCAGGTGCTTTTTAATATCGTCGAGCAGGGGGTATTTCCCCCCTGCCCATTTCAGAAAAGCGCGATTTTTTTTCATGCTGACTAACTGATTACACCTTCTCCGGCTGTGGAGAAAGCTCCGACAGCATCCTGCGCTTTAAACATTACTTCAGATCGGCCTGCACCTGATGAATCGGCTTCGCCCACGGGTTTTTCGCCTGCACGTCGGCTGGCAGCGTGGAAACGGCACGTTTTGCTTCATCTTTGGAAGCATAAATACCACTCACCAGCACATACCACGGTTGACCGTTACGGGTCGTCTGATAAACCACGTAGTTTTTCAGATTCGATTTCTTCGCCCAGGCGTTGAGGTTGTCATAGTTAGACGAACTGCTCAGCTGAAGGGTGTAGTTGCTGGAAGAGGCCGACTGCAAAGAACCCACGTTGCCCGTCGTTTTACCTGGCGAAGCGCCCGTTTTGGCTGCGGGAGCCGCAGGTGTTGTTGCAGCAGGTGTTGTTGCAGCAGGTGCGGTTGTGGTCGCCGTTGCTTTCGGTGCAGCGGTTGCCGCAGGCGTTGGCGCTTTAACCGGCTGGCTCACCGCAGGTTTTGTCTGCGCTGGCGCTTTCGTTTCTGGCGCTTTTGCCACGGCCTGTGGTTTCGTCTCACGCTTCGGCTCAATCACAGCCTGCTTACGCTCCTGGCGTGGTGCAGTCTGCGTCTGGCGCGGTTTGGTTTCCGTTGCCGCCGTCTGCTGCTGGGCATTGCTGCCATGAACTGGCGCAACGGTGGCTGGTTCAGTTGGCAGCGTGGAGTTCACCACGGCAGCGTTAACCTGTTCCTGATTCTGCGGCTGCATCAGCGCGTTGTTCAGATCGCCCTGAACCTCAACACGCTGCTGGCCTTCAGGCGTAGCTGGCGCCTGGCCCTGAGTCGGGGTAGAAGAGACAGGCGGCAGAGAGATATCCTGACCGGCGCTGGTGTTGCCTGCGGTCTGCTCTGCGGAAGTGGTGCCCGGCGCAGGCTGAGCGCCATTCGCCTGGTTGCTCGCATCGTTACCAGACAGGTCGATGCTCTTCTCGGCAGACGCGGTCTGCTCGGTAGAATGGGTAGAAGGGGCTTTTAGCGCGGAACCAATGCCGACAATCAGCAATACCAGCACCAGAACGCCAAGGCCCATCATGATGTACTGACGGGAGGCCGGTTTTGCCGCTACCGCTTTTTTACGCTTGCGCGGTCGACGTTCAACAGGCTGTTCATCCATTAACTCTTCTTCGGATTCAAACTCCTCGTCTTCACGCTCATTGCGCGCGTTGCGGCTACGCGAAGGGCGACGATCGTCTGCATCCAGATCGACATCGTCAAAGTTGATCTGCGGCTCGTTATCACGTTCTGAAGATTGACGAGAACGACCAGTACGACGATCGCTGGGATCGGGTTTCAGCTCGTCTTCTGGTTTGAATTCATCCATTTAACACCCCACTCAAAGGCTTCTGCCAACGACTCTGCATTAACCTGAAGCTAAAACGACCACCTGTTACAGCGGTCTGACCTTTCTAGTTGTTACGCTTGCTGACAATCAGCAATAGCGCCAAGTACGACTTCGTGCGGCACTCCGCCGCGCACTTCACTTTTCCCTATTGCAAGCGGGAGTACCAGACGCATCTCACCTGCTAATACTTTTTTATCGCGCATCATGTGGGGAAGGTACGCCTGCGCAGACATTTCCTGCGGACCACTTACCGGCAAGCCAGCACGTTTAAGCAACGCGATGATACGTGCTGTCTCTTCCGGCCTGAACTGCCCCAAACGTTCAGAGGCACGCGCCGCCATAACCATTCCGGCAGCGACAGCTTCACCGTGAAGCCAGTTACCGTAGCCCATTTCGGCTTCGATCGCATGACCAAACGTATGCCCCAGATTCAGTAAAGCACGTAAGCCGGTTTCACGCTCATCTGCGGCAACGACTTCTGCTTTCAGCTCACAACAACGGCGAATACAGTAGGCCATTGCCTGCCCGTCGAGGCGCAGCAGCGCATCCATATTCTCTTCCAGCCAGGTGAAGAACTCCCCGTCAAGAATAATGCCGTATTTGATCACTTCTGCAAGGCCGGACGCCAGTTCGCGCGCTGGCAAGGTTTTCAGACAGTCGAGATCCACCACCACCGAGGCGGGCTGGTAGAACGCGCCAATCATGTTTTTGCCGAGCGGATGGTTAACCGCCGTTTTACCGCCCACAGAAGAATCGACCTGTGAGAGCAACGTGGTTGGAATTTGAATAAAGCGCACGCCGCGCTGGTAGCTGGCGGCTGCAAAACCGGTCAGATCGCCCACAACGCCGCCGCCCAGGGCAAGCAGTGTTGTATCACGACCGTGCGGTTTTTGCAGAAGTGCGGTAAAGACGGTATCCAGTACCGTCAGGCTTTTGTACTGCTCGCCATCGGGCAGAATCACACTGTCGACCTTCACGCCCGCCTGCTCAAGCAGGTGACGTACACGGTCGAGATAAAGCGGAGCCAGCGTCTCGTTGGTGACCAGCATCGCCTGATCACCCGCTTTCAGTGGTAAGAAGGAAGCTGGGTCGTTAAACAAACCAGCCGCGATGGTGATAGGGTAACTACGTTCCCCGAGAGTAACTGTAATCCTCTCCATGACGCGACATCCACCTTAAATGCTTTTACCCGCAGGCGAGTGTATATATAGCCAGAATCAGTTGCTTTCCAGCATATGAATAATCTGGTTTGCAACCACTTTAGCGCTTTGATCGTCAGTACGAATGGTCACATCAGCAATCTCTTCGTACAGAGGATTGCGTTCATCGGCCAAAGCTTCCAGAACTTCACGTGGCGGTGTTTCAACCTGCAACAACGGGCGCTTTTTATCACGCTGCGTGCGTGCCAGCTGTTTTTCGATGGTCGTCTCAAGATAGACCACTACGCCACGGGCGGAGAGACGGTTGCGGGTTTCGCGAGATTTTACAGAGCCGCCGCCAGTTGCCAGCACAATGCCCTGTTTTTCCGTGAGTTCGTTGATCACTTTTTCTTCTCGGTCACGGAAACCTTCTTCGCCTTCTACGTCGAAGACCCAGCCCACATCCGCTCCGGTTCGTTTCTCAATCTCTTGATCAGAATCGTAAAATTCCATATTGAGTTGTTGAGCTAACTGACGCCCAATAGTGCTTTTGCCGGCACCCATAGGCCCAACCAGAAAGATATTGCGTTTCTCTGCCATTTTTTCGGTACTACTAAGACTATTCGTTAATGGTAATCCCCGCTGCGCAGACACCCGGCGTAGCAGGACATGAACTGAAACCTCATTTGCAATAGAGCGAGAGTCAGACGAAAAATTATCTCAATACTCCGGCTTGTTTGGCAACTGATTAAATCACCGTTCCCGGCGCATAAGGAAATAAGACGTAAGTCCAACTCAAATCGGTACTCCTTGTATGCTAATTCATGCCCCACGTCAAACATCTGCAACAAACTGAATGCAAAATCATTGCGGGGATCGTTACCCATTACTGAATACTGACCAGACGTGGCGTGATAAACACCACTAACTCGCGCCGTTCGTTATCTTTTCCGTCATGGCGGAACAGCTGACCCAGCCACGGAATGTTGCCCAGCACGGGCACGCTGTCGCGCCCGGTTTTATTCTTTTGCGAAAAGATCCCGCCCAGCGCGAGCGTTTCCCCACTTTTTACCTCAACCTGCGTTTCGATCTCCTGCTTATCGATCGCCAGCGTTTCGCCGTCTGCCTGTTGCAGCACCTGGCCGGGCATATTTTCACTGATATGCAATTTCAGGCGCACACGACCACCCGGCAGAACCACCGGCGTGACCTCCATGCCTAATACCGCTTCTTTAAATTCAACGGATGTCGCCCCGCTCTCGCCGCTGGAAACCTGATACGGAATTTCGCTGCCCTGCTTGATGCTGGCCGGCTGCATGTGCGATGCCAGCAGCCGCGGGCTGGCGATGATATCCACCTGCTGCTTTTGCTCAAGCGCCGACAACTCAAGATCCAGCATCCTGCCGTTGATGCGCCCGATGTTAAACCCTGCGTGGGTGGTCGCACTGGCCACCGACAGGTCCGCACCCAGCGTCGTGACCTGACCCACTTTACTGGCCTCCGTTGCGTCAGCGAGGTTCCATTTCACCCCCAGTTCACGCAGGCTTTTTTCACTGATGGTCACAATCTGCGCCGCCAGTTCCACCTGCTCGACGGGCAGATCCATCTGCACAGCCCAGCGCTGGAGCATATCCACCACCGTCTGGTTATCCCTGACCAGGAAACGGTTGGTGCGCTTGTCGACGGAGAGACTGCCTTTCGGGCTTAAGAGCTTTTCCGCCGCTTTTTGCAATTCGGCCGCATCCGCATAAGCAAACGGAATGCTGTGAGAGTGCAGCGGGGCGTCGAGCAGACGCTGGGCCCGCTCCTGCTCTTTACGCGTCTGTTGCTCCCGTTGCCAGGCCGCCGTATGCACATAAAAAATGCCGCCCTCTTCCCGCAATACCAGCCCGGCGCTGTTCACTACCGTCTGAAGCGCCTGCCTCCAGGGCACCCGCGTTAAATTCAGCGAAAGCGAACCGCTGACATCCGGCGACACCACCAGATTGCGATCCTCCTGCGCTACCAGCGCCTGTAATATTTGCACCACCGGGACATCATCCACCAGCAGGGTGACCGGTTTTGGCGTCGCGGCCCACAGGGGCTGGCTGAGTACCGCCAGTAACAGCCCTATCCTTATCTTCACTTTTTTTCGTTCCTTCTCGTTGCCATGTCCATCGCTTCGGCTCGCACATATCGCCGACATCAACGGTCAGTTGTTGTCTATCTATCGCGCTCACCCGCCAGCCTGTCGGTAACCGCATCTGCGTTTTTACCCGGTGCCAGCGTTTCTGCCCGTCCTGCATAAGGCCGATATCCCTGCTGCCGCTGACTATCCCCTGATACCGCCACTGGCTGAGCTGCCCGGCTGCGCAACGCTCTTCCGGCACAGAGAAGGGATCCCGCATCCCGGTCAGGAAAAGCGGAGAAAGCAGGATGACTAAACGGGCTTTACTGCGCATGACCGATCTCCAGTTGCAGGCTGAGGCGTAACTGTTTGCCCTGTGGGATGATGGAAAACGCACTCACCCGCACGTTCTCAAGCGCCAGCCGGGAAAAGAGCGCCGGAACCGCGCCCCATGAGGCATCCAGCGCCAGCTCTCCCCCACTCTGCTGCGGCTTCCAGTACACCAGCCTTGCGTCCTCACGCTGAAATGCCAGGGGAGAAAAGGGCCGCGAGGGCGTCACTTGCGTAAACACTGCTTGCCGTCCGGCCTCTGGCCACAGCGAGGCGTTGATTCGCTTCGCACTGATGGCCTGCGCCTGAACATCGGCGTAACGCAGAGCAGCGGGCCTGAGCAGCAGTCCCCAAATTGCCCACGCAACAAGCCCCGACGCGATCAACCAGCAAAGGACGCGCCGGGAAGGACGTGCATCAGCCCAGCGTTGATACCAGATACCCACCGGCTACCTCCGGCTATGCAGTTTAAAAGAGAACATCCATCGCCCCAGGCTATCCTGTTGCAGTTCGCCTGCCGGTCCGGGGTTAAATCCCGTCACCCTTTTCAGCGCATCGGTCATGGCTGCGAGCGCTGGCAGTGAAGTGGTATAGCCGGTCAGGGTCAGCGAGGGTGGCTGATAACGTAGCGCCGTCAGCCACGCCTGCCGGGGCATTGCGCTGGCAAGCGATTCCAGCGCGGGTTGCCAGGCCGGATCAGACGGCGGCGAAGGGGTTTTCAGCCCCGCTGACTGCGGCTGACGGGCTCTCAATACTTTCTGCACCGCCCGAGTCCCCGCCAGTTCGCTCTGCAACGCCTGTAACGCGAGAGACTGCGTCGCCCGCAGACTGAAACCACCCGCCAGCATCACCAGCAATGAGGCGGCAAACAGCAGCCCCCAGAAACGCAGGCGCTGATTACGTTGCTGCCGACGCCAGGGTAAAAGATTGGGCATGCTCATTACGGCGCCTCGCTCATGGCCAGCGCCAGGGAGACGGTGTAATCAGCACCGCATTCCGGCAGCGGCGGCTGGCACAGCGTCACCGCTTCCCAGGGATCGCGGGCAGCATCAAACACGGCGATATCAGAAGAAGAAAGCGCAAGCAGCGCCGCCAGTTCATTCACCGTCGCCGCTTCTGTGGTGTAGCGCCGCCCCCACTGGTGACGCATCGCCCATAGCCACTGGTGCTGATCTCTCCAGGCGACGCACCGGGCGGGGGCAACAGTAGAGAGAAGATTAGCCAGCGCACCGGCATCCGGGGCGATTGCTGCCAGACGCAAACGCAGCGCGTTCGCCAGCGTCAACAGGGTATCGACCTCTCTGTTTTGCGCTGCGGTAACCTGAAAAGTGTTGCTGAACGTATCCTGCGCGTAGTCAAAGCAGAGCGTATCGGCGGGCATCTCCAGCTCACGCGCTAATGCGGCGCCTACCCAGGTGAGCTGTTCGCTGTCACGCAAGGTAACGGATGGACGGGGCAACGCGCGTTGCAGAACGCGCGTTGCCGGAAATGAGAGGAATACCCGATGCGAGTGCGGCAATGTTTTCCGCCAGCCACGTAATGCGTTAACCAGCTCTTCTGGCTTAAGTATTTTGCCTTCCCCGATAACGCCGTCCGACAGCGGCACCGCCCACCAGCGCCGTAAACGCCATCCGGCCCGCTCTCTGGTCAGCGCTACCGCAACCACCTTATCCTGTTGAATATGAACACCTGTTTGCCACGTTTTAAAAGCCATGCTTCACGATCTCCTTATCGCCCGTCGGAGTGACGGCTATATCAATGAATCAGGCTTGCCTTTATACTACCGCGCGATTGTTTAGAAACTGCCCAGGCTAAACCAAATGGGAAATCTCCGGTGAAGTTCGTAAAGTATTTATTGATCCTTGCAGTCTGTTGCATTCTGCTGGGAGCAGGCTCGATTATTGGTTTGTACAAATATGTCGAGCCGCAACTCCCTGATGTCGCCACGCTTCGTGATGTGCGGCTTCAGATCCCTATGCAGGTCTATAGCGCCGATGGTGAACTGATGGCGCAATACGGCGAGAAACGTCGTATCCCTTTGACCTTAAATCAAATCCCACCCGTGATGGTGAAGGCTTTTATCGCCACCGAGGACAGCCGTTTTTACGAGCACCACGGTGTCGATCCGGTCGGTATTTTCCGTGCGGCAAGCGTGGCGCTGTTCTCCGGTCATGCCTCTCAGGGGGCAAGTACCATTACCCAGCAGCTGGCGCGTAACTTCTTCCTCAGCCCGGAAAAGACGCTGATGCGTAAGATCAAAGAGGTGTTCCTCGCGATCCGCATTGAGCAACTGCTGAGCAAAGACGAGATCCTTGAGCTTTACCTCAACAAGATCTATCTGGGCTACCGCGCCTATGGCGTAGGGGCTGCGGCTCAGGTCTATTTTGGTAAGCCGATCGATCAGCTCACGCTGAGCGAAATGGCGACCATTGCCGGCCTGCCAAAAGCGCCATCCACCTTTAACCCGCTCTACTCGCTGGACCGCGCCACCGCGCGCCGTAACGTGGTGCTGTCGCGTATGTTGAGCGAAGGCTACATCAGTCAGTCTGAGTACGATAAGGCGCGCAGCGACGTTATTGACGCCAATTACCATGCGCCGGAAATCGCCTTCTCTGCACCGTATCTCACTGAAATGGTTCGCCAGGAGATGGTGAGTCGCTACGGTGATAAAGCGTATGAAGATGGTTATCGCGTCTATACCACCGTGACCCGCAAAGTGCAGCAGGCTGCCCAGCAGGCGGTGCGTAATAACGTGATGGATTACGATATGCGTCACGGCTATCGCGGCCCGTCCAACGTGCTGTGGAAAGTGGGGGAAGGCGCATGGGACAGTAAAAAAATCACTGATTCCCTGAAAGCGCTGCCGACCTATGGCCCGCTGCGTCCGGCTGTCGTCACCCAGGCCGATCCACAGGAAGCGGTGGCGATGATAGCCGATGGCACATCCGTTTCGCTGCGCATGGAGGGTGTCCGCTGGGCGCGTCCGTACCGCTCTGACACTCTTCAGGGCCCGACGCCACGTAAAGTGACCGATGTAGTACAAACCGGACAACAAATCTGGGTCCGTCAGGTCGGTGATGCCTGGTGGCTGGCGCAGGTGCCGGACGTCAACTCTGCGCTGGTCTCCATCAATCCGCAGAACGGTGCCGTGATGGCGCTGGTTGGCGGGTTCGATTTCAACCAGAGCAAATTTAACCGCGCGACCCAGGCGCTGCGTCAGGTTGGTTCGAACATCAAACCGTTCCTGTATACCGCGGCGATGGATAAGGGGCTGACGCTCGCCAGCATTCTCAACGACGTGCCAATTTCCCGCTGGGATGCCGGTGCGGGCTCTGACTGGCAGCCGAAGAACTCTCCGGCGCAATACGCTGGCCCTATCCGTCTGCGTCAGGGCCTTGGCCAGTCGAAGAACGTGGTCATGGTTCGCGCGATGCGTGCGATGGGCGTTGATTATGCGGCAGAGTATCTGCAACGCTTCGGCTTCCCGGCGCAAAACATTGTTCATACCGAATCTCTGGCGCTCGGCTCCGCGTCCTTTACGCCGCTCCAGGTCGCTCGTGGCTACTCGGTGATGGCGAACGGGGGATTCCTGGTCGATCCGTATTTCATCAGCAAAATCGAGAACGATCAGGGCGGCGTACTGTTTGAAGCGAAACCGAAAATTGCCTGCCCTGAATGCGATATTCCGGTGATTTACGGCGACACGCCAAAATCCAATGTCCTGGAAAACAAGGATATGGAAGATGTGGCGATCTCTCAGGAACGTCAGAATCTGGCGGTGCCGCAGCCTCAGCTGGAACAGGCCAATCAGGCGCTGGTCGCCCAGAGTGGCGCGCAGGAGTACGCCCCGCACGTGATCAGCACGCCGCTGTCGTTCCTGATTAAGAGCGCACTGAACACCAACATCTTTGGCGAACCGGGCTGGCAAGGCACCGGCTGGCGAGCGGGCCGCGATTTGCAGCGCCACGACATCGGCGGCAAAACCGGGACAACCAACAGTTCAAAAGATGCCTGGTTCTCAGGTTATGGCCCGGGCGTTGTCACCTCGGTCTGGATTGGTTTTGACGATCACCGCCGCACTCTGGGGCGCACAACCGCTTCTGGCGCGATTAAAGATCAGATTTCCGGTTATGAGGGTGGGGCTAAGAGTGCGCAACCGGCGTGGGATGCTTACATGAAGGCCGCTCTCGAGGGCGTGCCGGAGCAGCCGCTAACGCCTCCGCCGGGCATTGTCACGATCAATATTGACCGCAGCACTGGACAGCTCGCGAATGGCGGCAACAGCCGTGTCGAGTATTTCATCGAGGGTACGCAGCCAACCACGCAGGCAGTGCATGAGGTGGGTACAGAGATCATTGATAACGGCGAGACGCACGAGCTGTTCTGACGCCGACAAAAAAGCCGGGTGGCGACTACGCCTGACCCGGCCTACAACATCAATGCAAAACGGCAACCTTCGGTTGCCGTTTTTAATGGTGGCGCTACAAACGACCCTGCCCCTTCAGCCACTCTCGTACCAGGAACAGTGCGCTCACGTTGCGTGCCTCGTTAAAGTCAGGATCTTCCAGCAAATCCATCAGATGAGCCAGCGGCCAGCGAACCTGCGGCAGCGGTTCCGGCTCGTCTCCTTCCAGCGATTCAGGATAGAGATCTTCCGCGACAACGATGTTCATTTTGCTGGAGAAATAGGACGGCGCCATGCTCAGCTTTTTCAGGAACGTCAGCTCTTTCGCGCCAAAACCGACCTCTTCTTTCAGCTCCCGGTTTGCCGCTTCAAACACCGTTTCGCCCGGATCGATCAGTCCTTTGGAGAAGCCCAGCTCGTAGGATTCAGTGCCCACGGCGTATTCACGAATGAGGATCAGGTGCTCGTCGACGATAGGCACTATCATCACCGCTTCACGCGAGGAGGGGCGCATACGCTCATAAACACGACGCACACCGTTGCTGAACTCCAGATCCACGCTTTCGACATTAAACAGACGCGATTTCGCGACGGTTTCAACATTCAGAATGGTGGGCTTTTGTAAGGGTTTGGTCATCTTGACGGGTCTTTGCTGGGTGAACTGGCTTTATTGTGCGATACGCCGCACGGTTTCGGCAATGTCAATTGCTCTTTATTTACATTTATGCAACGTAATTGAATGCGATTCTCATTTCAAAACAAATGTCAAGAGGTTGAAATGTTTCCAGGAATTTGCTGATATCGCGCCGGAACAGGCTTTGTTATCATTACCGGTCACTGGGATGCGCGTCAACATGCTCAAGTTAGACTCCATACTTGCCGATAGCCGACCACAGAATCTCATTCATTGTACAAAAGGTGCGACTGACAACACCTGTAAGAAGATAAGTAAGATGGGGAAAGCATGAGCACCATTTTGATTTTTCTCGCTGCTGTGCTGGCCTGCGCGTCGATTGCGGTGTGGGTATTCAGGCGCCGCGTACATCGCCGTTATCGGCTGCCCTTTTTAAACGCGTTCGCCGGGGCAAACACGCGCAAGCTTTCGCCAGAGGAACGCAGCACCGTTGAGCAGTATCTCGACACGCTGAACCGATCCCGGCTTTCGCCTGGCCCTACCGGCGCCAGCACCGCCCCCGTATCGCTCAACCTTAACGCCCAAAGCGACACCGTTCTGTGCGTGACGCGCTCCATTACCCGCTATGGCATCACAACCGACGATCCCAACAAATGGCGTTACTATCTCGACTCTGTTGAAGTACACCTGCCTCCCTTCTGGGAACAGTATATTAACGACGAAAACAGCGTCGAGCTCATCCATACCGATACGCTGCCGCTGGTTATCTCCCTCAATGGTCATACTCTGAGCGAATATGTTCAGGAAGCGCCACGCTTTGCGCTGGAACGCGCGAGCGGAACGCAGGCCTCTATTCGTGGTGAAGAGACAGAGCAGATTGAACTGCTCAACATCCGCCAGGAAACGCATGAAGAGTACGTCCTGAGCCGCCCGGATGGCATTCGCGAAGCGGTGCTGATTGTCGTCTCGTTCCTGCTCTTTTTCATCTGCCTGCTGACGCCGGACGTGTTTGTTCCGTGGCTCGCGGGTGGCGCAGTACTGCTTCTGGCCGCCGGGCTGTGGGGCATATTTGCCCCGCCGGCAAAAACGTCATTACGCGAAATTCACTGCCTGCGCGGAACCCCAAAACGCTGGGGACTGTTCGGTGAGAACGATCAGGAACATATCAACAATATCTCGCTCGGGATCATCGATCTTATCTATCCACGCCACTGGCAGCCGTGGATTGCGCAGGACCTGGGCCACAAAACGGATATTGATATCTATCTCGACCGCCACGTTGTACGCCAGGGGCGCTACTTATCCCTGCACGACGAAGTGAAAAACTTCCCGCTTCAGCACTGGCTTCGCAGCGCGGTGATTGCCGGTGGCGCCGCGTTAATCTTCCTCATGCTGCTGCTTTTCGTGCCGCTGGATATGCCAATTAAATTTACCCTGTCATGGATTAAAGGGGCGCAAACCGTGGAAGCCACCAGCGTACAGCAGCTCGAAGAAGCGGGTGTACGCGTGGGAGATACGTTGCGCCTCAAAGGCACCGGGATGTGTAATATCCACTCACCGGGTGCCTGGAACACGCGCCAGAACTCGCCGTTCGCGCCGTTCGACTGCTCTCAGATCATCTGGAATGACGCCTCTCCGCTGCCGCTGCCGGAATCGGATGTGGTCAACAAGGCCACTGCGCTCACCCAGACGATTAATCGCCAGCTCCATCCAAAACCGGATGATGATTCTCGCGTCAGCCCTGCCCTGCGTTCGGCTATTCAGAAGTCGGGCATGGTGCTGCTGGATGACTTTGGCGAAATCGTCCTGAAAACAGAGGATCTCTGTTCCGCCCAGGATGACTGTATCCGGCTCAAGAACGCGCTGGTCAACCTCGGCAACAGCAAAGACTGGGACGCGCTGGTGAAACGCGCCGAAGCGGGACGCCTGGACGGTGTGAACGTGCTTCTGCGTCCGGTCAGCGCCGAGTCGCTGGATAACCTGGTGGCGACCTCTACCGCCCCCTTCGTGATGCGTGAAACCACCCGTGCCGCCCAGGCGCTTAACAGCCCGGCGCCGGGCGGTTTTGTGATTGCCAGCGATGAAGGCAGCGACCTGGTGGATCAACCTTATCCGCAGGTTTCGCTGTATGACTATCCTGCCCAGGAGCAGTGGAGCGAATTCCAGCGTCTGGCGCAGATGCTGATGCAGACGCCATTCAGCGCGGAAGGGATCGTCACCACCCTCTTCACCGACGCCAACGGCACGCGTCATATTGGCCTGCACCGTATGCCGGATAGCGCTGGCCTGTGGCGCTATATAGGGACATCCCTGCTGCTGATTGCGATGCTGGCGTGCATCGTCTGGAACGGTTATCAGGCCGTACGCCGCTATCAGCGTTCCCGCACGCGGCTGGCAGAAATCCAGGCCTACTACGAAAATTGCCTTAACCCGAAACTGATCTCCTCTTCTGAGAGCCTGATCGGATAACGTCCCTGCGCGACAAGTTGTGCTACCCTGTCGCGCACGTTTCTTCTGGCTGGAGTTCCCCCTTATGCATCTTGATATCGACTGGCAGGCGGTCGATACCGTCCTGCTTGATATGGACGGCACGCTGCTTGATCTCGCCTTTGATAACTATTTCTGGCAAAAGCTGGTCCCGGAAACTTACGGTGAACAGCAGGGGATCTCCCCGGCAGAAGCGCAGGAATTCATTCGTTCGCAATATAGCGCGGTGCAGCATACGCTAAACTGGTACTGTCTTGACTACTGGAGCGAGCGACTCGGTTTGGATATTTGTGCCATGACCACCGCCCAGGGCGCACGCGCCGTACTGCGCGAAGATACGGTCCCGTTCCTGGACGCGCTGAAAGCCTGCGGTAAGCGCCGTATTTTGCTGACAAATGCGCATCCCCATAACCTGGCCGTGAAGCTGGAGCATACCGAGCTTGCTTCACACCTTGATTTATTGCTTTCCACCCACACATTTGGTTATCCGAAAGAGGATCAGCGGTTGTGGCATGCCGTGGTAGAAGAAACCGGTTTACAGCCGGAACGCACGCTGTTTATTGACGACAGCGAGCCGATTCTGGATTCTGCGGCCGCTTTTGGCATTCGCTATTGTCTGGGCGTGACCAATCCGGATTCCGGCCTGGCTGAAAAAAGCTATCTGCGACATCCGGGGCTGAACGACTATCGCCGGATGATCCCCTCACTCACCGTGAAGGAGACGCCATGAAAGAAAAACCCTCTGATGGGGTAAGACTGGATAAATGGCTGTGGGCCGCCCGTTTTTACAAAACGCGCGCCCTTGCCCGTGAAATGGTTGACGGCGGAAAGGTGCATTACAACGGTCAGCGCAGCAAACCGAGCAAGCTGGTTGAACTGAATGCCACGTTAACGCTTCGCCAGGGCAACGATGAGAAAACGGTGGTGGTGAAAGCCATTACCGAACAACGGCGGCCCGCAACCGAAGCCGTTTTGCTGTATGAAGAGACGGCCGAAAGCATAGAGAAGCGCGAGAAAACCGCGCTGGCGCGCAAAATGAACGCGCTAACTATGCCTCACCCGGACCGGCGACCGGATAAAAAAGAGCGCCGCGATCTGATGAAATTTAAACACGGTGAGAGCGAGTAACCCTCACCTGCACGAGAGATGAAAATGGCCCAACACGACCAATTACACCGCTATCTGTTTGAACAATTCGCCGTGCGCGGCGAGCTGGTCACCGTATCCGAAACCTGGAAACAGATTCTGGAAAACCACAACTACCCGCTGCCGGTGAAAACCCTGTTGGGCGAACTGCTGGTTGCCACCAGCCTGCTGACCGCCACGCTGAAGTTCGCTGGCGATATTACCGTTCAGTTGCAGGGTGATGGCCCGATGTCGCTGGCGGTGATCAACGGTAATAACCAGCAGCAAATGCGCGGCGTGGCGCGCGTTCAGGGCGATATCCCTGAAAATGCGGATCTGAAAACGCTGGTCGGAAATGGCTACCTGGTTATCACGATTTCGCCTGAAGAGGGTGAGCGCTATCAGGGCGTTGTCGGTCTGGAAGGCGATACGCTTGCCGCCTGCCTGGAAGATTACTTCATGCGTTCCGAACAGCTGCCAACCCGTCTGTTCATCCGCACCGGTGAAGTGGATGGTCAGCCTGCTGCCGGTGGTATGCTGCTTCAGGTTCTGCCTGCGCAGGATGCGCAGACCAATGATTTCGAGCATCTGGCAACGCTGACGGAAACCATCAAAGCGGAAGAGCTGTTCACCCTGTCGGCGACCGACGTGCTGTGGCGTCTGTACCACGAAGAAGAAGTGACGGTTTACGATCCGCAGGATGTGGAATTTAAGTGCACCTGCTCTCGCGAGCGTTGTGCCGGCGCCCTGAAAACGCTGCCGGATGAAGAGATCGACAGCATCATGGCGGAAGACGGTGAGATCGATATGCACTGTGATTACTGCGGTACGCACTACGTGTTTAATTCGATGGATATCGCGGAGATCCGCAATAACGCCTCTCCGGCGGATCCGCAGGTTCACTAAGCTCTGAGCCTGATGCCCGGCGGCGCTATGCTCGCACGGGCCTACAATGAATTGTGCAATTTTTTGATATGATTGCTAATTGTAGGCCGGGTAAGCGTAGCGCCACCCGGCAAGAAAAATCACTAACGCCACTGCGCATTATTGTAACTGTCGTAGCTCATATCGACACGCTCCCCAAAAATCTCAATATCCGCCCAGGGCTTCACGACAGATTTCACTTTCCTCTGCCTTAATGCGCGGTCAAGTTCTCCTCTGGTCAATGCCTCCGGCATTTTCCACGCGTCCCCGGCGATCCTCCAGCCCGTGTTAGTTTGTGTGTAAGCCACGATCGTGCGATCGGTAAATTGAAATAGCACGGCTTCCGGCTTGCCGTCGCTGTTAAGATCCAGCGGCATAAGTAAACAATTACTCTGGGCGCTATCGCAACTCTCGAAGCGATACTGATTGCTGAGCATGGCTTGCCACAATGTCTTATCAGGACGAGCCATTCCCGGTGCGAGCTGGACCTGTTTTTCCAGCATCGCGGCGGTCATCTTACCTGCTCCGCCAGCGTTCCTGGAGAGAAGACCATTTATTTCACGCTGGCGTTTTGGGTTAGAGATAAACTGCGGATCGTTTTGCAGCGTGAGCATCGCCTCCCGCCCCTTTCGTCCAGCGTTACTGAGCATATACAGGCTGACTTGATCCGCAGTTATTCTGCCGTCCTGATAGCGGGCCATATGGCTTGCAACACTTATTCGCCACGGATCCAGCACGGGGGTATGGATCAACGCCAGGAAAATGAGGGAAAGCAGCCCGGTCGCCGGGATGACGTACGCATGGATCTTCTGCGGTTCACGGCGCTGAATCAGAGCGCTGGCGCAAAAACCGATCGCCCAGACCAGCGCCACGATGGTTATCAATACCCCGTACAGACGCTCGGGTGACCAGCCGTATTGCGAAATGCGTAGCCACAGCGCCCACCCCGCCAGAACCGGATACGCGGGTACGATAGCCACAGCGAGGCGAATCATCCCTCGCAGCGGGGCATAGTAAGGCAGTGTTTGACGCTGTGGATGCCACACTATCGTCACCAGGAATAACAGCAGCAGCGCTAAGGTGGTCAGCAAGCCCGCGGCGGATATTCTGGCTGAAATGGATTCAAAGCCGACAAAAGGCAACGCGCCAATAAAGAGCAGCGCCAGCGCCGCCATCAGGGGAAGCAGACCGGTGGCGATGAGGGTCAGCAGATTTTGCAGGGCAAGGATTAACCTTACCTGCATACGCGTGAGCACGGCCGCACTGGCTGAAACCACGCCAATCGCCACTGAAATAAACCCGTCAGAATGAAAGAAAAGACGATCAAAAAAGCCGATGCCGATAAGTTCGAAAAGCTCGGCCCAGAGGAAAAGCACCAGCCAGAAGAGACCATTCGAAACAAAAATAATGAGCAGTGTCAGCGCGTTATGCCAGTTTCGTTGATAAAAGTCGCTGTAGAACGAGGTAGTCGGGACGGGATCCAGACGCCGCTGAAGCCATGGCAACACGAACAGCGTCATCAGCAGCAGATGAAAGCCGAAAACGAGCATCTCATCTCTGAGATTCCAGCTTTCGAGTCCTGCAACGCTCCACTTAAGCCAGCCGCCCATACCCGCGACTGCCGCGCCGATCATCCCGAGTGACAGCCACAAAAATGGCTTTCTGGATGACGTCATGGCAAGAGACAACGTGGTTGTCATTACCACGGTGGCAGGTACTACACACATCAGCCACAGCGTATCCGATGGCAATTTTGCGTACTCGATATACCACGTAATTACATAGCAAATTACGCCCTGTAGAGCCCCCGCCAGCACGACGGCTACGCGCGTTAAAGCGGATAACGTCTCACGGTTTTCCATTTCTCATCCCTTGTTCATGAAAAATCTATTGTCTCATCAAAGCAAAACTCTGGCCCCCACCTCAAACTCTGAAAATAGCTGACCCATGAGACCTGAATCGTTTTCCCAGTGTAACCCTTACGTAATTTTCTTACATGTATGCGATTACATTCACATTCTTCTGGATAAATTCACCAGAGATTAACCTTTTAAGAACATTTTCCCCATCCAAAAAGCGATTCCTGCGATAATCTGCCCGCCCTGTGACTGGAGTCGCAGCGTTTTCCGTTAGTAAGGGTTTTGACCAGATACGTAAATCTATGAGCCCCGTCGCGGTTAACATCCCCAGAAAAACCCTACAATTTCAGGCAGTACATATTGGCTAAGGAGCAGTGATATGCGTGTTAATGGTTTAACCCCGCAAGATCTCAAGGCTTATGGTATTCACGACGTCCAGGAAGTGGTCTACAACCCCGATTACGATACGCTGTATCAGGAAGAGCTCAATCCGGCACTGGAAGGATACGAGCGCGGTGTGTTGACGAACCTGGGTGCTATCGCCGTCGATACGGGTATTTTTACCGGTCGTTCGCCGAAAGATAAGTATATCGTCCGAGACGACACCACCCGCGATACGCTGTGGTGGGCTGATAAGGGCAAAGGAAAGAACGATAACAAACCGCTCTCCCCGGAAACCTGGCAGCATCTGAAAGGACTTGTCACCCATCAGCTTTCCGGCAAGCGTCTGTTTATTATTGATGCGTTCTGCGGCGCTAACGCCGACACCCGTCTCTCCGTACGATTTATCACCGAAGTGGCCTGGCAGGCGCATTTTGTGAAGAACATGTTCATTCGTCCAACTGATGAAGAACTGCAAGACTTCACCCCTGACTTTATCGTGATGAACGGCGCGAAATGCACCAACCCGCAGTGGAAAGAGCAGGGTCTGAACTCCGAAAACTTTATCGCCTTCAACCTGACCGAGCGTATCCAGCTGATCGGCGGTACCTGGTACGGCGGCGAAATGAAGAAAGGGATGTTCTCGGTCATGAACTACCTGCTGCCGTTGCGCGGTATCGCCTCCATGCACTGCTCGGCGAACGTCGGGGAAAAAGGCGATGTAGCAGTGTTCTTCGGCCTTTCCGGCACCGGTAAAACAACGCTGTCCACCGATCCAAAACGTCGTCTGATTGGCGACGATGAACATGGCTGGGATGATGACGGCGTGTTTAACTTTGAAGGCGGCTGCTACGCGAAGACCATTCGCCTGTCGGAAGAGGCAGAGCCGGATATCTACCACGCGATTCGCCGCGATGCGCTGCTGGAAAACGTCACCGTGCGTGCCGATGGCTCTATCGACTTCGACGATGCGTCTAAAACCGAAAACACCCGCGTCTCTTACCCGATCTACCACATCGAGAACATCGTCAAGCCGGTATCGAAGGCGGGTCACGCCACGAAGGTGATTTTCCTGACCGCAGATGCATTCGGCGTGCTGCCACCGGTTTCCCGCCTGACCGCCAGCCAGACGCAGTACCATTTCCTCTCCGGCTTTACCGCTAAACTGGCGGGTACCGAGCGCGGTGTGACCGAGCCAACCCCAACCTTCTCCGCCTGCTTCGGCGCGGCGTTCCTGTCGCTGCACCCAACGCAGTACGCGGAAGTGCTGGTGAAACGCATGCAGGCATCCGGCGCCCAGGCATACCTGGTAAACACCGGCTGGAACGGTACGGGCAAACGTATCTCCATCAAAGATACACGCGCCATCATCGACGCGATTCTGGATGGTTCGCTGGATAACGCCGAGACCTTTACGCTGCCGATGTTCGATCTGGCGATCCCAACAGCGCTGCCGGGCGTGGATACGCGTATCCTGGATCCGCGTAACACCTACGGTTCACCGGAACAGTGGCGTGAGAAGGCTGAATCGCTGGCGAAACTGTTTATCGAAAACTTCGAGAAGTATACCGACACCCCGGCGGGTGCTGCGCTGGTGAGTGCTGGACCGAAGCTGTAGGTAAAAGCAAAAAGGCAACGAAAGTTGCCTTTTTTAATGTTTTTTCCCTCTCCCCGTGGGAGAGGGCCGGGGTGAGGGCATCAGGCCCCACCCTTTTTTAACTCTCTTTCACCTGACCCCGTAAAACCGGCACCGGTAACCACGCACGAATGCTCAAACCACCCCGCTCGCTGGTGCCAATTTCCAGCAGTCCGTTATGGTTATCCACAATACGCTGCACAATCGCCAGGCCTAAGCCGGTTCCGCTGGTGCTGCGCGCGCTGTCGCCGCGCACAAATGGCTGGAACAGGTGCTTACGCTGCTCAGGCTTGATGCCCGGGCCATCGTCTTCCACCTGGAACCAGGCGCGGTTGAGTTCCGTACCGCTGCTGACTTTGATCCAGCCGTTGCCGTAGCGCGCCGCGTTGACCACCATATTCGCCACCGCGCGTTTAATGGAGAGCGGGTGCATACGTACCTGAATCTCACCTGCCTGAAGGTCGGTCGCAATTTCACGTTCGTAGCCGCTTTCGGCAGCAACCACTTCGCCCAGAACCGCATTCAGATCCGCCATCTCCATCGGCATCTCCTGCCCGGTGCGCAGGTAATCGATAAACTGCTCGATGATGGCGTTACACTCTTCGATATCCTTATTGATGGACTCTGCAAGATAGCCATCCTGCTCGCCCATCATCTCCGTCGCCAGCCGGATACGCGTCAGGGGCGTGCGAAGGTCATGGCTGACCCCCGCCATCAGCAGCGTACGGTCGTCCGCCAGCTGTTTAACGCCTGCCGCCATGTGGTTAAACGCACGCGTTACCGAGCGCACTTCCGATGCGCCATACTCGCGCAGCGGCGGTGGGATAATACCTTTACCGACCTGTAATGCCGCATGCTCCAGGTCGACCAGCGGTCGGTTCTGGATACGAATAAACAGCCATGCGCCGCCGATGGCCAGCAGCATGATCGCCAGGGTGTATCGGAACAGCGGTGAGAAGTCGCCCTGATGAATCTCGGTGAGCGGAACACGCACCCAGATGTTGGGTGACAGCCAGGTTTTCAGCCAGACAACCGGCGAGCTTTTATTGACCTCAACGCGCACTTCCGTCGGGCCGCCAAGCTGCTGCGCCATCTGCTGGCTGAGGAATTCATAGTGCTGCGCCCAGCGCAGGCCGGCATCTTCCGCCGCTTCGTTCGAGTAGAGAGAAATGCCCAGCTCAC
The DNA here is from genome assembly GCF_049238125.1 of Enterobacter cloacae complex sp. IR5402. Lineage (NCBI taxonomy): Bacteria > Pseudomonadati > Pseudomonadota > Gammaproteobacteria > Enterobacterales > Enterobacteriaceae > Enterobacter > Enterobacter cloacae complex sp. IR5402. Next base: position 59,041 of record NZ_JBMKHO010000009.1, read on the forward strand.
GGTAGATTTCCCGACGGAACGCCGGGGGAACAACCAACTGCGTGCCGTCCTCCAGTTGCAGTTTGTCGGTCATCAGCATACGCACTTCGTATGCCAGCACCTTATTAAACTGCTGGAGGCTCGGCAGGATTGCAAAGTTCAGCACCACCAGGTAGGTCGTCACCAGACTGACAAACAGCAGGGTGACGATCAATAACAGCGTGCGGGCAAACGAACTTCGCGGCGAGAAGCGCATTCGCCTCATGCTTTAGAGCCGTCCGGGACAAACACGTAGCCCAGACCCCAAACGGTCTGAATATAACGAGGATGCGCCGGATCTTCTTCCACCATGCGACGCAGACGAGAGATTTGCACGTCGATAGAACGCTCCATCGCGGAGTATTCACGACCACGCGCCAGGTTCATCAGCTTGTCACGGGAGAGCGGCTCACGCGGGTGGCTGACCAGCGCTTTCAGCACCGCGAACTCACCGCTGGTGAGCGGCATTGGCTCATCTTCACGGAACATCTCACGGGTGCCGAGGTTCAGCTTGAACTTACCGAATGCAATGACGGCCTCTTCCTGAGATGGCGCGCCCGGCAGTTCGTTCGCCTGACGACGCAGCACGGCGCGAATACGCGCCAGCAGTTCACGCGGGTTAAACGGCTTTGGAATGTAGTCATCAGCGCCAATCTCAAGGCCGACAATACGGTCGACTTCTTCACCCTTCGCCGTCACCATGATGATCGGCATCGGGTTGCTCTGGCTGCGCAGACGGCGGCAAATAGAGAGCCCGTCTTCGCCAGGCAGCATCAGGTCCAACACCATCAGGTGGAAAGATTCACGCGTCAGCAGACGATCCATCTGTTCCGCGTTCGCGACGCTACGAACCTGGAAGCCCTGCTCGGTCAGATAACGTTCCAGCAGCGCACGCAGGCGCATGTCGTCATCTACGACCAGAATTTTGTAGTTCTCTTGCATTGTGTGTACTCCCAAAGGTTCGGATAAGCCTGGAACAGCGTATTCTAAAAAAGTGCACGGGTTCGACCAGCAAATTCTGGTATAAATTCTAGACGAAATTGTTACAAAGCATATTTAACAGCAGCTTATCTGTTCATTTCATCACATAAATCATTATTAATCTTGTCTGTTACACTGTGCGCTACGTATTGTGCGCAAAGACAGTTAACCGGCATTAAAGGCTGCACCATGAAAACGCCTCTGATCACCCGCGAAGGGTACGAGAAACTCAAAAAAGAGATGGATTACCTGTGGCGCGAAGAGCGTCCGGAAGTGACCAAAAAAGTCACCTGGGCCGCAAGTCTGGGCGACCGCAGCGAGAATGCGGACTATCAGTACAATAAAAAGCGACTGCGCGAAATCGATCGCCGGGTACGCTACCTGACGAAGTGTCTCGAGAATCTCAAAATTGTCGATTACTCCCCGCAGCAGGAAGGTAAAGTGTTCTTCGGCGCGTGGGTCGAAATTGAAAACGACAACGGCGATACCCTGCGTTTTCGTATCGTCGGCTATGATGAAATTTTCGGTCGTAAGGATTACATTTCTATCGATTCACCCATGGCCCGCGCCCTGCTGAAAAAAGAGGTGGGCGATTTAGCCGTTGTCCAGACGCCCGCAGGTGAAGCAAGCTGGTACGTCATCGAAATCGTGTATGTTAAATAGTCCGAGAGCGCCCTCCCCGGCTGGCATTTTTTGGTGTCAGCCCGTATAACTATCCCCCTGATTTTCGATCCACAAGATGAACTGACCATGATGAAAGAGTCGCTCTGCCGCATTATTGCGGGTGAACTTCAGGCCAGAGCCGAACAGGTAGAAGCTGCCGTTCGCCTGCTTGATGAAGGGAACACCGTGCCGTTTATTGCACGTTATCGTAAGGAAGTCACCGGCGGTCTGGATGACACGCAGCTGCGAAACCTGGAGACCCGTCTGGGCTATCTGCGCGAGCTGGAAGACCGACGTCAGGCGATCCTCAAATCTATCGGCGAGCAGGGCAAGCTGACCAGTGACCTGGAAAAAGCCATTAACGGTACCCTGAGTAAAACCGAACTCGAAGACCTCTATCTGCCGTATAAACCGAAGCGCCGCACGCGCGGGCAGATTGCGATCGAAGCCGGCCTTGAGCCACTGGCCGATCTGCTGTGGAACGAGCCGTCTCACGATCCGGAAACCGAAGCCGCCAAGTTTATCGACGCCGATAAAGGCGTAGCAGACACCAAAGCCGCGCTGGACGGTGCTCGCTATATTCTGATGGAGCGCTTCGCCGAAGACGCGGCGCTGCTGGCCAAAGTGCGTGATTACCTGTGGAAGAACGCGCATATCGTCTCCACCGTGGTGTCCGGCAAAGAGGAAGAAGGCGCGAAATTCCGCGACTATTTCGATCACCACGAACCCATTTCTACCGCGCCGTCTCACCGCGCGCTGGCGATGTTCCGCGGCCGTAACGAAGGCGTGCTGCAACTCTCCCTGAATGCCGATCCGCAGTTTGACGAGCCGCCAAAAGAGAGCCACTGCGAGCAGATCATTATGGATCATCTGGGCCTGCGCCTGAACAACGCACCGGCGGACAGCTGGCGCAAAGGCGTGGTGAGCTGGACCTGGCGCATCAAGGTGCTGATGCACCTCGAAACCGAGCTGATGGGCACCGTGCGCGAGCGCGCCGAAGACGAAGCGATCAACGTCTTCGCCCGTAACCTGCACGACCTGCTGATGGCTGCGCCAGCTGGCCTGCGCGCCACCATGGGTCTCGATCCGGGTCTGCGTACCGGCGTGAAGGTGGCCGTGGTTGACGGCACCGGCAAGCTCGTTGCCACCGACACCATTTACCCGCACACCGGTCAGGCAGCGAAAGCGGCTGTCGTCGTCGCCGCGCTGTGCGAGAAGTACAACGTTGAGCTGGTTGCCATCGGTAACGGTACGGCGTCCCGCGAAACCGAACGTTTCTATCTCGACGTGCAGAAGCAGTTCCCGAAAGTGACGGCGCAGAAAGTGATCGTCAGCGAAGCGGGGGCATCAGTCTACTCCGCCTCTGAGCTGGCAGCGCAGGAGTTCCCGGATCTGGACGTTTCCCTGCGCGGCGCGGTCTCTATCGCCCGTCGTTTGCAGGATCCGCTGGCGGAGCTGGTGAAGATCGACCCGAAATCCATCGGTGTGGGCCAGTATCAGCACGACGTGAGCCAGACGCAGCTGGCGCGCAAGCTGGATGCGGTAGTGGAAGACTGTGTTAACGCCGTCGGCGTGGACCTGAACACCGCTTCCGTTCCCCTGCTGACCCGCGTGGCGGGCCTGACCCGTATGATGGCACAGAATATCGTCGCCTGGCGTGATGAGAACGGTCAGTTCCAGAACCGCCAGCAGCTGCTGAAGGTGAGCCGTCTGGGGCCGAAAGCATTTGAGCAGTGCGCGGGCTTCCTGCGCATCAACCACGGCGATAACCCGCTGGATGCCTCTACCGTTCACCCGGAAGCGTACCCTGTTGTTGAGCGCATCCTGGCCGCGACTCAGCAGGCGCTTAAAGACCTGATGGGCGACAGCAGCGCGCTGCGTAACCTGAAAGCGGTGGATTTCACCGACGAACAGTTCGGTGTGCCGACGGTCACTGACATCATCAAAGAGCTGGAAAAACCGGGCCGCGATCCGCGTCCTGAGTTTAAAACCGCGACCTTTGCTGACGGCGTGGAAACCATGAACGACCTGCTGCCGGGCATGGTGCTGGAGGGGGCGGTAACCAACGTCACCAACTTTGGCGCGTTTGTGGATATCGGCGTGCATCAGGACGGTCTGGTGCATATCTCTTCCCTCGCCGACAAGTTCGTTGAAGATCCGCACACCGTGGTCAAAGCGGGCGACATCGTGAAGGTGAAAGTGCTGGAAGTGGATCTCCAGCGCAAGCGTATTGCCCTGACCATGCGTCTGGACGAGCAGCCGGGCGACACTAACGCGCGCCGTGGCGGTAATGGCGGTGGCCGTGAACAGCAGCGTCCGGCAGCGAAAGCCGCGAAGCCACGCGGACGTGACGCACAGCCAGCAGGCAACAGCGCGATGATGGATGCGCTGGCAGCGGCGATGGGTAAGAAACGCTAATACTGTAAATGCCCGGTGGCGCGACGCTTACCGGGCCTACGGTTTTGTAGGCCGGGCAAACGCAGTGCCGCCCGGCAAGCAGGCCGCAGGGAATTAAAATAAATAAGTTGTATCCATATTTAAACCACGAATTATCACCTCATTAACAAATAGCCTTCTTTTTATTTTCACCTCAATTTCGCAAATATTGAGCAAGGTCAAGCAGACCGCAAATTAATACGATTAACAACATCCCGTCACATTTTTATTATTGCTGATAAAAACTATTCTCATTATCATCGCAGTGTAGATTATTTAACCTCTCGTGGAATCAGGCGCTATGCAATTCACTCCAGACAGTGCGTGGAAAATTATCGGTTTTACCCGTGAGATAAGCCCGGCCTATCGGCAGAAGCTGCTGTCCCTGGGCATGCTACCCGGCTCATCGTTCCAGGTGGTGCGCGTTGCGCCGTTGGGCGATCCTGTTCATATCGAAACCCGACGCGTTAATCTGGTTCTGCGTAAAAAAGACCTCGCATTAATTGAAGTTGAATCTTTATCCCGTTAACAAGCCAGCGGTTTCAGTGAGTCTATTACAATGAAAAAATTAACTATTGGCTTAATTGGCAATCCTAATTCCGGCAAGACAACCTTATTTAATCAGTTAACCGGCGCACGCCAGCGTGTGGGAAATTGGGCAGGCGTAACGGTTGAACGCAAAGAGGGCCAGTTCACTACAACAGATAATCAGGTCACGCTGGTTGATTTACCGGGGACCTATTCACTCACCACGATTTCATCCCAGACCTCACTCGATGAGCAAATTGCCTGCCACTATATTCTGAGCGGCGACGCGGATCTGCTCATCAATGTGGTGGATGCCTCCAATCTCGAACGAAATCTGTATCTCACGTTACAACTGCTGGAGCTGGGTATTCCCTGCATCGTGGCGCTTAACATGCTCGACATCGCCGAGAAGCAAAAGCTGCGCATCGACGTCGATGCCCTCTCCGCACGCCTGGGCTGCCCGGTGGTTCCGCTGGTTTCTACCCGCGCACGCGGCATTGACGCCCTGAAGCTGGCGATTGACCGCCACACGGGCAATGCCGACGTCGAACTGGTCCACTACGCCCAGCCGCTGCTGCGCGAAGCCGGGCAACTGGCGCAGGAGATGGACAACAGCATGCCCGCCAGACAACGTCTGTGGCTTGGCCTGCAAATGCTGGAAGGCGATATCTACAGCCGCGCCTACGCAGGCGATGCGGCGGATAAGCTGGGCGTCGCGCAGGCTCGCCTGAGCGACGAGCTGGACGATCCCGCTCTGCATATTGCGGATGCGCGCTATCAGGCCATCGCCGCTATCTGTGACGTGGTCAGCAATGCATTAACCGCTGAACCCAGCCGCTTCACCGCCGCCGTGGATAAGATTGTGCTCAACCGCTTCCTAGGTTTGCCGATCTTTTTACTGGTGATGTACGTGATGTTCCTGCTCGCCATTAACATCGGCGGTGCATTACAACCTATCTTTGATGGCGGCTCTGTCGCTATCTTCGTGCACGGTATTCAGTGGCTGGGCTACACCCTCCACTTCCCGGAATGGTTGACCATCTTCCTTGCGCAGGGGATCGGCGGCGGGATCAACACCGTCCTGCCGCTGGTGCCGCAGATCGGCATGATGTACCTGTTCCTCTCCTTCCTTGAGGATTCCGGCTACATGGCGCGCGCGGCCTTCGTAATGGACCGCCTGATGCAGGCGCTGGGGCTGCCGGGCAAATCGTTCGTGCCGCTGATTGTCGGTTTTGGCTGCAACGTGCCGTCAGTCATGGGCGCGCGTACGCTGGATGCCCCGCGCGAACGCCTGATGACCATCATGATGGCGCCGTTCATGTCCTGCGGCGCGCGGCTGGCGATCTTCGCGGTCTTTGCCGCGGCGTTCTTTGGTCAGGAAGGGGCGCTGGCCGTCTTCTCCCTGTATGTGCTGGGTATCGTGATGGCTATTCTCACCGGCCTGATGCTGAAGCACACCATCATGCGTGGCGAAGCGTCGCCGTTCGTGATGGAACTGCCGGTTTATCACGTTCCGCATCTGAAAAGCCTGATTATTCAGACATGGCAGCGCCTGAAGGGCTTCGTTCTGCGCGCCGGTAAGGTGATTGTGGTGGTCAGCATTTTCCTGAGCGCCCTGAACAGCTTCACCCTGAGCGGCCAGGCCGCGGACAACATTAATGACTCTGCCCTGGCCTCCGTCAGCCGGATCATTACGCCGGTCTTCAAACCGATTGGCGTTCAGGAAGACAACTGGCAGGCAACCGTGGGCCTGTTCACCGGCGCGATGGCAAAAGAGGTGGTTGTCGGCACCCTGAACACGCTTTACACCGCGGAAAACATCCAGGAAGAGGAGTTCAACCCGGCAGCGTTCAACCTCGGCGATGAACTGCTTGGCGCGGTGGAAGAGACCTGGCAGAGCCTGAAAGACACCTTCAGCCTGAGCGTACTGGCGAACCCGATTGAAGCCAGCAAAGGCGATGGCGAAATGGCGACCGGAGCAATGGGCGTGATGGGCCAGAAATTTGGCAGCGCGTCGGCGGCCTACAGCTACCTGATCTTCGTCCTGCTCTATATTCCATGCATCTCGGTCATGGGCGCCATTGCCCGTGAGTCCAGCCGCGGCTGGATGGGCTTCTCCATTCTGTGGGGGCTGAACATTGCCTACTCGCTGGCGACCGTGTTTTATCAGGCCGTCAATTACAGCCAGCATCCGCGCTACAGCCTGGTCTGTATCCTCGCGGTGAGCCTGTTTAACGTAATGGTGATTGGCCTGCTGCGCCGGGCGCGTAGCCGCGTTGACGTTAACCTGCTGGCAACGCGCAAAACCCCAACGACCTGCTGTAACAGCCCAGCAGGCGACTGTCACTGAGGGGAAAAAGATGGCATCGTTGATTCAGGTTCGTGACTTACTGGCGTTACAGGGACGAATGGAGGCGAAGCAGCTCAGCCTCAGCCTGCATACGCCGCAGCCGATGATCGATGCCATGCTGGAAAGGCTGGAGGCGATGGGGAAAGCCGTGCGCATTCAGGAAGAGCCGGACGGTTGTCTGTCCGGCAGTTGCAAGAGTTGTCCTGAAGGTAAAGCCTGTCTCAGGGAATGGTGGACGCTTCGCTGATAAAACCGGACAGCGCCGAACAAAACTCAGCAGGATGAGAGATGAACGGCGCATGTGCCGCTTTGGCAACCACCATTGATTTACTCTCCGGCCACAGCGCATCCAGCAGCGGAACCACCTTGCGCGGAACCAGTCCATCCAGATAGCCATAAATACGCAGATGCGGCACCGTTAACGACGCCAGCGGCTCGCGCAGATCGGCCGTTTTCAGGATCTCCAGTCCACCGTTCAGCACCTCAACCTCCGGCATCGGCAGAGAAAGCACCGTCTGCTTCAACGTCCGTGCGTCCTGACGGGCGGTTTCTGTTCCCATGGTTTGTAGCGCCAGAAAACGCTCCACCGTCCGCTGGAAGTCTTCGCTCAGCTGATGCTGGAACCCGGCCAGCACCTCGGGTTTAATGCCCGGCCACGCCTCGCGGGCGCTGAAACAGGGTGATGAGGCAACGGTGATCAGCGCCTGGACCCGCTCAGGATGGCGCAGCGCAATCTGGCTTACCACCAGCCCGCCCAGGCTCCAGCCGAGCCAGACGGCTTTTTGCGGCGCCGCTTCCAGAACCTGCTCCGCCATGTCGTCAAGCGTCATCGCGCCATAGCCGTGGCTACGGCCATAGCCCGGTAGATCCACCAGGTGTACCGTGAATTGCGAGGCCAGTTCCTCACTTATGCAACGCCACACTTCGGCGTTCAGTCCCCATCCGTGCAGCAGCACAAGATGACAATTTCCCGTCCCAACGGTCTGCCACCACAGCGTCTTCATCAGTTAACGTTCTCTTTTTTCACATGGAGGTTGCGTATGCTAACAGTGCCCGGCTTGTGCTGGCTATGCCGAATGCCACTTGCGATGAGCGCGTGGGGCGTCTGTTCCGTTTGCACGCGAGCGCTGGGTTACCTGAAGGGCTGTCCGCAATGCGGCTTGCCTGCCGTCAGCCAGACGCTTCCCTGCGGCCGATGCCTGAAAAAAGCGCCGCCGTGGAGCGCGCTGGTGGCGGTGGATGATTATGTATTGCCGCTGAGTCGTCTGGTTCATCAGTTCAAATTTTCCAGCCAGATCGCGCTGGCGCAGCCGCTGGCACGCCTGTTATTACTGGCGGTATTGCAGGCGCGAAGAACGCGAGGACTGCCGCCGGTCGACACGCTTGTGAACGTCCCACTGTTTCAGCGCCGCCACTGGCGGCGGGGATACAATCAAAGCGACCTGCTGTGTCGTCCGCTCGCCCACTGGCTGGGTTGCCGGTACCCCGCCTCTGCGCTGAAACGTACTCATGCCACTGCCGTTCAGCACCGGCTCAACGCCCGGTCGCGCAAAAGGAACCTGAAAAACGCCTTTCGCCTTGAATTGCCGGTCAACGGCCTCCATATCGCGATTGTGGATGATGTCGTCACCACGGGCAGTACCGTGGCTGAACTTTCCCGACTGCTTTTGCAAAGCGGCGCCGCGTCAGTTCAGGTATGGTGTCTGTGCCGTACCTTGTAGCCCTTCTTCAATGGGCGTATGATTATACCCAGGTAATTTAGTCAACTATTAGGCCAAAGCTATGATCCGTATTTCCGATTCTGCACAAGCGCACTTTGCCAAACTGCTGGCAAATCAGGAAGAAGGGACGCAGATCCGCGTGTTTGTGATCAATCCAGGCACTCCGAATGCAGAATGTGGTGTCTCTTATTGTCCTCCGGATGCCGTGGAAGCAACTGACACTGCCCTTAAATTTGAACAGCTCACCGCGTACGTTGATGAGCTGAGCGCGCCGTATCTTGAAGATGCGGAGATTGATTTCGTCACCGACCAGCTGGGTTCTCAGCTGACGCTGAAGGCGCCGAACGCGAAAATGCGTAAAGTCTCTGACGATGCCCCGCTGATGGAGCGTGTGGAATATCTGCTGCAATCGCAGATCAACCCGCAGCTGGCCGGCCACGGGGGACGTGTTTCCCTGATGGAAATCACCGAAGATGGTCTGGCAATCCTGCAATTCGGCGGCGGCTGTAACGGCTGCTCCATGGTCGATGTCACCCTGAAAGAAGGGATCGAGAAGCAGCTGTTGAACGAATTCCCGGAACTGAAAGGCGTGCGCGATCTGACTGAGCACCAGCGCGGCGAGCACTCCTACTACTGATTCAGTGCCCGTCTGTATTGCCCGGTGGCGCTGCGCTTACCGGGCCTACATTTTCTTGCCTCCCCCTCTATATGTTGACCTGCGTCTCATAATTCAAATTTTGCCTCCCTGGGTGATTCTCAATCACGTCATGTTACCCGTATCATTCTCGTGGGCACTCAACACCCTTATAACAGCCGACTAAACTTAACGTTTTCGCGGGCATCAGTATGAGTGCCGTTAACACTCTGTTCCCAGTTGGGACAACCGGAATTTGTCGTTGAAACAATGACGTTACCCATAACAATTCAAAGGCCAGGTCAATCATGCCATTAGTCATCGTCGCTATCGGTGTTGTGTTATTACTGCTCTTGATGATCCGCTTCAAAATGAACGGATTTATCGCTCTGGTTCTGGTGGCACTTGCAGTCGGTCTGATGCAGGGAATGCCGCTGGTTAAAGTTATCAGCTCCATTAAAGCCGGTGTCGGCGGTACGCTCGGCAGCCTGGCGCTGATCATGGGCTTCGGCGCCATGCTCGGTAAAATGCTCGCGGACTGCGGTGGCGCGCAGCGTATTGCCACTACCCTTATCGATAAATTTGGCAAGCAGCACATCCAGTGGGCGGTGGTGTTAACCGGTTTTACCGTCGGTTTCGCACTGTTCTATGAAGTGGGCTTCGTTCTGATGCTGCCGCTGGTGTTCACCATCGCCGCTGCCGCCAACATCCCACTGCTGTTCGTGGGCGTGCCGATGGCTGCGGCGCTGTCCGTCACCCACGGTTTCCTGCCGCCGCACCCGGGTCCAACGGCTATCGCCACCATCTTCCACGCCGATATGGGTAAAACCCTGCTGTTCGGTACGATTCTGGCGATCCCGACGGTGATTCTGGCAGGCCCGGTGTATGCGCGCTTCCTGAAAGGCATCGATAAGCCTATCCCGGAAGGGCTGTACAGCGCCAAAACCTTTACTGAAGAAGAGATGCCAGGCTTTGGCGTCAGCGTCTGGACCTCACTGGTACCGGTGATCCTGATGGCGATGCGTGCCATAGCAGAGATGGTTCTGCCGAAAGGTCACGCGTTCCTGTCCGTTGCGGAGTTCCTGGGCGACCCGGTAATGGCAACGCTGATTGCGGTATTGATTGCGATGTTTACCTTCGGTCTTAACCGCGGTCGCTCCATGGATCAGATCAACGATACGCTGACCTCTTCCATCAAAATCATCGCCATGATGCTGCTGATCATCGGCGGCGGCGGCGCGTTCAAGCAGGTGCTGGTCGACAGCGGCGTGGATAAATACATCGCTGCCATGATGCATGAAACCAACGTATCGCCGCTGCTGATGGCGTGGTCTATCGCCGCCGTTCTGCGTATTGCGCTGGGCTCTGCGACCGTTGCGGCGATTACCGCAGGCGGCATCGTGGCACCGCTGATTGCCACGACGGGCGTCAGCCCTGAACTGATGGTTATCGCGGTCGGTTCGGGCAGCGTGATTTTCTCCCACGTGAACGATCCGGGCTTCTGGCTGTTCAAGGAGTACTTCAACCTGACCATCGGTGAAACCATCAAGTCCTGGTCCGCGCTGGAAACCATTATTTCGGTGTGCGGTCTGATCGGGGTGCTGCTGTTGAATATGGTGGTTTGATGTAAAAAGCCGGGTAGCGCTGACGCTTACCCGGCCTACATTCTATTCCCTCTCCCTCTGGGAGAGGGTTAGGGTGAGGGTGAAACTACCGCTTATTACCCACCGCTCTTCTGCGCTTGTCCAAATCCTTAATCAACCTGTTCACCCCGTCATCGGCGAACATCGCTTCAAGCGTTGTGGACAGTTTGCGTCGCCAGTTTTTGTATTGATAGCTGGTGCCGGGGATGTTTACCGGCTCCGCCATATCAATCCAGTCTTCCGGTTGCAGACCGAGCAATGCGCTGTTGCTGTCGGCAATATAGCGCTGTAAGCCACGATTAAGCGTTGGCGTCATCGACATCAGCGACGCCTTATGCCCGGCGCGCTTCGGCAGACAACCATGTTTATGCAGCGCGTCCAGCAGCCCCTGCTTCGCCAGCTCGCGATCCTGATATAGCCCGCGCAGAACCTCTTCATTCGGGTAGAGACCTAACGTTTTGCCGAGCGTCAGGTCGCCGCTTTCCCAGTAGCCTCTGAGCGTAGGAAGATCATGCGTCGTCGCGACTGCCATTGACTGTTCAGGGTACGCTTTCGGCGCGCGGAAGGTTTTCTCATGGTCGTTTTCAAAATACAGCACTTTGTAGGAGTAGACGCCGCTGTCGCGGAGCTTACTGACAATTTCCACCGGCACGGTTCCGAGATCTTCGCCAATCACCATGCACTGATGACGTTTACTCTCCAGCGCGAGGATTGAGAGCAAATCGTCCACCGGATATTGCACGTACGCCCCGTGGTCAGCCGTTTCACCGTACGGGATCCACCACAGGCGCAGCACGGACATCACGTGGTCGATACGCAACGCGCCGCAGTTCTGCATGTTAGCGCGCAGCAGGTCGATAAACGGCTCGTAGGCACGCGCCGCCATCACGTGCGGATCCATTGGCGGTAAGCCCCAGTTCTGACCAAGCGGGCCCAGAATATCCGGCGGCGCACCGACGGAGGCTTTCAGACAGTAAAGCTCGCGGTCACACCAGGTTTCCGCCCCGCCTTCCGCCACGCCGACGGCCAGATCGCGATACAGCCCGATCGGCATGTTATAGCCCTGGCTCACCTGCCAGCAGGCGGCAAACTGGCTGTACGCCAGCCACTGCAACCAGAGATAGAAATCCACCTCGTCGGCATGCATCTCACAGAACGCCTTCACTTCCGGGGTATCCACGGACTGATACGCTTCCGGCCACACCGGCCAGCCCCAGCGCATCTCATCCTCCTGGACCTGATACGCATGCAGCGCATCAAACGCTGCCTGCCAGTAAAGGCTCTCGCCTTCCTGCATCACAAACTGGCGGAAGGCTGCCATCTGCTCGTCGTCACGCTTCGCAAAGCCCTTCCATGCCAGACGCAGAGCCGCCATTTTCAGCGCGGTCACGGAGGCATAATCGACCCAGTCCGCATCGCGGGCCTGTTTCAGCATCTGTTGGGTGGTCTCAAGCTTCCACCACGCCTGCGCCTCTTTGCTGTTTTTGAAATCGTCTAACGCGTTAACGTCGATGTAGATCACGTTCAGCCAGCGGCGGGACGACGGGCTGTACGGGCTGGCGCTTTCCGGGTTGGCCGGATAGAGGGCGTGGATCGGGTTGAGGCCGATGAACGCGCCGCCGCGCTCGCCCACGGATGCCAGCATCTTTTTCAGGTCGCCAAAATCGCCAATGCCCCAGTTGCTGTCCGAACGCAGGGTATAGAGCTGCACGCAGGCGCCCCACAGCTTTTTGCCTTCAAGCAGCGCCTGCGGCTCATAGCAACGCTTTGGCGCCACGATCACCCGACAGTGAAAACGCTGGTCGTCCCGGGTAAGCGTAAGCGTGTGGTAGCCCTCCGGCAGCTTCGCCGGAAGGTTAAGGGTTTTGCCGCCTGTGGCATGGCCTTTGTGCTGATGCCCCTCTTCGGTGGTGAGCAGCCAGCTGAATTCGCCGCGCCCTTCCACCGCCAGCGGCATCTTTTTGCCCGCGGTAAAGACCTTCACGTTCGGCACCGGCGCACCCGACGCTTTCGCGTCGGTTTTGTGCATGGCATCCAGCAAACGTCTTTTGGTGTCCGCACCAATAGACTGCGGTTTGCCGTGCGCATTGATGTAACTGAGGCTAATTCCCGCCGCCTGCGCGGCACTGTCCAGACGTTTACTCTCCATCGCGCTTCCTTAGCGTTTTGCCTGCCAGATACGAGCCTGATAATCACGGATTGAGCGGTCAGAACTAAACATACCGCAGCGCGCGGTGTTCAGGATACACGCGCGGGTCCAGGCATCCTGGTCGCGATACAGCACGTCGACCTGCTTCTGCGCTTCAACATAAGCCGAGAAGTCAGCCATCACCAGGTACGGGTCGCCGCCCTGTTTGTCCATGCTGTGCAGCATCTGGTCAAACGCGTGCTTGTCGCCGTCGCTGTACTTCCCGCTTTCCAGCTCTTTGAGCACCGCATCCAGCACTTTGTCTTTTTTACGCCATTTCACCGGGTCGTACCCTTTGGCTTTGATGGCTTTCACTTCTTCAACAGTATGGCCGAAGATAAAGATGTTCTCTTCGCCGACCTTCTCGGCAATTTCGACGTTCGCACCGTCCAGCGTGCCGACGGTCAGCGCACCGTTCAGGGCCAGCTTCATGTTGCCGGTACCGGACGCTTCTTTACCGGCGGTAGAGATCTGCTCGGAAATATCCGCCGCCGGGATCAGCATTTCAGCCGCAGAAACGCAGTAGTCCGGCAGGAACACCACCTTCAGCTTATCGCCCACTTTCGGATCGTTGTTGATCGCCGCCGCCACTTTATTAATGGCGAGGATAATGTTTTTCGCCAGGTAGTAGCCCGGCGCCGCTTTCGCACCGAACAGGAACACGCGCGGAACGCGGTCGGCCTGTGGATTCTCGCGGATCTCTTTATACAGCGCCAGAATGTGCAGCAGGTTCAGGTGCTGACGTTTGTACTCGTGCAGACGTTTGATCTGGATATCGAAAATCGCATTCGGGTTGATCTCAATTCCGGTGCGCATTTTCACGAACTCAGCCAGACGAACCTTGTTCTCCAGCTTAATGGCGCGGTACTGCTCGCGGAACTTCGCGTTGTCGGCCTGTTTTTCCAGGTTGATGAGCTGGTCCAGGTCGTTGGCCCACTCTTTCTTCAGGGTTTTGTCCAGCAGGCCGGCCAGCAGCGGGTTGCACTGCTTGATCCAGCGACGCGGCGTGATGCCGTTGGTCACGTTGTGGAACTTGGTCGGCCACAGCTGGTGGTATTCCGGGAAGAGATCTTTGACCACCAGATCCGAGTGCAGCGCCGCCACGCCGTTCACCGCAAAGCCGCTGACCACGCACATGTTCGCCATGCGCACCTGTTTGTCGTGTACCACGGCCAGCTTCGCCCAGACGGCTTTATCACCCGGCCAGGTTTTCTCCACCAGCGTTTTGAACTGGTCGTTAATCTTATTGATGATCTGCATATGGCGCGGCAGCAGCGTTTTCACCAGCTTCTCATCCCAGCACTCCAGCGCTTCCGGCATCAGGGTGTGGTTGGTGTAGGCGAAGGTGCGGCTGGTGATGGCCCAGGCGTCGTCCCAGCTCAGCTGATGCTCGTCGATCAGCACGCGCAGCAGTTCCGGGATGGCAATGGTCGGATGCGTGTCGTTAAGCTGAATAACTTCGAAGTCCGGCAGTTGAGCCAGCTTGCGGCCCGCCAGGTGGTGTCGACGCAGAATGTCCGCCACGGAGCAGGCGCACTGGAAGTACTGCTGCATCAGACGCAGCTTTTTACCCGCCAGATGATTATCGTTCGGATAGAGGACTTTGGTCAGCTTCTCGGCGTCGATCCCCTGCTGCTCGGCGCGCAGGAAGTCACCGTCGTTGAATTTGGTCAGGTTAAACGGATGCGCGTGCTTCGCCTGCCACAGACGCAGCGGCTGCGCCACGCCGTTACGGTAGCCGAGTACCGGCAGGTCCCAGGCTTCACCGGTAATGGTGAACGCCGGTTCCCAGAGTCCCTGCTTCGTGACTTTCCCGCCAATCCCGACCTGCACATCCAGCTGCGCGTTGTGGCGGAACCACGGATAGGTATTGCGGTGCCAGTCGTCCGGCGCTTCCATCTGATGGCCGTCGGCAAATGACTGACGGAACAGGCCGTACTGATAGTTCAGGCCATAGCCAATCGCCGACTGGCCCACCGTTGCCATGGAATCCAGGAAGCAGGCTGCCAGACGTCCCAGACCGCCGTTACCCAGCGCCGGGTCAACCTCTTCTTCCAGCAGATCGGTCAGGTTGATGTCGTGTTCTTTCAGCACGTCACCGACCTCCTGATACCAGCCAAGGTTCAGCAGATTGTTACCCGTCAGACGGCCAATCAGGAACTCCATCGAAATGTAGTTGACGTGACGCTGGCCTTTCACAGGCTTCGCCACAGGCTGAGCGTCCAGCTGTTCTGCGAGCGCCCCGCTCACCGCCTGCCACCACTGGTGAGGCGTCATCTCGTTTGCAGCATGAAGGCCAAAACGCTGCCACTGACGCGTCAGGGCAGCCTGAAATTGAGCTTTGTTGAAAGTAGGCTGTGACATAGGGAATCGGCATCCTGTAGAGAGAAAACACATTTGGCGCTAGTGTGCCTGGCTCATTGCGCCTCTTCCTCCTCCTGTCGGGGATTAGGCAGGGAGGAGTAGCGGGGATGAGCATAAAAGTGTGATCGAGGCCACTGTGTAAGTGTGCGCTTCGCGGAAAAAGCGATCCCGGAAGAACGTCAAAGAAATGAAATGCAGTTTCGGAAGAAATTAATCATCGCTGAAATGATTACTTACGTAGAATAATATTTCCGCGAGTCGGGATTATTCAGCACCACTATTAAGCCCATGCAACTTTCCCCAAAGTTAATTAACTTCACCGTCATTATCTCTTTCTGAAACCAGTTTCAGCGCAACCGAGCGTCATGCAGACAAGCCAGAAGCAGCGCGGCATCCAGCCATTTACGGAAAGTTCCATCAGTGATGAGAATGTTTTGTGACAGAGTGCAAATTCAGAGCCTCCAAACCCAGACATAACTTGCAATAGTTCCTCTATTGGCCGAACTTATAGATATTAATTACGAAGCGCAAAAAAAATAAATTCTCTCGTTCCCCACAGTGAAGTGAAAACTATGTTGATTCCGTCCAAATTAAGTCGCCCGGTTCGTCTTGACCATACTGTGGTCCGCGAGCGCCTGCTGGCTAAACTTTCCGGTGCGCATAATTTCCGACTGGCGCTGGTTACGAGTCCTGCGGGTTATGGAAAAACAACGCTCATTTCGCAATGGGCGGCAGGTAAAAGCGATCTTGGCTGGTACTCCCTGGATGAAGGTGATAACCAGCAGGAGCGTTTTGCCAGCTATTTAATTGCCGCGATTCAGCAGGCGACCAACGGACACTGCGTCACCAGCGAGGTGATGGTGCAAAAGCGCCAGTACGCCAGCCTGTCCTCTCTTTTCTCCCAGCTGTTTATCGAGCTGGCCGAATGGCATCGCCCGCTGTATGTGGTGATTGATGATTATCATCTGATCACCAACCCGGTTATTCACGAGTCCATGCGTTTCTTCCTGCGCCATCAGCCGGAAAACCTGACGCTGGTTGTCCTGTCGCGTAACCTTCCGCAGTTGGGCATTGCCAACCTGCGGGTGCGCGATCAGCTTCTGGAAATCGGCAGTCAGCAGCTGGCCTTTACCCATCAGGAAGCGAAGCAGTTCTTTGACTGCCGTCTGACGTCTCCGATTGAGGCGTCTGAAAGCAGCCGCCTGTGCGATGACGTTGCCGGCTGGGCCACGGCGCTGCAGCTGATTGCCCTCTCCGCGCGGCAAAACAACAGCCCGACGCATCAGTCCGCACGCCGCCTGGCGGGCATCAACGCCAGCCACCTGTCGGATTATCTGGTGGATGAGGTACTCGACAGCGTTGATCTCTCCACCCGCCATTTCCTGCTGAAAAGCTCCCTGCTGCGCTCCATGAACGACGCGCTGATTGTGCGCGTCACCGGTATTGAAAACGGGCAGCTCCAGCTCGAAGAGATTGAACGTCAGGGTCTGTTCCTGACGCGCATGGACGATCACGGCGAATGGTTTAGCTACCATCCGCTGTTTGGCAGCTTCCTGCGCCAGCGTTGCCAGTGGGAACTGGCCGCAGAGCTGCCTGACATTCACCGCGCCGCCGCCGAAAGCTGGATGGCGCAAGGTTTCCCGAGCGAGGCTATCCACCATGCGCTGGCCGCCGGGGATGCCGGTATGCTGCGCGATATTCTGCTCAACCACGCGTGGGGACTGTTCAACCACAGCGAACTGACGCTGCTGGAAGAGTCGTTAAAAGCGCTGCCTTGGGAAAGCCTGCTGGAGAATCCGCGTCTGGTGCTGCTCCAGGCCTGGCTGATGCAGAGCCAGCATCGCTACAGCGAAGTGAACACCCTGCTGGCGCGCGCCGAGCAGGAGATGGAAAGCGAGATGGATACCACCCTGCACGGCGAATTTAACGCCCTGCGCGCACAGGTGGCGATTAACGACGGGGACCCGGATGAAGCTGAACGGCTGGCGATGGTCGCGCTGGATGAGCTGCCGCTGGCGAATTTTTACAGCCGTATTGTGGCCACCTCGGTACACGGCGAAGTGCTGCACTGTAAGGGCGATCTCACGCGTTCGCTTTCACTCATGCAGCAAACCGAACAGATGGCGCGCCGCCACGATGTCTGGCATTACGCCCTGTGGAGCCTGATCCAGCAAAGCGAGATTTTATTTGCTCAGGGGTTTCTGCAAGCAGCCTGGGAAAACCAGGAGAAAGCGTTCCAGCTGATCCGTGAACAACATCTGGAACAGCTGCCGATGCACGAGTTCCTGTTGCGTATTCGCGCTCAGCTGCTGTGGGCATGGTCGCGTCTGGATGAAGCAGAAAGCTGCGCCCGCCAGGGTCTGAATGTCCTTTCGAGCTTCCAGCCGCAGCAGCAGCTCCAGTGTCTGGCTCTGCTGGTGCAGTGCTCGCTGGCACGCGGCGACCTGGATAATGCCCGTAACCACCTTAACCGCCTGGAAAATCTGCTCGGCAACGGACAGTACCATAGCGACTGGGTCTCCAACGCCGATAAGGTCAGGGTGATTTACTGGCAGATGACCGGCGATAAAAAGTCCGCCGCCAACTGGCTGCGTCACACGCCTAAACCGGAATTTGCCAATAACCACTTCCTGCAAAGCCAGTGGCGCAATATTGCCCGCGTGCAGATCCTGCTGGGTGACTTTGAGCCTGCCGAGATCGTGCTGGAAGAGTTAAACGAAAACGCCCGCAGCCTGCGCCTGATGAGCGATTTAAACCGCAACCTGCTGCTGTTAAACCAGCTTTACTGGCAGGCAGGACGTAAAAACGATGCCCAGCGCGTACTGCTGGAAGCGTTGCAGCTGGCGAACCGCACCGGGTTTATCAGCCACTTTGTGATTGAGGGTGAAGTGATGGCCCAGCAGCTGCGCCAGCTGATTCAGCTCAACACGCTGCCGGAACTCGATCAGCATCGCGCCCAGCGCATTCTGCGCGAGATTAACCAGCATCATCGCCATAAGTTTGCGCACTTCGATGAGAACTTTGTTGAACGTCTGCTGAACCATCCGGAAGTGCCGGAGCTTATCCGTACCAGCCCGCTCACCCAGCGTGAATGGCAGGTGCTGGGGCTGATCTATTCCGGCTACAGCAACGAGCAGATTGCCGGCGAGCTGGCGGTGGCGGCGACCACCATCAAAACGCACATTCGCAATCTGTATCAGAAGCTGGGCGTGGCGCACCGTCAGGATGCGGTGCAGCATGCGCAGCAGCTGTTGAAGATGATGGGGTACGGAGTGTAAATCCTTTGCGGTCTGATGCCCTCACCCCGGCCCTCTCCCACAGGGAGAGGGAGAATGGCTTCTCAACATAACTCTAACTGCAAATTATTATCTTTAATCACCTGCATCACGCCCGCCGGTGGCATCACATCAGTATAAACCGCATCCACCATGCTGATGCTGCCCATGTTCACCATCGCGTTACGACCAAACTTGGAGTGATCCACCACCAGCATTACGTGGCGTGAGTTCTCAATGATCGCGCGCTTGGTGCGCACCTCGTGGTAATCAAACTCCAGCAGCGAGCCGTCGGTGTCGATGCCGCTGATCCCCAGAATGCCGAAATCGAGGCGAAACTGAGAGATAAAATCGAGCGTCGCTTCGCCGATAATGCCCCCGTCGCGGCTGCGCAGTTCGCCGCCCGCGAGGATGATGCGGAAATCGTCTTTCTGCATCAACGTGTTGGCCACGTTCAGGTTGTTGGTCACCACGCGGAGGTTCTCGTGGTTCAGCAGCGCATGGGCGACCGCTTCCGGCGTGGTGCCGATATCAATAAACAGCGTCGCGCCGTTCGGGATCTGGCTCGCCACTTTACGGGCGATACGCTCTTTCTCTGCCGTTTGCGTCGC
This sequence comes from Enterobacter cloacae complex sp. IR5402, assembly GCF_049238125.1. NCBI lineage: Bacteria > Pseudomonadati > Pseudomonadota > Gammaproteobacteria > Enterobacterales > Enterobacteriaceae > Enterobacter > Enterobacter cloacae complex sp. IR5402. The sequence continues at coordinate 78,453 of NZ_JBMKHO010000009.1, forward strand.
CTTACGGTCATGCCATGAGGTGTTCACCGAGCTGGACGGCAGCGCGGCACCGCCGTGGTGACGCAGAATACGGTTCTGATCGGCCAGGTCGTTGAGGTCACGACGGATGGTTTGCGGGCTAACGGCAAACTGCTCCACCAGCTCTTCAGTACTGACGTATCCCTGTTTTTTTACCAGTTCGATAATGGCGTCATGACGTTGTGTTTGTTTCATGAAATATCCCTGGGAATTATGTTCGCTTTCGCGCATGGAGCGTATCGGCCAACGCCATCGCCAGCCCGACCGCCAGGCCGGTAACGTGCGCACCATTGGCGATAGACATACCAAACAGATCAAACCATCCGGCAATAAGCCATATTAACGCAAAGGTTATTAATCCACGTTGTAAATAGATGCCGCTATCCGGGTCGCGCTCGCCTCTGAGCCAGGCGTAACCCATCAGGGCGTACACCACGCCGGATAACCCGCCGAACCATGGACCGCTGAATTTATGCTGCACGTAGCCGCTTAACAGGGCGCTGATAAGGGTGATCACAATCAGCTTGCCGCTGCCGAGCCGCTTCTCCACCGCCCCGCCGAGATACCACCACCACAGCAGGTTAAAGAGGATATGCATCACCGAGAAGTGCATCAGCGCATGCGTGAAGTAGCGCCAGACGTCAAATTGCAGGGAGGGATCGTACGGCCATGCGAGGGCAATCATCACGCTCTGGTCACCCACCACGCTCATAATAATGAAGACGATGATGCAGGCTACCATTAAAAGCAGCGTAAACGGTCCTGCGCGCTCGCGGAGGGTGGCGAGAAACGGAAAACGTTGATAGTGCAGGCCACTGCCGGTCTGGCCGGATTGCCAGCTTGCCGCCAGATAACGCGGGTCGCCCGGGTTTTCCAGGAAACGCGCCAGCTCGGCGTTCACGCGCCCAGCCTGGCTTTCGTCTGCCAGCCAGACATCCGTCTGTGTATGCTGCTGAATAGTCAGGATAATGCCCTGCGTCGCCATATAGTCGACAAACGCCTGGGCGACGCGCGGGTTGCTAAAAGAGGTGATCATCAACATGGGCAGCGGTCGCTTATTTCCACACAAAAGGGGACAGTATAGCGGGATCAGCGCTCAAACGCGTATTCAACTTCTGCCGGGAAATGACGATGCCAGGCATCGAAGCCGCCATCGACGCTGTATACCGCCTCGTAACCCTGCTGGAGCAGATACTGCGCCGCGCCTTTACTGCTGTTGCCGTGATAGCACATCACCATCACCGGGGTATCGAAGTCGTTATCGCGCATAAACGCGCCCAGCGTGTCGTTGGTGAGATGGAACGCGCCCGGCGTGTGGCCCATCGCAAAGCTCTGCGGATCGCGGATATCCACCAGCACCGCTTTTCCCTGGTGCATCTTCTGGTGGGCTTCTTCTACGTTAATACATTCAAACTGATCCATGGTGTTCTCATCTTATATTCAGGTGTGGTGCGGTTTTCCCCTCACCCCAGCCCTCTCCCGGAGGGAGAGGGCTGGGGTGAGGGCATCAGACCGCACGATTTTACCCCGTAGTGTACGTCCTGGCGGCGGGTAAACGCCATTATGTTATCCATATCACTCTAAATTGTTTTTTTGATGTTACCAAAAGCGCGTTCCTTTGCTATTATGAGCGATATCGAACATTTTTGAGCTTTAACGAAAGTGCATGAGGGTGTTATGGAAACCAAAGATCTGATTGTGATAGGCGGTGGCATCAACGGTGCCGGTATTGCGGTTGATGCCGCAGGACGCGGTTTATCCGTGCTGATGCTGGAAGCTAACGATCTCGCCTGCGCGACGTCGTCCGCCAGCTCCAAGCTGATCCACGGTGGCCTGCGCTACCTGGAACACTACGAATTCCGCCTGGTCAGCGAAGCGCTGGCCGAACGCGAAGTGCTGCTGAAAATGGCCCCGCATCTGGCGATCCCGATGCGCTTCCGCCTGCCCCATCGCCCGCATCTGCGTCCGGCGTGGATGATCCGCATCGGTCTGTTTATGTACGATCATCTGGGTAAACGCACCAGCCTGCCGGGTTCAACCGGTTTGCGTTTTGGCTCAGAATCGGTCCTTAAGCCTGAAATCGTGCGCGGTTTCGAATATTCCGACTGCTGGGTGGACGATGCGCGTCTGGTACTGGCTAACGCGCAGATGGTCGAGAAGAAAGGCGGCGAGGTGAAAATCCGCACCCGCGCCACCGCCGCACGCCGCGAAAACGGCCTGTGGATTGTGGAAGCGGAAGACGTGGATACCGGCGAGAAGTTTAGCTGGAAAGCGCGCGGCCTGGTGAATGCCACCGGCCCGTGGGTGAAACAGTTCTTCGACGACGGCATGCACCTGCCTTCACCGTACGGCATCCGCCTGATTAAGGGCAGCCACATCGTGGTGCCGCGCGTGCATACCCAGAAACAGGCTTATATCCTGCAAAATGAAGACAAGCGCATTGTGTTTGTGATCCCGTGGATGGACGAGTTCTCCATCATCGGCACCACCGACGTGGAGTACAAAGGCGATCCGAAAAACGTTGAGATCGACGAGAGTGAAGTCAGCTACCTGTTGAAAGTGTACAACGCGCATTTTAAGAAACAGCTGGCGCGCGATGACGTGGTCTGGACCTACTCCGGCGTGCGTCCGCTGTGTGATGACGAGTCTGACTCACCGCAGGCCATCACCCGTGACTATACGCTTGATATTCACGACGTTGACGGTCAGGCGCCGCTGCTCTCCGTGTTTGGCGGTAAGCTCACCACCTACCGTAAACTGGCGGAGCATGCGCTGGAGAAACTGGCGCCGTATTACAAAGGCATCGGCCCGGCGTGGACGAAAGGCGCCGTGCTGCCTGGCGGCGATATCGGCGATAACCGCGACGATTACGCCGCGAAGCTGCGTCGCCGCTTCCCGTTCATTACCGAAGGCATGGCGCGCCACTACGCCCGCACCTACGGCAGCAACACCGAACTGTTCCTCGGCGAAGCGAAAGAGATTGCCGATCTGGGCGAGCATTTTGGCCATGAGCTATACGAAGCCGAGCTGCGCTACCTGGTGGAACACGAGTGGGTGCGCCGTCTGGACGATGCCATCTGGCGTCGTACTAAAGAAGGGATGTGGCTGAATGCCGAGCAGCAGTCTCGCGTGGCGCAGTGGCTGGCGCAACATGCGGGAAAGCGTGAATTGTCGCTGGCGTCGTAATTGAAAAAAAGCCGGGTGTCGGCTCCGCCTTACCCGGCCTACTCGATCCCGTAGGCCCGGTAAGCGCAGCGCCACCGGGCTTTGTTTTTACAACCGCACCGGATCAATATGCCAGATATTCTCGGCATACTCTTTGATGGTCCTGTCTGACGAGAAGTAGCCCATGTTGGCGATGTTATGCATCGCGGTGCTGGTCCACTTCTCCTGCTGACGGTACAGTTCGTCCACCTTATCCTGACAATCCACGTAGCTGCGGTAATCCGCCAGCACCTGATAGTGATCGCCAAAGTTAATCAGCGAGTCCACCAGGTCACGATAGCGTCCAGGCTCCTCAGGGTTAAACACTCCGGTGGCGATTTGCGTCAGCACCTGGCGTAACTCTTCATCCTCTTCATAATACTCACGCGGCGAGTAGCCCTGCTTGCGCAGCGCCTCCACCTCTTCCGCCGTATTCCCGAAGATAAAGATATTCTCCGCGCCCACATGCTCCAGCATTTCGACATTTGCGCCGTCCAGCGTGCCGATAGTCAGCGCGCCGTTCAGGGCAAACTTCATGTTGCTGGTGCCGGATGCTTCCGTCCCCGCCGTGGAAATCTGCTCAGAGAGATCCGCCGCCGGAATGATCAGCTGCGCCAGGCTCACGCTGTAGTTCGGGATAAACACTACCTTCAGCTTATCGCCAATGTCCGGATCGTGGTTCACCACCTTCGCCACATCGTTGATGAGATGAATGATGTGCTTCGCCATGTAATACGCGGAGGCCGCCTTACCGGCAAAGATTTTCACACGCGGCACCCACTCCGCCGTCGGGTCAGCCTTAATGCGGTTGTAGTGGGTAATGACGTGCAGGACATTCATCAGCTGACGCTTGTACTCGTGGATACGTTTGATCTGCACGTCGAACAGCGCTTTCGGGTTCGCCACCACGTTCAGATGCATCGCCAGCCAGACCGCCAGACGCTTCTTGTTCAGCAGCTTGGCTTCCCGTACCGCTTTGTTCACCGTCGGGAAATCGATGTGCTGCTCAAGCTCGCTCAGCTGGCTCAAATCGGTGCGCCAGGTGCGGCCAATGTTCTCATCCAGAACGTCGGAGAGCGGCTGGTTCGCCAGCGCCAGCCAGCGGCGCGGGGTGACGCCGTTGGTCACGTTGCAGAAACGCGTCGGGAAGATCTTCGCGAAGTCCGCAAACAGCGACTGCACCATCAGGTTCGAATGCAGCTCTGATACGCCGTTGACCTTGTGGCTGATCACCACCGCCAGCCAGGCCATGCGTACGCGACGCCCGTTGGATTCATCAATGATCGAGGCGCGGCTCAGCAGACCGGTATCGTTCGGGTACTTCTCCTGCAAGGTCTTGAGGAAGTAGTCATTGATCTCGAAGATGATTTGCAGATGGCGCGGCAGAATTTTGCCGAGCATATCCACCGGCCACGTCTCCAGCGCTTCACTCATCAGCGTATGGTTGGTGTACGAGAACACCTGGCAGGTTACTTCAAACGCGTCATCCCAGCTGAACTTATGCTCGTCAATCAGCAGGCGCATCAGCTCAGGGATCGACAGCACCGGATGGGTATCGTTGAGGTGAATAGCGGTTTTTTCCGCCAGATTCGCATAGGTTTTGTGCAGCTGATAGTGACGGCTAAGGATATCCTGAATCGTTGCCGAGACGAGGAAATACTCCTGACGCAGGCGCAGCTCGCGGCCTGAGTAGGTCGAGTCATCCGGATACAGGACGCGGGACACGTTCTCAGAGTGGTTTTTATCTTCCACCGCCGCGAAGTAGTCGCCCTGGTTGAATTTACCCAGGTTGATCTCGCTACTGGCCTGCGCGTTCCACAGGCGCAGCGTATTGGTCGCATCGGTGTCGTAGCCGGGGATGATCTGGTCGTAGGCCACGGCCAGGATCTCCTCGGTTTCCACCCAGCGGGATTTTTTACCTTCCTGCTGAATACGCCCGCCAAAACGCACCTTGTAGCGCGTGTTGTGGCGCTTGAACTCCCACGGGTTACCGTACTCCAGCCAGTAGTCCGGGGACTCTTTCTGACGGCCATCCACGATGTTCTGCTTGAACATGCCGTAGTCGTAGCGAATACCGTAGCCGCGCCCCGGCAGCGCCAGCGTCGCCAGTGAATCGAGGAAGCAGGCGGCAAGACGCCCGAGACCACCGTTACCCAGCCCCGGGTCGTTCTCTTCGTCAATCAGCTCTTCTAAATCCAGCCCCATCTCTTCCAGTGCGTTTTTGACGTCGTCATAAATCCCGAGCGATAACAGCGCATTGGAGAGGGTGCGACCAATCAGAAACTCCATCGACAGGTAATACACCTGTCGCGTCTCCTGCGAAAGCTGGGCGCGGTTGGAGCGCAGCCAGCGTTCGACCATACGGTCGCGCACCGCAAACAGCGTGGCGTTCAGCCACTCATGTTTGTTGGCAATAACGGGATCTTTCCCAATGGTAAACATCAGCTTATAGGCGATGGAGTGTTTCAACGCCTCAACGCTGAGCGTGGGGGAAGAGTAGCTAAATGGAGCATTCATATCAGTAACTTCGCCTCGTTACATCAAGCGTTGATAAAGGTCGCGGTAGGACTGCGCCGCAACGTGCCAGCCAAAGTCCATGGACATCGCCTGACGTTGTACGTAACGCCACAGGGATGGACGGGACCACAAGACGAAAGCACGCCGGATCGCCCGAAGCAGCGACCAGGCATTACTGTCCTCGAAAACAAACCCGCTGGCGATACCATCCGCCAGGTTTTCCAGGGAGCTGTCAGACACCGTATCCGCCAGCCCGCCCGTGCGGCGTACCAGCGGCAACGTACCGTATTTCAGACCATAGAGCTGCGTCAGGCCGCAGGGCTCGAAACGGCTCGGCACCAGAATCACGTCCGCGCCGCCCATGATGCGGTGCGAGAACGCTTCGTGATAGCCAATCTGCACGCCCACCTGCCCCGGATGTTCCGCCGCGGCCGCAAGGAAACCTTCCTGCAATACCGGGTCGCCCGCGCCGAGCAGCGCCAGTTGCCCACCCTGCTCCAGTAATCCCGGCAGCGCTTCCAGCACCAGATCCAGCCCTTTCTGGCTGGTCAGGCGGCTGACCACCGCAAACAGCGGTACCTTGTCGTTGACCTTCAGCCCCATCGCAATCTGTAGCTGGCGCTTGTTCTCCGCTTTGTCCTCCACGGAGTCGCGTCCATAGCGCGCCGCCAGCAGGAGGTCCGTTTCCGGATTCCAGATCTGTTCATCTACGCCGTTCAGAATGCCCGACAGACGACCTTCACGGTGGCGCTGTTGCAGCAGCCCTTCCATACCGTAACCGAACTCCGGCTGGGTAATTTCACGCGCGTAGGTTGGGCTGACCGCCGTGATATGGTCGGCGTAGTACAGACCCGCCTTCAGAAACGAAATCTGTCCGTTAAACTCCAGCCCGTGCATGTTAAAGAACGACCATGGCAGATCGATGTCATTCATATGATGCGCGTAATACATGCCCTGATACGCCAGGTTGTGCACCGTAAACACCGATTTGGCCGGGTGCCCCTTCGCCGCCAGATACGCAGGAGCCAGCCCCGCGTGCCAGTCGTGCGCGTGCACCACGTTCGGACGCCAGAACGGATCCAGCCCGACGGCCATCTCCGCCCCCACCCAGCCGAGCAGGGCAAAGCGCAGCACGTTATCGGTATAGGCGTACAGGTTGGTATCGTGATACGGGCTGCCGGGTCGATCGTATAAATGCGGGGCATCAATCAGGTAAATCCCTGTGCCATTGTAATGTCCAAACAGCAGGGTGATACGTCCCGCGAAGGTCTCGCGACGGGTAACAACCTTTGCATCGGGAATACCACGCCGGATATCCGGAAAAGCGGGCAACAACACGCGGGTATCCACCCCTCCGGCAATTTGCGCCGCCGGTAGTGCACCAAGAACATCCGCCAGTCCGCCCGTTTTTAACAACGGGAACATCTCAGAACATACGTGTAAAACCTGCATCATCGCTCCTGTTTGATTTGCAGCTTCCGCAACATTTCCCGTGTTACTAACACGATCCCCTCTTCCGAACGGTAGAAACGACGCGCATCTTCTTCCGCATTTTCCCCAATCACCATCCCTTCGGGAATGACGCAGGCACGGTCGATAACGCAGCGACGCAGACGACATGAGCGCCCTACCCAGACATCCGGCAGCAGGACTGCCGAATCGATATTACAGAATGAGTTTATACGCACGCGCGGGAACAGCACGGACTGCACCACCACCGAACCGGAGATAATGCACCCGCCAGAGACCAGCGAGTTGAGCGTCATACCGTGGCTGCCGGAGCGGTCCTGGACGAACTTCGCCGGCGGCAGCGATTCCATATGGGTGCGAATCGGCCAGTTCTGGTCGTACATATCCAGCTCAGGCGTGACGGACGCAAGATCGAGGTTGGCTTTCCAGTACGCTTCCAGCGTTCCTACATCGCGCCAGTAAGGTTCCGCATTCGGATCGGACTGCACGCAGGACAGCGGGAAGGGGTGTGCATACGCCATGCCAGCTTTGGTAATTTTCGGGATAATGTCTTTGCCGAAGTCGTGACTGGAGTTCTCGTCTTTGTCGTCCTCTTCCAGCAGTTCATAAAGATAATCGGCGTCAAAGACATAGATCCCCATGCTGGCGAGGGATTTGGTGTCGTCTCCCGGCATGGTTGGCGGGTTCGCCGGTTTTTCGACAAAGTCGATAATCTTGTCGTCGCCATCTACATGCATCACGCCAAACGCGGTTGCTTCCGCAACAGGCACCGGCAGGCACGCCACGGTGCAGCGCGCCCCTTTTTCGACGTGGTCGATCAGCATGTGGGAGTAATCTTGCTTGTAGATGTGGTCCCCGGCGAGGATAACGATGTATTCCGCGTTGTAGCGGCGAATGATGTCGAGGTTTTGGGTCACGGCATCCGCCGTGCCGCGGTACCAGTTCTCCCCGTGAACGCGCTGCTGCGCCGGGAGCAGATCGACAAACTCGTTCATCTCTTCGCTGAAGAATGACCAGCCGCGCTGAATGTGCTGCACCAGCGTGTGCGACTGATATTGGGTAATGACGCCAATACGGCGAATGCCTGAGTTCAGGCAGTTTGACAGTGCAAAATCGATAATACGGAACTTACCACCAAAGTGAACGGCCGGTTTAGCGCGCTTGATGGTCAAATCTTTCAGACGGGTACCACGCCCGCCCGCGAGTATCAGGGCAACTGTTTTTAATGGTAGCTGGCGCGCCAACATTAACGGATCGTTCTTCTCTAATCTAACCATGACTAACTCCTTTTTTATCATCTTTGGAATACGCACACTCCGTGCGCAGGCCCGTGCCAGACAGCCATAACAACCGGATTATCCGCTCCGGCAAAGGGAGGAATGGCTCGCCACTCCCCGTCAGGTAAAACAATCTCTGCGACGTCATCCGTCGCGTTCAGCGTCACCAGCCACGCATCCGAAAGCAGGATTTGCAGACAGGGTATGCCGTGTTGCCACTCTTGCGCGCTTAACGGTTGCGCGTCTTTATTCAGCCAGCGAACGTTGCCGTCGCCCTCTTCCCACCAGCGGTCGGCGGTGAGGGCGGGGATGCGCTGGCGAAGATGGATCAGCGCCGCGGTGAAATGGGTCAGCCCGCTGTTCGCTTCTCCCCAGTCGAGCCAGGTCAGGGTGTTGTCCTGGCAATAGGCGTTGTTGTTGCCGTGCTGGCTGTGGCCGTGCTCATCGCCCGCCAGCAGCATCGGCGTGCCCTGCGACAACAAAAGCGTCGTCAGCAGCGCATGAACGCTGGCGCGTCGCCGCTCGATCACATCCAGACTTCCGCCTAACCCTTCTATACCATGGTTAAAGCTATGGTTATTGTTAGTCCCATCGCGATTCTCCTCGCCGTTTGCCTCATTGTGTTTCTGATTGAAACAAACGCAGTCGCGCAGGGTAAAACCGTCGTGCGCCGTCACCAGGTTAATGGTGGCCGACGGACGTTTGCCGTCACGCTTAAAGAGATCGCTGGAGCCGGCAAAGCGACCGGCAAACTCCCCCAGCGACAGATCGCGCGTCAGCCAGAAGCGGCGGACGGCATCGCGAAAGTGGTCGTTCCACTCGGCAAACAGCGGCGGGAAGTTCCCCACCTGATAACCGCCCTCGCCGATGTCCCAGGGCTCCGCAATCAGCTTCACCTTTGAAAGCACCGGGCAGTTTTTGATGGCCTCAAACAGCGGCGCCTGCTGGCTGAACGCCGGGGTGCGCCCCATCACTGGCGCCAGGTCGAAGCGAAAACCGTCCACGTGGAACGTCTCAACCCAGTATTTCAGGCACTCGTACGCGTAATGCGTAACGGCCGGATGACTGAGGTTGAGGGTGTTACCGCACCCGGTCCAGTTCTCGTAATCGCCGTCGTCCCTGATCCAATAATAGCTACGGTTATCGATTCCGCGCTGTGAGAGCGTCGGGCCGTCAAGATCGCTTTCCGCACTGTGGTTCAACACCACGTCCAGAATGACTTCGATACCCGCCGCGTGAAGCGCTTTCACCGCATCGCGAAACTCATCCCGCGCCTTCTCAGGATTCACCGCATAACGCGGATCGAGGGCGAACAACGCCAGCGGGTTGTAGCCCCAGTAGTTGCTTAACCCGAGACGCTGTAGCCGCGGCTCGCTGGCGAAATGCGCCACGGGCAACAGCTCCAGCGCGGTGATCCCTAAGTGCTTCAGGTACGCGACCATCGTCGGATGCCCAAGCGCTTTGTAGGTGCCGCGCATCTCTTTGGGAATTGACGGGTGCAGATACGTCAGCCCTTTGACGTGGGCTTCATAAATAACGGTGTTGCCCCAAGGCGTACGCGGCGGGGCATCGTCTTCCCAGTCGTAGAGATCGTGCACCACCACGCTTTTGGGCGCGACGGGCGCACTGTCGCGGTGGTCAGGTTCGCCGTAGCCAACGTGGAACAGCGGGTCATCTTTAAACTCACCGTCCACCCGGTGCGCACAAGGGTCAATCAGCAGCTTCGCCGGGTTAAACCAGTGCCCCTGAGAGGGCTCCCAGGGGCCGTGTACGCGAAAACCGTAGTGCATCCCCGGCCGTCCTCCGGCCAGGTAGCCATGCCAGGTATCCCCCGTGCGCGCCGGTAAATCGTAACGGTGCTCGTTACCTTCCCCGTCAAACACACAGAGTTCCACCCGCTCCGCATGGGCGGAAAAGAGCGTGAAGTTCACCCCCTTTCCGTCAAAACTCGCCCCGAGCGGTTCGGGTTTACCTGCCGTAAGCTGCGTCATTCTCCCTCCCGCACCAGCCAGATTGTGCCAAGCGGCGGCAGCGTCAGGCTCAGGGAGTTCGGACGGCCATGGCTTTCAATGGCATCGCTCTGCACCAGCCCGCCGTTACCCGCATTGCTGCCGTGGTAGTGCATGGAGTCGGTATTGAGAATTTCGCGCCATTTGCCCGGCTGGTTAATGCCGAAGCGGTAGTGTTCACGCGGCACTGGCGTGAAGTTGCTGGCGACGATGATCTCGTTACCCGCCTTGTCGCGGCGCGCAAAGACAAACACCGAGCGCTCGTGGTCGTCCACCACCAGCCACTCAAAGCCGTACGGGTCGAAGTCCAGCTCGTGCAGCGCTTTGTGGTGGCGATAGGTCAGGTTCAGGTCACGGACCAGACGCTGTACGCCGTGGTGCCAGTTGTCCGCGCCTTCCAGCAGATGCCAGTCAAGGCTGGTATCGTGGTTCCATTCGCGCCCCTGCGCAAATTCGTTGCCCATAAACAGCAGCTTTTTGCCCGGGAAGGCGAACATCCAGCCGTAGTAGGCGCGCAGGTTGGCAAACTTCTGCCACGCGTCCCCCGGCATGCGGTCGAGAATGGATTTCTTGCCGTGCACCACTTCATCGTGCGACAGCGGCAGCATGAAGTTTTCGGTGTAGTTGTAGAGCAGCCCGAAAGTGAGCTTATCGTGGTGATACTGACGATAAACCGGGTCGAGCTTCATGTAGTCGAGCGTGTCGTGCATCCAGCCGAGGTTCCACTTGTACCAGAAGCCCAGTCCGCCCATTGACGGTGGACGGGAAACGCCCGGGAAGTCGGTGGACTCTTCCGCCATGGTCACGGCACCTTCCACCTGCTCCCCGATGATGCGGTTGGTGTTGCGCAGAAACTCAATCGCTTCGAGGTTTTCACGCCCGCCATACTCGTTCGGGATCCACTCACCCTCTTTGCGGCTGTAGTCGCGGTAAATCATCGACGCCACCGCATCGACGCGCAGGGCATCAATGCCGAAACGCTCGATCCAGTACAGCGCGTTCCCGACCAGGTAGTTCGATACTTCACGGCGACCGTAGTTGTAGATCAGCGTGTTCCAGTCCTGGTGATAGCCTTCGCGCGGGTCGCTGTGCTCGTAAAGCTTTGTGCCGTCGAACTCTGCCAGCGCAAAATCATCCGACGGGAAGTGGCCCGGCACCCAGTCGAGGATCACGTTCAGCCCGGCGGCGTGCGCGGCATCGATGAAATAGCGGAAGTCATCGCGCGTACCAAAGCGGCGCGTAGGCGCATACAGCCCGGTTGGCTGATAGCCCCAGCTGCCGTCGAACGGGTGCTCGTTGATCGGCAGCAGTTCCAGGTGCGTAAAGCCCATCCATTTGGCGTACGGCACCAGCTGGTCCGCCAGCTCGCGATAGCTCAGCCAGAAGTTGTTATCGGTGTGGCGACGCCACGAGCCGAGATGCACTTCATAGACGGAGATCGGCGCATCAAAGCGGTTAGCCTGCTTGCGCTCTTCCGTCTGGACAACCTTCTCCGGCAGGCCGCAAATCAGCGAGGCGGTATTCGGGCGCAGTTCGGCCTCAAAGGCGTACGGGTCAGATTTAATGCGCAGCTTGCCGTTGGCATCGATCATCTCGAATTTGTAGAGCTGACCGTTGTGCGCGCCGGGGATAAACAGCTCCCAGATGCCGGTTTCCCGGCGCAGGCGCATGGGGTGACGACGACCGTCCCAGTAGTTGAACTGCCCGACAACGGAGACGCGCTGGGCGTTTGGCGCCCATACGGCAAAACGCGTGCCGGTGATACCGTCCATGGTATCCGCATGGGCACCCAGCGTTTCGTAAGGGCGTAAATGGGTCCCTTCGGACAGCAGCCAGGCGTCCATCTCTTTTAAAAGCGGGCCGAAGCTATAGGGATCGTCAATCAGGTTTTGCTGACCGTGCCAGATAACGGCAAGCTGATAACGAAAAGGATTTTTACGGCGGGGCATGACGCCCGAGAAGAAGCCACGCGAGTCGAGGCATTCCAGATTACCCACCTTGCGGCCGGTTTTGGGTTCGATAACCCACACTTCTGTTGCATCCGGTAACAGCGCACGAACTTCCAGTCCGGCCTCTGTACGGTGCATCCCTAGCACAGAAAAGGGGTCGGCAAAGTGACCCGCAATAAGCGCATTAATCACGTCTCTCGAAATACGATCGGACATGGTATTCATCCTGTTTTTTTATGTCGCCCTTTTTACGCGCTCCGGGACGACTTTTAATGTGACCTAAACGGTGCAGTTAATCCTCTCTGCTCCGCCCTACCCTCAGGTGAGAAATAAATCTTCCTTAAAGCATAGCCAACGTCGTGGGTCCTCCTGATAAAAAATAAGACATCTGCGTTTTACTCCATGTAGTACGCAAAAAAAGGGGGTGACAATCACCCCCCGTGTTTAACAAATTATTACGCCAGCTGGCGCAGCATGCGGCGCAGCGGCTCGGCGGCACCCCACAGAAGCTGGTCGCCAACGGTGAACGCGGAGAGGTACTCAGGCCCCATGTTCAGCTTGCGCAGGCGGCCAACCGGGGTGGTCAGCGTGCCGGTGACGGCTGCCGGGGTCAGTTCGCGCATGGTGATATCGCGATCGTTTGGCACCACTTTCGCCCACGGGTTATGCGCGGCCAGCAGCTCTTCCACGGTCGGAATAGACACATCTTTTTTCAGTTTAATGGTGAAGGCCTGGCTGTGGCAGCGCAGCGCGCCGATACGCACGCACAGACCGTCAACCGGAATGGTGTTCGCGGTGCCGAGGATTTTGTTGGTCTCAGCCTGGCCCTTCCACTCTTCGCGGGTCTGGCCGTTATCCAGCTGTTTGTCTATCCACGGGATCAGGCCGCCGGCCAGCGGTACGCCGAAGTTATCCACCGGCAGCTCGCCGCTGCGGGTGAGCTGAGTGACTTTACGCTCGATATCGAGGATCGCGGACGCCGGGTCTGCCAGCTCGGCAGCGACGCTCTGGTGCAGCTGGCCCATCTGGGTCAGCAGCTCGCGCATATGACGCGCGCCACCGCCGGACGCCGCCTGGTAGGTCGCCACGGAGACCCACTCCACCAGATCCTGTGCGAACAGACCGCCGAGAGACATCAGCATCAGGCTGACGGTGCAGTTACCGCCAACAAAGGTTTTCACGCCGTTGTTCAGGCCGTCGGTGATGACGCCCTGGTTAACCGGGTCGAGAATAATGATGGCATCGTCTTTCATGCGAAGCGAAGAGGCCGCGTCAATCCAGTAGCCCTGCCAGCCGCTTTCACGCAGCTTCGGATAGATTTCGTTGGTATAATCGCCGCCCTGGCAGGTCACAATAATGTCGAGTGCCTTCAGCGCCTCCAGGTCGTAAGCATCCTGCAACGTGCCTGTGGTACCCCCAAAGGACGGTGCAGCCTGGCCGAGCTGGGAAGTGGAGAAGAAGACCGGGCGGATGGCGTCGAAATCGCGCTCTTCAACCATGCGTTGCATGAGTACAGAGCCGACCATACCGCGCCAGCCGATAAAACCAACGTTTTTCATAGCATTTTTTTCCTGCAAGGGGTGTGTGCTGATTGTGCAAGCCAGTATTGAACTGGGATATGCTTCACATTACAAAATGCTGCCAAAGTCGCAAGCGAAATTAATCGATGATTGCCCGGCAATCAGAAAAAGTGCTAATCATCGCAATGACCACAATAAGTATCAGGGATAATTTAAGATGAGTGAAATCATTTCCGCAGCGGTTTTATTGATCCTGATTATGGATCCGCTCGGTAATCTGCCGATCTTCATGTCGGTGCTGAAGCACACCGAGCCGAAGCGCCGTCGGGCGATCATGATCCGCGAGCTGCTCATCGCCCTGCTGGTGATGTTTATCTTCCTGTTCGCCGGTGAAAAAATTCTCGCTTTCCTGAACTTACGCGCCGAAACGGTCTCCATTTCCGGCGGGATCATTTTGTTCCTGATTGCCATTAAGATAATTTTCCCGAGCGCGGAGGGCAGCAGCAGCGGCCTGCCTGCGGGTGAAGAGCCGTTTATCGTGCCGCTGGCGATTCCGCTGGTCGCCGGGCCAACGATTCTGGCCACGCTGATGCTGCTGTCGCATCAGTATCCGAATCAGATGAGCCATCTGGTGATTGCCCTGCTGATCGCCTGGGGCGGGACGTTTATTATCCTGTTGCAGTCGTCGCTGTTCCTGCGCCTGCTGGGTGAGAAAGGGGTGAACGCGCTGGAGCGCCTGATGGGGCTGATTCTGGTGATGATGGCAACGCAGATGTTCCTGGACGGGATCCGAGCGTGGATGAAAGGATAGGTAAAAGCAAAACGGCAATCCTTGATTGCCGTTATTAGTGTTTGCTCCCTCTCCCCGTGGGAGAGGGAGAAAACCGGGATTAGCTCAGCAGCGTAAACGCAATCATCCCGACAACCGCACCCGTCGTGCCGAGGATGGTTTCCATCAGCGTCCAGGTTTTCAGGGTTTGCGCTTCGGTTGCGCCGGTAAATTTACCGAACAGCCAGAAGCCTGCATCGTTCACGTGAGACACCACAATCGAACCACCCGCGATACAGATAGAGAGCGCCGCCATCTGCGCGCCGGAGTAGTTCAGCTGTTCAATCACCGGCATTACCAGACCCACGGCGGTTAAGCACGCCACGGTCGCGGAGCCCTGAATGATACGCACCGCCGCGGCCAGCACAAAGCAGGTGACCGCAATCGGCAGGCCCATTCCGGTCAGCGCTTCGCCCAGCGCCGGGCCAACGCCGGAATCCACCAGCACCTGCTTGAACACGCCGCCCGCCCCGATCACCAGCAGGATAATCCCCGCCGGTTGCAGCGCGGCACCACAGATCTCCATCACGCGGTCTTTCGGCATGCCCTGACGCATTGCCAGGCCGTAAATCGCGACCAGACACGCCACCAGAATCGCAGTGAACGGATGACCAATAAATTCGAACCATTCGTAAGCGGTTGACCCCACCGGCACAAAGCGTGCAGCGATGGTTTTCAGGCCCACCAGCACCAGCGGCAGCAGGATCAGCGACAGACTGAAGCCGAAGGACGGCATTTTACCCTCGCCCAGGTGCGGCTCGGTGATGTCGTCCGGAATGTGCAGCTCAACGTAACGGCTGATAAAGTTTCCCCACAGCGGACCGGCGATAATCATCCCCGGGATCGCCGCACACAGGCCAATCAGGATCATCCAGCCAAAGTCAGCATGCATCTGGGAGGCCAGCAGCATCGGCGCAGGCCCCGGCAGCAGGAACGCCGCCGCCGCCGCCACGCCCGCAAACAGCGGAATGACCAGCTTCACGAGGTTAGTACCGGTATGGCGCGCCATGGAGAATGCGACGCTTATCAGCAGCACAACGGCCACTTCAAAGAACAGCGGCAGTGCACAAATCAGCCCTGCCAGACCAATCGCGTAGTGCGCACGGCTGTGCCCGAAGGATTTCAGCATCTTGACCGCAATCTGATCGACCGCGCCCGTCTCGTGCAAAATCTTGCCAAACATCGCGCCCAGTGCCACCACAATGGCCAGGAAGCCGAGCGTGCCGCCCATCCCTTTTTCCATCGTCGCCGCGATTTTGTCGAGCGGCATGCCGGAAAAGAGACCAGCACCAATAGAAACCACCATCAAAGCAACGAAGGCGTGCATACGTGCCTTCATCACTAAAAACAGCAGCAGCAATACGGAACCCACTGCTGTCAAAACTAGCGTTAATGTACTCAAAACTTACTGCCTTTTATTAATAACCTCGATGGTGCTGGCAACAACACCTTCCAGCGGCTGATCGATATCAACCACTAAGACATCCTGCTCGTCAGCACCCGGCTCCTGCAACGCTTCGAACTGCGTTACCAGCATCTGGGTTTTGAAGAAGTGGCCTTTACGCGCCTTCAGGCGGCTTTCAATCACCCCGAAATCGCCTTTCAGGTAGATGAAAGAGAGGTTCGGGTTGCCGTCGCGCAGCAGGTCGCGATAGGTTTTTTTCAGCGCGGAACAGACGATCAGGGAGACTTTATTGGTGCGCTGCATCGCGAACGCGGCGTCATTCAGCGCCTGCAACCACGGTTTGCGGTCGTCGTCGTTCAGCGGCTCGCCGGAAGCCATTTTCATGATGTTGCTACGCGGATGGAGGAAGTCACCATCAAGAAACGCAGCCTGGAGTTGATGCGCCACTTCGCTCGCCACGGCAGATTTACCGCTACCGGACACGCCCATCAGGACGTAAACGTGGTGATCGTGATTAGTCGTGCTCAAAGGGTGTCCCTCAGTCAATTGTTACGGGTAACAGTTATCGGTAACATTGTCCTGCCGGGGCATAAGAGAAGCAATATCCAAACGTGCGCGAAGTGAATAAGTGTGAGCTACTTCAAATTTGTCGGATTAAATAGATCCACCCGGTGACAAGGTGAAACCTAAATCTAACATTTTAGGGGTAACTGCCTCACCACGAATGCGCGCCAGCAGGCGTTCTGCACCAATGCGGCCCATGCGTTCACGCGGGGTCAGGACGCTCGCCAGACGCGGCTCCATCACCTGGCCAATGTCGTGGCCGTGGAAACCGGCAATCGCCATATCATCCGGGATTTTTAAACCCAGACGCTGGCACTCAAACGCCGCGCCGACCGCAAGGTCATCGTTGGTACAGAAAATACCGTCCAGTTGCGGATACTCGCGTCGCGCCTGACGCATCAGCTCAATACCCGACGTGTAAGAAGAAGATTGCTCCACCATCACGCTGTACGGGGTTAAACCGGCGTCGAGCATCGCCTGCTCGTATCCCTTCTGTTTGATGATAGTACGTTCATCCAGACGCGCACCCAGATAGGCCACATGGCGATGACCGCGGGCGATGATCGCCGCCGTCATCTGACGCGCCGCTTCAAAGTTATCGAACCCCACGGCGATGTCGAGGCACGGCGACTGGCTGTCCATCAGCTCCACCACCGGAATGCCTGCCACTTCAATCATTTTCAGCGTGCGCGGGGTGTGAGTACGTTCCGTTAAAATCAGGCCGTCGATGTTCCAGGAAAGCATCGATTCAAGACGTTCCTCTTCCAGTTCCGGCTTGTACCCGTAGTGGGCGAGCATGGTCTGATAGCCAAACGCATCGGTGACGCTTTCGATGCCACGCAGCACTTCGGCGAATACCTGGTTGGTTAAGGAAGGAAGCAGGACACCCACCGCACGGCTGGTCGCATTGGAGAGAATATCGGGCGCGCGGTTGGGGATATAACCCAGTTCATCAAGGGCGGCGGCAATCTTGCCACGCAACGCCACGGAAACCTGTTCCGGGTTACGTAAAAAACGGCTGACCGTCATTTTGGTCACACCGACGCGATCGGCGACATCCTGAAGTACGGGGCGTTTCTTTTTCATCGTCCTGAGAAATCTTGAAGTGAGAGATTTGCTCAGTTTATCACGGACAAAGCTCAACCTTCCCCGTTTAAAGGGAAGGTTGAGAAATTATTTAGACCGGCGGCAGGTCAAACAGCAGAATTTCACTTTCGCTGTCGGCATGCACGGAGAGCGCCTGCTCATCCCAGACGGCCAGACCATCGGCGGTTGTCGCTTTGGTGCCATTGATGGACACCTCCCCTTTCACCACCTGGATCCACACGCGGCGGTTGGCGGCGATCTGGTGCACAGACTGTTCATCTTTCGCCAGCGCCCAGCGGTACAGCTCCATATCCTGATGCACTTTCAGGGAACCTTCACGCGCATCCGGCGAGAGCACCAGCTGTTTGCCCTGTTTCGCGTCGAAGCGGCGCTGCTCGTAGCGTGGCGTGATGCCGGTCTCTTCTGGAATGATCCAGATTTGATACAGGTGCAGTTTTTCCGTTTTGCTCGGGTTGTACTCAGAGTGACGCACCCCGGTCCCCGCGCTCATAATCTGGAACTCGCCCGCCGGAACCTGCTCTTTGTTGCCCATGCTGTCCTGGTGCTCAACCGCCCCTTCCAGCACATAGGTCAGGATTTCCATGTCTTTGTGCGGGTGGGTACCGAAGCCCTGGCCTGCATCAATCACGTCATCGTTAATCACGCGCAGTGCGGAGAAGCCCATGAAGTTCGGGTCGTAGTAGTCGGCAAACGAGAATGAATGCCATGAGTCCAGCCAGCCATGATTCGCGTGACCACGTTCGTTTGCTTTGCGTAAGTAGATCATTGTTTTCACCCTCAGTTCGTTTCGATGGAGTAAGTGTGGACGCAAACGCCCTGGGATCATAGAGGGTGAAAATTGACTCCTCTGTTCAAAAATTGTGAACAAGCGCAGAGGAGCCGTTTTTGCTTATTTCGCGAGGGTTACCGTGGCAGGAGAAGCCTGTTCGAAGGCCCGTTCGAGGATTTCCAGGTTGGTCAGAACGTCAGATTCCTTGACGTAATTCGCCGTGCCGTTTGTGAGGGTCTCAAACAGCGCATCATAGACGCGTCCATAGTCGCCCGTTTCCGGCTTCAGCTCTTCCCTGACCGTCACGCCCTCGTCGTTCACGTACTCCATCACGCCCACGGAATCATCTGCCGCAAAGCCCGGTTCACCCGGCATGATATTGGCCTTCAGGCTGGTCTCCTGCTGGTCAATGCCGTACTTGATAAAGGAGCCTTTCTTGCCGTGAACGATAAATTTCGGGTAGTCGATTTTCACCAGGTGGCTGGTTTTCACGATGGCTTTGAGATCGCCGTAGAACAGCTGTGCTTCAAAGGTATCGTCCGGGTTGGCCTTATTGCGCAGGCTGCGGATGTCATACGCCACGTGGTCCGGGCGGCCAAACAGAGAAATAATCTGGTCCATGGTGTGCACGCCCAGACCATAGAACGACCCGTCCTGCGGCAGTCCGGGCTGGGTTTCCGCCACCGGGCGGTAGTAATCGAAGTGGCTTTCGATTTCCACGATCTCGCCGAGTTTGCCGCTCTCAATCGCCTTTTTCGCCGTCAGGAAGCAGCTGTCAAAGCGTCGGTTCTGGTACGGCGTGACGGTCAGGCCTTTGCTTTTCGCCAGCGCAAAGAGTTCCTTCGCTTCGGCGATGGTCGGGGTGAACGGCTTTTCTACCAGCACGTTTTTGCCCGCTTCCAGCGCGCGTTTCGCGTAGTCAAAGTGGCTGTCGGCGTGGGTACAGACCACCACCAGCTTCACCTGCGGATCATTTAACACTTCATCAAGATCGCTGGTGAAATGAATATGGGAATACTGCGGAGACTGTTCTTCCGGCTTCGCGCTGCGGCGGTAGATATGAGCGACGTGCCAGGTCTCTTTACGGTTGAGAACATACGGAAGGTGGTAACGCGTGGTGCTTTTGCCAAATCCAATAAATGCGCAGTGTAGTGTCATGGCTCAGTCCTTTTTCGAAGGTTGCTGAGTCTAACCATAACAAAAAAAAAGCCAGCTAAAAGCTGGCTAAAGTAATACTGGAAGCAATGTGAGCAATGTCGTGCTTTCAGGTTCCCGTAGGAGGTCTTCCTGAACGCAGAGCAATAATAATCATTCTCATTCGCACTTGTCCAACACTTTTTGCAAAAAATAGCGATTGACTCAACTTTTAAAGTCACTGATGTTGGAGGGGACTTTTAACTGACTGAGGAACAAGGAATGAGTGAGATAGTGATACGCCACGCTGAACCGAAAGATTACGACGCCATTCGTCAGATCCACGCCCAGCCGGAGGTGTACCACAACACGCTACAGGTTCCTCATCCTTCAATGGAAATGTGGCAAATGCGGCTAGGCGAACAGCCGGGCATTAAACAGCTGGTTGCCTGCATTGATGATATCGTGGTCGGCCACCTCACCATTGATGTCGCCCAGCGACCACGCCGCAGCCACGTTGCCGATTTCGGTATATGCGTTGGCGCAGAGTGGCATAACCGCGGCGTGGCCAGCGCGCTGATTCGCACCATGATCGATATGTGCGACAACTGGCTGCGCGTCGACCGCATCGAGTTAACGGTGTTTGTGGATAACGAACCGGCAATCGCGGTGTACAAAAAGCACGGGTTTGAGATTGAAGGCACCGGCAGGCGCTATGCCCTGCGCAACGGCGAGTATGTGGATGCGTATTATATGGCGAGGATGAAGTAATAAGTTGCCGGGTGGCGGCTTCGCCTTACCCGGCCTACGTCCGTGCCGTTGTAGGCCCGGTAAGCGCAGCGCCACCGGGCAACAAAATCAATACCCCGCCGTTAAATCATCCACCGAACGCGGGTCCGACGCGCCAAACAGCGCGCCATCCGGTCCGACCATAATGCTCTGGGTGCTGCCCATCGCCTCCTTCACCGCCACCTTCTGCCCGCGCTGCTCAAGCAGCTTGAGGGTGTCCGGGCTAAAGCCCTTCTCCACGCGCAACTCGTCCGGCAGCCACTGGTGATGGAAACGCGGCGCATTGGTCGCTTCGGCGACGTTCATCCCAAAGTCGATGCTGTTCACCACCATTTGCAGTACGGTGGTGATAATCCTGCTCCCGCCAGGGCTGCCTGTCACCAGCCAGGTTTTGCCGTCTTTCACCACAATGGTGGGCGACATGGATGATAGCGGGCGCTTCTTCGGCCCTACCGCATTCGCATCGCCGCCGACCAGGCCGTAGACGTTCGGCACGCCCGGTTTGGCAGAGAAATCATCCATCTCGTTGTTCAGCAAAATACCGCTTTTGCCCGCCACAATCCCGGTGCCAAAGGTGGTGTTAAGCGTGTAGGTCACCGCCACCGCGTTTCCGTCTTTGTCCACGACCGAGAAGTGGGTGGTCTGGTTACTTTCATACGGCGCCAGCTTGCCCGGGCGGATCTCGCTCGACGGTTTAGCCTTGTTGATGTCGATCTCATCGGCAATCGATTTGGCATAGGCTTTGTTGGTCAGCGCCTGCCACGGCACCTTCACGAAGTCCGGATCGCCAAGGTATTCCGAGCGGTCAGCGTAGGCGCGCTTTTCCGCCTCGGCCATCACCTGCATGGCATCGGCGCTACCGAAGCCATACTTGTGCATATCGAAGTTTTCCAGAATATTGAGGATCTGCACGATGTGAATGCCCCCGGAAGACGGCGGCGGCATGGAGAAGACCTCGTAGCCGCGATAGGTGCCACTAATCGGCTCGCGCTCCACCGCCTTATATTCCGCCAGATCCGCTTTGGTGATCAGCCCGCCGTTCTTCTGCATCTCATCCGCAATCTGATCGGCAATCGGCCCCTTATAGAAGGCATCCGGACCGTTTTCGGCAATCAGTTCGAGACTTTTTGCGAGGTTCTTCTGCACCAGCTTATCGCCCTTCTTCAGCGGCTCGCCGTCTTTCCAGAAGATAGCCTTGCTGTTCTCATGATTGGGAATAACTTCGCTGCCGTAGGTTTTGAGGTCGTCCGCCAGCGCGTCGTTGACGACGAAGCCGTCGCGCGCCAGCCTGATGGCAGGCTGCACCACTTTATTCAGCGGCAGCGTGCCGTATTTTTCCAGCGCCAGCGAGAAGCCCGCAACGGTGCCCGGCGTGCCGGAGGCAAGGTGCGAGGTCAGGGATTTTTTACTGTCCGGATTACCCTGATCGTCGAGGAACATATCGCGGGAGGCCTGGTTCGGCGCCATCTCACGGAAGTCGATGGCCGTGGTTTTACCGTCTTTCGTGCGCAGCATCATAAACCCGCCGCCGCCCAGGTTCCCCGCCTGTGGATGCGTCACCGCCAGCGCATATCCCACCGCGACCGCCGCATCCACCGCGTTACCGCCCTGTTTAAGAATATCGACGCCCACCTGCGTTGCCAGCGCGTCAACCGAGGCCACCATGCCATGCGTCGCCCGCACGGGGTGAAAAACATCCTCCTCCACGCCGTAAGAGACCGGTGGAGCGGCGGGCGGGTTGGCCGCCACGGTAAATGTGCCGCCTGCCATCAGCGCAGCGATGGCGACCCAGCGCAAAAAGGTTGGTTTCATCATTATTGTTCTCCAGGTGAAGGGGCCCATATTCCCCGCTTAAGCCTGGTTCACAACTCTTAAAAAATCATCGTTATGCAGGAATGAGGGTAAACTTAAGAGAAGCCTCAAAGGAGGAGATAACCATGAAACGATTACTGATCCTGACCGCGCTGCTTCCGTTCGCCGCGCTCGCACAGCCAATCAACACCCTGAACAACCCGAACCAGCCGGGCTACGTCATTCCGAGCCAGCAGCGTATGCAGACGGAGATGATGAGCCAGCAACAGCAGCAGAAAGGGATGCTCAATCAGCAGTTAAAGACGCAGACCCAGGTGCAGCAGCAGCACCTGCAAAACCAGATGAATACCAACACCCAGCGCGTACAGCAGGGCCAGATGCTTGAACAGCCGCTGCCCAATGCAAACGGTGGGATGTTAGGAGGCGGAGTATCGCAAAGCAGCGGTCAGCAGCACATGCTGCCGACCCAGCAGAACGGCAGTATGCTTAATAAATAAAGTTCGGCCCGATCTGGTCAATCGCATCGGTACAGATGCTGTCCACGCCCCAGCGCAGCAGCTCGGCTGCACGCTGGGGTTTGTTGACGGTATACACCAGGATATGCAGACCGGCCTCTTTCAATAGCGTCACGCGCGCTTCATCCAGCAGCTTATGGTTGAGGTGGATCGACACGCAGCCTAAGCGGGTCGTCAGCGCGCGCCAGTCTTCTCGCCACGCATCCAGCAGCAGCCCGCGCGGCAACTCCGGAACGGCGGCCTGTGCGGCTTCCAGCGCGTCGATATCAAACGACGACAGCAGCGGCGCGGTCATCCCTTCCCACAGCTCACGCGCGGCAAGGGCAATCACTTTACCCGTCAGCGGCCCGGTGCCGGTGGTCGGTTTGATTTCAATATTGGCCATCATGCCGTGTTGACGACAGCGGTCCGCCACTTCCGCCAGCAGCGGCAGCGGTTCGCCTTTGAATTCGCCGCTGAACCAGCTTCCGGCGTCCACCTTCAGCAGGTCACGCCACGGCAGTTCACCCGCCACGCCCCAGCCGTTGCTGGTGCGTTCGAGGTTGTCGTCGTGCAGCAGGAAAATTTCGCCGTCCTTCGACAGCTTGGCGTCGAACTCGATCATCGTGTGGCCGTAGCGTGCGCCAACGTCAATTGCCGCCAGGGTGTTTTCCGGCGCCAGTTTACCGCCACCACGGTGGGCGACGATGTGGGGGTAAGGCCAGTTGCTCATACTCGTTGTCCTGTTTCACCGTCAAATAAGTGCAGGTGATTTTCCGGCATATGCAGCCACAGCGTGCTGCCTGCTTTCGGGCGCTCCTGATGCGGCAGACGCACTACCAGCTTTTGCTCGCCCCAGCGTCCGTGCGCCAGGTTGTCTGCGCCCAGCATCTCCAGCGTGTCCATCACCAGCGGCACGCCGCCGTCCGCCTGAGACGTCAAACCAATATGTTCGGGGCGGATACCAAGCGTCATCTTACGCCCGGCGTAGCCACGATAGTACCAGTTGATCGGCAACGCCATCCCGCTTTCCAGCTCGAAGTGGGTTCCCGCCGCATTGATCCGCCCGTCCAGCAGGTTCATCGCCGGGCTGCCGATAAAGCTCGCCACAAAACGGCTGGCCGGTTTTTCGTATACCTCCACTGGGGTGCCAATCTGCTCGGCGATGCCTTTGTTCATCACCATCACGCGCTGGGCGAGGGTCATGGCTTCAACCTGATCGTGGGTCACATAGAGGGACGTGGTTCCCAGCCGCCGATGCAGCTGCTGTAGCTCAAGACGCATCTGCACGCGCAGTTTGGCGTCGAGGTTTGACAGCGGTTCGTCGAACAGAAATACCGCCGGATCGCGCACGATGGCGCGCCCCATCGCCACGCGCTGGCGCTGGCCGCCGGAGAGCTCGCGCGGGCGACGCTTGAGCAGGCCGTCCAGCTCCAGAATGCGCGCGGCCTCTTTCACGCGCTCCTCGATATGGCCTTTGCCCATACCGCGAATTTTCAGCCCCCAGGCCATGTTCTCTTCCACGCTCATGTGCGGATAGAGGGCGTAGTTCTGGAATACCATCGCGATGCCGCGATCTTTGGGTTCCATCTCGGTAACGCGCTGGCGGTCAATCCAGATATCCCCGGACGTCACACGCTCCAGCCCGGCCACCATACGCAGCAGGGTGGATTTTCCGCAGCCGGACGGGCCGACCATCACGATAAATTCCCCGTCCGCCACGTCGAGCGTCAGCGGCTGAATGACCTGGGTTTTGCCGTCCCAGCTTTTGGTTACTGCCTGTAATTTTAAACCTGCCATCTTATTTCTCGCTATCGACCAGGCCGCGGACAAACGCTCGCTGCATGGCTAAAACAATGACTACGGGTGGGATAAGGGTGAGCAGCATCGCCGCCATCACCTGGTTCCAGAGGGTGGTGCCTTCGCCGGTGGCGATCATGCCTTTGATGCCTGCCACGGCGGTGCCGAGGTTGACGTCCTGAACGATCAGCAGCGGCCACAGATACTGGTTCCAGCCGTAGATAAAGGTGATCACAAACAGCGCCGCGAGATTGGTTTTCGACAGCGGCAGCACGATGTCGCGGAAGAAGCGCATCGGCGAGGCCCCGTCAATGCGCGCGGCTTCAATCAGCTCATCCGGCAGGGTCATAAAGAACTGGCGAAACAGGAAGGTGGCGGTCGCCGAGGCCATCAGCGGCAGGGTCAAGCCCGCGTAGCTGTCGAGCATCTTCAGGTTGGCGATCACCTCCACCGTCGGGAAGATACGCACCTCCACCGGCAGCATGAGGGTGATGAAAATCATCCAGAAAAACAGGTTACGCAACGGAAAGCGGAACCAGACGATGGCGAAGGCCGAAAGCATCGACACGGTGATTTTGCCGACGGTGATACCGAACGCCATGATGAAACTGTTGAGCATCATCAGCCAGAACGGCGCGCTGTTAGCGCCCACGCCCTGCGTCCAGATAGTCTTCATGTTCTCGAACAGATGCGTGCCTGGGATCAGCGTCATTGGCGTGTCGAACACCGCTTTGGTGTCCAAAGTGGCGGCGACAAAGGCCACGTACAGTGGGAACAGGATGACGAGGATGCCCAGGATTAGCAGGGTATGGCTGAAAATCGTCAGCCCGCGACGGTTCTCAATCATTGGTAGCGCACCTTACTTTCGACATAGCGGAACTGCACCACCGTGAGGATGATGACGAGGAACATCAGCACCACCGACTGCGCGGCAGAAGCGGAGAGATCCAACCCCGCAAAGCCTTCGCGGTAGATCTTGTAAATCAGCGTGGTGGTTGCCTGCACCGGGCCGCCCGCGGTGGCGGCGTCGATCACCGGGAAGGTGTCGAAGAAGGCGTACACCAGGTTCACCACCAGCAGGAAAAAACTCACCGGGGCGATCAGCGGCAGCGACAGCCTGAAGAAGCGGCGCACCGGCCCTGCGCCGTCAATCGCGGCAGCCTCCACCAGCGAACGCGGGATAGACTGTAGCGCGGCAAAGAAAAACAGGAAGTTATAGCTGATCTGCTTCCACACCGAGGCGAACACCACCAGGAACATCGCCTGACCGCTGTTCTGGGCGTGGTTCCAGTCGTAGCCAAATTCGCCCAGGAAGTGGGTAATCAGCCCGCGCCCTGGGTTAAACAGGAAGATCCACAGCACGGCGGCCACGGCGGGAGCCACGGCGTAGGGCAGCAGCATCAGGGTCTGGTACAGACGACTGCCGCGCACCACGTAGTCCACCAGCGCAGCGAAGAACAGCGAGGCGACAAGGCCGCTGACGGTGACCAGCGCGCTGAATTTGATCGTCGTCCAGAAGGAATCCAGGTAGTAGCTGTCGTGGAACAGCGCGGTAAAGTTGCCCAGCCCGACAAACTGGCTGGAAAGCCCGAACGGATCGACGCTTTGTACCGAGTACCACAGCGCTTCGCCCGCAGGCCAGATAAAGAAGATGACGGTGATGACCAGCTGCGGCGCGACCAGCAGATACGGCAGCCAGCGGGAACGGAACACCGGACGGGATGATGACATAGGTTAGCTCAGGTTGGTTTCCCCTCACCCCGTCCCTCTCCCAAAGGGAGAGGGTTAGTGAGGGCAAAAAGATTAAGACTTCGTCGACTGCTCAAAGCGGCGCAGCAGCTGATTCCCGCGCTCTACCGCGGAATCCAGCGCCTGCTGTGGCGTTTTCTTCCCGGTCCAGACGCTTTCCAGCTCTTCATCGACGATGGTGCGGATCTGCGGCATGTTGCCCAGACGCAGGCCTTTGGTGAACGGCAACGGCGGCTTGTTCAGCATCTGACGCGTCGCGATATCCGCGCCCGGGTTCTTGCTGTAGAAGCCCTGCTCGCGGGTCAGGTCGTACGCGGCTTTGGTGATCGGCAGGTAGCCGGTCTTCTGGTGCCACTCGGCGGCGTTTTCCGGCTTCGCCAGGAAGTCGAGGAACTCGGCCACGCCTTTGTAGGTGCCGTTGTCTTTACCCTGCATCACCCACAGGCTCGCCCCGCCGATGATGGCATTCTGCGGCGCGCCTTTGACGTCAGCGTCGTACGGCATCATGCCCACGCCGTAATTGAATTTGGCGTAGTGACGGATGTCTGCCAGCGAGCCAGATGAGGCGGTGGTAATGGCGCAATCGCCGTTGTAGAACTTCTCGGTGGATTCGTCTTTACGCCCGAAGTAGCTGAAGTCGCCCTTCTTATTGAGTGCTTCCAGCAGCGCGATGTGCTTCACCTGCTCCGGCTTGTTGAACTCCAGCGCCGCGTCGGTACCGTCGAAGCCGTTGTTTTTGGTGGCAACCGGCAGGCCGTGCCAGGCGCTGAAGTTTTCAATCTGGATCCAGCCCTGCCAGCCGCTGGCGTAGCCGCACTTCATCCCCGCCGCTTTCAGCTTCGCGGTGTATTCGGCCAGGTCCTGCCAGGTTTTTGGCGGCTGCTCCGGATCTAAACCGGCTTTCCTGAAGGCGTCTTTGTTGTAGTACAGCACTGGCGTAGAGCTGTTAAACGGCTGGGACAGCAGATGCCCGCTTTTGGAATCCGTGTAGTATCCCGCCACGGTTGGCACGAACTGGGACTCGTCAAAGTTAATGCCCGCCTCTTTGAACACCTCGTACACCGGCTTGATGGCTTTGGAGGCCATCATGGTCGCGGTGCCCACTTCATAAACCTGTAACAGCGCAGGCGCGTTACCGGTACGGAAGGCGGCGATGCCCGCGCTCAGGCTCTGCTCGTAGTTGCCTTTGTACACCGGCACAATTTTGTAATCCGGGTGGGTGTCGTTGAAACGTTGCGCCAGGGAGTCAACCTCTTTACCCAACTCTCCTTCCATGGAATGCCAGAACGGAATGGTCGTCACAGCCATTGCGTTCGTCGCAAAAGCCAGACCCAGTGCCAGACCCAAAGCTGTGTGTCGTAACGATGTCATTGTCATCTCTCTTATTGTGCCGGATGCGCGATATCACGCGTTTTATGCTCGCGAGGTAACATGACATGCTCGAATGACAGAAAAATAACTGTTTGTTTACAGACAGGTGACAGCCAGGCGTCAGAGGGATGATGGTTGTGTGAAGGGGTTTAGATGTTGGGTGCGGTCTGGTGCCCTCACCCCGGCCCTCTCCCACAGGGAGAGGGAGAAAACACTAATAAAGGCAACTTGCGTTGCCTTTTTGCTTTTACCTATCCGCCCAGGTACGCGCTCCGCACCGCTTCGTTCGCCAGCAGCGCATCGCCGGTATCGGAGAGCACCACGCGCCCGTTCTCCAGCACATAGCCGCGGTCAGCGAGCTTCAGCGCCTGGTTGGCGTTCTGTTCGACGAGGAAGATGGTCATCCCCTCTTTGCGCAGCTGCTCAATGGTGTCGAAAATCTGCTGGATGATGATTGGCGCAAGACCGAGCGACGGTTCATCCAGCAACAGCAGACGCGGCTGGCTCATCAGCGCGCGGCCAATCGCCAGCATCTGTTGCTCGCCGCCGGACATGGTGCCCGCGCGCTGAATACGACGCTCCCACAGGCGCGGGAAGAGTTCGTACACCCACTTGATGCGGGTCTGGTATTCATCCCGGTGGGCGAAGAAACCGCCCATCGCCAGATTCTCTTCCACCGTCATGCGGGAGAATACGCGACGCCCTTCCGGGACAATCGCCACCGCTTCACGCATGATTCTGGCGGTCTGCCAGTCGGTGATGTCTTTACCATCAAACACAATCCGCCCGCTGGTGGCGCGCGGGTCGCCGCACAGGGTGCCGAGCAGCGTGGTTTTGCCCGCGCCGTTAGCCCCAATCAGGGTGACGATTTCGCCCTGATTGATATGCAGGCTGACATCGTGCAGCGCCTGAATTTTGCCGTAGTGCGCGTTGACCTTGTCGAACGTTAACATCGCTTTTTCCATCTTATGCCTCACCAAGGTATGCGCGGATCACGTCCGGGTTGTTGCGGATCTCTTCCGGCGTGCCGTTTGCCAGCGGCGTGCCCTGGTTTACCACGTAGATACGGTCCGAAATGCCCATCACCAGCTTCATGTCATGCTCAATCAGCAGGATGGTGGTGTCGTGATGGTCGCGCAGCTCGGCAATCAGCTCGTCCAGCTCTTTGGTCTCTTTCGGATTGAGACCTGCCGCTGGTTCGTCGAGCATCAGGATCTCCGGCTGCGTCACCATGCAGCGCACAATCTCCAGGCGACGCTGATCCCCGTAAGCGAGGTTGCTCGCCTGACGGTTGGCGTGCTGGAGCAGGCCGATACGGTCGAGCCAGGTCGCGGCGCGATCGAGCGCCTCTTCCTGCGTGCGGCGGAAGGCCGGGGTTTTCAGCAGGCCGGAGAAGAGGCCGGTTTTCAGCTGCTGATGTTGCGCCACCAGCAGGTTCTCAATCACCGTCATCTCGCGGAACAGACGCACGTGCTGGAAGGTACGCACCACGCCCATGCGGGCAATCTGCTGGCCCGGCAGCCCTTCAAGATGCTGATCGCGCAGCATGATGGTGCCGCCCGTCGGCTTGTAGAAGCCGGTCAGGCAGTTGAAGACCGTGGTTTTTCCCGCGCCGTTCGGGCCAATCAGGGAGACAATCTCTTTCTTGTGCAGATCCAGATTCACATTGTTGACCGCCAGCAGGCCGCCAAAACGCATCATCAGGCCGTTAACGGATAATAAAGGCTTCATGCCTGCTCTCCTTTCGCCTGTGTGCGTTTCAGCTTCAGCTGTGGACGGGTCATCGGCAGGAGACCCTGCGGACGCCAGATCATCATCAGCACCATCAAACCACCCAGCATTAACATGCTGTATTCGTTAAAGTCGCGCATCAGCTCGCGGGAGACCACCAGCAGGATAGCCGCGAGGATCACGGCGAACTGCGAGCCCATTCCGCCGAGCACCACAATCGCCAGCACGAAGGCCGATTCGGCAAAGGTGAACGATTCCGGGCTGACGAAGCCCTGACGCGCGGCAAACAGCGTTCCGGCGAAACCGGCAAACGCGGCGCTGATGGTAAATGCGGTCAGCTTGATGCGGGTCGGGTTCAGGCCCAGGGAGCGGCAGGCGATCTCATCTTCGCGCAGCGCTTCCCACGCGCGACCCAGCGGCATGCGCAGCAGACGGTTGATCACAAACAGCGTAATCACCACCAGCAGCAGCGCCACCAGATAGAGCCAGATCACGCGGTCGGACGGATCGTATTTGATGCCAAAGAAGTTGCTGAAGGTATCCCAGCCGCCTTCGCGGGCGGTACGGCTGAACTCCAGGCCGAAGAAGGTCGGTTTCGGGATCTGGCTGATGCCGTTCGGACCGCCGGTCACCTCGGTATTGTTGAGCAGCAGGATACGGACGATTTCGCCGAAGCCTAAGGTCACAATCGCCAGGTAGTCACCGCGCAGGCGCAGCACCGGGAAACCGAGCAGGAAGCCCGCCGCGGCAGAGACCAGCCCCGCCAGCGGCAGACAGGTCCAGAAGCCGAGGCCGTAATAGTGGTTCAGCAGCGCGAAGGTGTACGCGCCGATGGCGTAGAACCCGCCGTAGCCCAGCACCAGCAGGCCAGACAGCCCCACCACCACGTTCAGACCCAGCCCCAGAATCACGTAGATCATGGTCAGGGTGGCAATATCCACCGTCCCGCGCGATACCATAAACGGCCACGCCACGGCAGCCACCAGCAGCGCCACAAGGAACAGCTTCTGTTTCACGGTTGTACCGTCGATCGCCGGCAGGACGAATTTCGGCCCGGAGACGTTTTTCAGCGTCTTCTGGAACAGCGGACGCAGCAGCTGGAACAGGAACACCACAGCGGTGCCGATAAACACCCACTGCCAGCGGATGTCGGGGGCGGTATCCACCACCAGCTTCGTGCCGTCCAGCCCTAACTGGACGCCCATAAAGACGCCCGCCAGGACGAAGAACATGGCGGCAGAGAGCAGCGCCATCGCAAAATGCATCGGTTTCATACTTTCTCTACCTCCGGACGGCCCAGAATACCGGTAGGCATCACCAGCAGAACCAGAATTAGCAGGGCAAACGACACCACATCTTTATATTCGGTGCTCAGATACGCAGAGGAGAGCGCTTCGGCCACGCCCAAAATCAGGCCGCCGATCATCGCGCCCGGAATGCTGCCGATGCCGCCCAGTACCGCTGCGGTGAAGGCTTTCATCCCGGCCATAAAACCGATGTACGGGTTGATTACGCCGTAGAACTGACCGAGCAACACGCCAGCCACCGCCGCCATCGCTGCGCCGATCACGAAGGTCAGGGCAATCACGCGGTCGGTGTTAATCCCGAGCAGGCTCGCCATCTTCAGATCTTCCGCGCAGGCGCGGCAGGCGCGTCCCATGCGGGAGTAGCGGATGAACAGGGTCAGGGCCAGCATCGCAATAAAGGTCACAACCCAGATTACCAGCTGCATGGTGGTGACAGAGGCGGAGAAGTTTTCGCTGGCCCCCACAATCCACTGGCCGTTAAACAGGCTTGGCAGCGCCACGTCGCGTGAACCTTCAGTCAGGCTGACGTAGTTTTGCAGGAAAATGGACATCCCGATGGCGGAGATCAGCGCGATCAGGCGCTTGGAGCTGCGCACCGGTCGGTAGGCTACCCGTTCGATACTCCAGCCGTAGGCGCTGGCGATCACAATCGCGCCGACAAACCCGGCGGCCACCAGCAGCCAGCTGCTGTCGATGCCCATCATCATCAGCGCGGCGATGATCATAAAGGAGACGTAGCTACCGATCATGTACACCTCGCCGTGGGCGAAGTTAATCATGCCGATAATGCCGTAAACCATCGTGTAGCCGATGGCGATCAGCGCGTAGGTGCTTCCCAGCGTGACGCCGTTAAACATCTGCTGCAAAAAGTAGAGAAACTGCTCGGACATATGCAAACCTTTTTATACCCGCCCGGTGAGCCGGGCGGTGGGATGATTATCTGGCGACCGAGGACGAACCGTCGGCGTGCCACTTAAAGACACCAAATTCAAATCCCTTCAGATCGCCTTTCTCATCCCAGTTCAGCGGCCCAATCACGGTGTTCGCCCCGTGCGCTTTTAAATCTTTCACCAGATCCAGCGGTTCTTTGCTGCCGGTACGGTCCAGCGCGGTGGCCAGAGACTGCACGGCCGCGTAGGTGATCCAGACGTACGGACCACTTGGATCTTTCTTCTGCGCCTTGAGCGCATCCACGATAACCTTATTCGCCGGATCCTGGTCATAGCGTTTTGGCATCGTCACCAGCATGCCTTCGGCAGAATCCCCCGCGATGTTGGACAGGGAGGCATTGCCCACGCCCTCTGGCCCCATGAACTGGGTTTTCAGGCCGGTGGCGCGCGCCTGGCGCAGCATCTGCCCCATTTCCGGGTAGTAGCCGCCGTAGTAAACGAAGTCGATATTCTCTTTTTGCAGGCGGGCGATCAGCGCGGAGAAGTCTTTTTCACCGGCGGTAATGCCGTCGAAGAAGACGATGTTCGCCCCGCCTTTTTTCAGGCCGTCCTGTACGGAACGCGCCAGGCCTTCGCCGTACTGCTGTTTATCATGAATGATGGCGATACGCTGCGGCTTAACGGTTTCGAGGATGTATTTGGCGGCGGTTGGCCCCTGAGAGGAGTCCAGACCGGCGGTACGCATGATGTGCTGGTAGCCGCGCTGGGTCAGTTCCGGGTTGGTGGCGCCCGGGGTGATCATCAGAATGCCTTCGTCTTCGTAGATATCAGACGCAGGCTGCGTGGAAGAGGAACACAGGTGCCCTATGACGTACTGGATACCGTCGTTAACAATTTTGTTGGCGACCGCGACGGCCTGTTTTGGATCGCAGGCGTCGTCATACTCCACGCCCACCAGCTTGTCGCCTTTGATCCCGCCTTTGGCGTTGATATCTTTGATGGCCTGACGCGCGCCGTTGAACTCCATGTCACCCCACTGGGCAACAGGGCCGGACATCGCCCCCACTACCGCAACTTTAATGTCGTCTGCCATAGCGGCATGCGAGATCGACAGTGCGACCATCCCCGCGATTAATGTCTTCGCGTTCCTTTTCATCTCTGAATCCCCATTCGTGATGTCGTGTTTATATTTTGTTTTATTATGGTTAAAAAGCATTCTGTACTTTTAATGAACAACGCTATTTTTACCAGTGCCTTTAATGGTTTAGCGCAGTTTTTTGTCAAAAACCAGACTAATATCTCTATTTTTCAGGCGATTAAGCAAAGATAATATTCTGAAATCAGGCGGAGATAAACAAATAAAAGCGCAGTTGGCAGCATAAAATAACGGTACAAAGCGCCGAATAAATCACTGCCCTTCAGGTTAAAATTCTGCTTATTTTTCGATCCATGTGTTTTCAAACTGCGCATTACGCTGTCAAAAAACTAATCACCTGGTAAATGGGAAGAAAAAGAGAAAGCGCCTGAGCAAATAAATTGAGTACACTGGCCCTACTCTTTTTGATTTGGACAAGCAGCTAATGAAACTGACTATCGTGCGTCTGGTGACCTTTAGCGACCAGGATCATATCGACCTGGGCAAGATCTGGCCGGAATATTCCCCTTCATCGCTGGCCGTCGATGAAAACCACCGCATCTATGCCGCGCGTTTTAATGAACGTCTGCTGGCCGCCGTCCGCGTAACGCTGAGCGGCACGGAAGGGGCGCTGGACTCCCTGCGCGTGCGCGACGTGACCCGTCGTCGCGGGGTCGGGCAGTATTTGATTGAAGAGGTGATCCGCGAAAACCCGAGCGTAACCTCCTGGTGGATGGCCGACGTGGGCGTGGAGGATCGCGGCGTGATGGCAGCGTTTATGCAGGCGTTAGGGTTTACGGCGCAGTCGAACGGGTGGGAGAAGCGCTAGATCTGTGCGGCCTGATACCCTCACCCCGGCCCTCTCCCTTAGGGAGAGGGAGAAAACCGGGTAATCCCCTCTCCCCGTGGGAGAGGGTTAGGGTGAGGGCATCAACCCGCACCAGCATTATTTGGCATCAGTAGCAGTGCCATTGGCATGCCAGTCAAACACGCCGAACTCGAAGCCCTTCAGGTCGCCCTTCTCATCCCAGGACAGCGGTCCCATCACGGTTTCCACCGAGTTCGCTTTCAGCCAGGTGGCAATCTCCGCCGGATCGGCTGACTGGTTCAGGCCCGCTTGCAGAGACTGCAACGCTGCGTAGGTGGTCCAGACGAACGCACCGCTTGGATCCTGTTTCTTCGCCTTGATGGCATCGACAACAGGTTTGTTCGCAGGCACCTGGTCGTAGTTCTTCGGCTTGGTCACCAGCAGACCTTCAGCGGATTCACCCGCGATGTTAGACAGGGAAACGTTCGCGACACCTTCTGGCCCCATGAACTGCGTCTTCAGACCCGCCGCACGCGCCTGACGCAGGATCTGCCCCATTTCCGGGTGGTAGCCGCCGTAGTAAACGAAATCGATGTTTTCTTTCTTCAGACGCGCGACCAGGGTCGAGAAGTCTTTCTCACCGGCGGTGATACCGTCAAAGAACACCACGTTGGCGTTCGCTTTTTTCAGGTTATCCTGCACCGCACGGGCCAGGCCTTCGCCGTACTGCTGTTTGTCATGAACAATCGCGATGCGCTGCGGCTTCACTTTTTCCACGATGTATTTCGCGGCGGTTGGCCCCTGATCGGAGTCCAGACCGGTGGTACGCAGGATCAGCTTATAGCCGCGCGCGGTCAGCTCTGGCGCCGTCGCGGCCGGCGTGATCATCAGAATGCCTTCGTCTTCGTAGATGTCAGACGCGGGCTGGGTGGAAGAGGAGCACAGGTGACCAATAACGTATTTGATCCCGTCGTTTACCACTTTGTTCGCCACCGCGACCGCCTGTTTCGGGTCACAGGCATCGTCATATTTTACGATTTGCAGCTTTTCGCCCTTGATGCCGCCCTTAGCATTAATGTCTGCAACCGCCTGTTCCGCGCCCGTAAATTCCTGGTCGCCGTACTGTGCTACCGGACCGGACATTGCGCCCACCACGGCCACTTTAATATCGGCCTGCGCCATGGCGCTGAATGCCAACGCGATACATCCTGCCAGTAACGCTTTACCCTTCATGTTCATCCTGAGATTCCCCATTATTATGGTTATAACGATTGTTGTGATGTTGTTGTGTAGCGCTTTATTTCAGTTATAGGCGTGCTGTTCGCGCTTTTTCAGCATACTCTGCTAAAACATACCCCATTTTTATGATTTTGGAATAGCTAATTTGAAATGAAAATATGATAAGCCCGGCCTTCATTTCAGCCGGGCTTTTGGCTTTATCGTGTCAGCGAGGCGGAAATAATATCCAGCGCTTTACGAAACTGCGCTTCGGGGATGGTGAGTGGGTAGAGGAAGCGAATAACGTTGCCGTAAACGCCGCAGCTCAAAAGCAGCAGCCCTTCGTTCAACGCGCGCTCCTGAACCTGACGGGTAAATTCCGGCGACGGCTGTCCGGTTTGCGGATCGGTAAATTCCACCGCCACCATCGACCCCTGCCCACGGATATCGGCGATATACGGACAGCCATCCTTCGCTTTATTCAGCACCTCGACCAGATGATGCCCGAGATGCGCCGCGCGGGTGCAGAGATCGTCCTCGTCAATCACATCCAGCACCGCATGGGCCGCAGCAATCGCCAGCGGGTTACCTGCGTAGGTTCCGCCAAGTCCGCCCGGGGCCGGCGCATCCATTACCTCCGCCCGGCCAGAGACGGCAGAGAGCGGCATCCCGCCCGCCAGGCTTTTCGCCATAGTGATCAGATCGGGCTTCACGCAGTGGTTTTCCATGGAGAACAGCTTGCCGGTACGGGCGAAGCCGGTTTGCACTTCGTCGGCAATCAGTAAAATCCCGTGGGTATCGCACAGGGCACGCAGCGCCTGCATAAAATCAGCGGGCGCGACGTTGAATCCGCCCTCGCCCTGAACCGGTTCAATAATGATTGCCGCCACCTGATCGGGCGCGATATCGGCTTTGAAGATGCGCTCCAGGCTTTTTAACGCTTCGGCGGTACTGACGCCGTGCAGGCTGTTAGGGAATTGCGCGTGGTACACCGAGCCGGGGAACGGGCCGAAGCCGAGCTTATAGGGTGCCACTTTGCCGGTCAGCGCCATGGTCATAAAGGTACGGCCGTGGAACGCGCCGCCGAAGGTGATAAGGCCGGAACGTCTGGTGTACGCGCGGGCGATTTTCACCGCGTTTTCGACCGCTTCCGCCCCCGTTGAGAAGAAGGCGGTTTTGGCTGGCCCCTCTATGGGTACGCGCTGGTTGATGCGCTCGGCAAGCGATACATAGCCTTCATAAGGGACGATTTGATAAGCGGTATGGGTAAAGGCGTGAAGCTGTTTTTCGACGGCGGCGATAACTTTAGGATGGCGATGCCCGGTATTCAGCACGGCGATCCCGGCGGCAAAATCAATATACTCGTTACCTTCCACGTCCCACACCGTGGCGTTTTCGGCTTTATCGGCATAGAAGTTACACATGACGCCGATACCGCGCGGCGTCGCCTGTAAACGCCGGTCGTTCAGTTCGTTATTTTTCACCCTGTCACCCTCTGAAAGTCGCCTGCTTAGCGCATCAGTAAGTGTTTGCCAGGGGCAGGGAATTCGCCAGAGCGGGCGCTAAAAAAACAAAACCCCCAGACTCTCATCCAGGGGTTCTCGGTGTACTTCGCGAAAATTACGCTTCGATAGCGGCGCGAAGTTTTTTCATGGCGTTCTTTTCAAGCTGACGCACACGTTCAGCGGAGACGCCGTAGCGGTCGGCCAGTTCCTGCAACGTGGACTTGTTATCTTCGTCCAGCCAGCGGGCACGGATGATATCCTGGCTACGCTCGTCGAGGCCTTCCATCGCGAAGGTCAGCTTGTTCGCCGCCTGGTCTTCCCAGTTATCCTCTTCAATGCCGTCAGCAAAGTTAGAGGTTTTATCCTGTAGATACAGAACCGGGGCCATCGGCTGGCTGTCGGACGCGTCATCGTCGGCAGACATATCAAACGTCATGTCCTGAGCGGCCATACGGGATTCCATCTCGCGGACGTCTTTGCTGGAAACGCCCAGCTCGCGCGCCACCATTTCCACTTCATCCTGATTGAACCAGCCCAAACGCTGCTTGGTTTTACGCAGGTTGAAGAACAGTTTGCGCTGCGCTTTCGTCGTGGCGACTTTCACAATACGCCAGTTACGCAGGACGTATTCGTGAATTTCCGCTTTGATCCAGTGCACGGCGAAGGAGACGAGTCGCACACCCACTTCCGGGTTAAAACGACGTACCGCCTTCATCAGGCCAATATTACCTTCCTGAATCAGGTCCGCCTGCGGCAGGCCGTAGCCCGCATAATTACGAGCAACGTGAACAACAAAGCGCAGGTGAGGCAGGATCAGCGTTTTAGCTGCTTCCAGATCGCCCTGGTAATGCAGCTTTTCAGCAAGCTCCTTTTCTTCCTCAGCCGTTAACATCGGCCAGGTGTTCGCAGCCCGGATGTAAGATTCCAGGTTACCAACAGGGGCTAAAGCTAAAGTTTGCATTTCTTTGGTCATTCATTCCTCTCAATGTTTCTTCTGGTCCAGGTTGTCCCCGTCAGGCAACAACCATGCCAAAGCGTTTGAGCAACGAGATTAGCATTCACACTTTTATCAGACAGTGATTTTATCCACAAGTTCCAGGTGCAACAGTGAATAAATTACGCACAAAATGTGACATGAAGATGATTACAGGGGAAGAGACAACAGGGACGCTTTCCCTGCAAGCGAACATCTCGGTGCAGGGAAAGATTATATCACGCTTTTATTAGTCGGGAGTAAAGTGGCGTAAATGTTGAACCGTTGCCAGCCATGCCGCCACCCAGCCGATCATGGAGCACACCAGCAGTAACAGCAGGCACTCATCGAAACCTAAACCACTGATATCAAACTTAGTTCCGAAAACCTGCGCCACCTCGGTGACTGCTGACGACAGCCGCATCACCAAAATTTCTGACAATATTAATGAAAGAAATGCACCAGAAAAACCTAATAACGCGCCGCCGTAAAGGAACGGGCGGAGGATGAAACCATCCGTTGCGCCAATCAGTTTCTGCACGTTGATGGTATCGCGACGGGCGAAGATGCTCAGGCGCACGCTGTTACCGATGACGAGGAACACCGCCGCCACCATCAGCACGCCGATCATCGCCGACACGCGTCCTACCAGCCCGGTCAGGGCGGCAAGACGGGCAAACCAGCTGTCGTCCATGCGCACTTCATCAATCCCGTTAATGCGGGTAATGCGGTCGCGCAGGGTGTTGAGCGAATCCGTGCCCTGGAAATCGAGTTTCGGGATCACCACCGCCACCGCGGGCAGCGGGTTCTCTTCAAGCATATCCAGCGCGCCGCCGAATCCGGACCAGTTGCGGAACTCACCCAGCGCTTCATCGCGGGAAAGATAGTTCACCTTCTCCACGCCCTGCTCGGCCTGAATCTGCCCCACCACCTGAGCCGCCGCGTTATCGTCGAGGGCTTTATCCAGATAAACGGTGATCTGCGGCGACGGATAGTACTGGGACGCCGCCTGGTTTACGTTTTTGTAAACCATGTAGCAGACGCTGGGCAGCGTCAGGGAGATGGCAATCACCATCACCGTCAGGAACGTCGCCAGCGGTTTGCTTTTCAGATCCTGCAACGCGCCCTGGAAGGCATACCGCACCTGCTCGTTAAAGACGTTGGTTTTGCGGGAGTTCGGTTTCGGTGTCGCTTTGGCACGCTTAGGCGCATTGCGATTGCCGTCACCACCGCCCTGAGGCTTGCGGAAACGGTCAAACCGGTTGCTGAACTGCCGAATCTGGTTCATTGCATCACGCTTATTCACCGTGGCCTCCGTGCAAATGCCCGTCGCTCAGGGTCAGCATGCGGTACGAACGGCGGGAGATCAGCCCCATGTCGTGCGTCGCCATCAGTACCGTGACCCCCACGCGGTTAAATTCCTCAAACAGACGCAGGATCCCTTCAGAGAGGGCATCGTCCAGGTTACCGGTCGGTTCATCCGCCAGCAAAACGGCAGGCTTGTTCACCACCGCACGGGCGATACCCACGCGCTGCTGCTCACCGCCGGAGAGCTGGATCGGGAAGTTCTTCGCTTTGTCCAGCAGCCCGACCTTATCCAGCGCCGCCGAAACGCGACGGCGGATATCATCGTAACTGGCGCCGGCAATAATCAGCGGGATCGCGACGTTATCGAAAACCGTGCGATCCATCAGCAGGTGGTGATCCTGGAAAATCATGCCAATCTGACGACGCAGGAACGGCACTTCACGGTTCTTAAGACGGCTAATTTCATGGCCGCTGAACCAGATTTTCCCGGCGCTTGGCCGCTCGATCCCACAGATCAGCTTGAGCAGGGTACTTTTCCCCGCGCCGGAATGGCCGGTCAGGAATGCCATCTCGCCTGGCTGGAGGTGGAATGTCACCCCCTGTAGCGCTTGTCTCCCGCCGAGATAGGCCTTGCTGACGTGTTCAAAGCGAATCATTGTTAGTCCTCTCGGGCAAATAGTGCCTCAATAAAGTCGTCCGCTTTAAACGGACGTAAATCCTCAATACGCTCGCCCACACCGATGTAACGGATAGGAATGCCGAACTGGTCGGCCACGGAGAAGATCACCCCGCCTTTCGCGGTGCCGTCCAGCTTGGTCAGCGTGATCCCGGTCAGTCCTACCGCTTCATGGAACAGCTTCGCCTGGCTGATGGCGTTCTGTCCGGTGCTGGCGTCGATAGTCAGCATAATTTCATGCGGTGCATCTTCGTCCAGCTTCTTCATGACGCGAACGATTTTCTTCAGCTCTTCCATCAGGTGCGATTTGTTCTGCAAACGCCCCGCGGTATCCGCAATCAGCACGTCCACGTTACGCGACTTCGCCGCCTGGATGGCATCGAAAATCACGGACGCGGAATCCGCGCCGGTGTGCTGAGCAATGACCGGAATATTGTTGCGCTGGCCCCACACCTGGAGCTGTTCCACCGCTGCCGCACGGAAGGTATCGCCCGCCGCCAGCATCACCGATTTGCCCTGCTGCTCAAACTGGCGCGCCAGCTTGCCGATGGTGGTAGTTTTACCCACGCCGTTGACGCCAACCATCAGGATAACAAACGGCATTTTGCCTTCAATATTAAGCGGTTCGTCAACTTTTGCGAGAATTTCACCCATCTCGTCTTTCAGCAGGCCGTACAGCGCCTCGGCGTCGCGCAGCTGTTTGCGGCTCGCCCCTTCGGTCAGGTTGGCGATGATCTTCCGGGTGGTTTCCACGCCCACGTCCGCAATCAGCAGCTGCTCTTCCAGCTCCTCAAACAGATCGTCGTCGATCTTTTTGCCGCGGAACAGACTGATAAATCCGGAACCTAAGTTTTCTTTGGTTTTGAGCAGGCTGCGTTTCAGGCGCGCGAAGAAACCTTCTTTGGTCGGTTTTTCCTGCTCCTGAACGATCTCTTCTTCGGCCTGCTCTTCCACCGGCACGACGATGACCGCTTCTTCAGCCGCTTCCGCCGCCAGCGCCTGAGCTTCCAGCTCTTCGTCGGTCAGCTCTGGCTCAAGGACCGCTTCTTCTTCCACCGCCTCAACAATTTCAACGGTTTCCGCTTCGGCCTGCCACTCTTCGGCAGAAACCTCTTCAGCTTTAACCTCTTCCGGCAGCGGCAGCGCTTCGTGTTCGATAGCGGCCTGCGGCGCTTCGGTAAGGGTTTCAACGATAGCCGGCTCTGGTTTTTCGCTCTCCTGAACCTGTTCAGTAACCTCAACCACCTCTTCGGCAAAAGATTCAATCTCTTCTTTGCTGTGGGCTGGCTCTTCCGCTTCGACAACCGCAGCGGTTTCGACAGGCGTTTCAGGCTGTGACTGCTCTTCTACAACCTGCTGTTCTTCGGTTTTCTGTTCTGTTTCTTGCTCTTTTTCACCGAAACCCAACCAGGAAAAGAAGCCACGTTTTTTTTGTTTTGCCATCTGCGACTACACTCCTCGCGGCGCTATATACAGGGAAGCTAAAAAAATGATGAAATAGTCTAACACTTTAC
Source organism: Enterobacter cloacae complex sp. IR5402 (assembly GCF_049238125.1). Lineage (NCBI taxonomy): Bacteria > Pseudomonadati > Pseudomonadota > Gammaproteobacteria > Enterobacterales > Enterobacteriaceae > Enterobacter > Enterobacter cloacae complex sp. IR5402. The sequence goes on from NZ_JBMKHO010000009.1 coordinate 119,305, forward strand.
TTAATTGACATCACCGCCCGCAATCGCAGGGCTATGGTTAACAGAGCTTTCCTGAGATGAAGAAACCCACCCGCGCCCCGGCCGGTCAAATTCGCATTATCGGCGGTCAGTGGCGAGGCCGGAAATTACCGGTGCCGGACAGCCCCGGTTTACGCCCCACCACGGACCGCGTTCGCGAGACGCTGTTTAACTGGCTCGCCCCGTCTATGGTAGACGCCAACTGCCTGGACTGCTTCGCCGGAAGCGGTGCATTAGGGCTGGAAGCGCTGTCGCGCTATGCTGCCAGCGCCACGCTGCTGGAGATGGAGCGCGGCGTCGCGCAGACGTTGCAGCAAAATTTGGCTACGCTGAAGGCAACCAACGCCAAAGTGGTGAATACCAACACGCTGAGCTTCCTCGCCCAACAGGGGACGCCGTACAACGTGGTTTTTGTTGACCCGCCGTTCCGTAAAGGGCTGCTGGAAGAGACGCTATCCCTGCTGGAGCAAAATGGCTGGCTGGCGGACGACGCGCTGATTTACGTTGAAAGCGAAGTGGAAAATGGTCTGCCGTCCGTTCCCGTTCATTGGGATCTGCACCGCGAGAAGGTCGCCGGCCAGGTGGCTTATCGTCTGTATCACCGTCAGGCACAAGGAGGATCCGATGCCAGTACTGATTAACGTAGGGCGCTTGCTGATGCTGGGCGTCTGGGCATTTTTGATTTTGAATCTGGTGCACCCGTTCCCGCGTCCGCTGAATATCTTCATTAACGTGGCGCTGATTTTTACCGCGTTCATGCATGCCTTACAGATGGTGATGCTGAAAAACGGACTGCCGAAAGATAGCCCACCGATGACCGGCTGGCAGCAGCTGCGGGTGTTTATTTTCGGCGTATTTGAGCTGCTGGTGTGGATGAAGAAGTTTAAGGCGCAGGTGAAGAAGTAAGGTGCGGTGTGATGCCCTCACCCTAACCCTCTCCCACTGGGAGAGGGGACCGATCGTGCATTATTCAGCCCTAAAACCTACAAAACGCGACCCTTTATAGCTCAACGTGCCTTTCTCTCCCACCGTCAGCTGATGGTACTGCTGCGCCTCCAGGCGGAAGGTCATCTCCAGCCCGCCGGTTTCCGGCTTAAAGCTCGCTTCATAACGCATCGCTGTGCCCGCAGGCGTCACCTGCTGCTGGCGCGAGCGGCGGTCGTTGAGCGGCTTTTCGCGTTTGTTCGTCACCACCACACGCTTTTGCATCAGCGGCGCGGCATCGTTATCCGCCTTCTCGCGGCGCTGCTGCACGAAGCGGAACGAGGCGGCAATGACGATAATCGCCACCACGATAATGAAAAACAGCGGCATCTTGCTCATTGAAAAATCCCATCAGATTATGCGGAATTCAGGATACCTCGCCTGCCCCGGCATTGCCAAACGCCCGCTCGCGTCACTACACTGGATCAGGAACTGATCATTCAGCCTCAACAGTTACAGGGAGTTAATATGCTTTGGTCATTTATCGCTGTCTGTTTTTCCGCATGGCTTTACGTCGATGCGTCCTACCGTGGCCCAGCCTGGCAGCGCTGGTTATTTAAACCCGTCACGCTATTACTCCTGCTGTTGCTTGCCTGGCAGGCCCCGATGTTTAACGCCGTTAGCTATCTTGTCCTCGCGGGGCTGTGTGCTTCCCTGATTGGCGATGCCTTAACCTTGCTGCCGCGTCAGCGCCTGCTGTACGCCGTGGGGGCGTTCTTCCTGTCACATCTGCTCTATACCATCTACTTTGCCAGCCAGATGACGCTCTCCTTCTTCTGGCCGCTGCCGCTGGTGCTGCTGGTGATTGGCGCCCTGCTGATCGCGGTGATCTGGTCGCGTCTGGAAGAGATGCGTCTGCCGGTCTGTACGTTTATCGCTATGACGCTGGTGATGGTGTGGCTGGCGGGCGAGCTGTGGTTCTTCCGTCCGACGGCGCCTGCAATGTCTGCGTTCTTCGGTGCCGCACTGTTGCTGTTGGGTAATATCGTCTGGCTGGGCAGCCACTATCGTCGCCGCTTCCGGGCGGATAATGCGATTTCCGCCGCCTGTTACTTTGCCGGACACTTCCTGATTGTGCGTTCGCTGTATATCTAAATAACGCTTGACTCTGGAGTCGACTCCAGAGTGTATGCTGCGGTTAATGAGAAAATTATCATTACCGGAGACTGCCATGTCGACTCCAGAAACACCTAAAAAAGTTCCCCAATTCTCGGCACTTAAGCTCAGCCCGGTTCCGCCAAAAGAGGACTGCTGCTGCGAGGGCGCGTGCGAAACCCAGACCGAAGCGCTGCCTGAAAGCGGCAACCGCTACAGTTGGGTGGTCAACGGCATGGACTGCGCGGCCTGCGCCCGCAAAGTGGAAAATGCGGTGAAGCAGGTGCCAGGCGTGAATCACGTTCAGGTGCTGTTCGCTACCGAAAAGCTGCTGGTCAGCGCCGAAAACGACGTCAGCAGACAGGTTGAAGCCGCCGTCAGCAAAGCGGGTTATACCCTGCGCAGCGAAACGGCGCCCGCAGAAAAAACGTCCCCGCTAAAAGAAAATCTGCCCCTTATCACCCTCATCATCATGATGGCCCTGAGCTGGGGGCTGGAGCAGATCAACCACCCATTCGGCAACCTGGCGTTTATCGCCACCACGCTGGTTGGCCTGTTCCCGATTGCGCGTCAGGCGCTGCGTCTGATGAGAAGCGGCAGCTGGTTTGCCATCGAAACGCTGATGAGCGTGGCGGCTATCGGGGCGCTGTTTATTGGCGCGACGGCGGAAGCGGCGATGGTGCTGCTGCTGTTCTTAATTGGCGAACGCCTTGAGGGCTGGGCGGCGAGCCGGGCGCGTAAAGGGGTGAGCGCGCTGATGGCGCTGAAGCCGGAAACCGCCACGCGGGTTATTGATGGTCAGCGTGAAACGGTCGCCATCAACACCCTGCGCCCGGGCGACGTGATTGAAGTGCCCGCAGGCGGACGCCTGCCAGCCGATGGGGCCCTCGTTACTGCCACCGCAAGTTTTGACGAAAGTGCCCTGACCGGAGAATCCATCCCGGTAGCGCGCGCGGCGGGTGAAAAGGTGCCTGCGGGCGCCACCAGCGTCGACCGACTGGTGCAGTTGACGGTCCTTTCCGAACCGGGCGACAGCGCCATCGACCGCATCCTCAGGCTGATTGAAGAGGCCGAGGAGCGCCGCGCGCCGGTAGAACGCTTTATCGATCGCTTCAGCCGGATTTACACCCCCGCCATCATGCTGGTGGCGCTGCTGGTCACCGTCGTCCCGCCGCTGTGCTTCGGCGCGCCGTGGGAGGGCTGGATTTACAAAGGGCTGACGCTGCTGCTGATCGGCTGTCCGTGTGCGCTGGTGATCTCCACCCCGGCGGCGATTACCTCAGGGCTGGCGGCGGCGGCACGTCGCGGGGCGCTGATTAAGGGCGGCGCGGCGCTGGAACAGCTGAGCCAGGTTCAGCACATCGCCTTCGATAAAACCGGCACGCTGACCGTCGGCAAGCCGCAGGTGACCGGCGTGTATCCGCAGGACATCAGTGAAGACGCCCTGCTGACGCTGGCCGCTGCCGTGGAGCAGGGCTCCACTCACCCGCTGGCGCAGGCGATTGTGCGAGAAGCGCAGTCGCGCGGGCTGAACATCCCTCCGGCAACCGCCCAGCGAGCGCTGGTCGGGTCAGGGATTGAAGCTGTGGTCGAAGGCAAAAAAGTGTTGATCGCCTCGGCAGGCGCGTTCCCGAATCCACAGGTTGAGGCATTAGAGCAGGCCGGGCAGACGGTCGTTGCCGTGATGCAGGACGGTGTACTGATGGGCATGCTGGCGCTGCGCGACACCCTGCGCGACGATGCGAAAGACGCCGTCGACGCGCTGCACAGGCTGGGAGTACAGGGTGTGATCCTGACCGGCGATAATCCGCGCGCGGCGGCGGCGATTGCCGGTGAGCTGGGGATGGAGTTTAAGGCCGGATTGTTGCCTGCGGATAAAGTCAGCGCGGTAACCGAGCTGAACAGCAACGCCCCGCTGGCGATGGTCGGGGACGGGATAAACGATGCCCCGGCAATGAAAGCTTCCACCATCGGCATTGCGATGGGCAGCGGCACCGACGTGGCGCTGGAGACCGCCGACGCGGCGCTGACGCACAACCGCCTGACCGGGCTGGCGCAGATGATAGATCTTGCGCGGGCGACGCGGGCCAATATTCGGCAGAACATCGGCATTGCGCTGGGTCTGAAGGGGATTTTCCTGGTCACCACGCTGCTCGGCATGACCGGACTGTGGCTGGCGGTGCTGGCGGATACGGGGGCGACAGTGCTGGTTACGGCGAACGCGTTGCGGCTGTTGCGCCAAAGGTAAAAGTGAAACGGCAACCGGGTTGCCGTTTCTCGTGTTTGCCCCCTCTCCCCGCGGGAGAGGGCCGGGGTGAGGGCATCAGGCCGCACGCATCACTGCATCCCTAGCAGCCCCGGCAACCACAATGAAATCGCCGGGATGTACGTCACCATCCCCAGCACCACCAGCAACATACCGTAAAACGGCAGCATCGCCCGCACCACGTGCTCGATCTTCTGCTTACTCACCGCGCTCGCCACAAACAGCACCGATCCGACCGGCGGCGTGATCAGCCCAATCCCCAGGTTCACCATCATGATCATCCCGAAATGCACCGGGTCGATCCCCAGCGAGTTGGTCACCGGCAGCAGCACCGGGGTCAGGATCAGGATGATCGGCGCCATGTCCATCAGCGTGCCAATCAGCAGCAGCATGATATTGAGGTACATCAGGATCACGTATTTGTTATCGGAGAGCGACGTGAAGAATTCGGTGATGCGCATCGGCAGCTGCATGTAGGTCATTACCGCGCCAAACGCCGCGGCAAAGCCAATCAAAATCATCACGATGGTGACGGTTTTCACCGTGCGGCACATCAGCTTCGGCAGTTCGCTCCATTTATAGTCGCGGTAGATAAACATAGTGACGAAAAACGCCCACAGGCAGGCCACGGCGGCAGATTCGGTCGCCGTGAATATCCCGGACAAGATCCCGCCGAGGATAATCACCACCGTCATCAGCCCCCACAGGGCATCGAGCATGATTTTCAGCGCCTGCCTGAACGGGATTTTGTCCCCCTTCGGATAGCCGCGCTTGCGGGCGAAGCACAGGCAGAGCACCATCAGGCTCACGCCCAGCAGCAGGCCCGGCAGCACGCCCGCGATAAACAGCGTGGCGATGGAAACCGTTCCCCCTGCCGCCAGGGAGTAAATCACCGAGTTGTGGCTGGGCGGGATCAGGATCGCCTGCACCGACCCGCTGGCCGTCACCGCCGCCGCGTATTCGCGCGGATAGCCCTTCTTCTCCATCTCCGGGATCATCACGCTGCCGATAGACGCCGTATCCGCCACCGACGAGCCGGAAATCGCGCCGAAGAACGTTGATGCCACGATGTTCACCAGCGACAGCCCGCCGCGAATAAAGCCGACAAAAACGTACGCGAAGTTAACCAGCCGTCGGGCAATACCCCCTTCCGCCATGATCGCCCCGGCAAGAATGAAGAACGGGATCGCCAGCAGGGTAAATTTATTCACTCCACTGGTGATCTGGATCATCAGCGCCTCCAGCGGCAGGTCAATCCACAGCGCGCCCGCCACGGCGCTTAAGCCGACGGCGAAGGCCACCGGCATCCCCAGCGCCAGCAAAATGGCGAGGGTGAATAACAAAACAAACGCATCCATTGTTCACCCCTTAACTGTGATTGCCGATCAGCACGACGGGACGGTTTTCCTGCGAGCCAAACAGCAGGCGTTCAAGCACAAACAGGATCAAAATGGCCGACCCGACAGGCAGCGGCAGATAGCTTTCGCCGGAGGTCAGGAGCGGAAACTCCGCCACCGGCTGCTCCCACAGCTCGACGCACAGCCAGTAGCTGTACCAGCACATCAGGCCGGAGATGAGCAGCATCAGCAGATCCACCACTCGCGCGCATACTCTTTGCAGCGACGCGGGCAGGCGGTCGGTGAGCATGTTGACCGCGATATGCGACCCGGCGCGATAGCTCACCGCCGCGCCGATAAAGGTAAACGTCACCATGCAGATAATGGCGATCGGCTCCGGCCAGGATTCGCCGCGATTGAGCACATAGCGAGAGAAGATGCCAATGGGGATCACAATCGTCATCACCAGTAGCGAGAGACCCGCCACCACCATGGCGAGCAGGTACAGACGGTCCATCCACTTCAGGTAGAGTTCGGACATACGTACTCCGGCTTACTGAACGTCAGCGATGGCTTTCATCAGATCCTGATGCTTATCGCCATACTGCGCGCGCACCGGCTCTGTCGCCTTGATAAACACCGTTTTATCGATGTCGTGGAACTGCACGCCGCCGGCCTTCATTTTCGCCAGCGCCTGGTCGTTATACGCATTCCACAGCTTGCGCTGCTCGAACTGCGCTTCGCGGGCCAGCGTCAGGATCTTTTGCTGTTCGTCAGCGCTGAGCTTGTCCCATTTCACTTTGGAGTAGAGCAGCATTTCCGGGGTGATGAAGTGGCCGCTCAGCGTGTAGTTTTTGGCGACCGGCATATAGTTGTGGGCGATAAAGGTTGGCGGGTTGTTCTCCGCGCCGTCGATCACCCCGGTCTGCATGCCGCTGTAAACCTCGCTGACGCCCATCGCCACCGAGTTCGCCCCCATCGCTTTCAGCGTGGCCAGCGCCACCGGGCTGCCCTGCACGCGGATTTTCTTCCCTTTCAGATCGTCCGGTTTGACGATCGGCTCTTTGGTGATCAGGTTGCGGGTGCCGGAATCCATCCAGCCAAGGAAGACCAGACGCGATTTCGGGTTGGCGGTGAGTTTGTCGCCGATCTGCTTGCCGATATCCCCGTCAATCACCTTGTGCATGTGGTCTTCATCGCGGAATACGTAGGGCAGGGTAAACACTTCGATATCCGGCAGGATGGCAGCCACCGGTGCCATGGAGACGCGGATCATGTCGATCGCCCCCATCTGCGCCTGCTCAATCATCTGCTTTTCATCCCCCAGCACGCCGCCGGGGAAGACCTTAATCTCCAGCTTGCCATCGGTTTGTTGTTTGAGTTTTTCACCCATGTGCTGGACCGCCACCACGTTCGGGTAGCCTTCGGGATGCACATCGGCGGCTTTAATGGTCTGGGCAGAAACGGTGCAGGCAAAAGCAGACAGACACAGCGCGGCCAGTAACGGCTTGAGGGTCGTTTTCATTAAGTCAACTCCAGGGTAGTGAGATAAGCGTTAAAACGATGGTTTAGTTTTTGACGCTTAAAAATTAGACTACGGCTGGAAAAGGGAGGGTGAAGCGCCTCACAAAAAGCGCGAAATTTTGAAACGATGGTTCGAAATTGTGATGAGTACTTGTCGGGTGGCGGCTGCGCCTTACCCGACCTACTACACCCGTAGGCCCGTGCAAGCGAAGCGCCGCCGGGCGTCAGGCCGCACTTACCCCTTACGAATCAAATACCGGTACGGCAAGGTCTCGGTTTGCTGCGCCACCAGCTCATGTTCCATAAAGGTACAAAAGCCGGGGATATCACGGGTGGTAGCCGGGTCATCGGCGACGATCAGCAGCGTTTCGCCACTCTGCATGTTACGGACGGTTTTACGCACCATCATTACCGGCTCCGGGCAACGGAGGCCCTGAGCATCAAGCGTGTGGTCTGGGCTGGAAAACAGGTCGGTCATTTTCTTCTCGTTCAGGTAAAAACGGCTGTAGTTTACGCCCCGCTATCGCCAATGCAAACCAGGTTAACGATTGCGTGAAAATTAGCCATTGCAAAGTGTCGTCAAAGCAGTATCATGCGGCGGCTTTATTGGGTTCCCTCACCCCAAATATTAATCAAAAAGGTACAATATGAACTCCTTTACACAATCGCAGCGCGTCAAGGCGTTGTTCTGGCTTTCGCTATTTCATCTGCTGGTGATCATCTCCAGTAACTATCTGGTACAGCTCCCCATCTCCATTTTTGGTTTCCATACCACCTGGGGCGCGTTCAGTTTCCCGTTTATTTTCCTCGCGACGGATTTAACCGTGCGTATTTTTGGCGCACCGCTGGCGCGGCGGATTATTTTTGCGGTGATGATCCCGGCACTGTTTGTCTCCTACGCCATCTCCTCGCTGTTTTACATGGGAAGCTGGCAGGGCTTCGAAGCGCTGACGCACTTCAACCTGTTCGTCGCGCGTATTGCCACCGCCAGCTTTATGGCCTATGCACTGGGGCAGATCCTCGATGTCCACGTGTTTAACCGCCTGCGTCAGAACCATCGCTGGTGGATGGCGCCAACGGCCTCCACGCTGTTCGGTAACGTGAGCGATACGCTGGCCTTCTTCTTCATCGCCTTCTGGCGCAGCCCGGACGCCTTCATGGCAGAACACTGGATGGAAATCGCTCTGGTGGACTACGCCTTTAAGGTGCTTATTAGCCTGGTCTTCTTCCTGCCGATGTACGGCGTACTGTTGAATATGCTGCTAAAAAGGCTGGCAGATAAATCTGAAATCTCCGCATTGCAGGCAGGTTAAGGGTTCGCTTTATCAGTTGTGATAAGATGAACGAATGAGCCGTTATGGCCGTTTATCGAAAGGAAGAAGTCAATGCGCAATCTGGTTAAATATGTCGGGATTGGCCTGCTGGTTGTTGGCCTTGCAGCCTGTGATAACAGCGACACCAAAACGCCTGCTCAGGGCGCGTCAGCAGAAAGCAACGCCACCGGTCAGCCGGTGAGCCTGATGGATGGCAAACTCAGTTTCTCTCTGCCCGCGGACATGACCGACCAGAGCGGTAAGCTGGGTACCCAGGCGAACAATATGCACGTCTATTCCGATGCCACCGGCCAAAAAGCGGTGATTGTGATCGTCGGTGACGATACCAGCGAAGATCTGGGCGTGCTGGCCAAACGCCTGGAAGATCAGCAGCGCAGCCGCGACCCGCAGCTTCAGGTGGTCACCAACAAGTCTGTTGAACTGAAAGGCCACACGCTGCAACAGCTGGACAGCATCATCTCTGCCAAAGGCCAGACCGCGTACTCCTCCGTGGTGCTCGGCAAGGTGGACAATAAACTGCTGACCATGCAGGTCACCCTGCCGGCAGACAATCAGCAGAAAGCGCAGACCGCCGCTGAAAACATCATTAACACCCTCGTGATCCAGTAATCGTTCACCGGGATGCCGTGGCCTCCGTCGCTTGCGCCGGGGGCCATTTTTTTGCCACGACTTTCAGACTAACGCTCCAGACGAAGCCCATCCGGCGCACTACAATTAACACGCCCCCCGGAAAAAGGAATTCTTATGACTGCCAGCCCGCCCGACAAAGCCGGACTTCATATTTTATTAAAACTTGCCTGCCTGGTGGTTATCCTTGCGGGTATCCACGCGGCGGCGGATATCATTGTTCAGCTTCTGCTGGCGCTGTTTTTCGCCATTGTGCTCAACCCGCTGGTGACATGGTTTTTACGCCGGGGCATCAGCCGCCCGGTCGCGATTACCATTGTGGTGATGGTGATGCTGGTTGTCCTGACGGCGCTGTTCGGCGTGCTCGCCGCCTCGCTGAGCGAATTTTCCACCATGCTGCCGCAGTACAATAAAGAGCTGACGCGCAAGCTGGTCGATCTTCAGCGCATGTTGCCGTTCGTGAATCTGCATATCTCACCGGAACGGATGCTGCGCCGGATGGATTCCGAGAAGGTGATGACCTACGCCACCACGTTGATGACCGGGCTTTCCGGGGCAATGGCCAGCATTCTGCTGCTGGTGATGACGGTGGTGTTTATGCTGTTCGAAGTGCGCCACGTGCCGTATAAGCTGCGTTTTGCCCTGAACAATCCGCAGATCCACATTGCCGGCTTGCACCGCGCGCTGAAGGGCGTGTCCAAATATCTGGCGCTGAAAACATTGTTAAGCCTGTGGACCGGCGTGATTGTCTGGCTGGGGCTGGTACTGCTGGACGTGCAGTTCGCGCTGATGTGGGGCGTGCTGGCGTTTTTACTGAACTACGTACCCAATATCGGCGCGGTGCTTTCCGCCGTTCCGCCGATGATCCAGGCGTTCCTGTTTAACGGTTTTTATGAGTGCATGCTGGTAGGGGCGCTGTTCCTCGTCGTGCATATGGTGCTGGGTAACATTCTTGAGCCACGCATGATGGGCCACCGTCTGGGCATGTCGACGATGGTGGTGTTTTTATCGTTACTGATCTGGGGATGGCTGCTGGGTCCGGTGGGCATGCTGCTCTCCGTGCCGCTCACCAGCGTCTGTAAAATCTGGATGGAAACCACGAAAGGAGGCAGTAAACTCGCCATTCTTCTGGGTCCGGGTCGGCCAAAAAGCCGTTTGCCGGGATAACCGGGTGGAAAGGGTCAAAAGTGACGTTTATTCGCCAGCGCGACGACAACATTGTACGATGTGCGCAGTAAATCGCGCTGGCGAAGAAAAAGTCACAGAAACAGGTTTATCGCGGACGCGCGTAGATGAAATTTACACTTACCCTTATCGACTGGCAGGCAAGAGCGCCAGGACTCAGCGATGCCGACGAATGGCAGGCATGGTCACGCCGGTCTGACGCCATCGATCCCGCTGCACCGCTGGCGAAACTGACCGATCTGCCGATGATGACCGCCCGCCGCCTGAATTCAGGCAGCAGGCTGGCCGTCGATCTTGGCCTGATGATGCTGCGCAAACACCGCATCGATGCCGTCGTCTACAGCAGCCGTCATGGGGAGCTGGAGCGCAATTTCCGTATTCTCCAGGCCCTGGCGGCAGAACAGCCCGTTTCCCCCACCGATTTTGCCATGTCGGTACACAACTCGGCGGTCGGCAATCTCACTATCGCCGCGCGTCAGCCTGTTGTCTCTTCGTCGGTTTCCGCCGGTATGGATACCTTCCAGCAGAGCTTGTGCGACGTGCTGAGCCTGCTGCATGCGGGATACTCCCGCGTATTGCTGGTGGATTTCGACGGTCTGCTGCCTGATTTTTATCACGCCGGGTTGCCACCGCAGATGCCCGTCTGGCCCTACGCGCTGGCGCTGGTGATTGAAGCCGGAAATACGCTCAGCTGTGAAACGCACGTCAACCGCACGCCTGAAGAGCCCGCGCTGCCGCAAAGCCTCCAGTTCCTGCGCCATTACCTGCGGGACGAGCGCCAGTTCACCCTGCCGGGCGAGCGCCTGCTGTGGCAATGGACGCGCCAATGAGAGGGTTACGTTCCCGCCTCGATCGGTTATGGCGGATGCTGATGACCGGATTGTGCTTCGCCCTGTTCGGCCTCGGCGGACTGACGCTGTCGCTGGTATGGTTTAACCTGCTGCTGATTTTCAAGCGCGACCGCACCCAACGTCGCCGCCTGGCACGCCGTACTATTTCTGCCAGTTTTCGCCTGTTCCTCGCGGTGGTACGCGGTGTAGGGGTACTGGATTACCGTTTCAACAACCTGGACGTTCTACGCGCCGAGCGGGGCTGTCTGGTGATTGCGAATCATCCCTCGCTGCTGGACTACGTTCTGCTGGCGTCGGTGATGAACGAAACCGACTGTCTGGTGAAAAGCGCGTTGCAGCGTAACCCGTTCGTCAGCGGCGTGATCCGCGCGGCTGACTATCTGATTAACAGCGAAGCCGACACGCTGCTTGCCGCAAGCCAGCAGCGTCTGTCCCAGGGCGACACCCTGCTTATCTTCCCTGAAGGCACCCGCACCCGGGTGGGGGAAGTCATGACCCTGCAACGTGGGGCGGCGAATATCGCCGTTCGCTGCAACAGCGCCGTGCGCGTGGTGGTGATCCACTGTAGCGAACGGATGCTGGATAAACAGAGCAGCTGGTATAACGTGCCCCCCAACAAACCTGTTTTCACCGTGGATGTTCGCGAACGCATCAACATTCATGATTTTTATGATGCGAGTCAGCACGAACCCGCGCTGGCAGCAAGGCAGTTAAACCGGCATATGCAGCATCAGTTAACAACCGGTCTTCAATCTTTGTCAGGAACGAAAGATGCAAGCGCTCTATCTTGAAATTAAGAATCTCATTATCTCTACACTGAATCTGGAAGAACTTACCCCAGAGGATATTGATACAGACGCCGCGCTCTTTGGCGACGGCCTCGGTCTGGACTCAATCGACGCCCTTGAGCTGGGGCTGGCGGTAAAAAATCAGTACGGCGTAGTGCTTTCTGCCGAAAGTGATGAGATGCGTCAGCACTTTTATTCCGTTGCCACGCTCGCGGCTTTTATCCATCAACAACGCGCCTGAGAATGACCGCTATGACAGAACAACAAACGATTTATCAGGAAGTCTCTGCGCTTCTTATTACGCTGTTTGAAATCGCCCCGGAGGATATTACCCCTGAGGCACGTCTTTACGAGGATCTGGACCTCGACAGCATTGATGCCGTCGATATGGTGGTGCACCTGCAAAAGAAAACGGGCCATAAAATCAAGCCTGAAACCTTCAAAGCGGTGCGCACGGTGCAGGACGTCGTGGACGTTGTGGAACAGCTTCAGCGCGACGCGTAACGTGCGTTCGATTCCAGTTCTTCCCGCCCTGACGGGGCTGATGCTGCTGGCATGGCCGTTTTTGATCGGCTTCGGGCTGGCGAATAATAGCCTGCACGGGATACTGCCCGTGATGGCGCTGGTGCTGCTGATGCGCGTCTGCCAGGCCCGTCGGCAGGGCGGCCCCCTGCGTTATCTGTTCGTAAGCGTGGCGCTGGCCGGCATAGCGCTTTGCGCGGCGAGCTACGTCCTGCACGCGCACCAGTGGGTGCTGTTATATCCGGTGGTGGTGAATCTGGTGATGCTGGTGGTGTTTGGCGGTTCGCTGTGGACGGCAATGCCCGTCGTCGAACGGCTGGCGCGCCTGCGTGAACCGGACCTCTCCCCCGTCGGGGTACGTTACACGCGCCGGGTTACCCAGGTCTGGTGCGGCTTTTTTATTATCAACGGGGCGATCGCGCTGTTTACCGTATTACATGCCGATATCCGTCTGTGGACACTGTGGAACGGGATGATTGCCTATCTCCTGATGGGCACGCTGATGGCTGGCGAGTGGCTGGTGCGACAACGGGTGAAGAAAAACGATGCTTAACCCTCTTCCGCTTAGCCAGTGGCTCAGTGCGCCCCGCCCTGACGACACCCCTGTCGCCTGGCAGGACGACCATCTCTGGACGCTTGGCGATCTGCGCCACGACGTCACTCAGCTGGTCGACACGCTGCGTCGTGAAGATGGCGAGCGCTGGGCGCTGTGCATCGAAAACGGCTATCTGTTTATTGTCGCGCTGCTGGCGACGCTGCATGCGGGTAAAACGCCGGTCCTCCCCGGGCACAGCCGGGCGGCGCAGCTTAACGAACAGCGGGCGCTGTTCAGCGGTGTCCTGAGCGACACCACGCTCGATTTTCAGGGGCAACAGCTGCGGGTGGCTTCCGCTCAGCGGGCAGGTCATCCCTTTTCATCGCTGCCTGCCATCGGTGAGATGCGCACGATCGAGCTTTACACCTCCGGCTCGACCGGCACGCCGCAGCGGGTGAGTAAGCCGGTGGTCAGCCTGGATCGTGAGGCTCGTCTTCTGGCGGCGCATTTTGGCGAGCGTCTGGCGGGCTGTCACGTTGTGGCTTCCGTGGTGCTGCACCACCTGTATGGCCTGACGTTTCGTGTCGTCTTACCCCTGGCGCTCGGCCTGCCGCTGCACGCCAGCCTGCTCAACTATGCCGAGCAGCTCTCTGCCCTTCCCGACGATAAACGCTATCTTTTCATCAGCAGTCCGGCGTTTCTCAAGCGGCTGGACGCGTCACTGACGCCGCCCCCCGTCAACCTGCTCTTCTCCGCTGGCGGCGCGCTGCCCTGGCAGGAGGTCGCCGCGGTTCAGGCCTGGCTCAACGTCTGGCCGGATGAAATATACGGCAGCACGGAAACAGGCGTAATGGCCTGGCGCTACCGTCAGGAGGAAAGCACCCGCTGGCAGCCTTTCCCCGGCGTGACGTTTCACGGCGATCGCGTGATGTCGCCGCTGATCCCCGAGGTGGAGGGGGTCGTGCTGGATGATATCCTGCACTTCACGGCTGACGGGCAGTTCAGCCTCGTCGGACGCCGCGGTCGGGTGGTCAAAATTGAAGATAAACGTATTTCACTCGATGACATTGAGCGCCGCCTGTTGGCGCTGGACGGCATCCGCGAGGCCGCCGCGCTGACGGTGACGCGCGGCGGGCGTCAGGGCATTGGCGTATTGCTGGTGCTGAATGAAGCGGTGCGTCAGCAACACGAACAGGGCAAAAAAGCGCAGGAGCTCGCCTGGCGATGCGCCCTTCGCCCATGGCTTGAACCGGTTGCCGTGCCGCGCTACTGGCGGATCGTTGATGAAATCCCGGTCAACAGCATGAACAAGCGCGTGACTGCGCAGCTACAGGAGTTGTTTCATGAAGATCCCTGAAATCGGGCGCCTCCAGCCCGATCCACAGCATCTGGAGATAACCTTTTATCTTGATCCTGACCTGCTCTGGTTTAAGGGACATTTCGCCGTACAGCCGCTGCTGCCGGGCGTGGCCCAGCTCGACTGGGTAATGCATTACGCTGCCGCGCTGGCGCCGGGCTACCGTTTTCACAGTATTCAGAACGTGAAGTTCGCCGCCCCGCTGTTGCCGGAGAATACGGTCACGCTGCTCCTTGCCTGGCAGCCCGAACGCGAGATGCTGACCTTTAGCTACCAGCGCCATGCGGGTAACGAGCGCCACACCGCCAGCAGCGGGAAGATTCGCTTATGTCAGTAACCTTCCGTCCCTGCGTGCTGATCCCGTGCTATAACCACGGGGCGATGATGGCTTCGGTGCTGGCGCGCCTGGCGCCTTTCGATCTGCCCTGTCTGGTGGTGGACGACGGCAGCGATGAAACCACGCGCCGCACGCTTGAAGCGCTGGCGGCGGATCGTCCGCAGGTCACGCTACTGCGGCTGGCCGAAAACAGCGGCAAAGGCGCGGCGATGATGCAGGGGCTGAAAGACTGCGCCGATCGCGGCTTCACCCACGCCGTTCAGGTGGACGCTGACGGCCAGCACGCTATCGAAGACATCCCCAAACTGCTGGCGCTGGCCGAACGCCATCCCGATGCGCTCATTTCCGGGCAGCCCGTTTACGATGACTCGATCCCCCGTTCGCGCCTGTACGGCCGCTGGATAACGCACGTCTGGGTCTGGATTGAAACCCTCTCCCTGCAACTGAAAGACAGCATGTGCGGGTTTCGCGTTTACCCTATAGCCCCGGTTTTGCGCCTTGCAGCAACCACGCCGCTCGGCAGGCGAATGGATTTTGATACCGAAGTGATGGTGCGCCTCTACTGGCAGGGCAACACCAGCTATTTTCTGCCCACCCGCGTGACCTATCCGCCGGACGGGGTATCCCATTTCGATGCCCTGAAAGACAACGTGCGCATCTCGTTGATGCATACCCGTCTGTTTCTCGGCATGCTGCCGCGCATTCCTTCCCTGCTGATGCGTCGCCGCTCGCAGCACTGGGCGCAGCAGCAGGAGGTGAAAGGATTATGGGGCATGCGCCTGATGCTGCGCGTCTGGCAACTGCTGGGGCGTAAGGCGTTTACCGCCCTGCTATGGCCGGTTACGGCCGTCTACTGGCTAACCGCCCGCGCTGCGCGTCAGGCGTCGCAGCAGTGGCTGGCGCGGGTTAAAACGGTGATGGCACAGCGGCAAATGCCGCAACCCGCGCGGCTTAACAGTTTTTCCCACTTCCTGCGCTTCGGTCATGCCATGCTGAACAAAGTGGCCAGCTGGCGCGGCGAAATGAAACTCCATCGCGATCTGGTCTTTGCGCCAGGCGCGCAGGAGGCGCTGGGGCTCGACGATCCTCAGGGCAAACTGCTGCTCGCGTCGCATCTTGGCGATGTGGAAGCCTGCCGGGCGCTGGCCCAGCGCGAAGGGGCGAAAACCATCAACGCGCTGGTCTTTAGCGACAACGCCAGACGTTTTAAGCAGGTGATGGAGGAGATGGCGCCGCAGGCGGGCATTCACCTGATGCCGGTCACCGACATTGGCCCGGAGACCGCCATCCTCATCAAAGAGAAGCTGGATCGCGGCGAATGGGTGGCGATCGTGGGCGATCGCATTGCCGTCACCCCGCAGCGCGGCGGTAGCTGGCGGGTGATATGGAGCGAATTTATGGGCCAGCCCGCGCCGTTCCCGCAGGGGCCGTTTATCCTGGCGTCCATTTTGCGCTGCCCGGTGGTGCTGATTTTTGCCCTCTGTCAGCAGGGAAAGCTGACCCTGCACTGCGAGCCGTTTGCCGACCCGCTGCTGCTGCCGCGCGGCGAACGCCAGCAGGCGCTACAGCAGACCGTCGACCGCTATGCGGAGCGGCTGGAGCATTACGCGCTCTTGTCGCCGCTCGACTGGTTTAATTTTTTCGATTTCTGGCAGCTGCCAGAGATCAACGAGAAGGAGTAAAGGGTGCTGACCGATCCCCGCTTTACGGCTGAAGTTGAAATCACCGTTCCGTTCCACGACGTCGATATGATGGGCGTGGTGTGGCACGGCAACTACTTCCGCTACTTTGAGATTGCCCGCGAAGCGCTGCTCAACCAGTTTGATTACGGCTATCGCCAGATGAAAGCGTCCGGCTACGTCTGGCCGGTGGTGGATACCCGGGTGAAATACCGCGACGCGGTGACCTTCGAGCAGCGCATTCGCATCCGCGCCCACATTGAAGAGGTTGAAAACCGTCTGCGCATCGCCTATCAAATCTTCGACGCGCAAACCGGGAAACGCACCACCACCGGCTACACCATTCAGGTGGCGGTGGAAGAAGCAAGCCGGGAGATGTGCTTTGTCAGCCCGGCCATTCTGTTCGAACGCATGGGGATCGCGCCATGAAATGGATAACGCTACTCGCGCTGCTGGTAAGCCCGCTGGTGAACGCGGTCACGCTGGATGAACTGCAACAGCGGTTTGCGGAGCAACCGGTAGTGCGCGCACACTTCGAACAGACCCGCACGATCAAGGATATGCCTCAGCCCCTGCGCTCGCAGGGGGAGATGCTAATCGCCCGTGACAATGGCCTGCTGTGGGATCAAAAAGCGCCGTTCCCGATGACGCTGCTGCTGGATGACAAACGGATGGTGCAGATCTTCAACGGTCAGTCGCCGCAGACCATTACCGCCGACACTAACCCGCAGATGTTTCAGTTCAACCATCTGCTGCGGGCGCTGTTCCAGGCCGACCGCAAGGTACTGGAAGAGAACTTCCGCGTCGATTTCAAAGACCTGGGCGAAGGCCGCTGGTCGCTGGTGCTGACGCCCGTCACCACGCCGCTGGACAAGATTTTCTCCACCCTTGATTTGAAGGGCGCGATCTATCTGGAATCCATTCGCCTGAACGATAAGCAGGGCGACACGACGGATATCGCCCTCTCCCGCCACCAACTGACGCCCGCCCGCCTGACTGATGCAGAACGCCAGCGCTTTGCCGCACCGTAACGCCCTGCGCCCGGCGCTGCTGTGGGCCGCGGTATGCCTGATCCTGCTGGGCGTGCTGCTGTCGCTGCTGCCTGGCGCGCGGCTGAACAGCAGCGTGCTCGCCATGCTGCCGAAACAGACGCTCGGCGCGATCCCTCCCGCTCTCAACGACGGATTTATGCAGCGCCTCGACCGCCAGCTCATCTGGCTGGTCAGCCCCGGCAAACAGCCGGACCCGCGCGTGGCGCAGCAGTGGTTAACCCTGCTGCAACGCAGCCAGGCGCTGAGTGTCGTAAAAGGTCCGCTGGATGCCGCCGGGCAACAGGCCTGGGGAGATTTCTTCTGGCAGCACCGCAATGGCCTGGTCGATCCGGCCACCCGCGCCCGCCTGCAAAACGGCGGTGAAGCGCAGGCTCAGTGGATCCTGTCCCAGCTCTACTCCGCCTTTTCCGGCGTGAGCGGCAAGGAGCTGCAAAACGATCCGCTGATGCTGATGCGCGGCGCGCAGCTCGCGCTGGCGAAGAACAGCCAGAAGATGCAGCTGATGGACGGCTGGCTGGTGACAAAAGATGCGGCCGGGAACTACTGGTATCTGCTACACGGCGAGCTGGCGGGCTCGTCGTTTGACATGCAGCAAACCCACCAGCTGGTGACCACCCTCAACGCGTTGCAGCAGACGCTGAAAAGCCAGTATCCACAGGCGCAGCTGCTCTCGCGCGGGACGGTGTTCTACAGCGATTACGCCAGCCAGCAGGCTAAAAACGATATTTCCACGCTTGGCGTCGCCACGGTGCTCGGGGTGATCCTGCTGATTGTGTCGGTGTTTCGCTCCGTGCGTCCGCTGCTGCTGAGCCTGCTCTCCATTGCCATCGGCGCGCTGGCGGGGACGGTCGTGACGCTCCTGCTGTTCGGTGAGCTGCACCTGATGACGCTGGTGATGAGCATGAGCATTATCGGCATCTCGGCGGACTATACGATTTACTACCTCACGGAGCGGATGGTGCACGGCGCGGAACACTCGCCCTGGCAAAGCCTGGCAAAAGTGCGTAACGCGCTGCTGCTGGCGCTGCTGACCACCGTCGTGGCGTATCTCTTCATGATGCTGGCCCCCTTCCCCGGCATTCGTCAGATGGCGGTGTTCGCCGCCGCAGGACTGAGCGCCTCGTGCCTGACGGTAATGTTCTGGCATCCGTGGTTGTGCCGTGGCATGCCGGTCCGCCCGGTCCCCCTGAGACGGATAATGCAGCGCTGGCTGGACGCCTGGCGCGACGGTAAAGCCCTCTCTGTCGGGCTGCCGGTAGCGCTGGCGCTGCTCTCCGCCATCGGGATCGCCAGCCTGCGGGTGGATGACGATATCGCCCGGCTTCAGGCGCTGCCGCAGGACATTCTGGCGCAGGAAAAAACCATCACCGCCCTGACCGGGCAAAATGTCGATCAGAAATGGTTCTTGGTGTACGGCGCGTCGGCTCAGGAAACGCTGGAGCGGCTGGAGGCGTTTACCCCGGCGCTGGCGCAGGCGCAAAAAGCCGGAGAATTAACCCGCTGGCGCACCCTGCCGCTGAACTCGCTGGCGCGGCAGAACAGCGATCTGCAACTTCTGCGTAACGCCGCGCCGACGGTGACGAAAATGCTGCAAAGCACGGGGCTGAATGCCGTCCCTCCGAACCTGAACGCCATGCCTGTCAGCGTGGAAGCGTGGCTCGCCAGCCCGGCCAGCGAGGGCTGGCGTTTGCTGTGGCTGACGTTGCCGGACGGCAAAAGCGGTGTGCTGGTCCCGGTCGATGGCGTCAGAAACAGCGCCGCGCTCGGTGAGCTGGCCACCCGCCATCCCGGGGTCGTCTGGGTTGACCGTAAGGCCAGCTTCGACAGCCTGTTTGCGCTCTACCGCTCGCTGCTGTCGGGGCTGCTGGGCGTGGCGCTGGCGGTGATTGCCGGCGGCGCGATGCTACGTCTCGGCTGGCGAAAAGGGCTGGTGGCGCTGGTGCCGTCCGTGCTGTCGCTGGGCGGCGGGCTGGCGGCGCTGGCCATAACGGGCCATCCGGTGAACCTGTTTTCCATGCTGGCGCTGGTGCTGGTCCTCGGCATTGGCATCAACTACACGCTGTTTTTCAGCAACCCGCGCGGCACGCCGCTGACCTCCATGTTGGCGATTACCCTCGCCATGATGACCACCCTGCTGACGCTGGGGATGCTGGTATTCAGCACCACTCAGGCCATCAGCAGCTTTGGCATTGTGCTGGTGAGCGGTATCTTCACCGCGTTCCTGCTCGCCCCGCTGACGATGCCGTCTAACAAAGAGAACTTACCATGACCCGTTTCATTCGCCTGGCGGCAGTGATGATGGCCCTGTTGCTGGCGGGGTGTAGCCATACGACGAACCGCGATGACGCGCGCCCTCAGGCCTGGCTCCAGCCCGGCACCCGCGTCACGCTGCCCCCGCCGGGCATCACGCCTGCCATCCGCGCGCAGCAGTTGCTTACCGGCAGTTTTAAAGGCCAGACCCAGTCGCTGCTGGTGATGCTGAACGCCGACGGAAATAAAGTGACGCTTGCCGGCCTCTCCTCCGTCGGGATCCGCCTGTTCCTCGCCACCTACGACGACACCGGGATCCACACCGAGCAGTCGGTTGTGATGCCGCAGCTGCCGCCCGCCAGCCAGGTGCTGGCCGACGTGATGCTGAGCCACTGGCCGCTCAGCGCCTGGCAGCCGCAGTTGCCGAAAGGCTGGACGCTGAACGATACTGACACCAGACGCGAACTGCGCAACCCCGATGGCAAACTGGTCACGGAAATTGTCTACCTGAACCGTAACGGCAGGCGCGAACCGATTAGCATTGTGCAGCACGCTTTTCACTACCACATCACCATTCAATATCTGGGTGACTGAGATGATTTACCTTTCTGCCGTTGGCATGGTCAACGCGCTCGGCAACTCGGCTGATGAAATAGCGGCGAACCTGATCGCTGGCGTGGCCCCCGGGATGCGCCAACGTGCGGGCTGGCTACAGGGCTTACCCGAGGCCGTGCTGGGAGGCGTGGAGGGTGAACTTCCCCCTGTCCCCGAGTCTTTTTCCGCCCATCGCAGCCGCAACAACCAGCTGCTGCTGGCGGCGCTTGCGCAAATCTGGCCCGCCGTCGATGCGGCCATTGCGCGCGTGGGGCGAGACCGCGTGGCGGTTGTGCTGGGCACCAGCACCTCCGGACTGGACGAGGGTGATGAGTACGTGCGCCGCGCGCAGAACGGCGAGCGCAGCCCGCAGTGGCAATATCCGCAGCAGGAGCTGGGCGATCCGTCGCGCTTTCTCGCCAGCTGGCTTGCGCTGGACGGCCCGGCGTATACCATCTCAACCGCCTGCTCCTCCAGCGCGCGGGCGATCATCAGCGGTCGACGCCTGATCGACGCCGGGCTGGTGGACGTCGCCATCGTCGGCGGGGCCGACAGCCTGAGCCGCATGCCGGTCAACGGCTTCAACAGCCTGGAGTCCTTCTCCCCGACCCTGTGCGAACCGTTTGGCCGCCACCGTCGGGGGATCACCATTGGCGAAGCGGCGGCACTGATGGTGCTGACCCGCGAGCCGGGCGAGGTTGCGCTCCTCGGCGCGGGGGAATCCAGCGATGCGTACCATATTTCCGCCCCGCATCCGCAGGGTGAAGGGGCGATCCGCGCCATCAACCAGGCGCTGAACGAGGCGGGAATGACGGCGGCGGACGTCGGTTATATCAACCTGCACGGCACCGCCACGCCGCTGAACGATCGCATTGAGGCGCAGGTGATCCACGATCTCTTTGGCGACCGCGTGCCGTGCAGCTCCACGAAACATCTTACCGGCCACACGCTGGGCGCCGCGGGGATCACCGAGGCCGCCCTGAGCTGGCTGATCCTGACCCGAAGCCTGACGCTGCCGCCGCAGGATTTTTCCCGCTACGCGCCGGACGACACCCTGCCCGCCTTCGGCCTACTGCACCAGAGCGCACCGCTGAATAAACCGGTGATCCTGTCAAACTCCTTCGCGTTTGGCGGCAACAACGCCAGCCTTCTGCTGGGGAGAGTATGATGCACTACTTACCTCCCGGGGATTATCTTCCTCACGACACGCCGATGCTGCTGCTTGAGAGCGTGGAAAGCGTCACCGATGACCGCGCCGTTTGCAGCGTGACGGTGAACGAACGGGTCGTTCTGGCCCCGTTCCTGGACGCGGACGGCAACCTGCCTGGCTGGTTTGCGCTGGAGCTGATGGCCCAGACCGTGGGCGTCTGGTCTGAATGGCACCGGATGCAAAAAGGGCTGCCGCACTGTGCGCTGGGCATGGTGCTGGGCGCGCGCGAGCTGGTGTGCGACGCAGGGCATTTTGCCGCAGGCAGCACGCTGACCATCACCATCGAACGTCTGATGCAGGATGAACGCTTTGGCAGCTTCGAGTGCACCATTCATGCGGATAGTGTCTCCCTCGCCACGGGCCGCGTGAACACCTTCCAGCCGAGCGAGGAAGAATTAACCACACTTTTCAACCAGGGAACACCATCATGAGATCCGTACTGGTCACCGGCGCCAGCAAAGGCATTGGCCGCGCTATCGCCCTTCAGCTTGCGGCGGACGGTTTCACCGTCGGCGTGCATTACCATCGTGATGAAGCGGGCGCGCAGGAGACGCTGGAAGCGATTGTCCAGGCAGGCGGCGCGGGCCGTTTACTCACCTTCGACGTGGGCAACCGCGAGCAGTGCCGCACGGTGCTGGAAAAGGAGATCGCTGACCACGGCGCGTGGTATGGCGTGGTCAGTAACGCCGGTATTACCCGCGACGGCGCATTTCCTGCGCTCAGCGACGATGACTGGGACAGCGTGATCCACACCAATCTCGACAGTTTTTATAACGTCATTCATCCCTGCATTATGCCGATGATCGGCACCCGCAAGGGCGGGCGGATCATCACCCTGTCGTCGGTGTCAGGCATTATGGGCAACCGTGGGCAGGTGAACTACAGCGCGGCGAAAGCCGGGATCATCGGCGCCACCAAAGCGCTCGCCACCGAGCTGGCAAAACGCAAAATCACCGTCAACTGCATCGCGCCAGGGCTGATCGATACCGGCATGATCGAAATGGACGAAGCCGCACTGCACGCGGCGATGTCGATGATCCCGATGCAGCGTATGGGCCAGGCCGAGGAGGTCGCGGGGCTGGCGAGTTACCTGATGTCGGATAAAGCAGGCTATATGACGCGTCAGGTGATTTCGATTAACGGAGGCATGCTATGACCCGCCGGGTAGTGATTACGGGCATGGGCGGCGTCACCGCGTTCGGCGAGGACTGGCCGACCATCTCGCGCCGTCTGCGCGAGTATGAAAATGCGGTGCGTACCATGACGGAGTGGCAGGCGTATGACGGCCTGCAAACCCTGCTCGCCGCGCCGATCGAAGACTTCACTCTCCCCGCTCACTATACCCGTAAGCGCATTCGCGCCATGGGCCGCGTGTCGCTGCTCTCTACCCGCGCCACCGAGCTGGCGCTGGAGCAGGCGGGACTGATCGACGACGCGGTGCTGACCAACGGTCAGACCGGCATCGCCTACGGCTCGTCGACCGGCAGCACCGGGCCGGTCAGCGAGTTTGCCTCCATGCTCACCGAAAAGCACACCCACAACATCACCGGCACCACCTATGTGCAGATGATGCCGCACACCACGGCGGTGAATACCGGGCTGTTCTTTGGCCTGCGCGGACGGGTGATCCCCACCTCGAGCGCCTGTACCTCTGGCAGCCAGGCGATTGGCTACGCCTGGGAAGCGATTCGTCACGGCTACCAGACGGTGATGGTGGCAGGCGGCGCGGAAGAGCTGTGCCCGTCGGAAGCGGCGGTTTTCGATACCCTGTTTGCCACCAGCCAGCGTAACGACGCGCCAAAAACCACGCCGTCGCCGTTTGACGTTCAGCGCGATGGCCTGGTGATTGGCGAAGGGGCGGGTACGCTGGTGCTGGAAGCGCTGGATCACGCCAGAGCGCGCGGAGCGACAATTTATGGCGAGATCGTGGGCTTTGCCACCAACTGCGATGCGGCGCACATCACCCAGCCCCAGCGTGAAACCATGCAGGTGTGTATGGAGCAGTCGCTGGCGATGGCGGGTCTTGGCCCTCAGAACATTGGCTACATTTCTGCCCACGGCACGGCAACCGATCGCGGGGATATCGCCGAGAGTCAGGCGACCGCCGCCATTTTCGGCGACAGCGTGCCCATCTCATCCTTAAAGAGTTATTTCGGTCATACCCTGGGTGCCTGCGGCGCGCTGGAAGCCTTGCTGAGTCTGCACATGATGCGGGAGGGCTGGTTCACGCCGACGCTCAATTTAAGACAACCGGATGAGCAATGCGGCGCTTTAGATTATATTATGGGGGAAACCCGCCCGATTGATTGCGAATTTATTCAGAGCAATAACTTTGCCTTTGGCGGCATCAATACCTCGATAATCATTAAACGCTGGGCGTAACTATGTACCAGTTTGTACTGGGAAAGATCTCCACCCTTAGCGCGGACCCGCTGGCGTCAACGCTCGCAGACATGGCACCTCAGGGTGCACGACACGCTTCCTGGCTTGCAGGCCGGACGCTGCTCGCCAGAACCTTATCCCCCTCGCCCCTTCCCGAGATAATTTACGGCGAGCAGGGAAAACCGGCCTTCGCTAACGGCCATCCGCTGTGGTTTAACCTGAGCCACAGCGGGGACGATATTGCCCTGCTGATGAGCGATGAAGGTGAAGTGGGCTGCGATATCGAAGTGATCCGCCCGCGGGAGAACTGGCAGGCGCTGGCAAATGCCGTTTTCAGCCTCACCGAACATGACGAGCTGGAACGTGAAGCGCCGGAAGAGCAGCTTTCCGCATTCTGGCGCATCTGGACACGCAAAGAGGCAATCGTCAAACAGCGTGGCGGCAGCGCGTGGCAGATAGTCAGCATTGACAGCACCGCCCAGTCGCTCCCGGTCAGTCAGCTACGCTTCGGCTCGCTGAGCCTGGCGGTCTGTACCCCTACGCCTTTCACCTTAACGGCGGAAGCGGTTACTTACTCCGGTGTTCCTGCGGCATAAAAAACGGCCATGCCGGTTAAAACCAACATGGCCGATGTCCCGTTCACGTTGTTCTCGATCTTATTTTAAATTTTCCGGGAAGTTTGCAGGCAGCTCGCTGGCCGCGCAATTGATCACGCTATCGTCATTCGCACCGCAGTCACGCACGAAGGTGATGGTGGCAAATTCATCAATCACTTCGGTTGGATACGCTGGTCCGGCATCACGGTAGCTGTTCATCAGCGGAATGTGATCGTTCTGGAAGCAGACGGTTTTTTCCGGATTATTCATGACCCAGCGCGGGAAGAAGATGGTGCCGTGGAACAGGCGGTCGCCCAGGTTCACGATCAGGCTCACGTCAGTACCGGTTGGCTCCGTCCAGGAAATTTTATAGATGCTCTCCCCAACACGGACGATGTAGGCCTGCTGATCTTTCACCCAACGGTTGCCCACCAGACCACTGTGAATACGGTAGTCCAGGGTGTTTTCGTTTTTAACGTAAATTTCGTAATTCCAGCCATTATCGTAGGTATATACAAGATGTTTGCCGACGAAGCCGCTTAAATCATGTTTATCGAAGGTGCTCATACGCTGTCTCCTTTGTTTTGATGAGACGATCGTACCCCTTCAAAAAATGAATAAATAACGCTATGTTTGAATCAAATTCATCCAAAATTTAGATTAATTATGCACAAGACGACGCTCGAACAGTGGGCCTTGCTGGAGAGAGTCATCGAGGCTGGCAGCTTCGCTAAGGCGGCGGAAGAGACCTACCGCAGCCAGTCCTCGGTCAGCTATAACCTGTCGCTTTTGCAGGAGCGGCTGGGCGTGGCGCTCCTGATGACAGAGGGACGGCGTGCCGTGCTAACCCCGGCGGGTGAGCTGTTGCTGAATCAGGTTAAACCGCTGCTGAAAGCCTTCGCCTATGTTGAAACGCGCGCTGCGACCCTGCGCAGCGGGATGCGAACCCGTATCGACCTGATGGTAGACAGTATTTTTCCGCGTAGCCGGCTGTTCGCGATTTTGCGCCAGTTTCAGCAGCTGTACCCGCAAACGCAGGTGCGGCTTACCGAGGTGCTGGAAAACAGCCGCGCAGATGCGCTCAATGATGAAGCCGACGTGATGGTCTTAACCCGCCGCCAGGACATTACCGGCCTGGGCGAATGGCTGATGAATATCGATTTTGTTGCCGTCGCGCATCACGCGCACCCGCTGTTTTCGCTGGATACGCCGCTTAATGACGAGATGCTACGGCCGTGGCCGCGCATTCAGATCGCAGACAGCCAGCCCACCACTCACCCCACCGGGGAGTCGTGGACATTCTCCACTATCGATGCCGCGATCGAAGCGGTGATGTATCAGGTTGGATACGGCTGGTTACCGGAAGAACGCATTCAGACCCCGCTCCAGCAGGGCATCCTTAAAACGCTGCCGCTCAGCCACGGCGTACGTCGCGCCACGCCGCTGCACCTCATCGTCAAACGCTCCCTCAGCCCGCTGGACGAGCAGGTTGAGACGCTGTTGCGCCTTTTTAAGCAGGAGCCGTCATCGTCAACTGCTACGCTTTAAGTTTTGAACCATAAAACGACAAGGAGTGAACGATGAAAATCGATTTAACGGGGAAAGTAGCGCTGGTGACCGCGTCCACCGGCGGTATTGGGTTTGCCATCGCCCGCGGGCTGGCGGAGAGCGGTGCGGAAGTGATCGTAAACGGACGCAGCGTCGACTCGGTGAATAAAGGCATTCAGGCGCTACAGCAGGTGGTGCCTGGCGTACAGCTCCGTGCCGCCATCGCCGACCTGAGCTCGCAGGAGGGCGTTGACGAACTGCTCAGGGTCGCCACGCACGTCGATATTCTGGTGAATAACGCCGGGATCTATGGCCAGCAGGATTTTTATTCCACCGACGACGAGACCTGGGAACGCTACTGGCAAACCAACGTGATGTCCGGCGTGCGCCTCTCCCGTGCCCTGTTGCCCGGCATGGTACAAAAGGGCTGGGGTCGGGTAGTGTTTATCTCGTCAGAATCGGCCTGCAATATTCCTGCGGATATGATCCACTATGGCGTGACAAAAACCGCCCAGCTCTCGCTGGCGCGCGGTCTGGCGAAGTTCGTGGCAGGCAGCGGCGTGACGGTGAACAGCGTACTGCCGGGCCCGACAATGTCGGACGGTTTTGCCGCGATGATGAAAGACGAAATCGAAAGAACCGGTAAATCGCTGGAGCAGCTGGCGAAAGCGTTCGTGATGGAGAATCGTCCCAGCTCGGTTATTCAGCGCGCCGCAACGGTAGAAGAAGTGGCGAATATGGTGGTGTATGTCTGTTCCATGCAGGCCTCCGCGACTTCCGGCGCGGCGCTGCGCGTTGACGGTGGCGTGGTGGATGACATAGTTTGACCCGTCAGGCCACAGGTTCAGGAAAAAATGCGACCTGATATAAGGACTATGAAGGTAAAGCAGGTAAACTAGTGAACAGAATGTGTATTTCAGCTAAGACGTATTTATGACCAATATGATTGCCGACGAAGCCGTGGCGAAGTCCAGCGTGCTCTCTGTCTTTGACTTTGATGGTACGTTGACGCACCACGACAGTTTTATCCCGTTCCTGCGCTTTGCCTTTGGCAAGCGCTACTTTGCTGGCCGACTGGTGCGCATGGCCCTGCCTACGCTGCACTGTGTGCGCCGCAAGCTGACGCGAGATGAGCTGAAAGAGGTGTTGATCAAAACCTTCCTGACGGGGGTGGATGAGCACTGGTTACGTCAGCAGGCGGAAGCCTTCTGTGAAAAATACTGGAACAAGCTGATGCGCCCGGAAGGTGTGCTGGCCGTCGCCAACGAGGTCAATTCCGGTGCGGAAGTGACGATTTGCTCTGCTTCCCCGGCGCTGGTATTGCAGCCGTGGGCCGATAAGCTCGGCATTAAGCTGATTGGCACGCAGCTGGAAGTGAAAGACGGCAAGCTGACCGGGCGGATCACCGGCCACAACTGCCGGTGTGCCCAGAAGGTGGCGAGGCTGGAGAAGGTGTATGGGGATTTGAACGCGTATCACCTGCGCGCCTGGGGCGACACGCGTGGCGACCACGAGTTGCTGGCGGCGGCGCAGGATCCGCACTGGCGGCATTTTCATCATCCGAGCAAGCGCCGAAATTCACCAATTAAGGGTTAGGTGCGGCCCGGTGCCCTCACCCCGGCCCTCTCCCACAGGGAGAGGGAGAAAAGCGGTACATCAGGCCTCACGTTTTCCCGGGAACATCACGCTCGCAATAATCCCCAGCGCCAGTACCCCCAGCACCACAAACAGGCTTGCCGTGGCGCCGATGTTATAACCGTGATGCCAGAAGTGGTCGGTCGCATTCAGCCCCAGCTTGAACGCCACGAAGAACAGCAGTAACACCACCGCTTTCTCCAGATGCACCAGATACTGCTTCAGCGCTTCCAGCACAAAGTAGAGGGTACGCAGGCCGAGGATCGCGAACATCATTGCGCTGTAGATAATCAGCGGCTCACGGCTGACGGCAATGATTGCGGGTACGGAATCGAAGGCGAACATCACGTCGGACAGCTCCACCACCGCAACACAGAGCAGCAGCGGCGTCGCGTAGCGCTTCGCCTTCTTCACGCGGCCTACCATTACATCCTTGTTTTCAGGCTTCTCCAGTTCGGCATCCACCTCTTTCTGGGTCAGGATAAACGCATGGCTGCTGATTTTTGGCCACACCGGGTAGAAGCGTTTCACCAGGCGGTACGCCAGATGGTTGGAATAATCTTCTACTTCATCGCTCTCTTCATTGCGTTTCAGCATCATCACCGCCGTCCAGCCGACGACCAGCGCAAAAATGACCTCAACATACGGCCCCAGGCTCAACAGACTGGTGCCGATGGCAACAAAAATACCGCGGAACACAATCGCCCCGAGCACGCCCCAGTAGAGCACGCGGTGACGATATCTATCCGGCACGCCGAACCAGGCGAAGATCGCCATCATCACAAACAGGTTGTCGACGGAGAGCACCTCTTCCAGCGCATAGCCGGTCAGGAACAGACTGGCCATCTCCGCGCCGTGGTGCACGTATAAAAATCCGGCGAAGGCCATCGCCATCATGACCCAGAAGATGGACCACATAACCGCGCTTTTCAACGAGATCGGTTTATCGTGACGGTGCATGAAGAGGTCGATAAACATCGCCCCAACGGCCATCACCACGAAGACAACAACGGTTTCCGTCGGGAAACCGAGATGAGCAGCAGACATAGACAACCCTTTTAAGAAGACAAAACACCATGCACACAATAAAAAGCGTGGGCCCGTTAAGGAGGCATCACGCTAAAAAATAAATATTAACCGTTCTTTTCAGCTGTGTAGAGACATTAAAGTTGTATCCTTTAACCTGAAAAAGACTTTAAAGTTGTAAAGTTTTAAAAAAACACATACAAAACATGATGCTAAGTGTGTATCACACGCTGTTCCAACATTATGCCTTGATGTTCTTGCAGGAACTGCAATTTACAGGAGGAAAAAGGTGTTTTTGTAGTTATCTGGCGTTACGTGACAGTGTTGGTCAGATACTTCCACCTCTTCAGAGTTAAAGTTTGATATATGGGAAAAAAAACGCTCCCGGACGGGAGCGTAAGCCAGTGACTTCGGCGTCAAATGAGGGTCTAACAAGTGGAGCTGCGGGTTAATTCTGGGTGATCTGACTGCGATGCTTATCAGCCTGCTGCTGGTGAACAACGGAAGACTGACCATTATTCGCCTTCTCATGTACAGCTGCGGCCTTCTCATGCTCGCTCATTTCAGAAAATGACTTTGCTGTTTCGTTGGTAGCTCCGGGTTTAGCTTTCATCATTTTTTTATGCATTTCAGCCATGTCCTGGTGGGCAGCAGAATTGCTGTTTTGCATCATGTCATGGGACATTGCGGCCTGATCGTGACTGCTCATATCCATCATTGTCATGCTGTCTCCCTGAATTGCACTTTTTTCAGCAGATGACTGCATCTGGTGGGCAGGTGCCTGTGCATTATTTACCTGGTCATGCATGTTCATTGTCTCTGCAGCCATGGCAGATGAAGCGGCAGCCATAATGGCAACAAATGATACGAGAATCTTTTTCATGGTTGGGTCTCCGGTGTTTACATACCCAAACAATCAATGGCTTATAACAGAGAAAGCAGTTGATCTCAGGGCGGGTTAATCATCACTCCAGGAACCAGGTGATTGTGTTATCACGCTGCTCCTGATTTATGAATAATTATAAAAAACCGCCTCTGTTTATCGCGTGACTGAATGATGACAATTTTGTCACCTTCCAGGTTTCTCCTGAACAACGGGATTAATCCATTAACAGGCGCACTTTGAACACAATTTCACGCCCCTGCTGTTCTGCTGACAGCTCGCCGCCGTGAGCATGAATGATCGACCTTGTAATTGATAATCCCAGCCCCGCGCCTTCCGTGTTGTAGAACCTTGATGAGTCTGCGCGATAGAACCGGTCAAACAAACGTTCCAGATTAGCGGGAACCTGGCCGGACATCGTATTCGTAATCATCACGTTCACACAGTCACTGTCACGCTCAAGGTGTATCGCTGTACAGGTGTTATCGGGAGAATACTTGATTGCATTGGAAAGCAGGTTACTGAAAGCACGTCGGAGCATATCGCTGTCTCCGGCAACAACGCCCTCTCCTTCAACCGTGATTGTCTTTCCTGTTTCGTCTGCCAGGGGCTCGAACAACTCACGTAATTCATTCAGTTCGGCTGCCAGATCCACATCATGTTTATCCAGCCGCAGCAGACCATGCTCTGAACGTGCCAGAAAAAGCATGTCACTGGTCATTCGTGACAACCTTTTCAGTTCTTCCAGGTTAGCGAATAAAATTTCGCGGTAATGCGAAACATCCCTTTCCTTAGCCAGTGCAAACTGCGTCTGCATCATCAGATTACTGACTGGTGTGCGCAGCTCATGCGCGATGTCAGACGAGAAATCTGACAGTTTCCGGAATGCCCCCTCCAGGCGATCAAACATATTATTGAACTCCTGCATGGTCTCAGAGATTTCCGGCGGAGCCAGATCGGGATTTAGACGCTGATCCAGGCTGTGTACGGTCATGGAGGAAGCCAGACTGGTCATTTCCCGTAGCGGTTTCAGACCAATACGTGTGGTCAGCCAGCCCAGAAAAACAGAAATAAAGACCAGACCGATATTGAACCAGAACAGCCAGGTACTGAGTTTGTCCATAAACAGGGTGTGATACCCAGTATCCGTGGCAACCGTAATGATGACATGTTTGCTTTTACCCTGTTCCGGCGTCACGGCAACCCGCCGCGAGATACTGCGGTACACGGTGTTATTTTCTTCCGTCTGGATCATATAGTCGAGAATATCACCCGACTTATTAAGCAGGACCGCTGGAACAACAGAATTTTTGGCATAGAGTTCAACAATTTTTTCATTTTCCATGTTTTTTATAGAAATGAATAAGCCATTGTGCCCCACCATCGCATCGTTTATTTTTTCTGATAATGACTTAATATCCGTTTTGTTCCTGAACGTCTCTGTTTTAAGAAACTCTTCGGTGAGCTGAAGTTTACCTGTCAGAAAATCGCGGTCCTGATTATCGAAATAGCCATTAAGGGTGCTAATCAGGATAAAACTTGATAACCACCATACCGTAAGCATCACCGCAGAAAAAATCAGGCTCAGGCGTGTGGTCAGGGAAATTTTGAACCTCACTCTTCTC
The DNA here is from genome assembly GCF_049238125.1 of Enterobacter cloacae complex sp. IR5402. Lineage (NCBI taxonomy): Bacteria > Pseudomonadati > Pseudomonadota > Gammaproteobacteria > Enterobacterales > Enterobacteriaceae > Enterobacter > Enterobacter cloacae complex sp. IR5402. Next base: position 150,545 of record NZ_JBMKHO010000009.1, read on the forward strand.
TGATCTCCAGGACATATCCGGCACCGCGAACGGTATGGATCAGTTTTGGCTCAAAGTCATCATCAATTTTACTTCTCAGACGTCTCACGGCGACATCAATCACATTCGTATCACTGTCAAAATTCATGTTCCAGACCAGGGACGAGATAAGACTCCTGGGTAACACTTCTCCGGTGCGTTGCAGCAGCAACTCAAGCAGAACGTATTCTTTACCGGTGAGATGGATCTTCTTCCCCGAACGGATCACGGTCCGGCGCACCATATCAACGGTCATATCGGCGATGGTGCAGACTGTTGCGGCCTGCGAGCGTGCCCGGCGCAGTAGGGTTCTTACACGTGCAACCAGCTCCGTAAAATCAAAGGGCTTAATCAGGTAGTCATCTGCGCCAAGCTCCAGTCCTTTCACTTTGTCCCGCACGTTGTCCTTTGCGGTTAAAAACAGGACCGGTTCTTCGTGCCCGGACTCCCTCAGTGCGCTGATGATTTGCCACCCGTCGAGGAAAGGCAGCATCACGTCCAGTATTATCAAATCATACTGTCCCTTCGACGCGGCCCCGAGACCATCGCGGCCATTATTAAAGAGATCGGCCTGATAGCCTTCCTCAACCAGTCCCTGCTGCAGGTAACGACCTGTTTTTTGTTCGTCTTCAACGATTAAAATACGCTGCATGGTCAACTCGCTGATATGAAAGTAAAAATCTCACGCATGAGCTTTGGCTGTCCCCTAGCTGACCTGAGACGGAGCAAGCATTCCGAGCCACGCTACGGCGCCCAGAATGATAATCGCAACAACGAATTCTGTCAGGATGCTGTTTCGCATCAGGGCAACGCTGCGATCATAATTCCCTTCCCTGACCATAACTTCAAGCCGGGGACCCAGGTGAAACCGGTTTGCTGCAGCCAGAAGAAGCATCAGAACAAACAGAGCCGTCTTGGCAAGCAATATCCTCCCCCAGGAACTGTTGAATAAGGGAGTTAAGTTACCCTCAGCAATATACAGATAGTTGACCAGCGCACTCAGGATCAGGGCTACAACAATCACCGTTCCTGCCGTGGCAAATTTTGCCAGGGAGTCAGATATCACAATGACGCTCTGTGCATTATGCTCGTTTCTGCGCATCAGCAGGATAGCAAATGCAACCAGAGCACCTGTCCAGGCACCTGCAGCGCCGAGATGGGTCAGATCGCTCAGTAAATGGAGATAGTAATGCAGACCGTCATGCATAACGGCGTGTCCTCCCCAGGCAAGTGTAGCCAGCGCCACGCCCCCACTCATCGTCATCAGCAGGCAGGACAATACTCTCTTATTAGTGTAAAGGAACAAAGCACCGAGTGTGGTAAACAGGGCACAGAGCCTGACAATCCAGCTAATACCCACATCAGTTTCTTCTATCACCATCTCGATAACATGGATGGATAATTCTCTGAGGTCAGTTACTCCACTCATGGCATTAGATACCAGGAGCATATTAATGCCAGTAAGAATGATGCCTGTAACAACAGCAAAAGTTATAAACGACCTGAAATTAGTCAGGTTATAGGTTTCATGTCTGACACCGCTTATTCCATATATCTGAAAAAATGGCAATCCAAATATTACCATCAAATCCAGATAAAGAAGAAAACGAATAACAATCATAATCAGGTCGTTCATAATATTACTTCACTGTAAAGGTGTAATTACCGGTAATAGGGTGCGTATCTGAAGAAACCGCGCGCCAGTCAACACGATAAGTGCCAGCGGGTAAAGGCTCTCGCGGAATAATGACCATCGATTTAGGGTCAGCGCCTGGCGCCACTTTTGCCGCGACCGGCATCGGAGAATGTGATGACATGCCTTTCATACCCGTCATCGTTAATTTTGCACCTGAGAATTTCACGGTCAGATTTTCCGAGAAATTAAGCTGAATCTTTTCCGGGGCCGCTACGGCTGAATCAGCCTGTGGCACAGAGCTTTTTAATTCCGGATGGGCCATAGCAGAGAAAGCAACGCCCATAACGAGGCCACCTGTAAGAATGGCTTTATTTAAAATCGACATTTTATTTACCTGTTTAGTTGAGTGTTTTATATCAGTGCGTTAAAACCAGATTCTGGCTCCCGCCAGGAATACTACCTGATGGTCTTTCTCACCTTCTCTTTTCGCCATATCGGATGTTTTCCCGTAAAGTTGATTCCAGGAAACGCCTATATAGGGTGCAAACTCACGGCGTATTTCATAGCGCAGCCGGAGCCCCAGCTCTGTGTCAGTCAGTCCCCTGCCGCGACCCCGCGATTCATCATCCTGACTGTAGAAATTCACCTCATAGGATGGCTGGAGTATGAGCCGGTTAGTCAGTAAAACGTCGTATTCTCCTCCCAGACGAAGGGCTGCTTTTCCGCCATTACTGACAAAACCCGTAATTTCAGACTCAAAATTATAGAGTGCCAGCCCCTGAAAACCGACAGCAGCCCAGGTCCGGGCAGAAGCAGGTCTGAAATCCTGCCTGACACCCGCAACCAAATCCCACCATGGGCCAACCGCATGTCCCCAGAGTAACTGCGCTTCAGCCGCCTCCGTTTCCCCATTGCTTCGTTCACCTTCACTCTTTAGCCAAATCCGATCTGTGTCGCCTCCAATCCAGCTGTTAACACTCCAGCTGAAATTGTTGGTGTTATCCGACCGTTGCCATTCCAGTTGATCCAGCAGAACCAGATAATTAATCGCACTGTCGTGAATCGCATGCCCCTGTAAATTGCCGAATGCAGCCTTCCGGTCGGCATCGGTAACAGGCGGAATTGGCGTTCTGCTCTCAGTTACAATGGGCTCCATTGACGTCATCTCAGTGAAATTCTCATCTGCTGGCATCTGCATGGCAGACATGTCGTGCCCGGCGTGGGGATCTGCAGAGACGGAGCCCGCCGCAATAGAAAGCTGTGAGGTAAACAAACCGGCGACCAGAACAGGTATGGCCTTCAAATTTCTCTTCATTCGCATCATTCCTCCACCCGGACTTCACGAAACATTCCCATTTCCATGTGATAGAGCAAATGGCAGTGATACGCCCAGCGGCCAAGCGCATCTGCTGTCACTCTGTAACTGCGTTTTGTACCAGGGGGAACATCTATTGTGTGTTTACGAACCATGAAATTACCGTTTTCATCTTCCAGATCGCTCCACATACCATGCAGGTGAATGGGGTGAGTCATCATGGTATCGTTGATCAGCGTGATCCTGAGCCGCTCACCGTATTTCAGCAGCACCGGTGCGGCATCTGAAAACTTGATTCCGTTAAATGACCAGGCAAACTTTTCCATGTGGCCGGTTAAATGCAGTTCTATGGTACGGCCAGGTTCACGTCCGTCAGGATCCTCAAAGCGGCTTTTCAAATCCGCGTACGTGAGAACCTTTCTTCCGTTATTTCGAAGACCAATACCCGGATCATTTAACTTCGGAGAGACGCTCATCGCCTGCATATCAACCAGTGGGTTATCCGTTTCTGACGCAGGATGACTTTGCATACCCGGCATTCCGGCCATCCGGGAATGATCCATACCGGCCATGCTGCTGTGATCCATGGGCGCGGAGGATGTCCCGCTATCCGGAAGGTCAGCACCGTCCATAGACATCATCTCTCCGCTGTTATCCATGCCTCCCATCTGGCTGTGGTCCATTCCTGCCATATCATGTCCCATTCCCCCCATACCCATATCTTCCATGGTCAACAGAGGACGGGGATCGAGGGGGGGAACGGCAGCACTTAACCCCTCTCTCGTGGCCAGTGTCCCTCGAGCGTAACCGGTCCTGTCCATGGATTGTGCGAAGATGGTATAGGCCTCACCCTGAGGCTCCACAATGACATCATAGGTTTCGGCAACGGCAATCCTGAATTCGTCAACGGTAACCGGGTTTACATACTGGCCATCTGCAGCCACGACCGTCATTTTCAGCCCGGGGATACGGATATCGAAATAGGTCATTGCCGAGCCGTTGATAAACCGTAAGCGTATCTTTTCACCGGGACGGAACAGTCCGGTCCAGTTTTTCAGCGGGGCCTGCCCGTTCATGAGATAGGTGTAGGTGTAGCCACTGACATCCGCGAGGTCAGTCGGATTCATTTTCATTTCAGCCCACATTTTCCGATCGGCAATGGTGGCTGACAGCCCCCTGGTATTCACGTCGCGGAAAAAAGAGCCAACGGTTGGTTTATTGAAATTGTAGTAATCCGACTGTTTTTTTAATTTTTTCAGCAGGCTGTGAGGATTTTCATCGGTCCAGTCAGACAACATGACCACATGCTCACGATCGTAAGTAAACGGTTCTGGCTCCCCGGCATCGATGATAATGGCACCGTATACCCCCTCCTGTTCCTGCAGACCGGAATGGCTGTGGTACCAGTAAGTCCCGTTCTGCTTAACCTTAAAGGTGTAAACGTAGGTATCATCAGGCTCTATGCCCATAAAACTCAGCCCCGGAACACCATCCATATTGGCCGGAAGAATAATGCCGTGCCAGTGAATGGACGTCTGTTCATTAAGACGGTTTTTGACCTTCAGGGTAATGGTGTCACCTTCTTTCCAGCGAAGAACGGGCCCCGGCAGGCCTCCATTGATTGTTTTGGCCTGACGCTCACTGCCCGTGATATTGACGGCCGTTTCACCAATGGTCAGGTCAAACTGAGTACCCTGCAGGGATGCGGCAACTGGCAGGCTCAGACTGGAACGCGCATTGAAACTCCATACGCCAAGACTTCCGGCTACGCCAGAGAGGGTTAACCCCTTCAGGAAAGTTCGTCGAGACGTTTTCAACAGCATGCGCATTCCCTTATTTAAAGTATGGTTACTGACAGAATTCGAGAACCGATTTAAATTAAATTACTGGTTCATCCACTTACAATGAAATGAATCTAGCACACCTTAAGAAACAAATTCATTACAATCGTGTAATGTACATAGCTGTATTACATTTACGTCATCTTCCCCACAGGTTGATTATTTTTATATATGATCATAAGGACATCTTTTATGTACCTCAGAAGGTAATTACACATGAATATATTAATCACGACCACTGCGTTTACAGCTTTATTTTGTGGGGCAGCTTTTGCTCAGTCCAGTGATATTGCCCATGAAGCACATCGATTTGTTAATAATGCCTCAGCCGTCAGTCATGTGAATTCCTCGACGCATGAAAACTTACCGGACAGGGTTAATAAAAACAACACGCCCTCATTCTCTGAAATGAATGAACATGAAAGGGCCATTGTTGCTCATTCATTTATGAACAACAGCGCGTCCTATGCGCATCAGAAAATGATTGAGGAACATAAAAAAATGCTGTCCGGCAGTGATGCAAATTCAAAGACCTCGTCTTCTTCTTTTAACGAACTGAATGCCGGAGAAAAAGCCGCTCTCGTGCATGAGCAGGTCAATAATGCCGGTGCGGAAGCACATCAGACGCAGGCAAGAAAGCTTCGCGGGCTGTATTCGACCAGGTAACTGCAGGCGGGTTAGTGCTTAGCGTCAGGTGCGCAGCAGGGCTTTACTGACGGGTTACGTAGCAGGACATGAGCCCCATATTGCTCTGCCGTAACCTGTTTCAGTCCCGTTAATCATCACCGTCGGGCTGGTCATACAGTTCCCAGAGCTTCAGGAGCAAACGGGAAACAAGATATGTTACAAAAATGACGACCATCAACGGTGCTCCCGATTAACTGACAGATGACACGCCTCCTGAAAACCCCTAGCATACGCCGCAGTGTTCATGCTAACGGCGAATTCCAGTAAATGTATTCTACCGATGTCGTAAAAGAAAATGCCTACCTTTCAGCCACCCGCTCGGGGCTGGAATCGAACGAGATCGCTACTCTTCAGCGCTCCTTGCCTTCCCGGTTTAATCTGCGGCATTTGAAAAAAAATGAATCATTAAAACTCGTACTGCAAAAGAAAGCGGGAAAATCACGTGTCGTGGCCTATAAATTTACGTCCGGTTCATTTAATTACACGGCGTATCGTATATCAGATAAAAAGTTCTATAACCTTTCCGATACTTCCGGGAAAGGCAGTCTCGATTATCCGTTACCGGCCACAGCAAGACTCAGTTCGCCTTTCAATCCTGCAAGACTTAACCCGGTATCGGGAAAAGTGAGTCCCCATAATGGCATTGATTATTCCATGCCCATGAACACGAAAATAGTCAGCGTCATCGACGGAAAAATCACCCGGGCCGAATACAACAGTACCATGGGATATTTTGTTGAAGTAACGGGAAAAGCCGGTGTTAAAACTCGCTATCTCCACCTCAATAAAATACTCGTTACTAAAGGGGCCTGGGTTACACGGGGAGGTGCTATTGCGTTATCCGGTAACAGCGGACGTTCATCCGGTCCTCATCTGCATTACGAGCTGGTCATCAATAACAACCCTGTTAACTCTCTGGCGTTCCGGGCAGCGGCACCCGCTGATAACAAACTCGAACAGCATGCCTTTGCGCATGCCAGAGACTACGAACGATACCTGGACTGATAACGGGACCGCGACGCGGCCCCGTCTGCCGGATTAATTTTTTTTATCGTTTTCACTTCCGTGATGTTGATGATCTCCATGCCCTCCGTGGCCGTGGAAAAGATGCATTAGCGGGCAGACCAGCAATAACAGATATGGCCAGTAACCTGCCACATGTGACCAGTGTTCGCGCAGGAGGGCAAATGCCGCGATCGCGGCGACAGCAATAAGCGCATAGGTGGTACTTTTCATACTGGACTCCTTCTGTTCGTAACTGACCCTTCACTCAGTGTTATTTCCCGAGCCTGACACTTTTCAGACGCAACGCATTCACAATGACGCTGACGGAGGAAAGAGCCATGGCCGCCGCCGCAATAACTGGCGACAGCAGTATTCCATACACAGGATAAAGCAGACCTGCAGCCACAGGCACGCCAAGTGCGTTGTAGATAAATGCAAAAAACAGATTCTGACGGATATTTTTCATGGTGATCTCTGACAGATGACGGGCCCTGTTCAGTATCATCAAGTCGCCTTTGAGAAGGGTGACTCCGGCACTTTCAATTGCCACATCTGTACCCGTTCCCATGGCTATACCCACGTCAGCCGCTGCCAGCGCCGGGGCATCATTCACACCGTCTCCGGCCATCGCAACCACATGGCCAGACTCTTTCAGTCGGGTTATCACTGCTTTTTTGCCATCCGGCAGAATTCCGGCTTCAACCTCATCTATTCCCAGTTTCCGTGCGACTGCTTCAGCAGTAAGCTGGTTATCCCCGGTGAGCATAACGATGCGGATCCCCGCCTGACGCAAAGCTTTAAGCGCATCCGGCGTGGTTGTTTTCACGGGATCCGAGATAGCTATCAGGCCTGCAAGGTCCCCGTCTGTGGCCACATAGATAACGGTAGCGCCTTCCATCCGCAACGTATCCGCAACGGCCTTTTGATTATCAATAACTATACTGTTTTCCTGCATAGCCAGTTCATTACCAATAACAACCCGTTGACCTTCGACATCGCCTGAGACACCTTTACCCGACGGTGCATCGAAATGAGTGACTGCGGGTATTGCGATCCCCTTTTCCTGTGCTGCTTTAACTACTGCCATACCCAGCGGATGCTGCGAGCCTTTTTCCACTGCGGCTGTTACACGCAAAAGAGATGTTTCCCCACCCGGATTGAGACTGATAATCCCTGTCACCGTAGGCGAACCTTCCGTGAGCGTGCCTGTTTTGTCGACAACCAGCGTGTCCACTTTTTCAAGACGCTCAAGGGCTTCGGCATTCCTGATTAACACCCCGGCCTGGGCTCCTTTGCCCACCCCCACCATTATCGACATCGGCGTGGCCAGCCCCAGCGCGCAGGGACAGGCAATAATCAGGACCGACACAGCCGCAATGAGACCGTGCGCCATCCTGGGCTCGGGCCCCCAGACAGACCAGATCACGAAAGCAACAACCGCGATAAGTATCACCAGAGGAACAAACCAGCCTGAAACGCTGTCAGCCATTCTCTGGATGGGGGCACGCGAACGCTGTGCATCAGCGACCATCTGAACAATTCGTGAGAGCATTGTTTCATCACCGACTTTCTCTGCACGGATGATGAGACTCCCTGTCTGATTAATGGTCCCCCCGATGACAGGGTCACCCTCCGTTTTGGTAACCGGCATAGATTCCCCGGTCACCATCGATTCATCAACGGTTGTTTTGCCTTCGATCACGATACCGTCGACCGGAATACTCTCTCCAGGTCTGATGCGGAGCTTATCGCCAGGCAGGACATCTTCCGCATTAATATCCGTTTCATGACCGTCATGATCCAGCCGTCTGGCGGTTTTGGGGGCAAGGTTCAGAAGCGCAGTAATGGCGCCTGAGGTTTGTTCCCGTGCCCGCAGCTCAAGAACCTGTCCCAGCAGAACAAGCACCGTAATAACTGCTGCGGCTTCAAAATAAACGGCCACCAGGCCATCCATGTTTCTGAACGATGCAGGAAACCAGGAGGGGAAGACGGTTGCAATGACGCTGTAAACCCAGGCTACGCCGGTCCCCATTGCAACAAGGGTAAACATATTCAGGGAGCGGTTACGTAACGACATTCCGGCCCGGGCGAAGAATGGCCAGCCACACCACAACACGACAGGGGAGGCCAGAAGCAGCTGCAGCCATGTGTTGTACTGTGGCGGTACTGTATTCCTCAACTCGGGAAACAGATGAGATCCCATTTCGAGTACCAGAACCGGAAACGCCAGCAACAACCCCAGCCAGAAGCGTCTTGTCATGTCGTGAAGTTCATCACTCGGCCCCGTGGATGCCGTAGCTACGAGCGGCTCCAGTGCCATTCCACAGACAGGACAGCTTCCGGGACCACTGCGGCGTATCTCCGGGTGCATCGGACATGTCCACACACCTTCAGAATTCTCTTTTTCCGCCTGGTGGTGAGGCTGTTTTATCTGATCAGGGCTGACTTCGTGATGATCGTGGTGATGGTGATGGGAATGTTCACTGGCATCTTCGGTAAGATAACGATCGGGATGGGCTTTAAATTTACTCTCACAGCTGGCGGAGCAGAAATAAAGTTGATGGTCCTGGTATCGAATGCTGCTGTGCGCCCTGTCGGGCAGGATGGCCATCCCGCACACGGGATCTCTCACCTTATGCAATACGTGGCCCTCGTCCGGGGATAATGTCTGCTCAGAAGCAGTCTGGTTGTTGTGTTGCACTGCATTGTCATTTTTCACAGTAACTCTCCTTATGCATACCGAAGCATCTTCTGTCTTCAGGGTATGTCATGGATGCGATTACCACGAATATCGCCGGCACAGGAGTGCCTGCTACCGGCGTCCCGTTATCAGCCGTTCCGCTGACTATTCGATTCGCTGGAAGACTTTTTTACTTCCATCCGGTGAGAATGCGATAACATCGTAAGCCTCTTTTCGGGCTCCCATCTCCATTCCAGGACTTCCTGCTGGCATACCGGGGGTGGCGAGACCGTATATACCTGAACCAGACTGCATTGCCTTATGTATCGTTGTCGCAGGCACATGGCCTTCAATGATCAAATTACCGGCAACCGCGGAATGACAACTTCGCAGTCCTGCAGGAATAGCATGCTTTTCTTTCAGGGCTGACAGCGCCTGATCATTCATGACGTGAGTTCGTACTTCAAACCCGTCTTTTTCCATCGCCTTGCCCCACAGGGAACAACAGCCACAGTTTTCAGATTTGTACATATCAATCACTTTTTCACTCGCCATCGCGGGCAGTGAAAGGCCGAGAGCCAGCGCCATCAGAACCACTTTTTTCATACTCACCTCTGTATATTATCGATTTAAACCCTGACGTCAGGGTGAATCAGTAAAGAAGGACACCCACAGGGGGTGCCCTTTCAGGTTCAGGACACGCTTTTTTTATGTCTGCGCAGCCAGATTAATTTGTAGGCGGCAGGAATAATGAACAGGGACAGCAGCGGAGCCGTGATCATCCCACCAATCATGGGTGCCGCGATACGGCTCATGACTTCTGAACCTGCACCGGTTCCCCAGAGTATTGGCAGCAGACCCGCAATGATCACCGCCACGGTCATGGCTTTCGGCCGGACACGCAGTACGGCACCATGATAGAGGGCTTCATCAAGGCCTTCCGGTGTGAACGTCTCTTTACGGGACAATTCCGGGTGCGCTTCAATGGCATGACGCAGATACATCAGCATGACCACGCCAAACTCTGCTGCCACCCCGGCCAGAGCGATAAACCCCGTTCCGGTTGCGACAGACATATGGAAGCCCTGCCAGTACAGGAACCATATCCCGCCAACCAGGGCGAACGGCAGGCTCATCAGGATCAGCAGGGCTTCATCAACCCGGCGGAATGCCAGATACAACAGGATGAAGATGATCATCACCGTCATCGGCACCATCAGCTTCAGTTTCTTGTTGGCATGCTCAAGCAGTTCAAACTGTCCGGAGAATGACACGCTGGTACCCGGTCTCAGTTTCACTTTCTGACTGATCGCCGTTTTAATGTCATTAACCACCGACACCATATCCCTGCCGCGCGCGTCAATGTAAATCCAGCTGGCTGGACGGGCATTTTCCGTTTTCAGCATAGTCGGCCCGGAAACGACCTTAATATCCGCAACATCGCCCAGCGTGATCTGCTGCTTCATCGGGGTCAGGATCGGCATCTGTTTCAGGGCCTGCGGGCTGTTCCGGTAATCCTGCGGATAGCGGATATTAATCGGGTACCGGGCCACGCCTTCAACCGTTTCCCCTACCGTCGCGCCGCCGATGGCTGATGAGATGAACAGCTGCACATCGCCCACCGTCATTCCGTAGCGGGAGGCTTTTTCCCGGTTGATATCCACATCAATGTAGCGCCCGCCTTCCAGTCGCTCTGCGAGAGCAGACACTACGCCGGGTACGGTTTTGGCGACCGCTTCGATACTCTGCGCCGTTGCATCGATATCGGACAGAACCGTTCCGGACACCTTGATACCTATCGGGCTTTTGATCCCGGTTGAGAGCATATCAATACGGTTACGGATTGGCGGCACCCAGAGGTTTGCCAGCCCCGGTAAACGGACGGTCCTGTCGAGTTCTTCAATAATCTTGTCAATCGTCATGCCTGGACGCCACTGATCCTCAGGTTTGAGCTGGATCGTGGTTTCAACCATTTCGAGCGGTGCGGAATCCGTGGCGGTCTCTGCTTTACCGGTCTTGCCAAATACAGAGGCCACTTCAGGAACGCTTTTGATTAACTTGTCCGTCGTCTGCAGGAGCGCTGCAGCTTCAGCCGGAGAGACACCCGGCAGGGTCGACGGCATATACAACAGGTCGCCCTCGTTAATCTTCGGCAGAAACTCACCGCCCACCTGGCTCAGCGGCCAGATAACGGTGAAAATGGACAAGGCCGCAACCAGCAGGGTTGTTTTTGGCCAGTGGAGAACCCGCAACAGCAATGGATGATACGCTTTGATCAGTACCCGGTTCAGGGGGTTACTGGTCTCTGCAGGAATTTTCCCCCGGATCCAGAATCCCATCAGAATCGGAATGACGATGATGGCCAGCGCGGCCGCGCCCGCCATGGAGTACGTTTTCGTGAATGCCAGCGGGCCAAACAGACGTCCTTCCTGACCTTCCAGGGTAAAGATAGGAATAAAGGACAGGGTGATGATCAGCAGGCTGATAAACAGTGCGGGTCCCACTTCAACGGAGGCATCGGTAATCACCTTCCAGCGGGTGGCGTTGTCAATCTGCTCACCCGGATGCTGATGATCCCACTCCTCAAGCCGCTTATGCGCATTCTCAATCATCACAATGGCGGCATCCACCATCGCACCGACGGCAATCGCTATCCCTCCCAGCGACATGATATTGGCGTTCAGTCCCTGGAAGTGCATGACGATAAAGGCGATACACAGACCAAGCGGCAGAGAGATAATCGCCACCAGGGCAGAACGTACGTGCCACAGGAACAGGGCACAGACGATGGCCACCACGATAAACTCTTCCAGAAGTTTGGAACTGAGGTTATCAATCGCCCGGTCGATGAGCTGGCTGCGATCGTAGGTGGTCACGATTTCAACGCCTTCCGGCAGGCTGGCCTTCAGCGTCTCAAGTTTATCCCTCACTGCCGTGATAACGTCGCGTGCATTTTTACCCGACCGCAGGATCACCACGCCGCCAGCGACTTCGCCCTGGCCGTTCAGCTCGGCAATACCACGCCGCATTTCAGGCCCGGTCTGCACGCGGGCAACATCCCGCAGATAAACCGGCACGCCGTTCTCGCCTGTTTTCAGGACGATGTTATTAAAATCATCAATGCTCTGAAGATAACCGCTGGCACGGACCATATACTCAGCTTCGGCCATTTCAACGGATGAGCCACCGGCCTCCTGGTTAGACGATTCAAGGGCCTGTTTCACTTCGGGCAGGCTGATACCATACTGAGACAATTTTACCGGATTGACCTGAATCTGGTACTGTTTCACCACGCCGCCAACCGAAGCGACCTCAGCCACGTTCGGGATGGTTTTCAGCTCAAATTTCAGGAACCAGTCCTGCAGAGAACGCAGTTCTGAAAGGTCGTGTTTTCCGCTGCGATCGACAAGGGCATATTCAAATATCCAGCCCACCCCCGTGGCGTCCGGACCGATTTCAGAACTCACACCGGCGGGCAGTTTTCCCTGTACCTGGTTCAGGTACTCCAGCACGCGGGAACGGGCCCAGTACAGATCGGTGCCGTCTTCAAAAATGACATACACATACGAATCACCGAACTGTGAAAAACCACGCACGGTTTTTGCGCCAGGCACGGACAGCATGGTGGTGGTAAGTGGATAGGTGACCTGGTTTTCTACAATCTGCGGGGCCTGGCCGGGATAGCTGGTTTTGATAATGACCTGCACATCTGACAGGTCAGGCAAGGCATCGACAGGCGTGTTAATAATCGTCCATGTGCCCCAGATGCTGAGAAACAGGGCCCCCATCATGACCAGGAAACGGTTGGCGACAGAGCGCCGGATAATCCATTCAATCATCGTCGTCTCCTCAGTGCCCTGAATGCATATTTACAGGCTGGTCAGACATTGCTGGCATACTGCTTTCTGTTTTTTCAGGGTGGCGCATACGTTCCAGTGCGCCCGTAATATTGGCTTCAGAGTCAATGAGGAACAGGCCACTGACCACCACGGTATCGCCTTCATTCAGGCCGGAGCCGATGCCGGACTGTTGCTGTGACTCATGCAGAACGTGGATCTGTTTCGGCACAAACTTGCCTTCATCATCAACAGTAATCACGCGCTGTTCTTTGCCGGTATCGATAACGGCCTGGCTTGGTATCAGCAGCATCTCCTGGCTTCTGGTATTCAGTTTCAGATAGGCATTCATGCCCGGCTTGAGAAACTCATCCTTATTAGAAACCTGGAGACGGACCTGAAGCGTACGGGTTGTCTGATCCACGCTGGGAAGAATATTCCATTTTTCGACATGGAATGTTTTATCCGGATAAGCCGGTACCGAAATTTCAAACTGCGACGTATCTTTCAGCAGATAGGCGATAGATTCTGGCACTGCAGCGCTGATCCAGACCGGGTCCATTCCCTGAATCTGAGCCACCACCTTATCTTTCGAAATATTCATGCCGGTGCGCAGGTCAAATGCAGTAATGACACCATCAATAGGTGCTTTAATGGTAAAACGGGTCTGAATGCTCCGGGTAGAACGCAGTCTCTGAATATCCTCTTCCGGCATACCTGCCAGGCGAAGCCGTTCCAGAACGCCTTTAATTTGCGTGGAAGTACCACCGGTGCTGGATAACAGAAGGAATTCACTCTGTGCTTCCACCCAGTCCGGAATGGTAATATCGATAAGTGGCGTCCCCTTCTTCACATGATCGCCAATCGTCATGGGGTAGACTTTTTCGACAAACCCGTCAGAACGCGCCTGCACAATAACAAACTGATACTCGTTATAGCTGACATTAGCCGGGATTGTCTGAGAATAATTCAGCATTCCTCGCGTGACTTTTTGCGTTTTTAATCCCAGATTCTGAACCTGGGTTGGGTCGATACGGATCCCGCCACTGCTTTTATCGCCACTGTCATCAGCATATTTTGGCACCAGGTCCATATCCATAAAGGGCGATTTTCCGGGTTTATCAAATTTGGTATCCGGTTTCATTGGGTCATACCAGAAAAGCACCTTTCGTTCCGGTGCCTTTTGTTCTGTTTTTTCTGTCTTTTGTGCTGAGTTTACATACTGCCAGGCAGTAACCGATATCAGCCCCCCTGCTATGAGGCTGCTGATAATTATTGCAGCATATTTTATCTTTAAAGAAGCCATACAATTTTCCGCTAAAAAATCAAAACACCTGGCATATGCGCCTGACGGTTAACTCACACATATACCTATGTGAATGTACAGGCGCACAGGATGTAATCGCTCCGGACAGCCAATCAGGACTGCGTCACGTTAATGCTTTTGAGTAAGGAGATATTGCCCTGCTGAATAAACGAGAAATCGACATGGTTGCCTGTTTTCAGGGCATTAATAGCATCGTCTGCATTAACAAAAGTAAAGCGCATGGTCATTGCAGGCCAGCCCACCGCTGGAATTGCTTCATGCGAAATGGTGATTTTCTTAGTATTCATATCAATGTCTTTAACGACACCGGTGCCCTTGATAACTTGCTGTACCGAAGCATCACTGGCAGTATTCATATCGCCATGCTGATGTGTTTCAGCATGAAGACCGGCAGAAAACATGACAGAGAAGGCACCAAATAAAACGGCTTTAAGTGAATTACGCATTTTAATTTCCTGATTAATTAAATAAATTTACTCTACCCAACCGCCACCCAGCGCGGTAAATAGATTAATTTCGTTAACCTGCCGGGAATAGGTAAGATCGAGAATGGTTTGCTGGGTAGCGAAGAGGGAACGTTCTGCATCCAGCACTTCGATGTAACTGACAGCACCACTTGCATACAATCCTCTGGCACGCTGGAGAGTTATCTGAAGTGAATCAAGATAACGCTGCTGTGACTCAAGTTGCTGGCTAAGGCTGTCGCGCAGCGCAAGCGTGTCGGAAACATCCTTAAAGGCTGACTGAATTTTTTGTTCGTAATTAACCACCGACTGTTGCTGGCGAATTTCAGCCAGCTTCAGATTGGCTTTATTCCTGCCAGCATTAAATATAGGAATTTCAATTTTAGGGATAAAATTCCACATTCCACTTCCTGACGTAAACAGGCTGGACAGCTCCGTACTGCTTGCGGAAAGACCACTGGTCAGGGTAATTGAGGGGAAAAAGGCCGCTCGCGCTGCGCCAATATTGGCATCAGCCGCTTTCAGCTGATATTCCGCTTCCATAATATCCGGTCGCTGCAGCAAAATTTGTGAAGACAGATTTGGTGGCAATTTTACTGGGGCTATCTCCCCGCCTTTCATCCCTTTTTCTGACGGAAGTGCGCGGTACGTTCCCAGCACCAGTTGCAGGGCATTGTTTGCCTGAGCCAGATCGCCTTCTCGTTTGGCTATTTCGGCGCGGGTACTTTCGATTTGTCCTCGCGCCTGTTCAAGTGCCAGAACGTTCGTACTCCCGGTCACGAGCTGCTGCTCAACGAAAGCATAGGACTGTTGATAATTTTTCAGCGTTTCCCGCGCAATACGAAGTTGTTCGTACGCCAGTTGCTGGCTGAAATAGCTTTGTGAAACGTTGGATACCAGCAGGATGTGTACGGCCCGACGGGCTTCTTCGCTGGCAAAGTAGTTCTGGCGATCAGCATCACTCATGTTCTTAAGTTTGCCGAAAAAATCGAGCTCATAGCTGAGCTCCAGTCTCGCGTCGTACTCCTGTGTGGTCGGCTTGTCACCTTTCAGACCACCGCTGTATGTTATCCCGGATGAGGCATTCAGCTGGGGATAACGATCTGCATCCGTGACGTTGAACTGGGCTCGGGCCTCTTCAACCTTCAGGGCAGCCATTCTCAAATCACGGTTATTAGTCAGAGCTTCACCGATCAACCGGGTAACCTGGGGATCGACAAAAAAGTTACGCCAGCCCGTATCCTGATAGCCATTTACCGCTGGCGTCAGGCTGTTATGGGACAGTGAAAACTGCTGGGGTACCGGTGCTGCGGGCCGCTGATATTCAGGCGCAAGCGACACGCAGCCTGCCAGGATGAATATCGTGCTAATGCTGAGTAATTTTAATTTGAACATAACGCTTCTCGTCCAGGCAGACCTGGTAAATGGTTCAAATGAAGTCCAGAGTATTGATAGGGGTACTTTACCTAACGCTCTCTGTTTGCCGGGTGACAGGATAATGACAATGTTGTCATTTTTGCTGTAATCCGTTGATAACGATCGTGGGCGCAATAGAATGACATTAGCAGCCAGCCGGGGAGCAAGATGAAAATATTGATCGTCGAAGACGAAATTAAAACAGGTGAATATCTCAGCAAAGGGCTTACAGAGGCAGGGTTCGTAGTGGATCACGCTGATAATGGTCTTACCGGATATCATCTCGCCATGACAGCCGAGTATGATTTAGTCATTCTGGATATCATGCTACCTGATGTGAACGGCTGGGATATCATCCGCATGCTGCGCACTGCCGGAAAGGGTATGCCGGTCTTACTGCTGACAGCCCTCGGCACGATCGAACATAGGGTCAAAGGACTGGAACTGGGTGCGGACGATTATCTGGTTAAACCCTTTGCGTTTGCCGAACTGCTCGCCCGGGTGAGAACCCTTCTGAGGCGGGGAAACACGATGATCACGGAAAGCCAGTTTAAGGTGGCTGACCTCTCGATTGATCTCGTATCCAGAAAAGTCAGTCGCGCCGGAAACCGCATTGTGCTCACCAGTAAAGAGTTCAGCCTGCTGGAATTCTTCATTCGCCATCAGGGAGAGGTTCTTCCCCGCTCCCTGATTGCCTCTCAGGTCTGGGACATGAATTTTGACAGCGACACTAATGCGATCGATGTCGCAGTAAAGCGACTCCGCGCTAAAATAGACAACGATTACGAGACAAAGCTGATCCAGACAGTCCGGGGCGTGGGCTACATGCTGGAGGTCCCGGATGCATAGCAAACCTTCCAGACGCCCTTTCTCACTCGCTCTGCGGCTGACCTTTTTTATCAGCCTGTCCACGATACTGGCTTTTATCGCATTCACCTGGTTTATGCTGCATTCTGTTGAAAATCATTTTGCCGAGCAGGATGTCAGCGATCTTCAACAAATCAGCACCACACTGAACCGTATACTGCAGTCCCCGGTGGATCCGGATGATAAAAAAATAAGCAAAATAAAGGAATCAATTGCCAGCTACCGCAACGTTGCCCTTTTGCTCCTCAATCCCAGGGGGGAAGTGCTCTTTAGCTCAGCTCAGGGGGCGGCACTACGCCCGGCAGTGAATTCAGCAGATTTTAGCGAGCACAGCCGCGCACGGGATGTCTTTCTCTGGACGGTGGAGGATCCTGCGGGACCGATGGATACCGGGTCCGAAATGAAGATGGAAACATACAGGATTATCGCCTCCTCTGGTCAGGCGATATTTCAGGGCAAACAGCAGAACTATGTCATGCTGACTGGCCTATCCATTAATTTCCATCTCCATTACCTCGATGCGCTGAAAAAGAACCTGATTGCGATTGCCGTCGTGATAAGCCTGTTGATTGTTCTGATCATTCGAATCGCTGTCCGTCAGGGGCACCTGCCCCTTCGTAATGTCAGCAATGCCATTAAAAACATCACCTCCGAGAATCTTGATGCGCGACTGGAACCGACACGCGTTCCCATTGAGCTGGAGCAACTGGTTATCTCGTTCAATCATATGATTGGAAAGATTGAGGATGTCTTTACCCGCCAGGCCAATTTCTCTGCCGATATCGCGCATGAGATCAGAACGCCCATCACCAATCTGGTGACGCAGACTGAAATCGCACTGAGTCAGGATCGAACACAGAGGGAACTTGAGGATGTCCTCTATTCCAGTCTTGAAGAGTATAACCGGATGACCAAAATGGTCAGCGATATGCTGTTCCTGGCACAGGCAGATAATAATCAGCTGATACCTGACAGGGTCATGTTTGACCTCAGAGCGGAAGTCATGAAAGTCTTCGAGTTTTTCGAAGCCTGGGCCGAAGAACGCAATATCACGCTCAAATTTAACGGGATGCCCTGCCTGGTTGAGGGAGATCCACAAATGTTCAGAAGGGCGATCAATAATCTGTTATCCAATGCCCTGCGTTATACCCCGGAGGGACAGGCAATCACCGTCTCAATAAGAGAGCAGGAGAGCTTTTTTGACCTTGTGATTGAAAATCCGGGGAAACCAATCCCTGAAGAGCATTTATCAAGGTTGTTTGACCGTTTTTATCGGGTGGATCCGTCCAGACAACGAAAAGGAGAAGGCAGCGGCATCGGCCTTGCGATTGTGAAGTCAATCGTGGAAGCACATCACGGAAGAGTGCAGGTGGAATCGGACGTACACTCAACGCGTTTTATCTTATCCGTGCCCAGACTGGAGAAAATGATTCCGGACACCCAGTGCTGGGAATAAAGATTTAAATGACAAAGATGTCATTAGCCTGTCATGCAGCAAACAGAAGCCATTCGATATAATTAGTGCAACTTATCAGGAAGGCTGGATTGCTTTATCAATATCCGGCGTCAGTGGACGCCAGGAAATGAATATCCAGTCCCCTCCCGGAGAAATAAACACTTCCGAACCTGTTTCAGTTATGGAACTGAAAACACCGGTTGTACTCCCCCGGACATCACTAATTAAGAAATGGAGAGTTATCATGAAAAATATCGTATTAGCATCCTTGCTGGGCTTTGGCTTAATTTCTTCGGCCTGGGCCACTGAAACCGTGAATATCCATGAGCGGGTCAACAATGCACAGGCACCTGCTCACCAGATGCAGTCTGCTGCGGCTCCTGTCGGGATCCAGGGGACTGCACCTCGTATGGCCGGTATGGACCAGCATGAACAGGCCATTATTGCTCATGAAACCATGACGAACGGGTCGGCGGATGCGCACCAGAAAATGGTGGAAAGTCATCAGAGGATGATGGGAAGTCAGACCGTTTCCCCTACCGGGCCGTCGAAGTCATTAGCGGCAATGAATGAGCATGAAAGAGCTGCAGTTGCCCATGAATTTATGAATAACGGTCAGTCTGGCCCACATCAGGCCATGGCCGAAGCGCATCGTCGCATGCTCAGTGCAGGCTGACGGCGAGGGAAGTATCTGTGCTGTCCTTATTTCCTTGATAGATTTTTCCGTAACCGGATATATGGCAACATCTTTGCCCCCTACAGGGGGCATTTTTATCAGATTCTGCTACAGTTAACGGGCATCAACGCTAAAAGGATATTTTTTATGAAAGCCAGAAACACTTTATTTGCAGTATTAATGTTATCCCTGCCAGCGATTTCAGCAGAACATTCAGAAATGAAAATGACTGATATGTCTACCTCGGCTTCGTCACAGGAATATATGGCTGGCATGAAAGACATGCATGACAAAATGATGGCTGCCGTAAATGAGTCCGATCCCGACAAGGCTTTTGCGAAAGGCATGGTAGCGCACCATGAAGGGGCAATAGCAATGGCTGAGACCGAGCTCAAATACGGAAAAGATCCGAAAATGAGAAAGCTCGCGCAGGACATCATTAAAGCTCAAAAAGGTGAAATTGAGCAGATGAATAAATGGCTTGATAGTCAAAAGTAAACATTGTAGAAATGTCACGACAAGCGTGATTTTACATCGTTCCTGGGCGCGGGAGTCGGTTAATCTTTATATAATTCAAACCCGATTAATTTCGGGTTTTTACTACTCTGTACTCCGGTCCTTTGTTGAGGACCGGAATATATGCACCTGAGATGCTTATTTAATACATTATCTCGTCATGGATACAATGTCGCTCAGGATCTCAACCAGCTCGCTTCTCTCCTGCGTTCCGTCATGATAGGTTGATCTTGAGATGATTCTTTCTGATGTCATCTGAGGCCAGAATTTATCTAGTACATTATCGGGTTTCATTCCCACAGCCCGGCCGATTATTTTTTTAGCGTCACAGGTGTCCGTAAACGTGACGGCTACACCAGTAATTTCCTCGATAAGATCCGGGCACAGATAGTTTTCTATCTCACGTTTGCGCGTAGCGAAAAATACCTTACCGGCCTCCTCTACTTCTTTTTTACGCTTCTGGATGGACAGAACCTGTGCAGGGTCTCCCCCAATATCGGAGTCCAGAAATACGCACCAGGGAAGCCCCAGATCTTTGGCCAGATTCAATGTAACCCAGTGTTTGACGCTACCACACCCTCCTATGAGGACTGGCACTATTTTCACGTCCTCCAGAGAGGCTGGCAGCGCACCTGACTGTTTTAATGAACTGGCCGCATGCCTCAGGAAAGTAACATCCGACTTTCCCTCTACCAGAACAATCCCCTGCGCCCTTTCCATACCGGTCTCTGGCAGCACCCCCAGGCTTTCAGTGGCTTCCTTCAGCACTGCGTCATCCGGCATTTTTACTACGGGTTCACCCGCCTCATTTCGGGTAACATAACGTACGCCTTCGACAGGGATTAATCCGGCCAGCGCCGGGACATGGGTGGTGACGATAATCTGACGGTGCGGCTGGCCTGCCAGTGCCAGTAACGCTTTCATCAGCATCATCTGATAGTTCGGATGCTGTGACGTGATCTTGACCCTCCATCTCCGAACAGCTTTTGTATCTTAAGTTAACGATGTCCGCTGCCGCCGGTATTCCCTCGGGGAGTGATATCCCAGCGC
>NZ_JBMKHO010000010.1:0-154906 GCF_049238125.1 Enterobacter cloacae complex sp. IR5402
ATCACATCATCATCAATGACCATTTGATCGCTTTCCGTGGTTGTTGCAACGCTTTCATGGGTGCCCTCAGCAACGATCACAGCGTCCTCTATGACATTAATCATTGTAGGTGCTGGCGGTTCCAGGTGTTCTGGTGCATCCCAATTCGGTGCATCATCCGGCGTTTCCTCTGCGGTAGCTGATTCAGGCGCTGCCTGGTGTATCACTACGTCAGAAATGATATCAGGCTGCACTGTCAGTGCTTCTGGTGGAGTAATGTGCGCATCAGTGATCGGAAACGTGCGGTAAACTTTGGAACGATAACCAGGGTTTTTCTCTTTCGTGATTAGCCCTGCATCTTGCAGCTTCTGAATGAGTTTGCAGGTGTGCTCCCTGGATAAATCGATCACCTTTCCAAGTTCTGTCTGGCTTTCGTAACAGAAATTCCCTGAATTTTCCCATCCCTGAAAATAACAGTACAACTTTTGCGCCTTCGGGCAAAAATCCATGAAACCATTTTCGAGATTGGGAGAATAAATACGTGGAATCTCTCGGAAGTAATGCGGGATGTTGATTGTACGATCTCTTACTTTTCCATCTTTATCGGTGTATTGGTATTTTGGATCTGCCTTAATCTCGGCGAGGGTTTTTGCCATTGTTCTATGCTCCTATGTATGCTCAGTAAATTACGAATGCTCTTCATTTGGGTTTTCTCCGCTTCTCATTCGTGGGGGGATGTAAATGCTGTTTCGTAGTTGTTACGCGCCAGCTTTCGAATATTTAACCGCCAGGTTTTGACACTCTTCAAGAAGTAGTGCGCTTACGCTCATTTTTCGTCGCTTTGCTTCTTTGAACAGAATCTGGAATGTGGCATCCGGGATCATTAACGATGTGGACGGCGGTAGTTTGGTTTTCTTCTCGATCATTCTGGTTTCCTCCTTCTGGTTTATTCGTTGGTGGTCGAAGTGCGGATTTCATCCCAGCGCTTCAATACTTCTGTGAGAAAGGCTTCCCTCTCGTGGTATCCACGAGCGCGGCAAGCGTTGCGTAGTGCTCGGATGCGGTAACGGTTGGTGGTTCCGTCTTTCAATTGTTGAAGTGTGTCTTCAACGTCAAAGTATCTCAGTGTGGCCTCCTATGGTTGGCGTAAATAAAAAGACACCTTGCAGCCTGACGGCTCAAAGTGCATTAAGAGATTATGTGGATAAAGTTTTATGCTATATGGGTATTCTAACCTATTTCTAAACTTTTGTCAACCCCTTAACGGTGATTATTCGAAATTTTTTTGATCATTTTCAATGCGTTGTATTTCTGCTTTGCGATTTGTGCTCTTTATACACAAAATAAACAATGGATGTCAATCTGTTTTTGTGGTAGAACTTGCCACCAGAGAAGACAGCCACAAGAACAACGAAAAACAGCCTGTAACGCTCTCTGCGGCGTTCTGACGCTTTCAGGCTACCATTGCATTCCCTACACTGTTTAAATCGCTCTACGGGCTTCCTGTGCGCCCTCTGGCACTTACCGAAACCAATAGCACAACTACAGAGGGATAACGGTAGTTATCAGGATAGTAGGTGTTGGTATTGGATTGAGGCTGGATGAACTGGAGCTATCAGCGACCAGTGAAGCCTTAGCCACTGACTTACTGAAACCTTGCATGGGTGAACGTTAGTTCATGAATGGATGGTTGAAGTTAGTCAGCTTATCAGATGGACAATCAACGGTAGTTGGTTGGTCAGATGGTAATTCCGCGCACAGCGCAAAGATGAATTACGCCGTGGGCGTAATGTGCATGTGCCTGACTCACGTCAAGGCCAAAGCCTGGCACAATCCCAACTTGTAAAGAGGTGTAGCTTGCGCAGCGCTGTGAGCGGAACGAGGCCAGCCAACGTAGCCCGAAAGGAAGCGAAGTAAGGCTGCTTGCCAGGAGTGACGGCGATAGGCGCCAGGCAAAAGATCTTTGCGACAAGCGCAAAACCATGAAAGATAGTCTTATAGATCTTAGTATTATAGTTAAGTAGTCTTATAGTGTGACATAACGTCACAGATAACGTGCCCCAGGTGTGACATAACGTCACAGATAGGACGATTAGTATGTGTGACGCTCCGTCACATAGTCGGGTTTTTCCTGTATGTCATCATGCAGACATACGGGTTTTTCCCGTATATTACGAGAGTGACAAAACGTCACTTTCAGCCCTTCACCCAACGGTAGATCGTCGCCCTCCTCACTACGAATCGCACATGCAACAATCCTAAGAACAGCCAGAGGAAAATATTAGGTTATACCTATCAAATACATACATTATTAACGTCAAAACCTATCTTAAATGTCAGGTAAAGATTGCCGTTGTTACAGGGATAAAGTTACCATAGCAATTAAGATAGTAACAATTGAAACTATCACTCACTTTGCGTAAAGCCGCACGGCGCAAGGCTTACAGCGGTCATTGTACACAATGAGCACTTCCATATTCGATGCACTGTGCTGAACGAGCTTTCTAAATTGAAACGATGTTTCTTTTTTCATGCCGAAACCCGCCAATTAATTAGCATTCTAAGCATTTCTTGATGCAATCAACTCAGGTGAGAATTATTATCATCTATCGTGCAATATCGCCCCGCTTCGATACACATTAGTAAAGTGTATTCTGTAACTCATTGATTCTATTCAATCAGTACACTTTTCCATCACTTCACCGTGCAAACAGGGGTAACTCCCCGTCATCGAAAATAAATTTCTTGACAGAACTACCGTTTCATGAATCATGTTATTAAATGTATTTTCATCTATTTTTCAATCACTTACTGATATTTGCCAAAATCTGCGCCTGGAATTGGGGAAGTGCCTCGGGCGCTGTTCGATAGGTCAGGCAACCGCGCACACCTTTTGATCATTTCGTGCTCTTCATAAACAAACGTATCGTGCAACATATTGAAAATGATCAATTTCTGATCAATGATGTTTTCAACGAAACGAACAAGAGGAGGGATAAAGAATGGAAGGTATCGCAGTTGCGCTTAAAAGCGCGGAGGACGTGAAAGCAGTGGCGGCAGAGCTACGACGCAATACCAGAACAAACCTGTTCTACTGTGCATGGGTGATGCAGTATGAGAGCGCATTACGTATCTCTGACCTGTTAACCCTCACCTGGTCACAATTCAGTGCAGGGAAAACGCATATCGAGGTGAAACAGCAGAAATCTAAACGAAAGGCAGATCCTAATAAGAAGGTGAAACCGCTCCGTATCAAGATTACTGACACCATGCGGAAAATCGTAGAGATGCGGAGAGAGGAACAATCCACTATGCCTGTGAAGACGGATTTCATCTTTAGCAAAGGCGATCTCCGTAGCAAAGGCAACGCCGTAACCCGTAACACTGTGTTCACTGAGTTCAGCAAGATCGGGCGTAGAGTGGGGTTCTCTAACGTAGGGTGTCATACCCCACGAAAATCAAAAGGGCGAATTTTATTCAGTGCAGGTGTGCCGATTGAACAGATCGCCCTTCTCCTGGGCCATGCTGATCCACGGTCAACGCTCTTTTATATTGGTTACACGCTCGAAGTAGGCGACGAATTGACAGAGGAGTTTAGCCTTGAAATCTAAATATCTTGTGCTGACGCTGACATTATTACCAGCCGTGGCTAATGCCGGACAAATTACGATGACCAACCCACAGGAAGAACAGACGGAGAACGGAAAAACGCTATGCGTGTATGAGAACACCAATTACCTGTTCACATACGTTACGAGCGCTCAGAGTTGCCTGTATGCAAAAACATTCGATACAGAGGATTCAGAAAATTGAAGAAGGAAGAAGAGCCGATCACCAGCTTTATCTGGTGTGGTGCTACGGTGTGCGTTTATACGCAGGTAGTAAAGTTTGCAGGGACGACGATACAGCGTCACCTGTTACCAACAAACCTCAGAAGAGCAGTTGATCAGCAAGTGGCAGGGGCCGCCAACCACCAAGAAGCCAGCCCCCGCCGTATTCAACATTCCCAACGGAGAGAAGGAAATGGAGAACAGCAGCATTATGGCTTTAGCGCTCGCGCTGTGCAACGTCAAAGCCGGAAGACAGGGTGATGGAGAGATAAAACCTCTCCGAGTGCCAGCTATGACAGGAAGCCAGCTTCATTTGCTTATGATATGGCTACGGGCTTTACAGGGATGATACGAGGGGCGCAATGCCCCCTTTACAGCTGTACCTCCCACGGATAAGTTTTCATTTTCCTCATTGGGTACTCTTGACCATTCACGGTGAAGGTGAGTTTCTCTGTATCAATCTCCCCCTCAACCTCCTTGTAGTCGAATGGAAATTTCACTTTGTTATCATCAATCTTGTATAGGCCGCCTGGAATGTTAGCGCCATGCTCAACCTGCAAATAATCCCCCTTGATTGTCCAGCGTCCATCTACCTGGTATCCAATCGCGCTGCCATGTTCATTAAAGTAAATGCTCATGATGATTCCTTACTCTTTGAACTCGATTTCTTGATCGTCAAATTCCCCTTTGCGAGAAATCTTGACTGAAAAACGTTTGAAGGTTTTGAAAAACTCCTCAAGCGTCATTGTGACTTTTTCCCTTCTTAACCCATGTTCATCGTCTGAAACAAATGCTTCAACATCAAAGAAACGCTCTGCTGAGTAGAAGGAAATACCTTTCACAATCTCACCTTCTTTCAATACCCCTTTGTCTCTCAGAAAGTCGCTAAAGTCTTCCTGATCAGCACTGTCTGCTGCAACGCTTCCCTTCCAGTCGTCATACTGAACGTGCGCTTTAAAGTGTTCTTTTTCCATCTTATTTATCCTTTGCTGTGAGTAATCAAAGGTAGCGTAGCGCAAAATTTGGACAATACAAGCCATAAAGCCCCGTTAGTGGTACAAGCAACAAGCGGAGCGTAGCGACTTCATCAGATAGTCAGAGGGATCACACCTTATCAGGGTGCTCGTGTACCGTTAGGAGCGTGAGCGAAGCGCTGGCAGAGCCTGCATGTCGTGTGCAGGTACGTTTACCACTATTCACCTGTTTACGCAGCCACAAGGCTGCACATCGGGCTTAAATGCGTGTGATCAGTCTGTTTTGGTATAGGTTTAGAGACGGCGGCACGTCTTCCAGCTTCAAAGGGAAAAGCGATACGAGGTTGAGCTTGGGAACTACTCGCCACTATGTGCTAACATACCAAAGCCATTAACAAACACAGTGGCTTTTGTACGTGATGAAGAATAGACATTTTCAACTGGTCAATGAGACGGAATTTTCACACTAACTCATTGATTTAAAAGAAAATAAGGTACTGAATGCCGAAGGCCGGACTCGAACCGGCACGTATTTCTACGGTTGATTTTGAATCAACTGCGTCTACCGATTTCGCCACTTCGGCACTGAAGGGGATGCGGAAACGTTGTGGATTATACCTGTCGCGCGCCGCCATGCAAGCGACGACGCGCTAAACCCGCGCTAAGTGCCCAAAAAACCAGCGCTACCGTCAGTCCAGCTCAGACACCGCCAGCCGAATCACCCTCGCTGCCTTCTGCTCCGGCAGCGCCAGCACCTTGGCCCACATCTCCTGCACCATATCGCAGGAGAGCTTCTCTTTGCCCGCTGCCTTCTCCGGCATCTGCAGCAACTGGATGTCCTCGCCGTACTTATCGGCAAGCGCCTTCATAATCGGCCGCACATCCTCGACAGCCGCCTCGCGTTCGGCCGGGGTCACGGTGTGGCGGTTTTTGCCGTAGGCCGCGCGCATCATGTCGGCGTCGGCCTGCATGCGCCGCGTCATCAGGTCTTTATCCAGCATGCGCATCGGGTTCACGCCGCCCTTCACCATCGGGTAGAGGAAGCGGAAGCAGGCGTCGTCGCTCACCTTCTGGATGGCAGCGGTCTGCTCCATGTTGATGGTCATGTAGTTCACCACGTTGGCGTCCGGGGCGTTCTGCAGGCGCGACATCTGCAGATGCAGGATCTGCGGCTGGATGGTGTCGATAATCTGCTGCTCCGGCTCGCCCGCTTTTTGCAGGGCGGCCATCTGGTCGAGGATGCGCTGATGCAGCGCGGGCTCCTGCTCCTTAATCACCTGCCAGGCGGGCATCGCGTTGAGGGTGGTATCAATCTGGTGTTCGGGGGCACGCTGCTTATCGAAGAATACCCAGAACGCCACGGCGGCAGCCGCGACGACGACAATCACAATACGGGTCCACGTTTTATTCATCTCGCATCCTTATCCTTGAGTTATGCCGGTTTACACCGGCACGCCGCTGTGGAAGCGAAACTCGTTGTCCGGTGTCGAGATAAGTGTGGCTTCAATTTCGCCAAAAAGCTTTATACGCGGTGAGATATCGTCGTCGCTCACCTGCTGGGCCAGCGTCAGGTAGTCCTGATAGTGGCGCGCTTCCGAGCGCAGCAGCGAAAGATAGAACTTCTGCAGGTCGTCGTCGAGGAACGGAGCCAGCGCGGCGAAGCGTTCGCAGGAGCGGGCTTCGATGTAGGCGCCGCAGATGAGCTTGTCGATCAGCGTCAGCGGTTCGTGGGTGCGCACGTCCTTCAGCATCCCTCTGGCGTAGCGGCTGGCGGTGATTTTGACATACGGAATGTCGCGGGCCAGCATCGCCTCGCGCACCTGCCAGAAGTGGTGCAGCTCCTCTTTAATCAGCAGCACCATACTGTCGATGAGCGCCTGGCCCCACGGGTCGTCGGTTTTGGGCATCACGCTTTTGCCAATCTGCCTGTGCAGGGCGATGAAGTCCGGCTCCGGGCCGTCGCGGAAGGTGAACTGTTCGTAGGGTTTGAGCCAGTCGAGCAGCGCGTCGGCACCGCTTTCGTCGGCGACGTATTTACGCACGAGTAATAGCGCAGTCTGGGCGGCCTTGAGCTCGCACACCATGTGGTCGGTGAGCAGCAGCGGCAGGTTCGCCGGGTCGCGGGCTTTATCAATCCATGCTTGCGGGGTCGGGCACTGGAGGAAGTTGAGTACGGGGGCGAGTATCTGCGGGTAATCCATGGTTCTGCCTTGAAAAAGCGGTGGCGCGCGCCACCGCCTGAAACGCTTAGTGACGCACGCCGTCGTCGTCTTCGTCGACGTAATCTTCGTCGTCGCCTTCTTCGCCGTCTTCACCGTTCGGATCTTCGAAGTAGGTTCCCCAGCCGTCGTATTCCACGTCAAACTTCTCGGCCAGGTTCATCAGCTGTTCTACCTGCGCGTCGATCAGCTCCGCCTTCAGCGCGCCTTCGCTCAGGATGTCGCAGCAGATGACGGTGTCGCCCTCTTCCACTTCCAGCTCTTCCGGCTCGGTCACTTCGTAACCCAGCTTGAAGGCTTCCACGGCCATTTTTTCCAGCGCGTCGAAATCATCCGCAGAGAAATGGTGCTCGATGGTGTACAGCGCGTCCGGATCGCTACCGTCTTCCAGCAGCTCTTCAATAATCAGACGCGTCTCTTCGCGTTGCTCTTCCAGTAATTCCGGGTTTGCCATGGCTCAATCCTCTTTAAAGTGCGGCAGATACTTCTATTTTCACACACGGACGGGTTTGCCTCCACCTTTGTTGGAAAGATTTGTGAAACGGGGTTGCAAATGAATAATTACACATATAAAGTGAATTTTAATTCAATAAGTGGCGTTCGCCATGTGAGGATAAAATGTCTGATTTGTACAAGAAACACTTTCTGAAATTGCTCGACTTTACCCCTGCACAGTTCACTTCTCTGCTGACCCTTGCCGCACAGCTCAAAGCCGATAAGAAAAATGGCAAGGAAGTACAGAAGCTTACCGGTAAAAACATCGCGCTCATCTTCGAAAAAGACTCGACCCGTACCCGTTGCTCTTTCGAAGTTGCCGCATTTGACCAGGGCGCACGCGTTACCTATTTAGGGCCGAGCGGCAGCCAGATTGGGCATAAAGAGTCAATTAAGGACACCGCGCGCGTGCTCGGGCGGATGTACGACGGCATTCAGTATCGCGGCCATGGCCAGGAAGTCGTCGAAACGCTGGCGCAGTATGCGGGCGTGCCGGTGTGGAACGGGCTGACCAACGAGTTCCACCCGACCCAGCTGCTGGCGGACCTGCTGACCATGCAGGAGCACCTGCCGGGCAAGGCGTTTAACGAGATGACGCTGGTCTACGCGGGCGATGCGCGCAACAACATGGGCAACTCGATGCTGGAAGCGGCGGCGCTGACCGGGCTGGATCTGCGCCTGGTGGCCCCGAAAGCCTGCTGGCCGGAAGAGAGCCTGGTGGCGGAGTGCAGCGCGCTGGCGGAGAAACACGGCGGGAAAATTACCCTGACGGAAAACGTGGCGGCGGGCGTGAAGGGCGCGGACTTTATCTATACCGACGTGTGGGTGTCGATGGGCGAAGCCAAAGAGAAGTGGGCGGAGCGGATTGCACTGTTGCGTGGGTATCAGGTGAACGCGCAGATGATGGCGCTGACCGGCAACCCGGACGTGAAGTTCCTGCACTGTCTGCCGGCGTTCCATGACGACCAGACCACGCTCGGCAAGCAGATGGCGAAAGAGTTCGACCTGCACGGCGGGATGGAAGTGACGGACGAGGTGTTTGAGTCGGCGGCGAGCATCGTGTTCGACCAGGCGGAAAACCGGATGCATACGATTAAGGCGGTGATGGTGGCGACGCTTGGGGAGTGATTGACTCCTCTGCGGTCTGGTGCCCTCACCCCGGCCCTCTCCCACGGGGAGAGGGAGAAAACCCTAAAAACGACAACAGCGTTATCGTCAGGCAGAAAAATTCATTTTAGTGATGCTTTCTCAGATACGCATTAACCATAATAGATATTTATATTTTTATTAACCATTAATTACTGAGTAGATAATGGTTAATATCAGGTCATTATCAATTACAAAACACCGTATATTATCGGCGTAATATTCCCTTATTGCTGCATTTCGTTAATAAGGATTATTTATGTCATGGAATAAGCATGAAGCTGTGTCATACGCCCGTAGCCACGCACTAACCCATACTGGACACGATTGCGCTCGAGCAATCGCCGCCACCATTCGAGCCGGAGGGCTTAAAATCGAAGGGGCAAACCTATCGCCAACTCCAGCCAGCAATAACCTTATACAGGCATTATTAAAATGAATAAACTCATTTTTCTTGTGTTATTCAGCACAGCCGCATTGGGGGCCGAAGATTTTCAGATACCGATGCAGCGCGCCCTTGAATTCAATCGCTGGTACGTCAAACAAGTGAACAACGATCGTTATCCCATCCAACAGGGAAATGAAATCGATGAGTTCGTTACGGCCAGCACCATGAAAAAATTACGTCATGCAGCCGATCCCCGTTATGCCGACGCTGAATTTTACGAGGCTGATTTTTTTATGAAATCGCAATATATCGGCGAGGACTGGGCTGAGAATGTGGCTATTGATTCGTATGATTCAGACCCGGTCTGTGTAAACGTGAATATCACGTTTGGCAAAAAGACCCAGCACACAGTCATTGATTGCATGATTAATGAAGATGGGGTCTGGAAAATCCAGTCTGTCGCCGCTCGGGATAATAATTGATGTCCCCCGCTAACAATAATGTAGCCGCCTTTGTTGCCGGGTGGCGCTGCGGCCTGATGCCCTCACCCCGGCCCTCTCCCACAGGGAGAGGGAGAACATCGGCGCCATTTCATTGATTTTTCACCCCGAAAAAGGTACGTTTTCGCCTTAATTCCAGCGTGGACATACCAGCATTATGCCGATTATTCAGTCTGTTGAACGTGCGTTGCAGATCCTCGACCTGTTCAACGAGCAGGCCACCGAGCTTAAGATCACCGACATCAGCAAACTGATGGGGCTGAGCAAGAGTACCCTCCACTCGCTGCTGAAAACTCTGCAGCTTCACGGCTATATCGATCAGAACCCGGAGAACGGCAAATATCGCCTCGGCATGAAGCTGGTCGAGCGCGGCCATTTTGTCGTGGGCTCCATCGATATTCGCCAGAAGGCGAAGGGCTGGCTGACGGAGCTGTCTCAGCGGACCGGGCAGACCACCCATCTGGGGATCCTGGACGGGAGTGAAGGGGTCTATATCGAGAAGATTGAAGGCAAGCTGGCCGCCATCGCCTATTCGCGCATCGGCCGCCGCCTGCCGGTTCACGCCACCGCCATCGGCAAGGTGTTGATTGCCTGGCTGGGCGAGGCCGAGCTGAACGCCCTGCTGGAGGGCTATCACTACACCACCTACACCCCTTCCACCCTCGCCTCTCGCGAAGCCTTAATGAACGCCCTGACGCAGACCCGCGAGCAGGGCTATGCCCTGGATAGCGAAGAGAACGAGCAGGGCGTGCGCTGCGTGGCGGTGCCGGTGTGGAACCATGAATCCCGCGTGATTGCCGCCCTGAGCCTGTCGACGCTGACCTCGCGCGTGGACGATGCAGAGCTGGCTAATTTCCGCGAGCAGCTTCAGCAGGCCGGGCTCCAGCTGTCACGCGCGCTGGGCTACCCGGCCTGAGCCGTCAGGCCGGCTCGTAGGTGAAGTAGTCGAAGTCCGCGTGACAGCCGTCGCCGCTGATGTCCTCGCAGTGCAGCCCCACAAACGCGCCGGTGAAGAAGCCGCGCCCGCCGATATAGTCATCCGACAGCTTCCACGCCTCATACGTTACCGGCACGGTGTGCCACGTCTCGCCGTCAAACGAGTAGCTGTAGCGGTAAACCAGCCTATCCACATCCATCCGCAGCCAGACGCTCTCGGCCTGTTCCGGCACCGGAATCGGCTGCTCGTGCAGCGGCCATGACGGCACGTTGTGGTCAAGCTGGATCACCTTAATCGTTCTGCCCTGCCCCTCCTCGTAATCCACAAAGCAGTAGCTCCAGTTTTTGCTGTTGTAGTAGCAGGTCAGCCCCGCGCTCTGCTGGAAGTGGACCGGCGAGAACTGCATCCGCGTCTCGGCCCGGAAGGTGAAATGCTGCCACCGGCGCGCCACGGTCGACTGGGTAAAGGTCGAGTTGAGCGAGTCGTTGCCGTACAACCGTAAATAGCCGGGACGGGCGGTGAGCGAGCCGAGGGTGTCGTCGAACGGAATGCGCAGGGTCTGCAATTCAGGGTCAAGCGAACTGGCGTCGAAATCATCCCGCCAGCTGCCCTGAGCGGCGGCGGGCTGCTCCGCCATCTGTGGGCCTTTCACGGTCAGCTGCGCGTGCTTGCCGCCCTCCACGTACGGCCAGCCGTCGCGCCATTCAATGCGGGCGATGCCGGTCTCGCGCCCCAGCGGGCAGTAGCCGCGTCCGCCGGAGGCCAGCAGCGGCACGCCGGGCAGGCGCAGCGGGCGGCTGGTAAGGTAGGCCATATACCACTCCCCGGTGTGGGTTTGCAGCAGCGAGCCGTGGCCGCTCTTTTGCAGCGGGTTCTCCGGCAGGTGCCAGCTGGTCATCATCGTCACGTCCGGGTGCAGCTCGTACGGCCCGTCGATGGTTTTTGCGCGCAGCACCACGACGGCGTGCTCGTAGCTGGTGCCCCCTTCGGCCACCATCAGGTAGTACCATCCCGCGTGGCGATACAGGTGCGCCCCCTCGGTGTAGCAGAGCGGCGTGCCGGTAAACAGGGTTTTGCGCTCGGGCGAGAGCGTGCCAGTCTGCGGGTCAAACGCCTGCATCACGATGGTGTTGTGCGGGTTGCTGTGGTGGCGCGGCCCCCACGGGCGGTAGAGATAATATTTGCGGCCATCGTCGTCGTGGAACAGAGACGGGTCAAACCCGCCGTTGCCCATCGGGATCGGCTCGCTCCATGGCCCTTCGATGGAGGGCGCGGTAACCAGGAAGTTGCGGCCATTTTTCCACGGCGAGTCGACAATCTTCACGTCGGTGTAGAGCAGCCAGAATGTGCCGTCGGCGTAGCTCAGGCACGGCGCCCAGATGCCGCCGGAGTCCGGGTTGCCCTTCATGTCCAGCATCGACACGCGGTCCAGCGGCGTGCTGACCAGCGACCAGTTTTTCAGGTCACGGGAGTGGTAGATGCGCACGCCCGGGAACCACTCGAAGGTCGAAGTGGCGATGTAGTAGTCCTCGCCCTGACGGCACAGGGACGGGTCCGGGTTGAAGCCGGTCAGAATGGGGTTAGTGATTTGCATAGTGCCTCCGGTTAATGGGATGCGGCTGTCGCGGCGTCGGGAACGGCCTCGCCCTGCGCCGCGCGGTGCTTGATCAGCTGCTGGCTGATGGCCTCCACTCGAGCGTCGGTGAGCTTATAAAACGACAGCATGATGAACATGCCCGCGTAGAGCACCACCGGCACCACGCAGAACAGAATTTTGATGGTGGTCAGCACCTCCAACGGCTGCACGCTGCTGCTGGCGGAGTAGTTCACGTACGCGAGGATCCAGCCCACCACCGCCCCGCCAATTGCCAGGCCAATCTTCAGGCTGAACAGGTAGGTGGAGAACACCAAGCCGTCGAGGCGGCGCCCGCTGCGGCTCTCCTCGTAGTCCACCACGTCAGAGGCCATCAGCCACTGCAGCGGCGTGGTGGTGTTAAAGACGAACAGGAACAGGATGTTGAGGGCGAAAATCAGGGCGATATGTTCCGCCGGGGTGACGAAAATCAGCAGGCTGATCAGCGAGTAGGCGACGATGATCCACTTGAAGGCGGTGACGCGGTCGAAGCGCCCCAGCAGTCGGGAGGAGCAGAGCGAGCCAAACATGGTGGCAAGGCTGCCGTAAAGTAAAAACTGGGTTGCCATCTCCGGGTGATCCATCACGTATTTGACGAAGTAGAGCGTCGCCCCGCCGCGCACCACGTTGGAACAGGTCGCCATCATCTTGAACGCGCACATGATCCGCCACTGGCCGTTGCCGAGCAGCAGCCTGAGATCTTTCGCCACCGACGAGCCCGGCTGCACTTCAAAGGTGTAACGCTCTTTGGTGGTAAAGAAGCAGACGTAGAGCAGCACCACGCCAACAAGCCCCAGCACGCACATGGCGCCGAAATAGCCCACCTGCTCATCCCCCTTGCCGATGATGCTCACCAGCGGCAGCGCGATGCCGCTGATGGCGAGCGAGCCCGCCGCCGCCAGGAAGAAGCGCCAGGACTGCAGGGCGTGACGCTCTTTCGGGTCGGCGGTGATGACGCCCGGCATGGCGCAGTAGGGCACGTTAACGAAGGTGTAGACCAGAGTCAGGAGAATGTAGGTCACGCAGGCGTAGATGATTTTGCCCTGCGCGGAGAAGTCCGGCGTGTAGAAGGTCAGCACGCAGACGATGCCAAACGGGATGGCGCCCCACAGCAGGAACGGGCGGAACTGGCCGTGACGCGTGCGGGTGCGGTCCACCAGCAGCCCCATCAGCGGGTCGGTCACGGCATCGAGCACGCGGGAGATTAAAAACAGCGTCCCCATAATGCCCGCCGACAGGCCGAAGACGTCGGTATAGAAGTAGGCCAGCAGGAACATGGTAGCCTGCCAGACGAAGCCGCAGGCGGTGTCACCCAGCCCGTAGCCAATTTTGTCTTTCATGGTTAATTGCGTCATCAGAATTACACCCTTATGTAGTGTGCTGAATTACAACATCGTGTTAATGGAGTGTAATGAGCTGTTCAATTAACTAGCAATGGTCATATCTTATTTCCGAATTACGTTATTTTGCTTTTGTGACGCCAACGATATATCACAACTTATTGTTTAAATTAGCAAATTACAGACATACGAAAACCGTCCGCGGAATATTTCCCGCAGACGGTTTTATCTTAGAAAATAATTAAATGCCGAGCGCTTTTTTACCGGCGTTAATTACCTCGATAATTTTATCGGTGTCATAAATACAGCCTTTCCAGGTGCCGCCGCTCACCGACTGCAGCGCCGCCCACAGCCGGGTATCGTCCGGCAAAAAGTCGTGGGCGTGCAGGTCCGGGTGCGTCTGCCGCATTGCCAGCTCGCGTGCCCCCTCCTCCGGCGTCAGCGGGTTGTCCGCGGTGCCGATAAAGTTCACGCTGCCCGTTAATGTCAGTCGGTCGACGGCTATCTCGATTATGTCGTTATCGCGCAGCTTGCCAATCGGCCCGCCCGCTAGCGCCTCCGGCGACACGTGGCCGAAGCAGGCGCCCGTCGACACGCCCGAGAAGCGCGCATCGGTGATTAACGACACCGTCTTGCCCCACGAGATATGCTTCAGCGCGGAGGTAAGCTGGTAGGTCTCTTCCATGCCGGTGCCGGACGGCCCGCCGCCGATCACCACCATGATATCGCCCTGCTTGATCTCTTCCCGCTTGATGGCCTTGATCGCCTGCGCTTCCGAGACAAACACCCGCGCCCGGCCGGTGTGGCGGTAAACGCCATCTTCACCGACGACCGACGGGTCGATCGCCGTGGCCTTGATTACCGAGCCTTCCGGCGCGATGTTGCCCGTCGGGAAGCAAACCGTTGAGGTCAGCCCTTTCGCTTTTGCCTTCTCCGGCGGCAGGATCACGTCATCCGGATCCACGCCGTCCTGCTCGCGCAGGCACTGGCGGAAGCGCTCACGGCGCTCGGAGGCCTGCCACCAGTCGAGGTTTTCGCCCACCGTCTGGCCGGTCACGGTCATGGCGTCCAGATGCAGAAGGCCAAGATCGCGCAGGTGAAGCATCACCTCCGGCACGCCGCCTGCCAGGAACGCGCGCACGGTCGGGTGATAGTCCGGGCCGTTGGGCAGCACGCTGACCAGGCGCGGCACCTTACGGTTGACGCGCGTCCAGTGCTCTACGTCTGGGATCGTGCAGCCCGCCGCGTGGGCGATGGCCGGGATGTGCAGCAGTAAATTGGTGGAGCCGCCGAACGCCGCGTGGATCACCATGGCGTTTTCGATGGCTTTATCGGTGAGGATGTCGCGCGTGGTGATGCCCCGGTTATCCAGCTCGCTCACCGCACGCGCCGACTGGCGGGCAATTTCCAGCCACACCGCCTGCCCGGACGGCGCCAGCGCGGAGTGCGGCAGCGCCAGCCCCAGCGCTTCGGCCACCACCTGCGAGGTGCCCGCCGTGCCGAGGAACTGGCAGCCGCCGCCCGGCGACGCGCAGGCGCGACAGCCGAGCTCGGCGGCCTCCTGCAAGGAGAGTTCATGGTTGGCGAAGCGCGCGCCGATGGTCTGGACCTTGCCCGCGTCTTCCCCCACGGTCGGCGGCAGCGTCGCCCCGCCCGGTACCAGAATGGTCGGCAGGTCGTGCATGGAGGCCAGCGCGATCATGGTGGCGGGCAGCCCTTTATCGCAGGTTGCCACGCCGATCACCGCCCGGCGCGTCGGCAGGGAGCGGATCAGGCGGCGAAACACGATCGCCGCGTCGTTGCGGTACGGCAGGGAGTCGAACATGCCGTGCGTGCCCTGAGAGCGCCCGTCGCACGGATCGCTGACGAAGGCGGCGAACGGGATCCCGCCGTTGCGGGTGATCTCCTTCGCCGCCGCCTGCATCTGCATGCCGATCTCCCAGTGCCCGGTGTGGTAGCCCAGCGCGACCGGGCGTCCGTCCCCGGCGCGGATCCCGCCCTGGGTGCCGATAATCAGCACCTCTTTGCCGGTCAGCTTGTTGGCATCCCAGCCCATCCCGGCGTTCTGCGTCATGCCGAACAGGTTGCCGCTGGGGGATTCCATCAGCATCTGCGGGGTCAGCGGCAGCGCGCCCTGCGGCCCCGCCGCGTGGGTGATCACCGCATAAAACGCATCGTCCTGTGGGGTAAAAATTTTCTCAATGGTCATCGTTATCGTCCGGCTCAGCAGAGCTTGAGCTGTTGCAGCAGGGTTTTCAGCTGCGCCTTGCGCGGCTCGTCCAGCGGCGAGGCTGGCGGCAGGACGTGCGTGGAAATCGGACGACCGCAGAGCACAATCGCCTCTTTAATAACGTTCACAAACGGCGTATCCAGCTGATACATCTGCGGGATTTGCAGCAGGGTCTGATGATACTCAGCCGCTTTCGCCACGTCTTTATCCCGCCAGGCTTTCAGAAGATTCACCGACACCTGCGGGGCAAAGTTGCCGCTGGCCGAAATCGCCCCGTCGCCGCCGAGCAGCAGGGTATTAAACAGATGATCGTCGTAGCCGCACAGCACGGTGAAGTGCGGATGGGCGCCTTTAACGGTGTGGATCATGCTGCGCAGGTGGGCGACGGAGTCGATGGTGTCTTTGATGCCGACGATGTTGCTGCGCGAGTCGGCCAGGGTTTTGACCAGCGCCGGGGTCAGATCCTGCCCGGTCAGCGCCGGGAAGTTATAGAGCATCACCGGCAGCGTGACGCTGTCCGCCACCTGCTCGAAATAGCGGATCAGGTTCGCTTCCGACACTTTCCAGTAGTAAGGGTTGATCACCACGATGCCGTCCGCCCCTGCCTGCTGCGCGTGCTGGCTCAGCTCAATGGTTTCCCGGGCGTTGGTGCCGCCGGTGCCGATCAGGACCGGTACGCGACGATCGACATGATCGATAGCAAATTGGGCAATGGTTTTACGCTCTTCGGCGCCGAGCTGGGAGAACTCGCCGCCGCTGCCCAGGAAAAACAGGCCGTCGACGCCTGCTTTGATCAGATCGTCGATCAGCGCGGCGGTGCCCTGCTTATCGAGCTGGCCATCGGCGGTAAAAATGGTGGAGACAGGGGGAATGATACCCGTGAACAACGCGGACTGCGGCATGTGATCTCCTTATTGAATCATTTTGTTCTACATTGTAGAACAGTGTTCATTAAATTAACGATCATACTATGACGCAGGAAAAGCGCAGGTAAATGAGAGATGGAGAGGGAGTGCGGGAAGTTTAAGCTGGATCACATTATGCGTGGGTGCGGTCTGGTGCCCTCACCCCGGCCCTCTCCCACGGGGAGAGGGTTAGGGTGAGGGAAAATTACTCCACCAGCATTTTAACAACCACTTTCCTGACCTTAGCAGGTGCCCCCACCGCGCACAGCGGCTTATGCACCTCACCCGGCCAGAACACCACAAAATCCCCTTCGCTCAGCACCACGGTTTTCTCCTGCTCGCCTTCCGGCAGGAACGCGATGTCTTTGTCCGCCAGCCAGTCGGTGTCCGGCGTACCGTGCGGCAGGGTACTGAAGGTCATCCCTTCCTGACCCTTCAGCACAATCTGAATATCCAGATAGCGTGCATGGTATTCAGCACGACGCTCGGCGAACGGCTGGGTCATGTCCTCCGAAACCAGATAAAACAGGCTGTTGCCATTGATGTCGTGCTTACCGGTCGGCGTTGCGTCGGTGACGTGGGCCTTAACGTGCTCAATGGCCTGGCGCAGCTCTTCTGGCAGCCAGGACTGGAGATGATGAATATTGCCAATAATCATGATACAACCCTCAGATTAAAACATTGTTTCATTTTTATGTTTTATACGAGAATTGCCTCTTCCATACCAGCCCTTTTTTGACAAGATTTGCGTCAGCGCATGTTTATCGGGAAATGTGTTAATCCACTGTTAATTGCACACAGGCATTTATGCAGTGGTTATGCATAACCTCATTTCATGCACTTTGCACATAGGGTCTAACTCACTGAATTTAAAACGTAACTCACAAAACCTGTTGGCATATCACACTTTATCACTTTGGTTATTTCCTTTAAAAATCCATAATTATTTATTGATTTATCTTAAGTGAAAAATAGTTAACTGTCATTATTGCATAGCTATTCCCGAATCAACATTTTATCTATTAAAATCAACCATATAACTAAATATTTCAAAACGTGTAATTCTACAAAATAATAACAAACTCAAATATTGCCACCCGTTCCTGCTTAGCTATTCATCCCGTAATAATATGAAATTAATCATTATCTGATACGAATCATGCAATTGAAAACAAACTCATCAATATCGGTTTTCGCGTGAGCAATGTCACAATAACCATTATTTAAGCGCCTACTATAACTCACGAAATCTATTGAGCTTAGCCGCCATGAAATTAAACACCTCACATGGCGCATGCCCTTTTTATTCTGAAAAAAGTTAAAGGAATAATTATGGAAAAGCATTACGTCGGTTCTGAAATTGGTCAATTGCGTAGCGTTATGCTGCACCGTCCTAATTTAAGTCTGAAACGGTTAACCCCCTCAAACTGTCAGGAGCTGTTATTTGATGACGTGCTCTCGGTTGAACGGGCGGGTGAAGAGCATGACATCTTCGCAAACACGCTGCGCGAGCAGGGTGTGGAAGTCCTCCTGTTGACCGACCTTCTTACGCAAACGCTTGATATTGCGGAAGCAAAAGCCTGGCTTCTTGAAACACAAATCTCCGACTATCGCCTGGGGCCAACCTTCGCCGCCGACGTACGCGGCTGGCTGGCGGATATGCCGCACCGCGAACTGGCGCGCAGGTTAAGCGGCGGATTAACCTACGGTGAAATTCCGGCGGCCATTAAAAATATGGTGGTCGATACCCACACGGCAAATGATTTTATTATGAAGCCGCTGCCGAACCACTTATTTACCCGCGATACCTCCTGCTGGATATATAACGGCGTCTCCATTAATCCGATGGCGAAACCCGCCCGCCAGCGTGAAACGAATAACCTGCGGGCAATATATCGCTGGCATCCCGCATTTGCCGACGGCGAGTTTATTAAGTATTTCGGCGACGAGAATATTAATTACGACCACGCCACTTTAGAAGGCGGCGACGTATTAGTCATTGGTCGCGGGGCGGTATTGATCGGCATGTCCGAACGCACCACCCCGCAGGGCGTGGAGTTCCTCGCTAACAGCCTGTTTAAACACCGCCAGGCCGAGCGCGTGATTGCCGTTGAGCTGCCAAAACACCGCTCCTGCATGCACCTCGACACCGTCATGACCCACATCGACGTGGATACCTTCTCCGTCTACCCGGAAGTGGTGCGCAAAGACGCCCAGTGCTGGACGCTCACCCCGGACGGCCGCGGCGGCCTGCTGCGCACCCAGGAAACCGACCTGCTGCACGCCATCGAGAAAGCGCTCGGCATTAACCAGGTACGTCTGATCACCACCGGCGGCGATGCCTTTGAAGCCGAACGCGAGCAGTGGAACGACGCTAACAACGTCCTGACCATCCGCCCGGGCGTGGTGATCGGCTACGAGCGCAACGTCTGGACCAACGAGAAGTACGACAAGGCGGGCATCACCGTGCTGCCGATCCCGGGCGACGAGCTGGGACGCGGTCGCGGCGGCGCACGCTGCATGAGCTGCCCACTGGAACGCGACGGAATTTAAAGGAGCCATCATGGAACGAAAACCCACTCTGGTTGTGGCCCTTGGCGGCAACGCGCTGCTCAAGCGCGGCGAACCGCTTGAAGCGGACATCCAGCACCAGAACATCGAGCAGGCCGCCCGCACCATCGCCGGCTTAACGGAGCAGTGGCGCGTGGTGCTGGTGCACGGCAACGGCCCGCAGGTCGGACTGCTGGCGCTGCAAAACAGCGCCTACGACAAAGTCACGCCCTACCCGCTGGACGTTCTCGGCGCCGAAAGCCAGGGGATGATCGGCTACATGCTCCAGCAGGCGCTGAAAAACAATCTGCCCCAGCGCGAGGTCAGCGTCCTGCTCACGCAGGTGGAAGTGGACGCCGCCGACCCGGCCTTCAGTAACCCGACCAAGTACATCGGCCCGGTCTACAGCGAAGCCCAGGCAAAAACGCTGGCCGCGGAGAAAGGCTGGGTGTTTAAGGCCGACGGCAGCTACTTCCGCCGCGTGGTGCCCTCTCCGCAGCCGAAGCGCATTGTCGAGAGCGACGCCATCACGGCGCTTATCCAGCGCGACCATCTGGTGATCTGCAACGGCGGCGGCGGCGTGCCGGTGGTGGAAAACGCCAACGGCTATCGCGGCATTGAGGCGGTGATCGACAAAGACCTCTCCGCCGCCCTGCTGGCGCGCCAGATCGAGGCCGACGCCCTGCTGATCCTCACCGATGCCGACGCGGTGTACCTCGACTGGGGCAAGCCAACCCAACGTCCGCTGGCGCAGGTGACGCCGGAGCTGCTCAGAGGCATGCAGTTCGACGCCGGATCGATGGGGCCGAAAGTAGCCGCCTGCCGCGAGTTTGTTGAGGCCTGCGGCGGCATTGCCGGGATCGGCGCGCTGAATGACGGCGCGGAGATCCTGGCGGGCGAGAAAGGCACGTTGATTCGTAACTAAACCCCTCCCCTCACCCTAACCCTCTCCCGGAGGGAGAGGGAATGTAAGCCCCCCTCTCCCCGTGGGAGAGGGCCGGGGTGAGGGCATCAGACAGCTAACAATTTAAAAAGGATTTCCCCATGACCATTAACCTGAAAAACCGCAACTTCCTGAAACTGCTGGACTACACCCCGGCGGAGATCCAGTACCTGATTGACCTCGCCATCGAGCTCAAGGCCGCCAAAAAAGCCGGGCGCGAGAAGCAAACCCTGGTCGGGAAAAACATCGCCCTGATCTTTGAAAAAACCTCCACCCGCACCCGCTGCGCCTTCGAAGTGGGCGCGTTCGACCAGGGCGCGCAGGTCACCTATCTCGGCCCAAGCGGCTCGCAGATTGGCCATAAAGAGTCGATGAAAGACACCGCCCGCGTGCTGGGCCGCATGTATGACGGCATCGAATATCGCGGCTACGGCCAGGCCATCGTTGAAGAGCTGGGCGAGTACGCGGGGGTGCCGGTGTGGAACGGCCTAACCGACGAGTTCCACCCAACGCAAATTCTCGCCGATCTGATGACCATGCTGGAACACTCCCCAGGCAAAACCCTGCCGGAGCTGAGCTTTGCCTATCTCGGCGACGCGCGCAACAACATGGGCAACTCGCTGATGGTCGGTGCGGCCAAGATGGGGATGGATATCCGCCTCGTGGCGCCGAAATCCTTCTGGCCGGAGGCAGGCCTGGTTGAGCAGTGCCGCGCCATTGCGAAAGAGACGGGCGCGCGCATCACCCTCACCGACGACGTGGAAGAAGGCGTGCAGGGGACCGATTTCCTCTACACCGACGTGTGGGTCTCCATGGGCGAGCCGAAGGAGGCCTGGGCCGAGCGCGTCAGCCTGATGAAGCCGTATCAGATAAACGCGCAGGTGATGAAGGCCACCGGTAACCCGAACGTCAAGTTCATGCACTGCCTGCCAGCGTTCCACAACGAGCACACCAAAGTGGGCCGCGAAATCGAAATGGCGTACGGCCTGAAGGGGCTGGAAGTGACGGAAGAGGTCTTCGAATCACCGAACTCCATCGTCTTCGACGAAGCAGAGAACCGCATGCACACCATTAAAGCGGTCATGGTGGCGACACTCGGCGACTAATCACCGCCCGGCGCGCCGCGGGGTGCGCCGGGTTCAGGAGAACATCATGGGCAAGTTCAAGTTTCCCTCCGCTTACACCATTCTCTTTTTTCTGATTGCCGTGGTTGCCGTGCTGACGTGGATTGTTCCGGCCGGGCAGTACCATATGGCAATGAACGAGGCGCTCGGTAAAGACGTCCCCGTTGCAGGCACCTACGCGCACGTGGCAGCGCACCCGCAAGGTCTGGTCTCCGTGCTGATGGCGCCGATTGCCGGGCTGTACGATCCGGAATCCGGCCAGGCAGGAGCCATCGACGTGGCGCTGTTTATTCTGATCATCGGCGGATTCCTCGGGATCGTTACCAAAACCGGGGCGATAGACGCCGGGATCGAGCGCGTCACCACCCGACTGCGCGGCCGCGAAGAGTGGATGATCCCGATCCTGATGGCGCTGTTTGCCGCGGGCGGCACGATTTACGGCATGGCAGAAGAGTCGCTGCCCTTCTATACCTTACTGGTGCCGGTGATGCTGGCGGCGCGGTTCGATCCGGTGGTTGCGGCCTCTACCGTGCTGCTCGGCGCGGGGATCGGCACCCTCGGCTCCACCATCAACCCGTTCGCCACGGTGATCGCCGCCAACGCCGCCGGGATCCCCTTCACCAACGGCATCATGTTGCGCATCGCGCTGCTGGTGATCGGCTGGATCATCTGCGTGGCGTGGGTAATGCGTTACGCCCGTAAGGTGCGCAAGGATCCGTCGCTGTCGATCGTGGCGGATAAGCAGGAAGAGAACCGCGCCCACTTCCTCGGCAACAAGGGCGAGCAGTCGCTGAAGTTTACCCCGGTGCGCAAACTCATCCTGGTGATCTTCGCCCTCGCCTTTGCGGTGATGATCTACGGCGTGGCGGTGCTGGGCTGGTGGATGGCGGAGATCTCGGCGGTGTTCCTCGCCAGCGCCATTATCGTCGGGCTGATCGCCCGCATGAGCGAAGAGGAGCTGACCTCAACCTTTATCAACGGCGCGCGAGATTTGCTGGGCGTCGCGCTGATTATCGGCATCGCGCGCGGTATCGTAGTGATCATGGATAAGGGCATGATTACCCACACCATTTTGCACAGCGCCGAGGGAATGGTCACCGGATTGTCGACGGTGGCGTTCATCAACGTGATGTACTGGCTGGAAGTGGTGCTGTCGTTTCTTGTGCCTTCTTCGTCCGGCCTGGCCGTTCTGACGATGCCGATCATGGCGCCCCTTGCCGATTTCGCTAACGTCAACCGCGACCTGGTGGTTACGGCTTACCAGTCGGCGTCCGGCATCGTTAACCTGATCACTCCCACCTCTGCCGTCGTGATGGGCGGGCTGGCTATCGCCCGCGTGCCCTACGTGCGTTATCTGAAATGGGTCGCGCCGCTGCTGGGGATTTTAACGGTGGTGATTATGGTGGCGTTAAGCCTGGGCGCTTTGTTGTGATTTGCCGGATGGCGCTGCGCTTATCCGGCCTACGGATCGGTGCGGTGCCACCGGTTATTTCGGGAACTGATATGGGAACTATGATGGATTACGAAGAGTACTCTCCCAAAGAGCAACTACAGCTAACGGTCTGCCAGCGTCTGATCGCGGAAAAGAGCTATCTCTCCCAGGAAGAGATCCGCCGCGACTTACAGGAGCGGGGTTTTGAGACCATCAGCCAGTCCACCGTTTCACGTCTGCTCAAGTTG
Source organism: Enterobacter cloacae complex sp. IR5402 (assembly GCF_049238125.1). Classification (NCBI taxonomy): domain Bacteria; kingdom Pseudomonadati; phylum Pseudomonadota; class Gammaproteobacteria; order Enterobacterales; family Enterobacteriaceae; genus Enterobacter; species Enterobacter cloacae complex sp. IR5402. The sequence continues at coordinate 22,874 of NZ_JBMKHO010000010.1, forward strand.
CTTGGTGTCATAAAAATTCGCAATGCCAAAGGGCTAAAGATTTATTCGCTGAATCCCCAGCTGCGCCCGGCCCCCGATGCGGCGCGTACCGTCTCTGAAATGGTGGTGAGCGTGGAGCACAACAGCGAATTTATCCTTATCCATACCGTCGCCGGATATGGCCGCGCGGTGGCGCGTATTCTGGATTATCACCAGTTACCGGAAATTTTAGGCGTGGTGGCCGGAAGCAGTATTGTCTGGGTCGCGCCCCGCGTAGTGAAGCGCACCGCGCTGGTGCATAAGCAAATTAATTATTTACTCAGAACGCATTAATATTCACAAAGAACCGTTTGCATTGAGTAAAGCGTGCATTAAATCGCTTGATCCCAAAAGCGAGCTGCGTATAATGCCCGACAATTTGCCGGGAGGAAGCATGGTCAAGCGTGTACGACACAACGTCTTACCGCGTCTGAAATCAGACGCTGGCCTGCCGTTTTTCTTCCCGTTGCTAAACCTATTCCCAGAGCCCCTCATTTGAGGGGTTTTTTTTGCCCGGCGTCAGGAGATAAACATGAATCCGCTTTATCAAAAACACATCATTTCCATAAACGACCTCAGCCGCGAAGAGCTGGAACTGGTTCTGGAAACCGCGGCAAAACTGAAGGCCAATCCGCAACCGGAGCTGTTGAAGCACAAGGTGATTGCGAGCTGCTTCTTTGAAGCCTCGACCCGCACCCGCCTCTCCTTCGAAACCTCCATGCACCGTCTGGGCGCGAGCGTGGTGGGCTTCTCAGACAGCAGCAACACGTCGCTGGGTAAAAAAGGCGAGACCCTGGCGGATACCATTTCGGTTATCAGCACCTACGTCGACGCGATTGTGATGCGCCACCCGCAGGAGGGCGCGGCGCGTCTGGCGACCGAGTTTTCCGGCGGCATTCCGGTGCTGAACGCCGGTGACGGTGCCAACCAGCACCCGACACAGACCCTGCTGGATCTGTTCACCATTCAGGAGACGCAGGGCACGCTTGAGAACCTGAACATCGCCATGGTCGGCGACCTGAAGTATGGCCGCACCGTCCACTCCCTGACCCAGGCGCTGGCGAAATTTAACGGCAACCGCTTCTTCTTCATCGCGCCGGACGCGCTGGCGATGCCGCAGTACATTCTCGATATGCTGGACGAAAAAGGCATCGCGTGGAGCCTGCATGCCAGCATCGAAGAGGTGATGGGCAACGTGGATATTCTCTACATGACCCGCGTGCAGAAAGAGCGTCTTGATCCATCCGAGTACGCCAACGTGAAGGCGCAGTTCGTACTGCGCGCCAGCGACCTCGAGGGCGCGCGCGACAACATGAAGGTGCTGCACCCGCTGCCGCGCATCGATGAGATCACCACAGACGTGGATAAAACGCCGCACGCCTGGTACTTCCAGCAGGCCGGAAACGGCATCTTCGCCCGCCAGGCGTTACTGGCACTGGTTCTGAATCGCGAATTAGCTCTGTAAGGGGAGACGACCATGACACACGATAACAAACTCCAGGTTGAAGCCATCAAGCGTGGCACCGTGATTGACCACATCCCTGCGCAGGTGGGCTTTAAGCTGCTGACGCTGTTCAAACTGACCGAAACCGACCAGCGCATCACCATCGGCCTGAACCTGCCGTCCGGCGAAATGGGCCGCAAAGACCTGATCAAGATCGAGAACACTTTCCTGACCGACGAGCAGGTTAACCAGCTGTCGCTGTACGCGCCGGACGCCACGGTTAACCGCATCGACGATTACGACGTCGTGGGCAAATCCCGCCCAAGCCTGCCGGATCGCATCGAAAGCGTGCTGGTCTGCCCGAACAGCAACTGCATCAGTCATGCTGAGCCGGTTTCCTCCAGTTTCGCAGTGAAAAAGCGCGCCAATGACATCGCACTCAAATGCAAATACTGCGAAAAAGAGTTTTCTCATTATGTGGTGCTGGCCAACTAATTGAGGTTGGTAATGAAATCCCGGCTGTTATAATGGCCGGGAACATTCTTAACGCTGTAATTCTGGAGAAAAAATGAGCAAAGTACTCGCGACGGAAAATGCACCAGCGGCTATCGGCCCATACGTTCAGGGCGTTGATCTGGGCAGCATGATCATCACTTCTGGCCAGATCCCGGTGAACCCAAAAACCGGTGAAGTACCTGCCGACGTAGCGGCGCAGGCGCGTCAGTCGCTGGAAAACGTGCAGGCGATCGTCGAATCTGCCGGTCTGAAAGTGGGCGATATCGTCAAAACCACCGTGTTCGTGAAAGATCTTAATGATTTTGCGACCGTTAACGCCACTTACGAAGCGTTCTTCACCGAGCACAACGCCACCTTCCCGGCGCGCTCCTGTGTGGAAGTGGCGCGTCTGCCAAAAGACGTGAAAATTGAAATTGAAGCGATTGCCGTACGTCGCTAATTTATTTCAAGAAAGAGAAGGCAGCTCTGGCTGCCTTTTTTTATTTCGACCATTTTTACTCTCTCCGGGAAATGACGCATCCGCCACTCCATTAATAGACTGACGCTGCCTTGCTCTATTCTAATTAATGGATGATGAATGAAACTCTCTAAAATTGCGCTGGCGGTAACCACATTAACGGTTGCGTCTTCCGCACTTGCACACGGATATATAGAATCCCCTGCCAGCCGCGCTTATATGTGTAAGCTCGGCCAGAATATTGACTGTGGCTCTGTACAATATGAACCGCAGAGCGTAGAAAAGACCTCCGGCTTCCCGACGGGTGCGATGCCGCCTGACGGCCAGCTTGCCAGCGCCGGTATTGCCAGCTACTCCCAGCTTGATAAGCAGAGCCTGAACGCCTGGACCAAAAATCCCATGACGGCAGGCCCGCATGAATTTATCTGGCACCATACCGCGCCGCATAAAACCACCAACTGGCGTTATTACATTACCAAACAAAACTGGGACCCCAATAAACCGCTGACCCGTGACCAGTTCGAATTAACGCCGTTCTGTACTATTAACGGAAATGGTCAGGCACCGGCGATGACAAAATCCATGACCTGTAATGTCCCGGAACGTACGGGCTACCAGGTTATTTATGGCGTGTGGGAAATTGCGGATACCGCAAACAGTTTCTATCAGGCCATTGACGTTGATTTCGGTAACGGCGGCAACGTCACGCCGGACGACACCCCAGCGGTGATATCCCAGTGGAGTAAAACCCTGAGCGGACAGATTGCCGGGAATAACCTGAACACGGGCGATAAAGTGATTGCACGCTTCTTCGACGCCAACGGGGAAGTTGCCGCCCTGCGTACCGAGCTGACCATCGGCTCCGTTGCCCAGGGGGATGCGAACCAGTGGTCCTACGATCTGGCGCAGAAGATCAACGCCGCGTACAGCGATGTGCGTGTCGGGGTGAAGGATGAAGCGGGCGAAATTAGCCCGGTTCACGGCGCGAACAGCGTCTTCGTCAAAGACGGCAGCGCCCTCCAGTCCGTTGCGATTTCGTACGAAGAGCAGAAGGCGGAAGTGAATGAAACCATCGCTGTATCTAACCTGCACTACAGCAAAATCGAGAATGGCAAGGCATCCGTCACCTTCCACGTGAACACCAAAGGCGACGTGAACGTTGAAGCGCACGTGATGAACCACAGCGGTGCGGAAAAGGGCTATCTGAAGCAGGAGATGAATAACGCCAGCCAGGACGTGACCATGACCCTGACTGACGTCACGGCGGGGCACCATATGCTGAAATACTACGCCACCAACAAAGACGGCACCCTGTTCGCGCAGGACGTGCTGGATCTGATGCTGGAAAGCGACGCGGCGGACAGCAACGGCCCGCATGACTTTATCTTCCCGCATAACGTCGCGTCCTACAAAGCGGGCACCGTAGTGCTACAGCCGAAAGACGGTAAGACCTACGAATGCAGGCCTGTCCCGTTCAGCGGCTACTGCGTGCAGTACAGCCCAACCGCAAACCAGTTTGAACCAGGCGTGGGCGCGCACTGGAGAGAGGCATGGGTGTTGAAGGACTGAGTGATCTGATTCCCTCACCCTAACCCTCTCCCAAAGGGAGAGGGAATTTATACACCCTCTCCCTTTGGGAAAGGGCTGGGGTGAGGGTTCTTTACTACTGATTCCGCGTCGCGCGCAGCAGCGTTTCCAGCGGGTACACCGCCGCAATCACCACCTCGTCCTGAACCTTCGCCGCGTTATCCAGTTCGCTCTGGATCGACGCAATCTCTTTATCATCCAGCGTGCCCTGGCGCGCCACCAGATCCGTCAGCCTCAGGCCAATCGCGGCCAGCTTATCCACCTCCTGGATCACCGGCTTAATGGCCTTCAACTGATAGCTGTTTTCGCTTAGCGCCAGCGCGTCGCTGGTGTTGTTCTGCCAGCGGTTAAAGACGTGGCGCAGCGCGTCGGCGCTTTCCGTGTCTTCCGCGTCGCTCACCAGACGGTCCGCCCATTTATTCATCTGACGCCCGGTCGCACTTTCCGGGTTTAGCGCATCAGCGAGCCGGTTGAGCGGCTCAAACTGATGATAGTTTCCAGCCTGGAACTTAAGATGCTGGCGGGTGTAATACTGCGCCGGTTCAAGCGCCTGGGCGAGAATTTGCAGCGGCAGGGTATCCGCATTGTTGGCGAGGCGCGTGAACTGCACCTGCTGCTGGGTATGCTGCTGTAGTCCAACCGACACCGTCGACCAGCTGTCCATCGCCTGGAGCCGGGTATACATGTTGTCGATGTCGTTGACGTCCTTCGCCGACCATAGCCGCTCCGCCACCGCAAAGGCGCGCGGCCACAGACGGATATCCAGCACCGGCGCGACCACGTTTTCCGCCCACAGCGCGGCTTCACCGCCGAGCAGATTGGCCTCGTTCGCCGGGTCCGGCACCACCGGCGGTATGCCTTTTGGGACCGCGTCCAGACGCGTGCCGCTAATCGGGTAGCGGGCGTTACCCACCAGGAAATAGCCGCTGAGCTTATCGTTCTCAACAGAAACGACCGGACGCGTTTCACCCATCCAGGTATCAACGGTAAACGTTACCTGATTGTCGTCCCGCCATTGAATGTTATCCACCGCCCGACGCGATTTCCCGGCAAAATCAATAAATCCGCGCCAGCCAGCATCGCCTTTCACCAGCGTAAAGCTACCTTCCACCGGCTTGCCCTTCAGGCGCGGCATGGAGAAAGCCCAGCTCTGGACGCTGTCGGTGTCCGCTATCACATCCACGCCGTTCAGCCCCTGCGGCACAATTTCATTGCGGTAGTGGTAGGCGGTGGATTGCGGCTGATCGAGGTAGAAACCGGTTGAGAGAATGCCCTTATAGCCGTTCTGCGCCACCTGCCCCAGCGCGTCCTGTCCCTGCCAGGACTGGATTAGAATGCTTTTCGGCAGATCGGGATGGTAGATCTCATCCCAGCCAACCATCTGCCGGTGGTGCTTCTCAAGGATCGTCTCCAGCTTGCGGTTGAAATACGCCTGCAACGCGTGGCTGTCCGCCAGTTTATTGTCGCGCATGAATCTCTGGATCGCAGCGTTCGCTTTCCACTGGCTGTCGTCAACCTCATCGCCGCCAATATGCAGATATGGATCCGGGAAGATCGCCGCCAGTTCGCTGACCATCGCGTCGGCAAAGGTATAAGTTGCCTCTTTGGTGGGATCCAGCACTGGCTTCAGCACGCCCCAGTGGCGCTCCATGGCGTACGGCCCCGGCGCGCTCATCAGCTCCGGGTAGGCGACGGCAATCGCCGAGGCGTGGCCCGGCATATCAATTTCCGGCACCACGCGTATGCCGCGCTCGGCAGCGTAACGCACAATCTCGCGCATCTGCTCAGGGGTGTAGAACAGCCCGTCGCTGGCAAGCTGGGTCAGCTTAGGGTAGCGCTTTGAGCTGAAGCGCCAGCCCTGATCGTCGGTCAAATGCCAGTGCAGCACGTTGAGCTTCGCCGCGGCCATGCCGTCGATCTGGCGTTTAATATCCGGAATCGGGAGGAAGTGGCGCGCCGAATCGAGCAGCAGCCCGCGCCACGGGAAGCGCGGCGAATCTTCAATGGTCACCCACGGGATCGAGGTGTTTTCGGCGCCGTTCTGCATCAGCTGAAGCAAGGTTTCCATGGCGCGCAGCGCGCCGAAGCGGGTATTGGCGGAGATATTTACGCCGTTGGCGTCCACCGTGAGTTTATAGCTCTCATCGCTGTCCGGCAGCGGCTGCGGCTTCACCTTTTTGGCGATGGCGATGCGGATGGTCGGCTTGTCAGGTTTTTCGGCCTGCGGCTGTAGCGTCCAGCCGGTTTGAAGGGCGATGCGCTGGCGCAGGCGGTTGACCGCATCCCCCAGATCGTCGCCACTTACGCTCACGGTGAGTTGATTGTTAAGCTCCAGCGCGCCCTGAGTGGTCGGGCGTTCAACCTTCGCAGGCCAGGGCATTAAGGGAAGGTCGCCTGCCGGTGCGGCAAAGGCGGAGGCGCCGAGCATGAGCCCGGCGGTTAAGAGACTGTACCGTAACATGAATGTTCCTTATCTGACGGGCCAAATACAGGCAAAACATTCTGTTAACATGCGCTCAAATTGTCGTCAAGCGAATGCGCCGACGGAGATCACAGGTTGTTGAATTTGGGAGGAAAGCCAGCTGCCGGGTGGCGGCTTCGCCTTACCCGGCCTACGTTCGGATCGTAGGCCGGGTAAGCGCAGCGCCACCGGGCTTGCCGTTACTGCCACCCATACCGACGGCTATAGAACCCCTTCACCATCTGCGTCAGCACCATGTAACCCGCGAGGATCGCCACCAGCCATGGGAAGTAGCTCAGCGGTAGCGCCTGCAGTTGCAGGTAGCTTGCCAGCGGCGAGAACGGCAGCGCGATCCCGAGCGCCATCACAATGCCCGTCATCACAATCAGCGGCCACGCGGCACGGCTCTGAATGAACGGAATGCGGCGGGTGCGGATCATGTGCACAATCAGCGTCTGGGACAGCAGCCCCACCACGAACCAGCCGGACTGGAACAGCGTCTGGTGTTCCGGGGTGTTGGCGTGGAACACAAACCACATCAGGCAGAAGGTCAGAATGTCGAAGATGGAGCTGATCGGCCCAAAGAACAGCATAAAGCGCCCCAGATCGGCGGGGTTCCAGCGCTGCGGCTTCTGGATCTGCTCGTCGTCGACGTTATCAAACGGGATGGCGACCTGAGAGACATCGTACATCAGGTTCTGGATCAGCAGATGCAGCGGCAGCATCGGCAGAAACGGCAGAAACGCGCTCGCCACCAGCACGCTGAAGACGTTGCCGAAGTTCGAGCTGGCGGTCATTTTGATGTATTTGAGCATATTGGCGAAGGTGCGACGCCCTTCGATGACGCCCTCCTCCAGCACCATCAGGCTCTTTTCCAGCAGAATGATATCCGCTGCTTCGCGGGCAATATCCACCGCGCCGTCTACGGAGATACCGATATCCGCCGCACGCAGGGCTGGCGCATCGTTGATGCCGTCGCCCATAAAGCCCACTACATGCCCTTCGCGACGCAGCAGAGTGACGATGCGTTCTTTATGCATCGGCGTCAGGCGGGCAAACAGCGTGGTGCGTTGGGCAAGGTCGGCCAGCTCATCGTCAGACAGGAGCTCAATGTCGCTCCCCACGACGACGTCGCCCGCGTCCAGGCCGACTTCGTGGCACACTTTGGCCGCCACCAGCTCGCTGTCGCCGGTGAGAATTTTGACGGTGATACCGCTCGCTTTCAGCGCTTTCAGCGCAGGTGCGGTGGTCTCTTTCGGCGGATCGAGGAATGCGATGTAACCCTCGAGGATCAAATCAGATTCATCGATACGCTGGTAGTCCCCTTCCCGCGCGGGCAGGAACTTGCTGGCTACCGCCACCACGCGCAGCCCCTGGCGGTTCAGGTTATCGGTGACGCGTTTGATGCGGCGCAGCATGGTCTCATCCAGCGGCACGATCTCGCCGTTATGGCGCACCTGCGTGGAAACATTCAGGATCTCCTGCAATGCCCCTTTGCAGATCAGCTGATGCACGTCCGGCTGCTCGCTGACCACCACCGACATGCGGCGGCGCTCGAAGTCGAACGGAATTTCGTCCACCTTCTGCCAGCGCCCGGAGAGCATGCGGGCAGACTCTTCATCCACACCTTCCAGCACCGCCACGTCGAGCAGGTTTTTCAGCCCGGTCTGGTAGTGGCTGTTCAGCCACGCGCTGTACAGCACCCGTTCGCTGGTCTTTCCGGCGATATCGGTGTGGTTCTCCAGCACGATTTTGTCCTGGGTGAGGGTGCCGGTTTTATCGGTGCAAAGAATGTCCATCGCGCCAAAGTTCTGGATGGCGTCGAGGTGTTTAACAATCACCTTTTGTTTAGAGAGTTTGACCGCCCCGCGCGCCAGCGTGGAGGTGACAATCATCGGCAGCATTTCCGGCGTTAAGCCCACAGCCACGGAGAGCGCGAACAGCGCCGCTTCCCACCAGTCGCCTTTGGTGTAGCCGTTGATCAGCAGGACAATCGGCGTCATGACCATCATAAAGCGGATCAGCAGCATGCTGACGCGGCCAATGCCTTTCTGGAACGCATTCGGCTCGCTCTCCTGCTCGCTGACGCGTCCGGCAAGCTGTCCAAACCAGGTATTGCCGCCGGTGGCGGTGACAATCGCCTGCGCGGTGCCACTAACCACCGTGGTGCCCATAAAGCACAGGGTGTCGCACTCCAGCGGGTTCATCTGCTGCGGATCGCGGGTCCGCGCTACCTTCTCTACGGGCAGGGACTCACCGGTGAGTGACGCCTGCGCGACAAACAGATCCCGCGCCTGGATGATACGTAAATCCGCCGGGATCATGTCCCCCGCCGCCAGCTTCACCAGATCGCCCGGCACCAGCTGGTCAATGGGAAGCTCAATCCAGGCGTTTTCGCCGAGGTCGTTAATCACGCGCGACACGGTGGCGGTGTTGCTGACCATCGCTTTCAGCGCATCCGCCGCTTTGGTGGAGCGCGCTTCCTGAATAAAGTTCAGCAGCGTGGAGATCCCTACCATCAGGGCAATCACGCCTGCGGCAAACAGATCTTCAGTGGCGTAAGAGATAATCCCGAGCACCGTCAGCAGCAGGTTGAACGGATTGCGGTAGCAGAGCCACAGGTGGACCCACCAGGGAGAGGGTTTCTGCGCCGGGATCTGGTTATCGCCATGTTCCGCGCGGATTTTTGACACTTCTTGCGCGTTCAGCCCTTCCGGGTGGCCGCCAAAGGCGCGCCAGACTTCGTTTTCATCCATCGCCGCCACGTTCAGGCAGCGCTCGGTCAGGGAGGTGGGGATTGCCGCTCCCGCCATGGTGTTGGCATTTGGCAGCGGATCGCGCGCAATCAGGCGATGTGGCAGGTGACGGCTCAGCAGCGCTTGCAGCTGCCGGGTGATATTTTTCAGCATAGTCATTCCCCCGCATCCGCAAAGGCGGACGCAGTCTTTCCCGCAGGCGTGGCAAAGCCGTACCTGTCAGGCACTTAATTTATCAAGCAGGAACGTATGAACGTTGCTGCCTCACGCCGGTGAGACAGCAAAAAGCTGGCTTACCGGTAAGAAGGTTTTCTCCGGGTCAGGAGAGGTGTGGGATCGGGATCCATGTGGCCTCCGGTAAGTAAAAAGTTGGGTATCGGCGCGCAGTATAGAGATTTATCCATACCGTTTGTGACTAATCGGGCGGTATTATAACGCCCTGCAAATAAACCGAACGTAAACCAGACTTTGCCCATAGCGAATTCGCAGGATAGCATTAGGCTCAATTGATTATTTTATCGTTGTTACAGGGAATACAGCATGCAGAACCGCCTTACGATTAAAGACATCGCGCGTTTAAGCGGCGTGGGGAAATCGACTGTCTCACGCGTGCTGAACAACGAAAGCGGTGTCAGCGAGCGCACACGCGAGCGCGTCGAGGCGGTGATGAATCAGCACGGTTTTTCCCCTTCCCGCTCCGCGCGCGCCATGCGCGGGCAGAGCGATAAAGTGGTCGCCATTATCGTCTCGCGTCTGGATTCCCTCTCCGAAAACCTCGCCGTACAGACGATGCTGCCCGCGTTCTACGAGCAGGGCTACGATCCGATCATGATGGAGAGCAAGTTCTCCGCGCAAATGGTGGAGGAGCATCTCGGTATGCTTCAGCGCCGTAATATTGATGGGGTGGTGCTGTTCGGATTTACCGGCCTAAAAGAGGACGTGCTTAAACCCTGGCAGCCGTCACTGGTGCTGCTGGCGCGCGACGCAAGCGGGTTTGCCTCTGTCTGTTACGATGACGAAGGGGCGATCGTGATCCTGATGCAGCGCCTGTATGAACAGGGCCATCGGCATATTAGCTATCTCGGCGTGCCGCATGCCGACATCACCACCGGCAAGCGTCGCCATGAAGCGTACCTGGCGTTTTGTAAAAAACACAATCTCCCCGCCGTGGCCGCGCTGCCTGGTCTGGGTATGAAACAGGGATATGAACAGGTCGCCAGCGTGCTGACGCCACAAACCACCGCCCTGGTATGCGCCACGGATACCCTTGCATTGGGTGCGAGCAAATATTTGCAGGAGCAGCGCATCGGGGAGCTGCAATTAGCGAGCGTGGGAAGCACGCCGCTGATGAAGTTCTTACACCCGGAGATTATCAGCGTTGATCCGGGTTACGCCGAATCTGGCCGGCAGGCTGCCGCGCAGCTGATAGAGCAGATCAACGGGCGCGCTGAGCCGCGTCAGATCGTTATTCCTGCCCGTCTCTCATAGTCCTTTCGCTTTCATGCGCAACAGCGATCGTTCCATGAATCACGGTACAGGATATTGCCTTCGGTATACTTCCAGGTAATTGCCTCATAGCGCAGCTCCAGCGTTTCCAGGTGGGTACTGGTCATACTGCCGGGGGAGAGATACGGCGCTACCGTTGTGAACTTGACGTTTTCCAGAATAATATTGAAATACTCAGCCTCAATCCCAGACTCAAGAATACGGTACATTTTAATTGTCGCCTTCTTCATGGTTCGCCCTTCGCAAACTGCCCGGTAAAGAAGCGGCGTTGTCTGATCAAATTCTTTGACTATTGTTATAGGCCGATGTACGCGTGTACCAGTGAGTTTTCCCCAGCTTGGGTCAACCGGAATAGTTACGCCATGGGAAAAGGATTTTAATTCAATAGATCCAAGACGCAGTGGCATTGCACAACAACCGACAATCGGCGAGCCATTCTCATCTTCAAGCCATAAATGTGCGGGAGCAGACATAGAAATACCTTATTAGTGGTTATCTGTATTGAAATGTTTGGCCTTTTACCATTTCACATAGCAGCCAAAAACAATCATGACCACAATGAAGAAAAGCCCAATTGGCCAGACAGGACTGCCGGGGAAGAAATGGGCCTGTATCAGGGCAAACAGGATTGTTAACGCGGCCGGGCCGTAGACCGAAAATATAATTCGCCCCTGCCAACGTAAAAAACGTTTGATGTAATTCATCATTGTTATCTGATCAACCTGGTGATGATATCCGCAATGTCGTCATCAGATGCCCATTGCGCACGTGTCGCGTCCGTCCTGCGAAACACAGGCTCAATGAGAAAATAAAGCATTTCAAGCCCTTGAGCATAAAGTGCCGAGTACCAGGCGGGAAATTCAACGTACAGACGATGCGCGCTATCGGCGGCTTGCTGTACTACCCCATACAGCCCAATAAAAGCAATACCTCGGGAAGCCCATCTTCCGGTAATGGCGCTTAATTCGAGGCTGATATTTAATCCAAGGCGAACGCAGGCGGCAACGGCTAATGTAAACCCGGCACCGGTAAGGCTAACCGCAGCGATGTGGACATTTACAGCCATTAGCCGCTGTTTAATATACTCTAACTGTTTAGGATTTTTGTATTTGAAAACTTCCTCAAAATACAGTCTAAGCATTTCATAGACTACATCCACACCGCTTACTAATTTATAAACGGCATCTCTGAAGCGTAGGTCTTCGCTCTTCTGTCTCAGGCAAACATCATTGTATTCATCAGTGAAACATGAGGCGTAATACAACAGCCGAGTGGCGCCTTTCCCTATCATATTCACCTGTGTTTTGACGTTCTGGCCGACCGCAGTAACAGCATGGTCGAGTTTAAGCGCAAGTATTTTATTGGCCTGTAAATAACTGACGATCTCGTTGTTCCCGTACATTATTGCTCTACGTTTATTTCAGTATATGAAGACAAGCTTATGCCTGAAACCGACTGTAAAGTTCCGGCCAGATCATGTTTAAGATCTTCCCTGTATTTTTAAGATATTGACCTGATATTTTTTAAACACTCTTGAGAAGAAATTCATAAAAACTGCGAGTGAAATGCAATCCAGTGTGCCCTCACACAGCGGATTATTGTGATCTTCGCCCGATTTCGGGAACGTTCCCATTTTCGCCGTCACGTTGAAGGAGTAGGCTTGCGCACAGGTCATAACCCCTATCACCATCTGTCATGAGGTTTCATGATGAGTAAAGTCAAACAAACAGATATCGATCAGCTGATCGTCCTGGTCGGCGGACGCGACAACATCGCCACCGTCAGCCATTGCATTACCCGCCTGCGCTTCGTGCTGAACGATCCGGCCAAAGCCAACCCGAAGGCCATTGAAGAGCTTTCCATGGTTAAAGGCTGCTTCACCAATGCCGGGCAGTTCCAGGTGGTGATTGGTACCGAAGTGGGCGATTACTATCAGGCTCTGCTGGCGACTACCGGGCACTCTTCCGCAGATAAAGAGCAGGCGAAGAAGGCCGCGCGTCAGAATATGAAATGGCATGAGCAGCTGATTTCCCATTTTGCGGAGATCTTCTTCCCGCTGCTGCCAGCGCTGATCAGCGGGGGCTTAATTCTGGGCTTCCGTAACGTCATCGGCGATGTGCCAATGAGCGACGGCAAAACCCTGGCGCAGATGTACCCGGCGCTGCAAAGTATCTATGACTTCCTGTGGCTGATTGGCGAAGCGATCTTCTTCTATCTGCCGGTCGGAATCTGCTGGTCCGCGGTGCGCAAGATGGGCGGAACGCCAATTCTCGGTATCGTGCTCGGCGTGACGCTGGTCTCTCCGCAGTTAATGAACGCTTACTTACTTGGTCAGCAAACGCCAGAGGTGTGGAACTTCGGCCTGTTTACCATCGCCAAAGTGGGCTATCAGGCGCAGGTGATCCCGGCATTGCTGGCGGGTCTGGCGCTGGGCTTTATTGAGACGCGCCTGAAGCGCATCGTGCCGGATTACCTGTATCTGGTGGTGGTCCCGGTCTGCTCGCTGATCCTGGCGGTGTTCCTGGCGCACGCCTTTATCGGTCCGTTTGGCCGCATGATTGGCGACGGCGTGGCCTTCGCGGTCCGTCACCTGATGACCGGCAGCTTCGCGCCAATCGGTGCCGCGCTGTTTGGCTTCCTCTACGCTCCGCTGGTGATCACCGGCGTGCACCAGACCACGCTGGCGATCGATATGCAAATGATCCAGAGCCTCGGCGGTACGCCTGTCTGGCCGATCATCGCCCTGTCTAACATTGCGCAGGCCTCGGCGGTAACCGGCATCATCATCGTCAGCCGTAAGCACAACGAGCGTGAGATCTCCGTTCCGGCTGCTATCTCCGCTTACCTCGGCGTCACTGAACCGGCGATGTACGGTATCAACCTGAAATACCGCTTCCCGATGCTCTGCGCGATGATCGGCTCCGGTCTGGCGGGCTTGCTGTGCGGCCTGAACGGCGTGATGGCAAACGGGATTGGCGTCGGCGGCCTGCCGGGGATCCTCTCCATTCAGCCCGCTTTCTGGCAGGTATTTGCGCTGGCGATGGCGGTGGCGATTATCATCCCAATGGCGCTGACTACCGTGGTTTATCAGCGTAAGTTCCGTCAGGGCACGTTGCAGATTGTTTAATTCTCTCTTTCGGGGCGCAGTTGCGCCCCTTCGCATTTGCAGGAACGCACTATGAATACCCTTCCTCACTGGTGGCAGAACGGCGTCATCTATCAGATTTACCCAAAGAGTTTCCAGGATACCACCGGCAGCGGCACGGGCGATCTACGCGGCGTAACGCAGCGCCTGGACTACCTGAAAACCCTCGGCATTGACGCTATCTGGCTGACGCCGTTTTATATCTCGCCGCAGGTGGATAACGGTTACGACGTGGCGAACTACACTGCCATTGACCCGACCTACGGCACGCTGGACGACTTTGACGAACTGGTTGCCCGGGCGCATGAACGCGGCATCCGCATCGTGCTGGATATGGTCTTTAACCACACGTCCACGCAGCACGCCTGGTTCCGCGAGTCGCTGGATAAAGCGAGTCCGTACCGCCAGTTCTATATCTGGCGGGACGGTACGCCGGATACGCTTCCCAACAACTTGCGCTCCAAATTTGGCGGCAACGCCTGGCGCTGGCACGCCGAAAGCGAACAGTATTATCTGCACCTGTTCGCACCGGAGCAGGCGGATCTCAACTGGGAAAACCCGGCGGTGCGCGCCGAGCTGAAAAAAGTGTGCGAGTTCTGGGCCGATCGCGGCGTGGACGGCTTGCGTCTGGACGTCATCAACCTGGTTTCAAAAGATCAGGATTTCCCGGACGATACCCTCGGCGACGGTCGCCGCTTCTACACTGACGGGCCGCGCATCCATGAATATCTTCAGGAGATGAGCCGGGACGTCTTTACCCCGCGTAACCTGATGACGGTGGGCGAGATGTCCTCCACCTCGCTGGAGAACTGCCAGCAGTACGCGTCTCTTGATGGCCGCGAGCTGTCGATGACCTTTAACTTTCACCACCTCAAGGTGGACTACCCCGGCGGCGAAAAATGGACGAAGGCAAAGCCGGACTTCGTGGCGCTGAAAACCCTTTTCCGCCACTGGCAGCAGGGGATGCACAACAAAGCCTGGAACGCGCTGTTCTGGTGTAACCATGACCAGCCGCGCATCGTGTCGCGCTTTGGTGACGAAGGGGAACACCGCGTGGCGGCGGCGAAAATGCTCGGCATGGTGCTGCACGGGATGCAGGGCACGCCGTATATCTACCAGGGTGAAGAGCTGGGTATGACCAACCCGCATTTCAGCCGTATCACCGACTACCGCGACGTGGAAAGTCTGAACATGTTCGCCGAACAGCGGGCTAACGGACGCGATACCGATGAACTACTGGCGATTCTGGCGAGTAAGTCACGCGATAATGGCCGCACGCCGATGCAGTGGGACGCCTCGCATAATGCGGGCTTTACCGAGGCCGAGCCGTGGATTGGCGTTTGCGACAACTACGAAACCGTGAATGTCCGCGCGGCGCTGGACGACCCCGATTCGGTGTTCTACACCTACCAGTCGCTGATTCGCCTGCGCAAAACCCTGCCGGTACTGACGTGGGGGGATTATGAGGATCTCCTGCCTGACCACCCTTCCCTGTGGTGCTATCGCCGCCAGTGGCAGGGGCAAACGCTGATGGTGGTGGCGAACCTGAGCCATTTGCCTCAGGAATGGCAAGCGGACGCTCTCAGCGGTGAGTCGCAGGTGGTGATAAGCAACTACCCCGCCCCTCAAACCTCAATGCTTCGTCCGTTTGAAGCCGTGTGGTGGCTAAAGCAGTAATTCCTCCGCCGGGCACGATGCCGTGTCCGGCTTACTTTGCTGTTTTTGTTGAATAATTAATCAGATTTTTCCTTCGCGTCTTTACAATTGCCCCAGCGCCCGCCGTTTGTACTCTCGTCTTTTTACTTTGTCCTGCATCAAAAAAATCGCAAACATGTTTGATGCAAATCACTATATGTAGCACTTAAAATGCACGCCGACCCAATATCTTGTATTTATCGTCTACTATTCCAACAACAAGACGGCGCTTACGCTGGCCGGAATTGTGGATAACACGGGCTGGGCACGCGGGAAGTCTTTGCCGCGGCGAGGAATACGCCCGGTGAATACTTCTCCACCTCTGTGGATAACCTGTTTTTAAAATGGAGTGATCATGACACCGCATGTGATGAAACGTGATGGCTGTAAAGTGCCGTTTAAATCAGAGCGCATCAAAGAAGCCATTCTGCGTGCAGCTAAAGCAGCGGGAGTCGATGACGCAGATTACTGCGCCACCGTCGCAGAAGTCGTTAGCAGCCAAATGCACGAACGCAGCCAGGTGGATATCAACGAGATCCAGACCGCGGTTGAAAACCAGCTGATGTCTGGTCCGTACAAGCAGCTGGCGCGCGCCTACATTGAGTATCGTCACGACCGTGACGTCCAGCGTGAGAAACGCGGTCGCCTGAACCAGGAGATCCGCGGCCTGGTAGAGCAAACCAACTCGTCGCTGCTCAATGAAAATGCCAATAAAGACAGCAAAGTGATCCCGACCCAGCGCGACCTGCTGGCCGGTATCGTCGCCAAGCACTATGCCCGTCAGCATCTGCTGCCGCGCGATGTAGTCTCGGCGCACGAGCGCGGTGAGATCCACTATCACGATCTCGACTACTCGCCGTTCTTCCCGATGTTTAACTGCATGCTGATCGACCTGAAAGGCATGCTGACCCACGGTTTTAAAATGGGTAACGCCGAGATTGAGCCGCCGAAATCCATCTCCACCGCGACGGCGGTCACGGCGCAGATCATCGCCCAGGTGGCGAGCCACATCTATGGCGGCACCACCATTAACCGCATTGATGAAGTGCTGGCCCCGTTCGTGACCGAGAGCTTCAACAAACACCGTAAAACGGCGGAAGAGTGGCAGATCCCGAATGCTGACGGTTACGCCCGTTCCCGCACCGAGAAAGAGTGCTACGACGCCTTCCAGTCGCTGGAATATGAGGTAAACACGCTGCACACCGCCAACGGCCAGACGCCGTTTGTGACCTTCGGGTTTGGCCTCGGCACCAGCTGGGAATCACGCCTGATCCAGCAGTCTATTCTGCGCAACCGTATCTCCGGCCTCGGTAAAAACCGTAAAACGGCGGTGTTCCCGAAACTGGTGTTCGCCATTCGCGACGGCCTGAACCACAAGTTTGGCGATCCGAACTACGACATCAAACAGCTGGCGCTGGAGTGCGCGAGCAAGCGTATGTACCCGGATATCCTCAACTACGACCAGGTGGTAAAAGTCACGGGTTCGTTTAAAACGCCAATGGGCTGCCGCAGCTTCCTCGGCGTGTACGAAGATGAGAACGGCGAGCAGATCCACGACGGGCGCAACAACCTGGGCGTCATCAGCCTGAACCTGCCGCGCATCGCGCTGGAAGCCAAAGGGAATGAAGCGGCCTTCTGGACGCTGCTGGATGAACGTTTACAGCTGGCACGTAAGGCGCTGATGACCCGCATCGCCCGTCTTGAAGGGGTGAAAGCCCGCGTCGCGCCAATTCTCTATATGGAAGGAGCCTGCGGCGTGCGCCTGAAAGCGGACGATGATGTGTCGGAGATCTTCAAAAACGGTCGCGCGTCGATCTCTCTTGGCTATATCGGCATTCACGAAACGATTAACGCGCTGTTTGGCGACAAGCATATCTATGACAACGACGCCCTGCGTGAGAAGGGTATCGCGATTGTGCAGCGCCTGCGCGATGCGGTAGACCAGTGGAAAGAGGAAACTGGTTACGGTTTCAGCCTGTACAGCACGCCGAGTGAAAACCTCTGCGATCGCTTCTGCCGTCTGGACACCGCCGAATTCGGCATCGTGGAAGGCGTGACCGACAAAGGTTACTACACCAACAGCTTCCACCTCGATGTGGAGAAGAAGGTGAACCCGTACGACAAGATCGACTTCGAAGCGGCTTATCCGCCCATCGCGAACGGCGGTTTTATCTGCTATGGCGAGTACCCGAACATTCAGCACAACCTGAAGGCGCTGGAAGACGTGTGGGATTACAGCTATCAGCACGTGCCGTACTACGGAACCAACACGCCAATTGACGAGTGCTACGAGTGCGGCTTTACCGGTGAGTTCGAGTGCACCAGCAAAGGCTTCACCTGTCCGAAATGCGGTAACCACGATGCAGCCCGCGTCTCCGTGACCCGCCGCGTGTGCGGCTACCTCGGCAGCCCGGATGCCCGTCCGTTTAACGCCGGTAAGCAGGAAGAGGTGAAGCGCAGGGTGAAACATCTGGGGAATGGGCAGATCGGGTAAGTTCTGCGCAGGGTGTCCCCCCCACCCTACCCCTCTCCCTCAAGGGAGAGGGAACCGATCGAGCACATTGTTATTCCGGCCACCGGTTTTCTCCCTCTCCCTGTGGGAGAGGGCCGGGGTGAGGGCATCAGGTTAACGCTATGAATTATCACCAGTACTACCCCGTCGACATCGTCAACGGCCCCGGCACCCGCTGTACCCTGTTTGTATCAGGCTGCGTTCACGAGTGCCCCGGCTGCTACAACAAAAGCACCTGGCGCCTGAACTCGGGTATGCCGTTTACCGCTGAGATGGAAGACCGCATCATCAACGACCTGAACGACACGCGCATCAAACGCCAGGGGATCTCGCTCTCCGGCGGCGACCCGCTCCATCCGCAAAACGTGCCGGAGATCCTGAAGCTGGTAAAACGCATCCACCACGAGTGCGCGGGAAAAGACATCTGGGTCTGGACGGGCTATAAGCTGGATGAACTGAATGCGCAGCAGATGGAAGTGGTGGATCTAATTAACGTCCTGGTCGACGGCAAGTTCATGCAGGATCTAAAAGATCCTATGCTTATCTGGCGCGGCAGCAGCAACCAGGTTGTGCATCATCTGCGTTGAATGAAGGCGGATATCCTCTGTCCGCCTGAACGTCAAAACCGACTCAAACTCTCCATCGCCACAGCCTTAAACGCCGCAAAATTCTCGCACTGGCACAGGCGCGCCATCGCGCGTTCACGCAGGAAAGTGACAAAGATGTCGTAAATCGCCATTGCCTCTTCGTACTCGCTTTTGCTGATGGCGAGCAGGAAGATGACATGGGCGGTTTCATCTCCCCACTGAATGCCCTGCGGCGCCAGCACGGTGTAGACCACCGTTTTTTGCGCCAGCAGGCCGAGGGAGTGCGGCAGCGCAATGCCGTCGCCGAGCATGGTGCTGACGATGGCTTCACGCTCGATAACCGAATCCAGAAACTCCGCACCGACAAAGCCCTCTGCTTCAAGCTGTTCACACAGCTCGCGGAACAGCGTTTGCTGGTCGACAGGCTTGTCGATAATGCGGAAATGGGCCGCGTCGAAGTATTTTTCCAGCATCCACGGCCGGGTGCGGTCCACCAGCACCAGCTTGCCGATCTGCTCTAACTGATAATCGGTCGGGAACGGGGCGATCATCACCACCGGTTTGGATTTTTCGCTCACGCGGGCGGTGGAGATCACAAAGTCTTCGCCAATGGCATCGGCAAGCTCGTACTCGCGAAGGGTGAGCGTGCGCGTCACCTCAATCTGCGGGTATTTACGCTGAAGTACCGCCTCGATCATGCGCACCATCGCGTTACCTGCGTCGCATACCAGCAGCACCCGCGGCTGGCGCTGGTAGCCGATGTTGTAGTGGCGCTCCAGCCCGACGCCGATATGCAGCACCAGAAAACCAATTTCGTTTTCGCTGATCACATACGGGGTGTATTTTCCCCAGCTCGACACCGCCGCGAGGGTCATATCCCACGCCATCGGGTAGTGCTGCTTGATGTTATCCAGCAACGGATTGGGGATCATGATTTGATACCGCACGCGGGTAATCATGGTTTTTATGTGCGTGAGCAGATCTGCATGCAGTTGCTCGTCGCTCAACAGGTTGTAGTTATAGTGGGTGTTGATGTAGCGCAGAATGTAGTTGACCAGGGCTTCGTCGTCGTCAGCATTAATGGCGCTCGGGGCGATCTCCTGGATCTGCCGCGCCGCAATGTGCACGCACAGCCAGCTCTCTTCTGACGGCGACAGCGCTTTGCCCGCCAGCTCCTGGATAGCCACCGCGATATCTTTCGCCGCCTCATGCACGTTCTCTTCCACGTCTTCCGCGTGGAATTCCGGCAGCGGATACCCTTCGCTGATGCGCCGCACCGACACCGCGCAGTACAGGCGCAGGAACAGCTCGCCTTCGTCGGTCAGGCGAATGTGATGGCGCGTCAGCGCATCGTGCAGCACCGGCACCATCTTTTCCGCCACGCCCGCGTTCAGCGCCACGTCGGTCACCAGCGGGTTCAGGCTGTCCTGCTGCGCCAGCTCCCACAGGAGGTCGGTCAGGCAGGCGCGGATCGCCATCTCGCTGCCAAACAGCTTCATGCCGTGGCGAGGGCGGGTTTCCAGCGTCAGGTTGTAACGGTGAAACCACTCGCGCACTTCCACCATGTCGCTCTGCAACGTGGCCCGGCTGACGAACCACTCATCGGCCAGATCCTCCAGCTTGATGGAAAAGGCTGACGTCAGAAAACGCACCACCAGATAGTGCACGCGCTCAGGTCCGGTTCGCGGAATACGTAGCGCGCGCGGGTGGGACGCCTGCAATTGTTGATAGCGCGCCACATCATTAATTTTGAGCTGATAGCCGTTGCCCCGGCTCAAAATGAACTGCGCGCCGTGGCTGGCCAGCAGCGCGTTCAGGGCGGTGATATCCGCCCGGACGGTTCGCGTGGAAACCGACAGCCGCTGCGCCAGCTCGTCCTGCGGCAGCGTCTCGTTTTGCAACAGATCGAAAAGTTGCGCTAAACGTTGGTTCGGAAATCGCACGTCGTTGTCCTCTTACGGCTTAAGGTGAAATGACCATCTGGGATGGGCTGCCGACCGGGGTATAGTCTGGCTCGGCGCTCAGCTTGCCGTCCGGCGCCACGCGGAAACGGGTAATGTTGTCGCTGCGCTGGTTCATGACGTACAGCCAGCGACCCTGCTTATCGAGCGTCAGGGTGCGCGGATAGTCGCCGCGCGTCCAGACATCATCCTGATGCGTCAGCGTACCCTCTGCCGTTACGGTAAAGTGCCCGATGCTGTTATGCAAACGGTTAGCGACATACAGCTGTTTCCCGTCGGCACTTAGCGCCAGCCCGGCAGCAAAACTGGTGCCTTTATAACCGTCCGGCAGGGCTGAAACCGTTTTACCCTCTTTCAGCCTGCCATTACTGTCCAGCGCATAATGGGTGAGCGTAGACGCCTCTTCGTTAATCAGCCACAGGGCATCACCTTTCGGCGTAAAGACGAAGTGGCGCGGCCCGGCCCCTTTTGAGGAGGCGCTGATAAACGGCGGATCGTTCGGAGTCAGCTTCCCGGTTTGATCGTCAAAACGGTACTGATAGATGCTATCCAGCCCCAGATCGGTGGAAAAAACGTATTTCCCGCTCGGATCGGCGGCGATCATGTGCGCATGCGGGCCGTTATGATCGCTGATGGCGAAACTGCCCTCGACGGCAGCTTCCGGCTTCGCCGCGCCCGGTTCGCCTTTGTCCTGATGGGTGTCCGTAGCATCGCTCAGGCTGCCGTCTGCGTTAACGGGCAGCACCGCGACAGTTCCGCTGATGTAGTTTGCCACCAGCAGATGTTTACCGTTCGGCGTCAGGGAAAGATATACCGGCCCCGCGCCGCCGGAGGCCACCTGATTCAGCTCGCTCAGCGTGCCGTTATCGCCGATGCGCAGCGCCTGCACCACGCCCTGCTCCACTTCGCTTGCCAGATAGAGCGTTTTGCCGTCGTGTGAGACGGTTAACTGCGCGGCGTTCGGCAGCTTGCTCACCAGCGTTTTATCGTTCAGCGCACCGGTTTGCGGGTCGACGGTAAAGCGGTACAGCCCTTCGCCGTTCGGATTATAGGTACCCACCCAGGCGTATTGCGTCTGGGCGACAGCGGCGGTGGCGAGCATTGAGAGTGAAGCGACAAGCAGGGTTCGGGTGTGCATGGTGGCTCCTTCGGGTGTGTGCGGTTTGTTTCCCCTCACCCTAACCCTCTCCCCAAAGGGGAGAGGGGACGATTACACCCTCTCCCCTTTGGGGAAAGGGCTGGGGTGAGGGGCAGGTTCTACTTAACCAGCTTCTTCGTCATCGCCAGCAGCGTACGCACATCTTCCGGACGCGTATCACCGCTGGCTTTATCGATAATCGAGCTGTAGATATGCGGGATGATTTTGCTCACGCCCGCATCCAGGGCGATCTGCAAGATCGTCTCGAAGTTCTCCAGATCGATTCCCCCGGTCGGCTCCAGCCAGAAGTCGTGACGGGCGCAGGCTTCCGCCACCGCCTGGTATTCGTCACGGCACTTCAGGCCGCCCATCGGGAAATATTTGATGGAGCTGCCGCCGAAATCTTTCAGCAGGGCGATGGCGGTTTCAACCGGCACAATGCCGTCCGGCGCGTTACTGCTCAGCGGGCCGGTGGAGATTTTCACCATCCCGACGGTACCGGTCGGAGAGACCAGACCGTTGACTACGGAGTCATTTTGCCCCAGCAGCGCGCGGCTGGTGGCCACGCCGGTAAAGACCTGGTTAACGTGCTGCGGCTGCACCTGGCGGGAGATTTCACTCACCATCGCCGACTGGTTCGGATCGCCCGCGCCCAGGCCAACGGAGAGCGCGTTATCAATCAGCTTCGCGTATTCACGCATATCCGCGACCGCGCTCGCCACGTCCGGGTAATTTTTGGAGAGCACGCCCACCAGCACGTGGCCTTCCGCCGCCTCATAGATGGCGCTGGCGTTGGCCTTTGAGCCAGCCAGCACGTTCAGACAGACGCGGTCACGGTAAAAGTTGGGGGTCAGTTTCATGCGTTTTTCTCCTGTCCTAATACTTCACTAATGCGGCGGTACACAATGTTCAGCTGGTCAGCGTTTACGCTGCGCACGTCCGCTTCGATAATCCCTTCGTTGGCTTTATAGCCACGGAAGTAAATGGCGTATTCGCCCTGCTTCAGCTTCGCCACCAGGTCACCCGTGCCGACGCCGGTGGTGGCTTCGTCGAACTTAATTTCGGTGCGGGCGATGTCGCGTCCGGCGCTGTCCCAGACCACGCGCGCGGTCACACCGTTCAGGGTGTTGAGCGCCTCGATAAACGGCGTCATTTTCGCCACCATCTCGGCGCCGCTCTCCTTGGTGGCCGTCAGGTAGTGTTCGATGGCGCAGGTCAGGCCAAGAATGCCCTCTTTGCCCACCTTCATCGCGCGGCCAATGCCCGCCGTCTGGCGCTTCACCCACTCAACGTACTGGGTTTTGCCAATCACCAGGCCGCTGGTTGGGCCTTCGATCGCCTTCGCGCCGCTGTAGATCACCAGATCGGCGCCGGATCGGTAATAGGTATGCAGATCTTCTTCCGCCGCGGCATCAACGATCAGCGGCAAGTCGTGTTTACGCGCGACAACCGCCGCCTGCTCGACGCTGAGCATGCTTTTCTGCACGCAGTGGTGCGATTTAATGTAGAGGATAGCCGCCGTGCGCGGGGTGATCGCCGCCGCCAGCTGATCGGCGGAACATTCGTTGGCGTAGCCCGCTTCCACCAGCTTGCCGCCGCCAAGCGCCACCATGGTGCCCACCGGCGCGCCAAAATTCACGTTGTGGCCTTTCGGCAGGACGATCTCGTTATTTTCAATCGGTGTGACGTGCAGGTTTTCCAGCAGCCAGTCGCTGTCTTTCACCAGCACAGCCGCCACGGACTGGGCAATGCCCGCCGACGCGCAGGAGACCACCGTCGCCCCTTCCACCTCCAGCAGCTTCGCGATGTATTCCCCGGTTTTATTGACCAGATCCTTCATCTCGAAATAGTGATTCATGCCGTCCATCGCCGCCTGCACCACTTCCGGGCGCGGCGTGGAGACACCCAGCGCCGTCATGCGGCCAGAGGTGTTGATAACCTGCTTTAAGTTGTACTTCTCATAAATCGAAGGCATGTTCCGTGCTCCCTTGTTCGGTCATGTAGCCCTTGCCCGCGCGGATCGCGGCAAGCGGCACCAGAATGTGTTCAGCCTGCAGGCTGTCGTTTTCGGCATCCGTCAGCACCGTCGGCTGGCGCTTGAGGGTAAACAGCGTCAGATCGGCGTCGAGGCCAGGCTGAATGCGGCCTTTGCGCGTCAGGCGCAGGCCGTCGGCGGCGTTGGCGGTGACGCAGTCAATCACCTGCGGCAATGACATGCCGATGGCGAGGAATTTCGACATCACGCTTGCCAGCGAGCCGACCGGGCCGTTGATGCGGTTGCGGCAGTAAATATCCGAGCTGATGGTGTGCGGCAGAATGCCCATCGCAATAGCGCGCTTCGCCACTTCAAAGCTGAAGCTCGCCGTACCGTGGCCAACGTCCAGACGCACGCCGCGCTTCAGGGCGGAGGTAATGGAGGCACGCAGCTCGCCGGAGGGCGTCAGGATGCGGTTTGGCTTGCCGTTGTAGCAGTGGGTAATGATGTCGCCGGAGCTCAGCAGCTCGGCGATTTCGTCGAGGTTCGGCGGGTTGTTGCCAATGTGCACCATCAGCGGCAGGTCGCCGTTCTCTTTCTGGATCGCTTTCGCGCGCGCCAGCGGGGTGATGCCGTTTTCACCGACCACGCTGCTGCTCATGCGCGCCTTCAGGCCGACGATAAAATCAGGGTGGCGCTTCACCGCCTGCTTCACCGCATCGGCGTCAATGTTTGCCATGTTGGCCAGTTCGTTCTGGGCAATCAGCCCCACGCGGGAGATATTCAACAGGGCAAAGACATCGGTGGAGGCTTTGCGGGTGATGGTGTAGAAATCGTCCACGTCGTCGGCCCCGGTGCTGCCCGCGTCCACCACGGTGGTGACGCCGGTGGCAATGCCCACGCTGTCCGGCCCGTCGTGGTAAATCGGGGAGTTCGGGTAGCAGTGGACGTGGGAGTCAATCCAGCCCGCGCTGACGAACACATCACCGTTAAGCTCAACCGTTTTGCGGGCGGGAGCGTTAATGTCGCCTGTCGCGGCGATCTTCCCGTCCTGAATGGCGATATCGGTCAGGGTATCGTCGGCGAGGCGCGCACGGCGCAGGAGTAGATCAAACATGGGGTTCTCCTGATAAGGCGGGCACCGAAGCGCCCGCGGGTATTAAAGGGCGACCGGGAACAGCCAGCCCAAAATCATTGCGCCGAGGATGGCGCCACCGGTTATCGGCTTCTGCCAGATGTAGAACAGCAACGCGCCTACCAGGGAACCGACGCCGATTGGAATGGAAGCGGTCATGGCGCTGAGGATAATCAACGGCCCGAGGAAGCGGCCGGAGGCGTTACCCGCGCCCATCATCACGTCTGCGCCGTAGGTGGAGTTGCTCTGGTTGATGGTGAACTTACGCGCCAGGATGATGACGTAGCCAATCGCCAGACCAATCACCAGGCCGGTAATCAGCGAGGCAATGAAGTTGGTCACCGGGAACATGATCCCCGCGCCCAGCAGCAGCGCCGGTACGCCGAGGCCCACGCCGGTCTGGATCGCCCCGCCGATATCAAGAATACCTACCAGCGACCCTTCGATAATTCGGGCGAACAGGAAGCTCGCGCCAAATGCCGCCACCGCGCCGTAAACGCCGGTATCAATGCCCGCTTTCAGCATCGCCACGAAGGCCACTTCGTTAAACGCGCCGATGCCGTAGAGGTAGTACATGTGCGTCCCGGCAAACACGCCGGAGGAGAGCAGGCCAACGAAGATCGGGAACGACCAGTCGGCATACCAAAAACCTTTATTCTGTTCCATTTAGAGGCTCCTGTTATTTACCGCTGAGCGAGTTGTGGATCATGTCGAGCCAGTTCGGCACGGTCAGATGGAAGGATTCGATCATCTTCATGTCGAAGCCGCGGAAGAAGCCGCTCAGCACGAAGAGCAGAACGATCGCCGCCATCATCACTTTGGTGACGTGGTTCCAGCCGCTCTCCTCCACGCCTTTACCGATCAGAATACCCAGTACCAGACCCGGTACGGCGTTGCCCATAATCAGCTGCGCCGCGCCGCCAAAGATGGTGGCCCAGAAGCCCGATTTTTTACCCGCGTCGATGGCCGCCAGCCAGAAGATCACCGGCATGACGGTGTTGACCAGCAGGTTAGCCGCCGGTACAAGCACCTTCACGGCGGTGACCTGAAGCGCTGCGGGCACGGAGGAGGCGGTCAGGTTAAGGAAGGTCACGACAATCATGCCGATGATGCCGCAGGCAATCGCCATTTTGCGCGGGTCATGCAGCGTTTCACCGACGTTACGGTTTTTGATCATCAGCGCGGCAGCACCCCAGTTTGGGATGATGCGGTGGTCAACGTCCTGTGTGAAGGCACCTGCGGCCACGGAAGAGGCCCAGGCGTTAAAGAAGAAACCTAACCCAAAGGAGAAGTGGGACGCCGGATCCCCTTCGCAGGAGTTCAGTTCCCCCAACGTACGAAACGCGCCCATACCCTGAGTGGTAGGCGCATGAAACATGCGTGCAGCCCCGGCCCCGACACCGACGCCTACCAGGCCGCCGATGATGAGCGATTTTATTAATATAATTAAGAACATCAGTCTGCCCTTTTATGAATAATCAGCGTTGCGTGACGAAATCCACCTGGTCGAGATTGATGGCTGTCACGTTGACGGTCACATCCAGCTCCACGCTGTAGGTGCGTCTTTCCCGGCGCAGAAAGAAGAACAGAAACGCTTCTTTTCGCACCGCTTCTTGCGCCTGAACGACCTGCACATCCTGTGGCTCAATACGCAGTAAGATATGCGGTGAGGCTTTCATCACCGCGGCCTGAACGTGGTTGAGCGCGTCGGCAAAGGCGCGCGCTTTGGCGTCGCCCTTCCCCTTCACTCTCACCGTGGTTGTGAACTGTTCTTTCATGCTTACGCGCCGTATTTCTTCTGCCACGCCTGTACCAGACGCTCGCCCAGCTCTTCTTTATCCATAAAGCCAAAGCCCAGCACGTTGCAGCCTTCGTTGATGGCGGTCACACCCTCATCCACGGAGCGCATCCCGTATTTGGCCTTGTAGCCATATTTGGTCTGAGCGGTGATGGCGCCCGCGCCGCCGCTGCCGCAGAAGGAGATCCCGAAGGTGGCGTTTTCTGCTTTCATCACGTCACCGAGCTTCATATCCGCTGCCATGCCCGGTACGACAACCGCGCGTCCGCCGGCTTTTTCCACACCCGCAGCCACTTTCTGCCCTTTACCCAGGCGATCGCCAATCACGACTGTAATCTGTTCCATGTGTTGCTCCTTAAAGGTTGTCTTTCGCGACTTCGAAGTGAACGGAGAGCAGCCAGGCCTCTTCATCAGGAAGGTTGCCGAACTGCGCTACCACTTCACGGGCAAGTTGCATTGAATCTGGTGAAATTTCGTCGAACAGCTCTGCTTCAACCTCCGGCAGCGGCTCGCCGGTCACGGACCGGTGCGCCATTGCGCGAACGTGGGAGGTCAGCATCTGCTCCTGTACCGCGTTGGGGATGATGTTGTGCCGGGCCAGCAGGGCGTAGACCTGCTGAAGCATGGTGTTCGCGAGCTGTTCTGTTTGCACCGCCTGTTCCCCAACGTCGTTCATTACCGCTCCGTTAATCACTCGTCTTACCCCGTTAATGGCTCTGGAATAAAACTAACGTCGAGGGGGAATTGTTTGTAGCGAGTTGTTTTCCACTTCGAAGTGGAAAGGCGAGCAGCGGCAGTGATCTGTGCCACATAAATGCGGTGAATCTGTATAAATCGCTGGATTTACGTGATGAATATCACGCTATTACGCGGTATTAGACTGATAAGCGGAGTGAAAAAGATTACGAGCAGGCTCGTAGAAATGTGACGTGGATAAGGTTTTCTTATGGAGATTCGCTAGAGTGGCGGCGGGTGCTTGAGACTGACCGTCTCAGGCATGGGACGGAAAGTGGAAAGCCCCGCCTGATAAAAAATCAGGGCGGGGGCTCGAAACGACACGTCACACCGTGGAGTTCGCTACCTCGCCCGCTTTAAAGCAAGGAGGCATCCATGAAACGCAGAAACCCAAGTATCGGGGTTTTGATGATTATTTCTTTGACAATAATCATCTTAACGCTGGTAACGAGGAAAACACTGTGCGAGATCCGTTTTCGTAATGGCTCGCTTGAAGTGACAGCGCGGATGGATTGTCGCTCCGGCAAGTAGGGAGCAACGATGCGGGGGCGCATCATGCGCCTCCGCATACGGAGAGAGGACGTACAGCTCAGGCACCCAATTAACGATACTTCTTGTGATACGCGTTGCGGGTCGCCGCAAACTGGTCGGCTGCCGCCTGGGCTTCCTTCACTTTGCCTTCGTTCGCCAGCTTCAGCGCGCCGTCAATCTGGCCGACCAGCACGTCAAAGCCGTGGCGGTAGTCTTTCATCTCGGCGCTGTCTGCCGCTTTGCTTTCCAGCTTCGGCGGCGTCGCTTTTTGCGCATCCAGCGCAGCTTCACGCATCTTCGTCAGTGCGTCTTTCATTTCCGCCGCATTGTCGGTTTTCTGCACCACCTTCAGATTTTGACTGAGGATGTCCATGTTGTCTTCGAGATCGGCAGCAAACGCAGATGAGCCAAGAACCAGCGTTGAAGCCGCGACGATCGCTAACAGGTGTTTACGCATTGCTCACTTCCTTTTTTATTATTAATCACGCTTTTACGGGGATTATTGCCCGGCGATTTTCATCTCAGGCAGTAATACAGAACCACACTGAATATTGCTGCGTGTTTCAATATCGTTACCGACCGTAACAATATTGCGCCACATGTCCTTGAGGTTGCCGGCGATGGTGATTTCGCTCACCGGATACTGAATTTCACCGTTTTCGACCCAGAAGCCCGCTGCACCGCGAGAGTAATCGCCGGTGATACCGCTCACGCCCTGCCCCATCAACTCGGTGACCACCAGGCCGGTGCCCATCTCTTTCAGCATCTGTTCAAAATTCAGGCCCTGTCCGGCAATGCGCCAGTTGTGGATGCCACCCGCGTGCCCGGTGCTTTTCAGCCCCAGCTTACGCGCAGAGTAGTTGGTCAGCAGCCACTGGGTCAGAATGCCGTCTTTCACGATATCCCGGCGTTCCGTGCGTACGCCTTCGCTGTCGAACGGCGTGGAGGCCAGCCCTTTCAGCAGGTGTGGGTGCTCTTCGATGGTCAGCCATTCCGGCAGGATCTGCTTGCCCAGCGAGTCGAGCAGGAAGGTCGATTTACGGTACACCGAACCGCCCGCGATAGCGCCTACCAGATGGCCAAACAGACCGGTCGCCACTTCGTTGGCAAAAATCACCGGGGCTTTCATGGTGGAGAGCTTGCGCGGCGACAGGCGAGACAGCGTGCGTTCGGCGCACGCTTTACCCACCCACTCCGGAGACTGCAAATCCCCCAGCGCGCGGCCAATGGTATAGGCGTAATCGCGCTCCATGTCGCCGTTTTCTTCGGCGATGACGCAACTGGAAAGCGAGTGGCGGGTTGAGCAGTACCCCTGCAACATTCCATGGGAGTTACCAAACACTTTAATGCCGTAGTGGCTGTTAAAGCTGCCGCCTTCGGTATTGGTGATGCGTTTGTCAGCCTGCAAAGAAGCCTGCTCGGCTCGCGCGGCCAGCTCAATGGCTTCGTCCGGCGTCACTTCCGCGGGATGGAACAGATCGAGATCCGGCGCGTCAAACGCCAGCAGCTCTTTATCGGCCACGCCAGCGTAAGGATCCGGGGAGGTGTAACGCGCGATATCCAGCGCCGCCTGCACCGTTCGGGCGATGGCATCCGGGCTGAGATCGGTAGACGACGCGCTGCCTTTGCGATTCTGGTGATACACGGTGATCCCCAGCGCGCCATCGCTATTAAATTCTACATTCTCCACTTCGCCATAGCGGGTGCTCACGCTAATGCCGGTGGTTTTGCTGACCGCCACTTCGGCGCCATCTGATTTACCTGAAGCGAGCGTCAGCGCGGTGGAGACGGCTTCTTCCAGAATCTTACGCTGCGCTTCAACTTGTGAGGTTACTTTCATCGCAAATGCCATACTGTAAGAGAGAGTTAAGTGAAGTCTAACAGAGAACCGTTTTTCAGTGCGCGTCTTAACTGGTAACATTAGCCTCTTTTTTTAAGGAGCCTGACATGACTAAGCAGCCCGAAGACTGGCTCGACGACGTTCCCGGTGATGACATCGAAGACGAAGATGATGAGATCATCTGGGTCAGTAAAAGTGAAATTAAACGTGACGCCGAAGAGTTAAAACAGCTTGGCGCAGAAATGGTAGAACTGGGTAAAAACGCGCTGGATAAGATCCCGCTCGACCAGGATCTGCGTGATGCCATTGAACTGGCACAGAAAATCAAGAAAGAAGGGCGTCGCCGCCAGCTTCAGCTTATCGGGAAACTGCTGCGTCAGCGCGACGTGGAGCCGATCCGTCAGGCGCTGGACAAACTGAAAAACCGCCACAACCAGCAGGTTGCGCTGTTCCATAAGCTGGAGCAGATCCGCGATCGTTTGATCGAGCAAGGTGATGACGCGGTACCTGAAGTGCTGAACCTGTGGCCGAATGCCGACCGCCAGCAGCTGCGTTCTTTGATCCGTAACGCGAAGAAAGAGAAAGAAGGGAATAAGCCGCCGAAGTCAGCGCGTCTGATTTTCCAGTATCTGCGCGAGCTGTCTGAGAACGAAGAGTAAACCCCTCACCCCAGCCCTCTCTCCAAAGGGGAGAGGGAGAAGAGATAATGTAGGCCCGGTAAGCGCTAGCGCCACCGGGTCTTTTTTTACTCTGCGGCCGCGGCTTTCTTCGCCAGACCGTCCAGCAGCTTCTGATGGATCCCGCCAAACCCGCCGTTGCTCATCACCAGAATGTGATCGCCAGGCTGTGCGGCTTTCACCACCATATCCGCTAAGACATCCACGTCCGCACTCCAGTGCGCCGGCTGAATGCAGGCGTCGGCCACTTCGGCCACCTGCCACGGAATATGCTGCGGTTGCAGCAGGAAGACTTCGTCGGCACGCCCTAAGGACGGCGCGAGATCGTCTTTGCAGATGCCCATTTTCATGGTGTTCGAACGCGGTTCCAGTACGGCCAGAATGCGCGCGGTGCCGCCAACTTTGCCACGCAATGCGGCAAGCGTCGCCAGAATGGCCGTTGGGTGGTGCGCGAAATCGTCATACACCGTCACACCGTGGGCTTCGCCACGCAGCTCCAGACGGCGACGGGCGTTGATAAACGTGCCCAGCGCATTGGCGGCATCCGCAGGCAGTACGCCAACGTGACGCGCCGCGGCGATCGCCATCAGGCCGTTGTGCATGTTGTGCTCGCCCACCAGGCCCCACTTCACCTCGCCCACTTTCTCACCGTCGAGCAGCACTTCCCATTCGGAGGCATCCGCGTTGAGCTTTTTCGCCTGCCAGTGCCCCTGCTCGCCCACCAGCTCCTGCTCGCTCCAGCACCCCATCGCCATAGTCTGCTTCAGGTTGATGTCGTTCTCCGGCAGGATAATGCGGCCCTGACCCGGAACAATGCGCACCAGATGGTGGAACTGTTTCTGAATCGCTTTCAGGTCGTCAAAGATATCCGCGTGATCGAACTCAAGGTTGTTGAGGATCAGCGTGCGTGGGCAGTAATGCACGAACTTGGAGCGCTTGTCGAAGAACGCGCAGTCGTATTCATCCGCTTCAATCACAAAGAACGGGCTGTCGCCCAGACGTGCGGAGACGTCGAAATTGCCCGGCACGCCGCCGATCACAAAGCCCGGCTTGTAGCCGCAGGCTTCGAGGATCCAGGTCGCCATACCGGCGGTGGTGGTTTTGCCATGCGTCCCGGCAACGGCGACAACCCAGCGGTCGCGCAGGACAAAATCATGCAGCCACTGCGGGCCAGACATGTACGGGATATTGCGCTCCAGCACCGCTTCAACGCATGGATTCCCACGGGTCATGGCGTTACCCACGATCACCAGATCCGGCTGCGGCTCCAGCTGGCTGGCGTCGTATCCCTGAATCAGAGAAATTCCCTGCTTCTCGAGCAGCGTGCTCATCGGCGGATACACATTGGCGTCCGAACCTGTCACTTCATGGCCCAGCGAGCGCGCCAGCATTGCCAGTCCGCCCATGAAAGTGCCACAAATCCCCAATATATGAATGCGCATACGTCACTATCCTTCTTCAATGTGGCGCACATTTTACTCACATGTCAGCGGCTGTGAAACGCATTTCAGGTAAATCCGTATTTTGCTGGCGCGATTCACCTCTGCGCTAATATTTGAATGTTTGTTAAGATTGTTGGACATCAACCGCTTTACTCAACATAAGATGCAGGGAAAGTGTTATGAAAACGTTAGGTGAATTTATTGTCGAAAAGCAGCACGAGTTCTCTCATGCTACGGGTGAGCTCACTGCTTTGCTGTCGGCAATAAAGCTGGGCGCTAAGATCATCCACCGCGATATCAACAAGGCCGGTCTGGTCGATATCCTGGGTGCCAGCGGTGCCGAGAA
Organism: Enterobacter cloacae complex sp. IR5402; assembly: GCF_049238125.1. NCBI lineage: Bacteria > Pseudomonadati > Pseudomonadota > Gammaproteobacteria > Enterobacterales > Enterobacteriaceae > Enterobacter > Enterobacter cloacae complex sp. IR5402. The sequence goes on from NZ_JBMKHO010000010.1 coordinate 55,136, forward strand.
CGTTCAGGGTGAGGTTCAGCAGAAACTCGACCTGTTCGCCAATGAAAAACTGAAAGCAGCACTGCGCGCGCGCGACATCGTTGCGGGTATCGCCTCTGAAGAAGAAGATGAGATCGTCGTATTCGAAGGGTGTGAACACGCGAAATACGTTGTTCTGATGGATCCGCTGGACGGCTCCTCCAACATCGACGTTAACGTTTCTGTCGGTACCATTTTCTCCATCTACCGTCGCGTAACGCCGGTTGGCACGCCGGTGACGGAAGAAGACTTCCTGCAACCGGGCAGTAAACAGGTTGCTGCCGGTTATGTGGTGTATGGCTCGTCCACCATGCTGGTGTACACCACCGGCTGCGGCGTACACGCCTTTACCTACGATCCGTCCCTGGGCGTGTTCTGCCTGTGCCAGGAGCGTATGCGCTTCCCGGAGAAGGGCAACACCTACTCCATCAACGAAGGCAACTACATCAAATTCCCGAACGGCGTGAAGAAGTACATCAAATTCTGCCAGGAAGAGGATAAAGCCACCCAGCGCCCGTACACCTCACGCTATATCGGCTCGCTGGTGGCGGATTTCCACCGTAACCTGCTGAAGGGCGGTATTTACCTCTACCCAAGCACCGCCAGCCACCCGGACGGAAAACTGCGTCTGCTGTACGAGTGCAACCCAATGGCATTCCTGGCCGAACAGGCAGGCGGCAAGGCGAGCGACGGTAAAGAGCGTATTCTGGATATCGTGCCAGAAAGCCTGCACCAGCGCCGTTCGTTCTTCGTCGGCAACCGCCATATGGTGGATGACGTTGAACGCATGATCCGCGAATTCCCGGACGCGTAACGCACGAAAAGGGGAGCCCGTCAGGCTCCCCTTTTTTTCGTCATGCCGTTTGCGTCGTCAATTTGAAGGAGGCCATCGCTTCCATCAGCTCGCGAGACTGCTCCTCCAGGGAACGTGTTGCCGCAGATGATTGCTGGACCAGCGCCGCATTTTGCTGCGCCGTTTCATCCATCTGATTGACAGCGATATTCACCTGCTCAATACCGCGGCTTTGCTCCTGAGAGGCCGTCGCAATTTCACGCATCAGTTTGGTCATACGCAGTACTTCGGTGGCGATCTCGTCCATCGTCTCACCGGCCTGCTGCGCCAGCTCGCTGCCCTCGTTCACGTGGGTTTGCGAATCGCTGATAAGCGAGCGGATCTCTTTCGCCGCATCAGCACTGCGGCTGGCGAGATTACGCACCTCACCCGCCACGACCGCAAAACCTCGCCCCTGCTCACCCGCACGCGCCGCTTCAACGGAGGCGTTCAGCGCCAGAATATTGGTCTGGAAGGCAATGCCGTCGATGACGCTCAGGATATCGGCGATGCGTGCCGAGCTGCCGGAGATGTCGCGCATCTTCTCAATGACATAGCAGACCATTTCGCTGCCGTGATCGGCGGTATCGGAGACCGACTTCGCCAGCTGGTGCGCCTGCTCGGCGTTATCGGCGTTAAGTTTCACCGTGGCGGTGATCTCTTCCATGCTGGCGGCCGTCTGCTCCAGCGAGGTGGCGGTGGATTCCGTGCGCTGAGCCAGGTTCATATTCCCGGCCGTCAGCTCGCGGCTGCCGGTATCAATCTGCGAGCTGGCGTCACGCACCCGCAGAACGGAGTCCATCAGCGACTGGCGCATCCCTTCGATCGCCGCGTTAAGGCGATTAAATTCCTGGCTCGCCGGCGCGTTCAGGGTATGGGTTAAATCCCCGGCCGCCACATGTTCCAGCTGGGCAATCGAGGCTGAAAGCGGCTTGAGCAGCATATGGCGCAGAACCAGCCAGGCCAGCACGATAATGCCAGCCGTCAGCAGCGCCGCGACGATAATCAGGATCAGCACGCGGGTTTTACTCGCCTGCACGGCGCTCACCTCCGCTTTGCCGCGCGCCTCGCTCCATGCCTGGAACGCCTGCATATCGTTATCAAACTGCTTCGCCACCGGGACCAGCTTGTTTTCCAGCAGATCGTAATAGCTGTCCGCGCTTTGCTCGTTCAGGGCTTTCAGCATCGAGCTGATACCCTGCTGGTTGTACACCGCCAGGCTCGCGGCGACGTTATCCAGCAGCTTTTGCCCCTGCTCATCCGCCACGCCGCTGCCGATCACGCCCTTCAGCGTTTTCTGTGCCAGCGCCACTTCCTGGTTAATGGTTTTGACCGCCCTGGCCGCATCGTCCAGCAGGCCGACCTCCATCATGCGGACGGCCTGCCCCGCTTCGTTACGCGCGCGCAGGATCAGCGTATAGCCGGCATTCAGCTGCACCATCTGTTCACCCTGAAGATGATTGATGCGCTGGAGAGAAGAGGAACTTTGTGTAAGGGCATAAATGCCGATGCCGCTGACAATCAGCAGCAGAAGGGTCATAACGGCCAGTAAAGAGAGCAAGCCGGTACGAATCGATAGCGTTTTAAGCATGATGTTATTTCCGGTAGCGAGATATTTCTGGGCATAAAAAAAGAGTATCGGCCGCTACCGGAAAATGTTTAGAGTTTAAGCAATTTCAGCATGTTATCGCCCTGTTACAGAGGTATTCACCCGGGTAACAGGCGAGCTCTGGCGGTTCTCCCACAGCACCGTCAGGCCGCGCTGGAGCGCGATAAAAATAAACAGCAGAATGCCGATGGCAATTTTGGTCCACCAGGAGCTGAGCGTGCCGTCGAAGTTGATATAGGTCTGAATCAACCCCTGGATCGCCACGCCAAACAGCGTGCCGAGCACCGTCCCCACCCCGCCGCTGAGCAGCGTACCGCCAATCACCACCGAGGCAATGGCGTCCAGCTCAACGCCCACCCCCGCCAGGGCATAGCCTGCCTGGGTATAAACCGAGAATACAATCCCCGCGAGCGTGGCCAGCCCGGTCGAAAGCATGTAGATGCGGATAGTCGTGCTGCGCGTGGAAATTCCCATCAGGTTCGCGGACGTGGCGCTGCCGCCAATGGCATAAACCTGGTTACCAAACCGGGTACGGTGGGCGAGGAAGATCCCGATCACCACCACGCCCAGCATCAGCAGCCCCATTGCGCTCAGGCGCCCCCCGCCGGGGATTTTCCACGCCAGGCTGGAGAGCGTGTCGTAGATCGGGTGGTTAATGGGAATTGACTCCTCCGACACCAGATAGCTCACGCCGCGCAGGAAGAACATCCCGGCGAGGGTGATAATAAAGGCCGGGATTTTCAGCGCATCGATCAAAAGCCCCATAAAGGCGCCGAACGCGCAGCCCATGACCAGCACCAGCGGAAAAGCCAGCAGCGGCGAAATGCCCCAAAAGCCAATCGCCTTGGCAAGGAACACGCCAGTAAAGGCGATCACCGACCCAACGGAGAGATCGATCCCGCCGGAGAGGATCACAAACGTCATGCCGACGGCGATAATGCCTAAAAAGGCATTGTCGGTCAGGATGTTGCAAATCACCCGCGTGGAGGCGAAGCCCGGGAACTGGGTCAGGCAGTAAAGGTATCCCAGCACGAACACGCCCAGCGTGATCATTAACGGCAAATTACGTTTTATCATGACCGCGGAACCTCTTAATGAGAGTGATAAAGCGCGGCGACTGCACGATAAGCACGATAAGCACCACGACCGCTTTGACGACCTGATTCAGCTCCGGCTGGAACCCGGAGAGCAAAATACCGGTATTCATACCCTGAATAATCAACGCCCCCACCACCGAGAGCAGCAGATTAAAACGTCCGCCCATCAGCGATCCACCGCCGATAACCACCGCAAGGATCGCATCCAGCTCGAGCCAGAGTCCGGCGTTATTGGCATCCGCTCCGCGAATATCGGCGGCCACGATCACCCCGGCAATCGCAGCACAGACGCCGCTCAGCACGTAAGTCAGCATCACCATCAGCCGCGTATTTACCCCGGCGTTTTTCGCGGCCCGAATGTTAATCCCCACCGCTTCGATGAACATCCCGAGCGCCGTTTTGCGGGTGAAAAGCCAGAACACCACCAGCGTCACCAACGCGACGATCACCGGCGTCGGGAAGAACAGAAAATTACCGCTGCCGATCCACGCCAGGCTCGGGGAGTTAAAGGTGACGATTTGACCGGAGGTGATAAGCTGCGCCACACCGCGCCCGGCCACCATCAAAATCAACGTCGCGACAAACGGCTGGATCTTGAGCACCGCGACCAGAATGCCGTTCCATAGCCCGGCTAGCACGCCGGAGCCCAGCGCGGCCAGCAGAACCACCGGCAGGCTGTGCCCGGCGACGGTCATCGAGGCGGCGGTGGCGCCCGCAATCGCCATTACCGCACCGACGGAGAGGTCGATCCCGCCAGTGGCAATGACCAGCGTCATACCAATCGCCAGCAGCGCCACGGGCGCGGCACGATTTAAGATGTCGATCGGGCTACCAAACAGCCGGCCATCCTGCACGACGATCTGGAAAAAATGCGGAGCCACCAGGCTATCCACCAGCAGCACCAGCAGCAGCGCCACGATTTGCGGCGTGCCGGTCGGCCAGCTGAAGCGGCGCTTCGCTTCGCCAGTTTGCGAAAGAGAACGGGACATCACATTTGACTCCTTACGCCGCGATGGCATTCATGATCGCCGGAACCGACAGTTTATCCAGCGGGATCTCTGCCACCTGCCTGCGATCGCGCATGATGATGACGCGATCGGCATAGCCGACCAGCTCCTCCAGCTCAGACGAGATCACCAGCAGCGCCAGACCGTCGGCGCAGAGCGTTTCGATAAGCCGGATGATTTCGGCGTGCGCGCCCACGTCGATACCGCGCGTGGGCTCGTCGAGGATCAGGAATTGCGGCTTGGTGAGCAGCCAGCGCGAGAGCAACACCTTCTGCTGATTACCGCCCGAGAGGAACTCGATGGGCTGTTCCGCGCTCGGGGTACGTATACCGAGCTGGCGGATGAAGCGCTCGGCAATCGCGTTCTGCTCGCGCTTAGGGATCGGACGCAGCCAGCCGCGCTGGGCCTGTAGCGCCAGAATGATGTTTTCCCGCACCGAGGCGGCGGCAATAATACCGTCCGTTTTCCTGTCCTCCGGGCAGAAGCCCACGCCGAGGCACGACGCCTGATGCGGTGAACGTAGCGTTTGTGGTTTGCCTTTGATCAGCGCCGTTCCGCTGTCGGCAGGTTTGATCCCGAAGATGACTTCGGCGGTTTCGGTGCGCCCGGAGCCTAACAGACCCGCCAGTCCCACAATTTCACCGGGGCGTACCTCGAGGTTAAACGGCGCGATGGTCCCTTTTCTGCCGTAATCGTGAAACGCGGCGATCGGTTTTTCGCTCAGCAGCGTACGGCCCGCGCGCTGAAGCGCGTTGGTCTCCAGCTCGCGGCCCAGCATCATTTTGACCAGCTCTATCTGCGGCAGCTCGCGGGTTTCCCGGCAGCCGACAAAGCTGCCGTTGCGCAGCACCGTAATACGGTCGCTCACCTCGTAAACCTGATCGAGGAAATGCGTCACGAAAATCAGGCTAACGCCCTGATTACGCAGCTGGCGCATCAGGGTAAAAAGCATCTCCACTTCCTGGGTATCGAGGCTGGCGGTGGGTTCATCGAGGATCAGCACTTTCGCCGAGAGATCGATAGCGCGACAGATCGCCACGATCTGCTGCATCGCCACGGAGAAACGGTTCAGCGGTTCGCGCACGTCGAGAGAGAAGCCATACGATTCCATCAGCTTCGCGGCGCGCGCTTCCATCTCTTTGCGGCGCAGCAGGCCAAAACGTCTGGGCTCGCGGCCAATAAACAGGTTATCCGCTACCGACATGTTTGGCAGCAGATTTACTTCCTGGTAGACCGTGCCGATCCCCAGTTGCTGGGCATGTGCGGTGTTTTTGGGCGAAATGGCGTTACCTTCCAGCCAGATAGCGCCGCGATCGGCGTGATAGACCCCGGTCAGGGTTTTAATCAGCGTCGACTTCCCCGCCCCGTTTTCGCCGAGCAACGCCATGATCTCCCCCCGCCGCAGGCTGAAATCAACGTTATCCAGCGCCTTAACGCCAGGGAAAAATTTACTCAGGCCCTCTGTGCGAAGGATTTCCTGGTGTTGTTCGGTGGTCATGGTTTCCCCCTCACCCTGACCCTCTCCCAGGAGGGGAGAGGGGACTATGTCGTGCCCATCTTTAATTTTCTGCCCAACCCGCCCTTTTCCCTCTCCCCTCCGGGGAGAGGGCTAGGGTGAGGGGGCGAGGGCTTAGTAGCCCATATTTTTCTTCTTCTCTAACTCTTCTTTCGCCGTGTCCGGCAGGTAGAGCGTGGATTTGGTGATGGTCAACTTCTCAGGCTGGGTGCCGTCTTTCTTGAATTTCTCCAGCGCATCGAATGCCGGGCCCGCCATATTTGGCGTCAGCTCCACGCTGGCGTTCGCTTCGCCGTCAATCATTGCTTTGTAGATGTCCGGTACGCCGTCGATCGAGCCGGTGAGGATATCTTTGCCCGGCTTCAGGCCCGCTTCTTTGATGGCCTGGATGGCGCCGATCACCATGTCGTCGTTGTGGGCGTAAACCATGCAAATATTTTTGCCGTTATTTTCTGCCTTGATGAAGCTTTCCATGACCTCTTTACCCTTGCTGCGGGTGAAGTCGCCGGACTGAGAACGGATGATTTTGATGTTTGGTGCTTTGGCGATGGCCTCCGCGAAACCTTTCTTACGGTCGATAGCCACGCTCGCTCCGACGGTGCCCTGCAACTCAACCACGTTACACGGCTTGCCATCCACCTGCTTCACCAGCCAGTCACCAATCAGTTTGCCTTCCAGCACGTTATCGGCGGTGACGGTGGTCATATAGAGAGATTTGTCTTTTACGTCGATGGAACGGTCGAGCAGGAAGACCGGAATTTCAGCATCTTTGGCTTCCTTCAGCACCGGCTCCCAGCCCGTAGCGACAACCGGGGCAATAAAGATGGCATCCACGCCCTGAGCGATAAACGAGCGCACCGCTTTAATCTGGTTCTCTTGCTTTTGCTGACCATCGGCGATTTTCAGCGTAATACCGCGCTTTTCGGCCTCACTTTTCGCCACATTCGTTTCAGCGGCGCGCCAGCCGGATTCAGATCCGACTTGCGAAAATCCCACGGTTAAAGGTGCGGCCATCGCCATAGACGACATGGCTGCCGAAACTGCTGTAACAAGAAGTAAGCGCTTCCACATATGAACGTCCTCGTAGGGTAGGTTATTGTTGGTTAAAAGATGTTCCGCGGATGAACTATAGCCAATGGAATATGTTACGGATTGCGTTACATCACACTTCAGAAAAGTGAATAAAACGTTAATCACAAGTTTGTAATCGCTTTCATTTCAACATTTAAAATGCGGCTGAGTTTATGGATTATCCTGTCATGGAAACGGTCTGAAAAGTGAAGGCGCGAGGGAGAGAAGTCGAAAACAGGCGGAGACTTTCAGCGCCAGTTGGCTATAATACCTGCCACTTGTTTACCATCCATTTTAAAGGACACCGACATGAGCTTACTCAACGTCCCTGCGGGTAAAGAACTGCCAGAAGACATCTACGTTGTGATCGAAATCCCGGCCAACGCAGATCCAATCAAATACGAAATCGACAAAGACACCGGTGCGCTGTTCGTTGACCGTTTCATGTCTACCGCCATGTTCTATCCGTGCAACTACGGCTACATCAACCACACTCTGTCTCTGGACGGTGACCCGGTTGACGTACTGGTCCCGACGCCATACCCATTGCAGCCAGGCTCCGTCATTCGCTGCCGTCCTGTTGGCGTGCTGAAAATGACTGACGAAGCGGGTGAAGATGCGAAACTGGTTGCCGTACCGCACACCAAGCTGAGCAAAGAGTACGATCACATTAAAGATGTGAACGACCTGCCAGAGCTGCTGAAAGCGCAGATCGCCCACTTCTTCGAGCACTACAAAGATCTCGAAAAAGGCAAATGGGTTAAAGTTGAAGGCTGGGATAACGCAGAAGCGGCGAAAGCAGAAATCATCGCCTCTTTCGAGCGTGCTGCTAAGAAGTAATTCTTACTGCTGATACTAAGCCCCGCGCGTCGGGGCTTTTTTGTGCCTTTCGATCCCGGTAACCCGTGCTAATGGGCGCAAAAAAACAACGCCACCTTACGGTGGCGTTGTCGTTTTTCAGAACTGGTCTCTGTCTAACCAGTTACCGCTTTCAATCAGCGTTAACCCGTCGACCGAACGTTGGTACACGTACATCCATGCACTGCCGTAAGGTGTCTGGATCAACTGGCGAGCGTATTCACCGCCCCTGGTGCGCAAGGCATCAAGTTCGGCCAGCGTGGCATTATCAATACGATAAACCTCACCCTGTACCGTTCCGTTCCCCGGAACTGCGCCTGGATAGTGGCCCAGACTGTACAACTGGTAGTTTTCGATTGTGTAATTTCCCAGCAACTGGGCGTTGGTCATCCAGTGGCTGTTGCCTTGCCTGGTTCGTAAACTGCCGTAAACAAATATTCGCATTGCTAAAACTCAAACTGATAGAGCAGATCAAGTGCCTGGTCTACGCCGGACACTGCTTCCAGATATAGCTTAGGCATCAGGCGATAACGTAACGTGAGTGTAGCCAGTGAGTCAAAGATCCCCACGCCATATTTTACCTGTAGACCCGGCAGTACATAGCCGCTGACCACTACCTGCGAAGAGTCACCCACGCCCTGAGTGTCCAGCGCCAGATTGCTTACGCCAAACGTCTCGCCGATTTTACCCACAACCTGACCACTTTGTGCAACCCCCAGACCGACTAACATTGATGTCATTGCCGCACCATCGCCCTGTTGGCTATCCAGACCCTGGCCGCGCAGCAGGTAAGAGAGCGCTTCCTGTTGCGACATGGCCGGGTCAGAGAAGATCTCTGCCTTAGGTTCATCGGCGGAGCCCGTCACGCGCACGCCCGCAATCACATCATCTTCGGTGGCTTCCGGATTACGTATCGCTTCGATATTGAGTACCGGCTGATCCGGTGGACCGGAGAACAGCAGCTCGCCTTTACGCACAATCAAATCCTGACCGTAGGCATGGAAGCGCCCTTCAGGAATATTGATTTGTCCATTGAGGCCAAGCCCCTGTTGATCCTGCGCCACTTTCAGGTCACCTGTGAGTCTCGCCTTCAGCCCAAACGCGTCCAAACGCACGTTATTCCCCACGTGCACGATAAGATTACTATTGATCGGTATGCCCGCGCTCTTCTGTTCAACAGGTTTCAGATTTTCATTGAGCATAACTTCATCACTGGAGACGCCAACCGCGCTTTCCGGCACTTCGTGAACCACGATGCGCGCCCACGGTACGTCAACACGGCCGTCCAGGGTGAAGAGACTCGGCGTTGCCTCAAAGACCACGTCTGGCGACACGTCCAGGCGCACCATCGGCGGTACCGTGATACGCACCCTGCTGCCCTTGGCCGCAATACGGGCGCGCCAGTTGTCGAGCTGGCTCCAGTCTGCGTCACCGCTCAGGTTGATTTGTCCCTGCTGCGTCAGCACTGAGCCACTGAGGGTTGAGCTTTGGCCGTTAAAGTTCATCGTCAGCTGGCTTGGCTGCATATCGAACGGCATAAAGTTACCGTCAATGTCCACGCCGTTTAACCGCATCTGGCCAAACAGCTGCGGGCTTTGCGCATCCCCCGCCAGACGCAGGTTGGCGCTGAGCATCCCCGCCGCCTTTTCTCCCCGCGAGAAGATCGGATTCACCATCGCCAGGTTGAAGTTGCGAATATTGACGTTGCCGCCGAGATTGCGCCGCCCTTGCGGATCGGTAATTTGCACCTGTCCGTCAAACTGACCGTTGTTGGTCAGGCGGATCAGCCATCCCAGTTCAGCACGATTGTTACGCAGGTCAGCGTTCACATTCAGGGTGTCGAACGCTACCGGCAGCGGCGCGTCATTGACCTCCTGCGTCACCTTCACGTTACGCCCGGAGAGCGTAACGCTGCCCTGCGGCAGCCCCTCTTTGGTGGTGTCCCACGCGACGTCCGCTTTACCGCTGAAGACCCCGCTGGCCTGGGTGGTTTCCGGCATAAACGGTTTCAGCATCGCCAGGTCGAAACGGTTGAGGTTGATCTGCGCGCGTCCTTCCGCGCCCGCATCAATGGTCTGCGGCACGCACAGCTCAGCATTCGGGTTGGTCCAGCAGTGTGGCCCAATGCTTAACTTTTGCTCCGCATTGCGGTAGTCCAGCGCGATGGATCGGGACAGCATCAGCGGGCCGACCGGCGTGCTGAAGCGGGTGTTATCCAGTACGCCCTTCCAGCGCGTTGCCTGGCGATCAAAACTGCCCGTCAGGTGCAGCTGCCCGGAGACCGGCTCGCCCTGCACGCGCAGCTGGAGATCGTGCTGCTTTTCGTTACCTTTTGCCGCCAGCGTGACCAGACTGATGTTCACGTCCGGCTGGGAGATACGCTCCACGCGCAGGTCCAGGTTTCCGCCGATCTGATCGGTGGATTTCACGTCCCCTTCGACGCGCACGCGGGCAATGGAAAGTTCCTGCCAGCGCAGGTTATTAGCGGTGATGTCCGCCAGCAGCTGCGGTGCCTCCACCGTACCGCGAACCTTCACTAACCCCTTCGCCGTGCCGCCAAGACCCGGCAGGGCGTTATCGAGATTTGGCGCGTCGATGGTGGCATCCAGATCGAGATCTTTCACCCCCAGCTCGCCTTTGATATCTGCCGTGTTGCGGCCCAGCGCCACGTGCAGGCCCGGGATCACCCACTGGAGATAGCTGTTGCCCTTAAGCGAGCCCTCTACGTTGACTTTGTTCTGCTTCACGTTGCCGGTGAGCTTGAGTTCCGGCACGTCCATCTGCCAGGTGCCACCGTACAGGCTACCGCGGGTTTTGATCAGGCCATCCAGTTTTGACGGCCAGTCCGGGACCTCTTTAGCGGTGTTGATCCCGGTCAGCTTCAGCTCGCCGCGCCAGCTGATCGCCTGCTGCCAGTCGAGCAGCGCGGTCAGCTCTGTTTTTCCTTCCAGCGCCGCCACGGTCAGCTTGTCGAGGTTAACCTGCAACTCGTTACCCTTCGCATCCAGGGTGATATCGGCGGGCGGTACCCCCTGCCCCTTCACTGCCGTGCGGAACGACAGCGTGTAGTCGGTCATTTTGCCACTCAGCTTCAGCTTCAGATCGTCAGCCTGGAACTGTTTTTCGCCGGTGAACGGCCAGTAAAGCTGCTTGCTGACAACCTCAAGGTTGAGCGGTAAACCGGCCTCTGCCAGCTGGGTTTGCCCGCGCAGCACCATATCCACCGGTCCGGAAAGGTTCACGCCGAACTCCAGCTTCTCACGCAGCGCGCCGCCGACCTTCACCTTCACCTTTTCGCCCTTCAGCGGATCGATGTTCAGGGCGCTGTTCAGCGTAATATCAACCGGCCAGTTGTCGCGCAGCTGCGCGTTGCCTGAGGCGTTCACCGAGCCCTGACTGGAGTCGATATCCAGCGCGTCGAGCTTCATGTTGCCGTCGATGCTGCTGACTTTAAGCAGCATGTTGAAGACTGTCAGATCGGTATCACCCGTCAGACGCAGCTGCTCGCCCTTAAACTCTTCGATATTGAGGTTCAGCGGCAGATGCACGTCGGTCATCTCCGGCAGAACCGGTTTCGAGAAGAGATCTTTCAGCGTTTCGCCCAGCGGTTTTTCTTCCGGCTGCGGGTTCTGGATCTTCGGCTCGACGATCTCTTCCTGCGCCACGTCGGCCACCTTCGGCAGCGCAATCAGCAGCCCTTGCAGGGAGGTTGGGGTCAGGGTGAGGTTTTTCTCCTGCCAGCGCAGACCGGAGGTGAAATCCATCACGGATACCGTCGTATCGTCGATTTTGATATTGACGTTATCCAGCGCAACCCGGTAGAGCGCAATCGGGTACGGCGTGGAGAGATTCAGCGGGCCGCTGTCCTCTTCTTCGACAGGCTCAGACTTCGGCATTTTTTTGGAATCTATCGCCACGTTAACGTCTTTTAGCGACAGATCGTTTACGCACAGCTGGCTGTCACGCAGGCAGCCGAGCTTGACCGCCAGATGAAACTCGCCCGCGTTCACCGCCACGCCGGGCTGTTCGTAACGGATATTTTTCAGGCGCAGATCGCGCCAGCCGCCCGTCACCTGGCCGATTTCCAGCCCCGGCACCCAGCGGTTCGCGGCGTTAAACAGCAGATGCAGGCCCGTGGTGGTGCCCACCAGAAACGCCACCGTACCGAGCAGTAATACGATAAAAATCAGCACCCCGAGGCTTATCTTCTTCCATAAACTCATAATTCAGGCCCCAGACCGATGTAAAACTGTAAACCGTGTTCGTCTTTGTCGCCCACCGGAACGGCGAAATCGAGCTTGATTGGCCCGACCGGTGACTGCCAGCGCACGCCTACGCCCGCGCCGGTTTTGAAATCGCTGCGGCGGATATCGTTCACCGCTTCACCGCCGTCAACGAACATCGCCCCCCACCACTTGCCGCTGACGTTGTACTGGTACTCCAGCGAGCCGGTCGCCAGTTTTGACGCCCCGGTCAACTGGCCTTTGTCGTTTTCAGGTGAGATCGATTTGTACTTATACCCGCGAATGCTGCGGTCGCCCCCGGCGAAGAAGCGCAGATCCGGCGGGACGCGTTCGAAATCACCGGTTTCGATCCAGCCGAGATTACCGCGCATCACAAAGCGGTGTTTGTCGTACAGCGTGCGGATCCAGACGTTTTGCGCCTGAAAGACGGAGAAGTCTACGTCGGAGCCCCACGCAGTGTTGGAGTAATCGATGGAGTAGCGCTGAGAGTCGCCCCAGGTCGGCATCAGGCCACCGCGCGAGCGGGTACGGCTGATCATCACGCCCGGATAAAGCAGCATGGTGGTGTTGGTAACGTTTGCCTGGGTAAAGTGGTCGAGGCTCCAGCGCAGGTTAATGGCGCGCTGCCAGCCGCTGGAGAGATCCCAGAAGCGTGATACCGCAAGCGTCGTCGAGTCCTGCTCGGTATCGTTCAAATCGGTACGCTTAAAGCCGCCCTGCACGAGGTAGTATTGCTCAAGCGGATTTTTCAGCAGCGGCATTTTATAGCTGAAGTCCAGCTGCTGTTCAGGCGCAGACAGGCTCACGCTGGTGGTCAGGCTGTGGCCGTAGGAGTTCATCCACGGTTTTTTCCACGAGGCTTTCACGCGCGGGCCGACGTCCGTGGAGTAGCCGACACCGGTCTCAATGGTGTTTTCGGTGCGCGGAGAGACCACGCCATGCAGCGGTAACACTTTCGTTTTACGGGATTTATCAAATTCCGGCGCCACCACCACGGAGTTAAACCAGCCCGTCGCGGACAAACGACGGTTCAGCTCGCCCAGGTCGCTGGACTGGTAATAGTCGCCCTTTTTAAACGGCACCAGGTTTTGCAGATACTCATCACGGATTTGCGATCCTTCGAAGGTCACATCGCCAAACCGGTAGCGCTCGCCGCTGTCGTAATCGATATCCCAGAATGCCTGACGTCGCTCAAGCGCAACGCCTAGCTGGCTTTTGTTGAACTGGCTGTCGAAGTAGCCTTTGCGCAGCGAAACGCTGGTTAATGATTTTTTAAAACGATCGTAATCCCCGTGATTGAGCACAGTGCCCACTTTCGGACGGGTGCTGAGCAGATCCAGGTAGTCACGATCCGTGCGCGCGCCGCCGCGCAGCACCACGTTCGTGCCGCCAATCAGGACGGGTTCGCCCGGCGAGACGCGGGCAATCAACACCTGACGTCCTTTTGCCGGCGGCGGGCGTAAATCGAAATCGATGGTGGGTTCGTAGTACCCCAACGCCTTTAAGCCTTCGCGAATGGCGTCATCCACGCGCGCGCGAAAACGCCGATCCGGCGTGACCTCATCGCTCTGGATAGTAGAAAGCTGCGCACGCACGTTTTTTTCCAGCGCCCCGGATAACCCCTCAACCTGCAAACGGACATTCGCCGCGCTGGCAATCCCGCTGGTCAGCAGTAAGCTGACTAAACATAACTGGCGGATCTTTGTCACGTTTTCTCCTGAATATCCCTGTTTCCACCCTGGAAGCAAATGCAGTGCCGCTCCGCGGCAAAATACGGCCTGAAAGCCAAAAACCCAAATTACGGGTTGAAAAAGGGTGTAACACCCAAATATTTCTTATGATTAAATCTAGACTCATTCATCGCATTTATTGTGTTCAATTAAACGCTTCGTGACAACCTTAACCGAAACAACGCTACCCCGGAGGCCCCACCGTGAGTTTATTTGATAAAAAGCATCTGGTATCACAAGCCGATGCGTTACCGGGACGCAACACCCCTATGCCAGTGGCGACATTACACGCCGTAAACAACCATTCAATGACAAACGTTCCTGATGGAATGGAGATCGCCCTGTTTGCCATGGGCTGCTTCTGGGGCGTAGAACGCCTGTTCTGGCAACTGCCGGGCGTGTACAGCACCGCTGCGGGCTACACCGGAGGATATACGCCTAACCCAACCTACCGCGAAGTCTGTTCCGGTGAGACCGGTCATGCTGAAGCGGTGCGTGTGGTGTATGACCCGAGCGTCATTAGCTATGAACAGCTGCTCCAGGTGTTCTGGGAAAACCATGACCCGGCGCAGGGCATGCGTCAGGGTAACGATCACGGCACCCAATACCGTTCGGCCATCTACCCGCTCACCCCAGAGCAGGAGGCCGCGGCCCACGCCAGCCTGACGCGTTTCCAGGAAGCGATGCAGGCGGCCGGTGATAAACGTCAGGTCACGACGGAAATCGCTACCGCGAAACCGTTCTACTATGCCGAAGACGACCACCAGCAGTACCTGCATAAAAATCCGTACGGCTACTGCGGCATTGGCGGCATCGGCGTCTGTCTGCCTCCACAACAGGACTGATTACGGCTTCAGCGCCACGCGAGCCGCGTGGCGCACAGCCTCTCCCTCCGGCCACTTTTTGCCGAAAACGTGACCTCTGGCAGGTTTACACGTCTTTACGCTATACTACCGCTGAAATAATCGGCTCAACGCTACGAGCTGACTTCAATGTGTCTTCACACGAATGGTATCAACTCCCCTTCTGAGGATCTGGCGAGAAGCCGGATAAACTATGTTAAACAGTATTTTAGTAATACTTTGTCTTATTGCCGTCAGTGCATTTTTCTCGATATCGGAGATCTCGCTGGCTGCCTCCCGTAAAATCAAACTGAAGCTGCTTGCCGACGAGGGCAACATCAACGCATCACGCATTCTGAAAATGCAGGAAAACCCCGGCATGTTCTTTACCGTGGTGCAGATTGGCCTGAACGCGGTCGCCATTCTTGGCGGTATCGTGGGTGATGCAGCGTTTTCTCCGGCGTTTTATGGCCTCTTTGTTAAGTACATGTCCGTAGAGCTGGCCGAGCAGTTGAGCTTCATCCTCTCCTTCTCCCTGGTGACCGGCTTGTTCATTTTATTCGCGGACCTGACCCCGAAACGCATCGGTATGATTGCGCCAGAAGCTGTGGCTTTGCGTATCATCAACCCGATGCGCTTCTGCCTTTATGTCTTCCGTCCGCTGGTGTGGTTCTTTAACGGCCTGGCGAACGTCATTTTCCGCATCTTCAAGCTGCCGATGGTGCGTAAAGACGACATCACCTCCGATGATATTTATGCCGTGGTGGAAGCCGGGGCGCTGGCAGGCGTGCTGCGCAAGCAGGAGCACGAGCTGATTGAGAACGTTTTCGAACTGGAATCCCGTACCGTGCCGTCCTCCATGACCGGCCGTGAAAACATCATCTGGTTCGATCTGCATGAAGACGAGCAGAGCCTGAAGACCAAAGTGGCGCAGCATCCACATTCCAAGTTCCTGGTCTGTAACGAAGATATCGACCATATCATCGGCTATGTGGACTCCAAAGACCTGCTGAACCGCGTGCTGGCAAACCAGAGCCTGGCGCTGAACAGCGGCGTGCAGATCCGCAACACCCTGATTGTGCCGGACACCCTGACGCTCTCCGAAGCGCTGGAAAGTTTCAAAACCGCCGGGGAAGACTTCGCGGTGATCATGAACGAATACGCGCTGGTGGTGGGCATTATCACCCTCAACGACGTTATGACGACCCTGATGGGCGACCTGGTCGGCCAGGGGCTGGAAGAGCAGATTGTTCAGCGTGACGAAAATTCATGGCTCATCGATGGCGGTACGCCGATTGAAGACGTCATGCGCGTGCTCGACATCGACGAGTTCCCGCAGTCCGGCAACTACGAGACCATCGGCGGCTTTATGATGTTTATGCTGCGTAAAATCCCGAAACGTACCGACTCAGTGAAGTTCTCCGGCTTCAAGTTTGAAGTGGTGGATATTGATAACTACCGCATCGATCAGCTGCTGGTAACGCGTATTGATAGCAAACCGACCGTGCTGGTGCCGAAACTGCCGGATGCGGAAGAGAAGGTGTCGGCGTAATTTATGAAGGGCAGCGTTGAGCTGCCCTTTTTGTTTTAAAACGGAAGCTGCCGTTTATGTAATTTAAATAATTTTTTAAGTCCTTAGAAGGGGGACGAATTGAGATAAATAAAGGCAGAGCCTACGATATTATTAAATTTAAAAATATCCCCGCTTACTTTAAGAAAAATCGTTCTGTCTTCAATGCTAACTTTCACGCCAGGATCGGTGGTGACAAGGAAAGGTTCATAACCATTTTTAATGTCTTCTAAAAAAACTTCATCGGTCTTTTGTGCCGTGTAAAGATAATATTTATATACGAAAGAAGTCGTCGCACCCGCGCTGCTTTCCGTGATATACAACATAGACTTATCAGCTACGGCATGCCGATAAACTATAGTCTGTTCAAGGTAAAAAAAGTCACCAAGCATGCGCCAAATCCCATATCCTATGGTAGCTAACATAAATAACACAAATATATTCTTATTTTTAAAAACCAGATCTCGATGCATAATTATTCCATTTATTTTCCATGCGTAACGGCTTCCCTTCTCAGCCAACAGTTAAAGCTGACCTTTTTACAACTCGCTTATAAAAAGTATAGGGGTATTGTTTATGCCATGGATAATAAGTCCAATAGTGATCCAAGTTTTTAATGTTTTATATCAATTTTTAGCACTGAAAAAGATTTTAAGAAAAACTTCATCAATTCATGGTTATGCCCGTTAATACAAATAACGCCAAGTCAAAACTATCTGCTTCAGGGTATGTCTCTGGACTGGCCCTACAAACATCAACGGCTCCCATTGGGAGCCGTCTTTTTAACAACTACTGCATAGCACGTTGGTTAAGCCATCTCAGTTTGCAGACGCATAACCTGACGGTTGACTTCGGACATCACAGACAAGTGCTGTTTGTCCTTCACTTTCGGGATAAGGATTTTGCCCTTATCGAACTCAAAAGCGCCAACATCCTTGATGTACAACCGTCCACGGAACAGGATCTTCACGTACTTCGCCACCTGAAGCGGGTTGTAGCGTTGGAAAATTTTCATTCTTGTATCTCCTGCGAATCATACGCTCTTGCGGTGCCACAATCGGCCCGACTGTCCTGAGCGCAAATTTTGATGCCCAATGACTATAGACCAGAACCTCGTACTTACCCAGTGTGCATAAGTTTATTTACCGTTTGATTACAATTATTCAGAATAATCTTTGCAAAGCGTGATACAGCGCAGTATATGCCGTCGTTTTTGCATAGATATGTGCGTTCGCCCGCAAACTGGCATCGGGATTGCGGGAAAAGCCTATTGATCGCACTTATGATTAAAAGCGCATGACCAAGTGGTCGGATCACCTGCTAACAATAAGGAAACACCATGACCCTACGTAACCTCCTGGCAGCAGCTTGCCTGTTGCTGCCGCTGATGGCTTCCGCACACAACATTGAAAAAGGACAACGTGTCCCGCCGGTCGGGATTGCTGACCGGGGAGAATTGATTCTCGACAATGATAAGTTTAGCTATAAAGCCTGGAATAGCGCGCAGCTTGCGGGCAAAGTGAGAGTTGTACAACATATTGCCGGACGTACATCCGCTAAAGAGAAAAACGCTACCCTCGTGGAGGCGATCAAGGCCGCAAAACTCCCGCACGATCGCTACCAGACCACCACCATCGTGAACACCGACGACGCCATTCCCGGCTCCGGCATGTTTGTGCGCTCAAGCCTTGAGAGCAATAAGAAGCTCTATCCCTGGTCGCAGTTTATTGTCGACAGCAACGGCGTGACGCGTAAGGCGTGGCAGCTGGAAGAGGAGAGTTCAGCGATTGTCGTGCTGGACAAAAACGGTCGCGTAGAGTGGGTTAAAGACGGCGCGCTGACGCAGGATGAGGTGCAGCAGGTGGTTGCCCTGCTGCATAAGCTGCTGACTCAGTAAAGTGACACCCGGAAGCCCGGATTCAGGAATGACTCGCGCGGGGTGTAGTCCAGTGGCTTACCCTGCCAGTCATGCACATGCGCGCCAGCGGCCGCCGCCACCGCATGCCCTGCCGCCGTATCCCAGACGTTCGTCGGCCCGAAACGGGGGTACAGCTGCGCCTGCCCTTCCGCCACCAGACAGAACTTCAGCGACGAGCCAATCGACGTCGTCTGGTGTTCACCCAGCTGTTGCAGATACTCCTCCAGCTCGCTGTCACTGTGCGAGCGGCTGATCACCACCAGCGGAGGACGGGCATCACGCACCTGGATCTGCTTACGCACGCCGCACTCTTCCTTCCAGGCTTTACCTTCCGCCGCGCTGTACATCACCTTCATCACCGGGGCATAAACCACGCCCAGTACCGCTTTCCCTTTTTCAATCAGAGCGATGTTGACGGTGAATTCACCGTTACGCTTGATAAACTCTTTCGTGCCGTCCAGCGGGTCGACAAGCCAGTAACGCTGCCAGTGCTGACGTTCATCCCAGCTCTGGGGCGCTTCTTCAGAAAGGACCGGAATATCCGGCGTCAGGGCCTGCAAACCTTTCAGGATCACCGCATGCGCCGCGATATCCGCCGCCGTCACCGGGGAGTCATCCGCTTTGCTGACAACATCCATCGGTTTCGCACCGTCGTACACCTGCATAATGGCATCACCCGCATCCCGTGCGAGCTGACAAATTTTATCTAACATTCTCCACCTCTTCGTTAACGCAGTGGGCATAACTTATTGTTTTAGTTATATCGTAATGTGAACAATTCCGCTATCTGTGAAGCAATTCTGGTTTCAGCGCCCTTTTTTCTGGCAGCATTCACACTTCTGTAAGCAACAAATACTACATACATATTCTTTTGTGGCTTGGATCGAAAAAAGGACTCCTCAGATGATTAAGTTTAGCGCAACGCTCCTGGCAACGCTGATTGCGGCAAGCGTTCAGGCAGCGACGGTGGATCTCCGTATTCTGGAAACCACCGATCTGCACAGCAATATGATGGACTTCGATTACTACAAAGATACCCCTACGGAAAAATTCGGACTGGTACGCACGGCAAGTTTGATCAACGCCGCCCGCGGTGAAGTGAAAAACAGCGTGCTGGTTGATAACGGGGACTTAATTCAGGGCAGCCCGCTCGGCGACTACATGGCGGCGAAGGGGCTGAAAAAAGGCGAGATCCACCCTGTCTATAAAGCGATGAACACCCTGGATTATGCGGTTGGCAACCTGGGCAACCACGAATTTAACTACGGCCTGAAATACCTGCACGACGCGCTGGCAGGGGCAAAATTCCCGTACGTTAACGCCAATATCATCGACGTTAAGACGAAGAAGCCGCGCTTCACCCCTTATCTGATTAAAGAGACCGAGGTTGTCGACCAGGACGGTAAAAAACAGACGCTGAAAATCGGCTATATCGGTTTTGTACCGCCGCAGATCATGACCTGGGATAAAGCCAACCTCGACGGGAAAGTAACCGTCAACGATATTACCGAAACCGCGCGCAAATACGTGCCGGAGATGCGGGCGAAAGGGGCGGATGTGGTGGTCGTCGTGGCCCACTCCGGCCTCTCGGCCGACCCGTATCAGGTGATGGCTGAGAACTCCGTGTACTATCTCAGCCAGGTGCCGGGCGTGGATGCGATCCTGTTTGGTCACGCCCATGCCGTCTTCCCGGGCAAAGATTTCGCTGATATCAAAGGCGCGGACATCGAAAAAGGGACGCTCAACGGTGTGCCATCGGTGATGCCGGGCATGTGGGGTGACCACCTTGGCGTGGTGGATCTGGTGCTGAATAACGACAGCGGAAGCTGGAAAGTCACGCAGTCGAAAGCGGAAGCGCGTCCGATCTACGACGCAGCGGCCAAAAAATCTCTGGCAGGGGAAGATAAAAAGCTGGTCGACGTCCTGAAGCATGACCACGACGCGACGCGTGAATTTGTCAGCAAGCCGATCGGTAAATCGGCTGATAACATGTACAGCTTCCTCGCGCTGGTACAGGATGACCCGACCGTGCAGGTAGTCAACATGGCGCAGAAAGCCTATGCGGAGCACTATATTCAGGGCGATCCGGATCTGGCAAATCTGCCGGTACTGTCTGCCGCGGCGCCATTCAAAGTGGGCGGACGTAAGAACGATCCGGCCAGCTACGTTGAGGTGGAAAAAGGCCAGCTGACCTTCCGTAATGCCGCCGATCTCTACCTCTATCCCAACACACTCGTGGTGGTGAAAGCCACCGGGAAAGAGGTGAAGGAGTGGCTGGAGTGCTCTGCCGGACAGTTCAACCAGATCGATCCGCACAGCAGCAAACCGCAGTCGCTGATTAACTGGGACGGTTTCCGCACCTACAACTTCGACGTGATCGACGGCGTGGATTATCAGATTGACGTTACCCAGCCCGCGAAATATGACGGCGAATGTCAGGCCATTAATCCGCAGGCAGAACGCATCAAAAACCTGACCTTCAACGGCAAAGCGATTGATCCTAATGCCACTTTCCTGGTGGTGACCAACAACTACCGCGCCTATGGCGGTAAGTTTGCCGGTACGGGTGACAGCCATATCGCCTTTGCCTCACCGGATGAGAACCGTTCGGTGCTGGCGGCGTGGATCAGCGCGGAGTCGAAAAAGGCGGGTGAAATTCATCCGGCGGTGGATAACAACTGGCGTCTGGCACCGATCCACAGCGACACTAAGCTGGATATTCGCTTTGAGACATCTCCGTCCGATAAAGCAGCCGCGTTTATCAAGGATAAGGCGCAGTATCCGATGCAAAAGGTCGCGACGGATGATATTGGGTTCGCGATTTATCAGGTGGATTTGAGCAGGTAGCGATGATTGTGCCGGGTGGCGGCTTCGCCTTACCCGGCCTACCCGCAATCCTCGATCCCGTAGGCCGGGTAAGCGCAAGCGCCACCCGGCATTTCATGCCGCACGCTCGTCCCTATTCGCCATCACCTGCCGCGTATTGACCTCAATCCAGTCGGCCAGCGCGGCCACCTTCTCGCTTACCTCCCGCCCCAGCGGCGTCAGGCTATACTCCACATGCGGCGGCACGACCGGATACGACACGCGATCGACAAACCCGTCATGTTCCAGCGCCTGTAAAGACTGAGCCAGCATCTTCTCGCTGACGCCGCCCATCTTGCGGCGCAGATCGCTGAAGCGATGCGTCCCCTGACGTAACGCCACCAGGATCAGCACGCCCCAGCGGCTGGTTACGTGTTTGAGCACCTCCCGTGACGGGCACTGTTCCGCAAAGAGGTTGCCATCGCGCATTTGCTCGCTGAGCGTTGGTATTGTTGTTTTCATACTTACCTTTTTGTACGTACTTACTAAAAGTTAGTTATGGTGATAGTGTGCCACAACACCAGACAAACACGAAGGAGATTCATCATGATCGCGATTACCGGCGCAACCGGCCAGCTTGGCCAACACGTTATTGAAGAACTGCTGAAAACCGTTCCGGCCAGCCAGATCGTGGCTATTGTGCGTAACCTGGCGAAAGCCGAAGCGTTGCGTCAGCAAGGGGTCGTTGTGCGTCAGGCGGATTACACCGATGAAGCCGCATTTACCACCGCACTGAACGGCGTGGATAAACTACTGCTCATCTCCTCCAGCGAAGTGGGCCAGCGCGCCGTACAGCACCAGAACGTGATAAACGCCGCCAAAGCCGCCGGGGTGAAATTCATCGCCTATACCAGCCTGCTGCATGCTGACAAATCCCCGCTGGGTCTGCACGTTGAGCACGTCGAAACCGAAAATGCCCTGGCGGCCTCCGGCGTGCCTTACGCCCTGCTGCGCAACGGCTGGTACACCGAAAACTACCTGGCAAGCGCGCCGCCAGCGCTGGAACACGGCGTGTTTATGGGGGCCGCAGGCGAAGGCAAAATTGCCTCTGCGACCCGTGCGGATTACGCGGCGGCGGCAGCGAAAGTGATTTCTGAAGAGGGTCATGCCGGCAAGGTGTATGAACTGGCGGGTGATAATGCCTGGACGCTGAGCGAACTGGCTGCGGAACTGAGCAAGCAGAGCGGTAAGCCGGTAACGTATCAGAACCTCAGCGAAGCCGATTTCGCCGCTGCGCTGAAGGGCGTTGGTCTGCCTGCCGGGCTGGCGGAAATGCTGGCGGACTCCGACACCGGCGCGTCCAAAGGCGGCCTGTTCGACGACAACCATACCCTGAGCAAGCTCATTGGCCGCCCAACCACACCGCTGGCGGAAAGCGTCAAAGCCATCCTGTAGTTGTTAAAAATTGGTTATTTTTTGTGGCATCCCCTCGGGTCATCTCTGATAATGAAGCGATGACCCACAAGGAGGCTCACCGTGCAAGGCGTACCGGAACAGTTCACTGATGAGAGAGACAGCGCGCGCTTTCGCCATCTGGCGCAGCTGCCGGGCCTGGAGCTTTATCACGCCCATATCTCTGACTACGCCTTCGAGCCGCACACTCATGAAGCCTTCGGTATCGGCACCATCGAAACCGGTGCCGAACGCTTCCGCTATCGCGGTACCCAGCATCTTGCCGCGGAAAAATCCGTCGTGACCATGAACCCGGACGAGATCCACACCGGGGAATCCGCCACTGAAGGCGGCTGGCGCTACCGGATGGTCTACATCGAACCCGACCTGCTGGAAGAGGTCACTGGCCTGCGTCACTGGTGGTTTAGCGACGTCACGCGTCACGATCCGCTGCGCTCGCAACAGATAGGCCAGTTGATTTATGGCCTGTGGCACACGGACGATCCGCTGGCGCAGAAGGGGCTGCTACTGGATTTGATTCAGACTTTTCAGCCGCTGGCCCACCATGCGCCGGTGGTGCAGGAGGCCACGCACCGCTTCGAACGCGTTCGCGACTACCTGCACGACAACTATATGCGCTCGCTGACCCTGGACGAGCTGGCTAACGTTGTCTCGCTCAGCCCGTACCATTTTCAGCGCCAGTTCAAAGCCCATTTCCACGTTACGCCCCACCAGATGCTGATGGCCATCCGGCTGTGGCGCGCCAAAGCATTCCTCACCCATGGCATGCCTGCCGCCGAGGTGGCCGCCGCGACCGGGCTGACCGATCAGTCGCACCTGACCCGCGCCTTCACCCGTCGCTACGGCATCACACCCGTGCGCTACCAGAAACAGGTTATGCCGCGCTAATGCGCAACCTCATACAATACGCGCCCGTTTTGCCCTCCTACACTGAGCGCAAAGTGAATCAAGATGGATGGAAAAATGATTAGCGGCGTGTTGTATGCCCTGCTTGCGGGTTTGATGTGGGGGCTGATTTTTGTCGGCCCGCTGATTGTGCCGGAGTACCCGGCAATATTGCAGTCGACCGGACGTTACCTGGCGCTGGGGCTGATTGCCGTGCCGCTGGCGTGGCTGGGGCGCACGCGTCTGCGTCAGCTGGGCCGCCAGGACTGGCTCACCGCGCTGGGGCTGACCATGATGGGTAATCTGATCTACTACGTCTGTCTGGCGAGCGCCATTCAGCGCACCGGTGCGCCGGTGTCGACCATGATTATCGGCACGCTGCCGGTGGTCATCCCGGTTTTCGCGAACCTGCTTTACAGCCAGCGTGACGGCAAACTGGCGTGGTCAAAAATGGCGCCGGCGCTGGTCTGCATTGCCGTGGGGCTGGTGTGCGTGAATATTGCCGAGCTTCGCCATGGTCTGGAAAATTTCAGCGTGTGGCGTTACGGTTCAGGGATCTTTCTGGCGTTTATTTCGGTTGTCTGTTGGGCCTGGTATGCCCTGCGCAACGCACGCTGGCTGCGGGAAAACCCGGATAAACATCCGATGATGTGGGCGACGGCGCAGGCGCTGGTCACCCTCCCTGTCTCGTTGCTGGGCTATGTGGGCGCGTGTGTCTGGCTGGGTAGCCAGCAACCGGCATTTACCCTGCCCCTCGGACCGCGCCCGTGGGTATTCGTCGGGCTAATGGTCGCCATTGCCGTGCTCTGTTCGTGGGTGGGCGCGCTGTGCTGGAACATTGCCAGCCAGAAGCTGCCGACGGTGATACTGGGGCCGCTGATTGTCTTTGAGACGCTGGCCGGGCTGCTCTATACCTTCCTGATGCGTCAGAGCGTGCCGCCGCTGCTAACGGCCTGCGGGATCGCGCTGCTGGTCGTTGGGGTGGTGATTGCGGTGAGAGCGAAGCCGGAAAAACCGATGGTCGTTCCGGCGTCGGAGGGGTGATTTCTGCCGGGTGGCGCTGACGCTTACCCGGCCTACAAAATAACGCCTCGTAGGCCCGGTAAGGCGTAGCCGCCACCGGGCAAGCCTTTAGAACGTCTCCCAGTTCGCTTCAGACGCCGTTGCTACGGGCTGCGCCTTAGGCGCGTAAGCCTTCACGGGCGCGGCTTTCACCGCCTGGTTGCGGGTGATCTTAAACACCGCCACCGCGTCGTTCAGGCGTGCTGCCTGATCTTCCAGCGCCGCCGCTGCCGCCGCAGACTCTTCCACCAGCGAGGCGTTCTGCTGGGTGACGCGATCCATCTCCGCCACCGCCTGACCCACCTGGTCGATACCGCGGCTCTGTTCGTCGGAGGCCGACGCAATCTCACCCATGATGTCCGTTACGCGCGTAACCGCATTGACGATCTCCGCCATCGTCGCGCCCGCTTCATTTACCAGCTGAGAACCCGCGTTGACGCGTTCGCCGGAATCATCGATCAGCGCTTTGATCTCTTTCGCCGCCTGCGCGCTGCGCTGCGCAAGGGTACGCACCTCGCCCGCGACAACCGCGAAGCCACGTCCCTGCTCGCCCGCGCGCGCCGCTTCTACCGCCGCGTTCAGCGCCAGAATATTGGTCTGGAAAGCAATGCCGTCGATCACGTTAGTAATTTGCGCGATTTTGCTGGAACTGGTGGCGATTTCATCCATGGTGCGCACAACGCCCTCGACCACGTTACCGCCCTTCTTCGCGGTGGAAGAGGCGTCCAGCGCCAGGCGTGACGCCTGACGCGCGTTATCGGCGTTTTGCTTCACGGTAGCGGTTAACTGTTCCATGCTGGCTGCCGTCTCTTCCAGAGAAGCGGCCTGCTGCTCGGTACGGGAGGAGAGATCGTTGCTGCCCGCCGAGATTTCACCCGCGCCGGTGTAGATGGTATCTGCGCCTTCACGCACCACGCCCACCGTGTTGGCCAGCGCAGTCTGCATCTCCTGAACGTTGCGCGCCAGGATCGCCATTTCATTTTTACCCTCAGCCTGAATCGGCTGGGTTAAATCCCCTGCGGCAATGGCGCGGATATGGTTGATCACCTCTTCCAGCGGCAGCAGCAGCACGCGGCGCATCGCAATCCAGCTGGAAATAATCACCGCGATCACCAGCAGCATCACCGCAGAAAGGATCCACAGAATGCGTTTGTAGTCGCTTTCATTGTCCTGGATACCTTTGGCGGTCAGCGCGGCCTGCGCCTCACGCCACTCGCGATAAACCTTTTGCATCGCGGTCTGCTTCTGTTCGGCATTTTGTTTGAACATATCTTCCAGATTGCCCTGCCCCAGCAGAACGTTCATTTGCGTCAGCGTGGCGGAGTAGACGCGGTACTGCTCTTCCAGGCGATCGGCCAGGTGCTCGTCCATACCCGGCGTTTCCGGCAGCGCATAGTATTTATCGTAATGGGTCTGGGCATCGGCCAGCAGGTTTTTCGCGGTATTGACCAGCTCGTTCAACTGCCCGCCGTTAATCTGCGACGCCATGCTGCTTTGCAGGCGCAGCATGCCGCGGTTGAGGGTGACGCGCGCCTGGTTCAGGCTGATCCAGGCGTCGGTAAACTCCGCAACGTTCTGGCTGGAAAGCTGAGAAACGGTGAAGTTCTCTTTATCGTTATTGAGTGCATTAATGAAAATGCCAGCGGAGATCAGCTGCATGATGCCGAGCACAAGCAGCACCGAAATCAAAAGAGTAATGACTTTTATACGTTTAAACATGCGTTGCCTTATTTATATACAGGTATTGTCTGACCTGTATCTATCGGCACGCGCGGCAGGTTGTTTACTGTTTCTCCACCTTTAAAAACTTTCGAAAGCCCTTTTCTGCATTCAATCAGCAAGTTAAAAGCACGCTTTTTTTGTGATCCCTTTCTCGTTTTCACCCTTGCCTCTAAAGGGTTATAGTATCCACTTAAAGATGCATTTAAAATGCATCTTATATTTCTGATGATGAGGTAACTGCTATGGCCTTCCGCGACCAACCCTTAGGCGAGCTGGCGCTCTCCATCCCTCGCGCTTCTGCGCTGTTCCGTAAATACGATATGGATTACTGCTGCGGTGGTAAGCAAACGCTGGCGCGCGCAGCGTCGCGTAAAGAGCTGGATGTAGAGGCTATCGAAGCGGAGCTGGCTCAGCTGGCTGAACAGCCCGTCGACAAAGACTGGCGCACTGCGCCGCTGGCTGAAATCATCGACCATATCATTGTGCGTTACCACGATCGTCACCGCGAGCAGCTGCCGGAGCTGATTTTACAGGCGACCAAAGTTGAACGCGTTCATGCCGATAAACCTTCCGTACCGCGCGGCCTGGCGAAATACCTGACCATGCTGCACGAAGAACTTTCCAGCCACATGATGAAAGAGGAGCAGATCCTCTTCCCGATGATCAAACAGGGCATGGGCAGCCAGGCCATGGGGCCCATCAGCGTGATGGAAAGCGAACATGATGACGCCGGCGAACTGCTGGAAGTGATTAAACACACCACCGACAACGTCACACCGCCGCCAGAGGCGTGCACCACCTGGAAAGCCATGTACAACGGCATTAACGAGATGATCGACGATCTGATGGAACACATCAGTCTTGAGAATAACGTTCTGTTCCCGCGTGCATTAGCGGGGGAATAAAAAAGCCCGGCGGCGCTAGCGCTTACCGGGCCTACAACGTCCGCGAACGTAGGCCGGGTAAGCGTCAGCGCCACCCGGCAACATGCTTAACGCATGCTCGCCATACGTTTCTTACCGATAAACAGCCAGCCCAGCCCCAGCGCAATAAACCACAGCGGCGTGACGATCAGCGCCTGGCGGGTATCTTCTTCCAGCGTCAGCAGCACCAGCACGAAGACGAAGAACGCCATGCACACCCAGCACATCAGCTTGCCCAGCGGCATCTTGTAGATCGACTTCTCATGCAGGTGTGGACGCTGTTTGCGGTACACCAGGTATGAGCAGAGGATAATGGTCCAGACGAACATGAACAGGATCGCCGACACCGTAGTGATCATGGTGAACGCGCCGATTACGCTCGGGTTGACGTAGAGCATCACCACACCGCCCAGCAGACAGATGCAGGAGAAGGTCAGCCCTTTCGCCGGTACCGCGCGTTTAGACAGTTTGGCAAACGCGCTCGGAGCAACGCCCTCCTGCGCCAGACCGAACAGCATACGGCTGGTGGAGAAGACGCCGCTGTTCGCGGAAGAGGCCGCAGAGGTCAGCACCACGAAGTTAATCAGGCTCGCGGCAGCAGGCAGTCCCACCAGCACGAACAGCTCGACGAACGGGCTCTTGGTTGGCACCACCGAACTCCATGGCGTCACGGACATAATGACGATCAGCGCGAACACGTAGAACATGATGATACGCAGCGGAATGGAGTTGATCGCGCGCGGCAGGGATTTCTCCGGATCTTTGGTTTCCGCCGCCGTGGTACCGACCAGCTCAATCCCGACAAACGCGAACACCGCAATCTGGAAGCCGGCAAAGAAGCCGCTGATCCCTTTCGGGAACCAGCCGCCGTCATTCCACAGATGGGCAAACGACGCCTGTACGCCGGTTGGCGACTGGAAGTGCGTCAGCACCATCACCAGCCCGACGACAATCAGCGCGATGATGGCGACGATTTTGATCATCGCGAACCAGAACTCCATCTCACCGAACATTTTAACGGTGGCGAGGTTCAGGCTCAGCAGCAGGACAATCACCGCCAGCGAAGCCACCCAGTCCGATAGCCCTGGGAACCAGAATTGCGCGTACGCCGTGATGGCCACAACGTCAGCCATGCCGGTGACCACCCAGCAGAACCAGTAGGTCCAGCCGGTAAAATAGCCCGCCCACGGGCCGAGCAGGTCTGACGCGAAGTCGCTGAAGGATTTGTATTCAAGATTCGAGAGCAGCAATTCACCCATTGCACGCATCACGAAAAAGAGCATAAAACCGATGATCATATAAACGAAGATGATCGACGGGCCGGCAAGACTGATGGTTTTGCCCGAGCCCATAAACAGCCCTGTGCCGATGGCTCCGCCAATGGCAATAAGCTGAATGTGACGGTTCGTGAGATTTCGCCGTAGCGACTGTTCAGACGTCGCCTCTTCTGCGGCGGCGACTTTGACCTGATCTACCATGTGATATTTTCCTGTTTATGCCTGTCTGTGTTGTTAAGGCTCTTCTGGCCTTTATTTACGCCAAATAAATGACGGCCCCTGTGTAAGGACTAATCGATAGTAGGTAAGAATCGGCGGGATGAATACTATGATTTGAATATTATGTTAATAATATGTTGAAAGTGAGTGTCATATCACTCATACAGCGCGAAACAGCTCACAAAAATACACGTAACAGTTTCGTTTGCAATACAAAATGTTGATTCCGTCGTAACTCCGGGTTTTATCGCTATTTTCCTCTCTCCGATCGGAGAGAGGAAAATAAGAAAAACCGATTACAGGATTTCCAGCAGCTCGACTTCAAACACCAGGGTGCTGAATGGCGGAATGGACGCGCCAGCGCCACGCTCGCCGTAAGCCAGGTTGTGCGGGATAGTCAGTTCCCATTTGGAACCTACTGGCATCAGGGTCAGGGCTTCGATCCAGCCTGCGATAACGCCGTTGACCGGGAACTCAGCCGGTTCGCCACGCGCGACGGAGCTGTCGAACACGGTACCGTCGATCAGCTTACCGGTGTAGTGTACGCGAACGTGGTCGGTACGCGCCGGGATTGCGCCATCACCCTGATTGATTACGCGGAACTGCAAGCCGGACTCGGTGCTGTTCACGCCTTCACGCTCACGGTTCTCTTCCAGATATTTCACGCCTTCTGCCGCCATCTCTTCGAAACGCGCGCGACGCACGGCGTCAGCACGTTCGTGGATTTCACGCAGCGCACGGTGCACAACGTCAACCGGCACAGCGGGCTGCTTGCCTTCCAGCGCGTCAGCGATACCCGCCACCAGCGCTTCCGGTAACAGACCTTCCAGGCCGGATTCGCTCAGCTGCTGTCCTACCTGCAAGCCGATGCCGTAGCTTGCCTGCGCTTCGATAGTGTCAAAAGTCGGGGTGGTCATGGGTTTTCCTTCCATCACATTTAAAGTAGCGGGCAGCATATCAGCCATGCCCTTATGGGTAAAACTTTGTCTTAAGTAAAGGTGACAAACTGCGACGAAACGGAAACAATAGTAGCCGTCAGGATTTTCCCTAATATATGTCACGAAAGCTGGCTTTGTTACGCCCATCAGGCAGTTAGCAAACTACACTTCTCAGGACAGGATAAAAAGACGCGGAGCAGGAGGAGAGCCATGCCCGGGCGATTTGAACTGAAACCTACCCTGGCGAAAATCTGGCATGCGCCGGATAACTTTCGCATCATGGACCCGCTGCCGCCTTTGCATCGCAGAGGCATTATCATCGGCGCGTTGCTGATCGTCATCGGCTTCCTGCTTCCTTCCGGCAGTGACAACGTTGATACCGCGCCGGTCAGCCGGAATGCTGAGTTGGATATCCAGTCGCAAAGCCAGCCGCAGCCTGGTTCACAGCCGATGCAGACGCAGCTGGTCACACCGTCTAACGATCCGGGCCAGGTTGCGCCGGTTGAACCTGAACCTGTTCAGGAAGATCAGGAGCAGGCCGCCGCCCCTTCAGAGCCACAGGCGCAACAGCCCACCGGCATTGAGCAGCAGTGGCGTTCGTATCGCGTAGAGCCTGGGAAAACTCTTGCCCAGCTGTTCCGCGACCACAATTTGCCAGCAACGGATGTGTATGCCATGGCGCAAGTCGAGGGGGCAGGCAAGCCGCTCAGCAACCTGCAAAATGGTCAGATGGTGCAGATCCGTCAGAATGCCAGCGGCGTGGTGACCGGGTTAACGATCGATACCGGAAACGGGCAGCAGGTACTGTTTACCCGCCAGCCGGACGGCAGTTTCATCAGAGCACGTTAATGGCCCAGGCCGGGTAAGGCGATGCCGCCACCCGGCACTTTTGTTCTCAGGCACGCCGTTTATTCACCCACCAGATCCCCGAGCAGACCAGCACCAGCGCAATCGCGTATTTGATGTCCAGAATGTTTTCGCCGAGGAAGATGGCGGAGAGCACCGTCCCTGCTACAGGTATGACAAAGTTGAACGGGGCAATCATACTCACGCGGTTTACTTTCAGCAGCGCGCTCCACAGGGCGAACGCCACGGATGAGAGCAGCGTCAGATACCCCAGCACGGCGACGGCTTTCATGCTGTGCACCTCCAGCGTCCCGCCCGTGGCGTAGCCTCCCGCAACCAGTGCCGCCCCGCCTATCCCCAGCTGCCATCCCGTCATTACCGTCGGGTCAACGGTCTGGGAAATGCGTTTCCCGTAAAGCGTGGCCGCAGAGAGAATAAAGGCGGCCAGCACCACAAATCCGTCACCTTTCCACACAAACTGGAACTCACTTAACCCGCTGTGGAAGTTCACCAGCATCACCCCGGCAAAGCCCAGAACACACCCCAGCGTTTTGTTATAGCTGAGTTTGTCGTTGTGGTAGATAAAGTGCGCCAGCAGCACGCTGAAGAAGGTCCCGGTGGCATTCATGATGGAGCCGTTCACCCCGGTCGTGTAGGCCAGGCCGATATAAAAGAAGGTGTACTGGAGGGAGGTCTGGGTCAGTCCGAGGATCGTGAGCTGGCCAAACTGCGTGGGCGTGAGCCTGCCAATCGGTTTTCGCTGGGCCAGGGCAAAAAGCAGCAGCAACGCGCCGGCAAACAGAAAACGGTATCCGGCAAAGACGACTTTGGAGGGGATATCATCGGTCGCGATCTGAAAGAGTTCGTAGCCACTTTTAATGGCCGGGTACGAGCTTCCCCAAAGCAGACAGCAGAGCGTGGCGCAGGCATAGGCCACATTTCGACGGGCAAAGACGGGCGTGGGCAGAGCAGTATCCATGACAAATCTCATAAATAAAATTGCGTTTCAATTTATTATCAGAGAATGCGTCAGGAATAGCGACCTTACAAGAGCAAAAGATGACGCAGGGTCACGCTAAAAAGCAAAACGCCGGCACAAGGCCGGCGCTTCGACGCGAGCAGAGTAAAAAATTACTCAGCTACTACGTTAACAACCAGTTTAGCGAATACTTCGCTGTGAACCTGGAAGTCAACTTCGTGCTCACCAGTGGTACGCAGAACGCCGTTCGGCAGACGAACTTCGCTCTTAGCCACTTTAACGCCTGCCGCAGTAACTGCATCAGCGATATCGCGGGTACCGATGGAACCGAACAGTTTACCTTCGTCGCCAGCTTTGGACGCGATGGTAACGGTGCCCAGTGCGTTGATTGCTTCAGCGCGAGCGTTAGCAGCCGCCAGAACGTCAGCCAGTTTGGCTTCCAGTTCAGCACGACGTGCTTCGAAAAACTCTACGTTTTTCTTAGTAGCTGGAACAGCTTTACCCTGTGGAACCAGGAAGTTACGAGCGTAACCCGCTTTAACGTTTACCTGATCACCCAGGCTGCCCAGGTTTGCTACTTTATCAAGCAGAATAACTTGCATTACCTTATCCTCTTAAAGTCGTATTAATGGACCGTGCCCGATTACTGATGACGATCAGTGTACGGCAGCAGAGACAGGTAGCGAGCGCGTTTGATAGCGCGAGCCAGCTGACGCTGATATTTTGCACGAGTACCGGTGATACGGCTTGGGACAATCTTACCGCTTTCGGTGATGTAGTTTTTCAGCGTTGCGATATCTTTATAGTCGATCTCTTGAACGCCTTCCGCGGTGAAACGGCAGAACTTGCGACGACGGAAATAACGTGCCATATGGCTAGTCTCCAGAATCTATCAAATCAATCTGCTCGGCATGCAGAACCATTTTGCTCAGGCCGTTCTTTGCCTTGTGGCAAGAAATGAACCCCTGAACGATTACTGCGCTACCGACCGTTAAACTGTGAGTAATGGCCTGGTTTTCGTGTCCGCTAATAATTACGGGCATTTGGCACCACGCCTGCCGGTGAAACCCGGCTTCCTCTTGCACAGAACGATGCTCAAGCACGAACTGGCAATGCGGAATTCCTGATGGGCTGACCTTTCGAAGGGGGGTCCTGCACACGGTGCCGGACAACACCAGACGGTTGGTCATCAGAAATTACTCTTCAGAATCCCCAGCATCAGAATCATCTGCGGTTTCGTTTGCGAAATCATCGCGACGCTCACGGCGCTCGTCTTTCGCTTTAACCATCGGAGATGCTTCGGTCACTGCGTGTTTGGTACGCATAACCATGCTGCGGATAACGGCATCGTTGAAGCGGAAGGTAGTTTCCAGCTCATCGATCACTTCCTGCGGAGCTTCAACGTTCATCAGAACGTAGTGTGCTTTGTGCAGTTTGTTGATCGGGTAAGCCAGCTGACGGCGGCCCCAGTCTTCCAGACGGTGGATCGTGCCTTCTGCACCAGTGATGGCAGCAGAGTAACGCTCGATCATGCCCGGAACCTGTTCGCTCTGGTCAGGGTGGACCATAAAAACGATTTCGTAATGACGCATCGAATTGCTCCTTACGGATTATTCAGCCTCCTGTCTGGGTCAGCCGAGGCCCGGGGAGGCAAGGAACGTGTTAAAGGTCGGCTGAAAAATTGACGCGTCATAATACTTGCGCCCCCCAGGAAACTCAAGCTGATTGCACAAATAATTCGCACAAAGGGTAAAGCTGTTCTAAGTGGGTGATTTAAAATCGCACTCATCAGAAGCGCTGTTTTTTTGAACAACATCATCAGAAATGGTCACCCATCCCAACCCGGGTAGCGATTACACTTTAATCAGAAACCCTGAACAGAGAAGGAGAGCATTCCGCCGTATCACAGCACGCAGTCGTGGAGCGCATATCATGAAAAGAATCGCAATCGCCATTTTGGCTGCGCTTTTGCTCAGTGCAAACGCGATGGCAGCCATCAGAATAGACAGCCAACAGGCCAGAAACATGGATGATGTGCAGAGCTTAGGCGTTATTTACATCAATCATAACTTCGCCACTGAAAGTGAAGCAGATCAGGCGCTTAATGAAGAAACCGATGCGCAGGGCGCAAAATACTATCACGTCATGCTGACACGTGAGCCCGGCAGCAACGGTAATATGCACGCCAGTGCAGATATTTACCAGTAACGCTTTATCGCTAGCACCAGGAAAGCAAAAGAAAATCAAAGCCATATATAATTTGCCCCCTGCCCGGGGGCTTTTTTATGAATGGCTCCGGAATACCACCGGTTACAACTGTTTCGGTATTCCAGAGCACTTATTCACTTCTGCCCGTAATAAGCATTCGGGCCGTGCTTACGCATGAAATGCTTGTTCATCAGATAATCATCAATGCCCTGAAGCTGTGGGTTAATGCCGCGCGCAATCCACGCCATTCTGGCCACCTCTTCCATCACCACCGCGTTATGCACGGCGTCATGCGCATCTTTACCCCAGGAGAATGGACCATGCTGGTACACCACAATACCCGGCGTATGCAGTGGTTCCGTCTCACCCAGCGTTTCGATAATGACCCTGCCGGTGTTAAGTTCGTACTCGCCTTCGACCTCAGTCTGCGTTAACGCCCGCGTGCAGGGAATATCACCGAAGAAGTAGTCCGCGTGCGTTGTACCCAAAGCAGGGATCGCCAGCCCGGCCTGTGCCCAGGCGGTGGCGTGCGTGGAATGGGTATGTACAATCCCCCCCAAGGACGGGTAACGCTGGTACAGCGCCAGATGGGTTGCCGTATCAGAAGAAGGACGCCATTTGCCTTCAACGACCAGTCCTTCCAGGTCAACCACCACCATATCGTCCGCTTTCATGGCGTCATAGGCCACGCCGCTCGGCTTAATCACCACCAGCCCCTGCTCGCGATCGATGGCGCTTACGTTGCCCCACGTAAACGTCACCAGTCCATAGCGCGGGAGATCCATATTGGCTTCAAAGACCTGCTGTTTCAGCTTAAGCATGTTCCGCCTCCATCAGTCCTGCCCGCGCCATGCGCTCGCACACCCAGTCCCGGGCTTTCGCCACTTCTGCCGCCGGATCGTCCGCGGTTTCGCTCCACATCTCAATCAGGTAAGGCCCGCAATAACCTGTCTGTTTGAGCGTCTGGAAGCACCGTTCGAAATCCACCACCCCGGTGCCGAACGGTACGTTTTTAAACACGCCGGGACGGGTATCTTTAACGTGCACCGCCACGATATGCCCGATGCCCGCCTGAAGCTCCATCTGTACGTCGTTATCCCATGCCGACAGGTTGCCGATATCCGGATAAAGCTGGAACCACGGGTTATTCAGATAGTGCGCGTAGCCCAGCGCCTTGCTGATGGAGTTCATCAACGGATAATCCATGATCTCCATCGCCAGCGTCACCTGCGCACGGCTTGCCATCTCAACGCTCTCTTTCAGGCCGTCACGGAAACGACGGCGCGTTTCATCATTGGCTTCCTGATAGTAAACATCGTAACCCGCCAGTTGAATCACGCGGATGCCGACATCCTGTGCGAAGCGAATAGCTTTACGCATGATCTCCAGCCCTTCGGCGCGTACGGCATCATCTTCGCTGCCAAGCGGAAAACGACGATGAGCGCTCAGGCACATGGATGGCACGCGCACGCCGGTTTCGGCAATGGCGCTCACCAGCGCCAGACGCTGGTCGCGGCTCCAGTCCAGGCGAGCAAGACGCTCGTCCGTCTCATCCACCGACATTTCGACAAAATCGAAACCCAGCTGCTTCGCCAGCTGTAACCGCTCCAGCCAGCACTCCCCCGCAGGGAGTGCCTTTTCATAGATGCC
The DNA here is from genome assembly GCF_049238125.1 of Enterobacter cloacae complex sp. IR5402. Lineage (NCBI taxonomy): Bacteria > Pseudomonadati > Pseudomonadota > Gammaproteobacteria > Enterobacterales > Enterobacteriaceae > Enterobacter > Enterobacter cloacae complex sp. IR5402. Next base: position 90,435 of record NZ_JBMKHO010000010.1, read on the forward strand.
AAGCGGGACCTGTTTTGACAACATACCCGCTCCTTAACCCCAAAGCTGAGCGATTGAGCGTTTAAACTGACGCGCAGCTTCCACCGGAGATTCCGCATCGCGAATGCTACGACCGGCAATAAAGACGTGAATTGGAATCCCCTTGAACAGCGGCAGATCTTCCAGCGCCAGGCCACCGGTTACGGTCACTTTGAAGCCCATATCGGCCAGACGTTTGATCGCGCTGATATCGGCTTCACCCCACGCCACGCCTGCGGCCTGCGCATCACGGCTGCGGTGATAAACCACCTGCTGGATACCTGCTTCGCGCCACTCCTGCGCCTGCTCCCAGGTCCAGAAACCGGTCAGTTCAATCTGCACGTCGCCATTGAACTCCTTCGCCACGTCCAGCGCGCCTTTCGCAGTGTTGATATCCGCACAGCAGATCACGGTGACCCAGTCGGCGTTGGCTTCAAAGCACATGCGAGAGAGAATTTTGCCCGCATCGGCGATTTTGGCATCCGCCAGCACGATTTTATGCGGATAGAGCGCCTTCAGGTCACGAACCGCACGAACGCCTTCGCCCACGCACAGAATGGTGCCGACTTCGATGATGTCCACTTCTTCCGCAATCAGACGGGTGGTTTCGTAAGCGTGAGACAGAGTCTGGTTATCCAGCGCGACCTGCAACATTGGTAATGACATTTTCAATTCCTCTTAAACGGCCGCCGCAGTGGCGTTATCAATTAAATCCAGCACGTCCTGCGCGGTACGGCAGGCGCGTAAACGGTCAAAATTAGCTTCATCATCAAACAGATTGACGATCTGCATGATGCCCACCTCCTGGTGGGTATTGGCATCGACAGCCGCCATAGTGATAAGGATGTCGACCGGGTCGTTATCTTCGTGGTTAAACACCAGCGGCGTTTTCAACGTCACCAGCGCGAAGCCGGTTTTCTTGACGCCCTCTTCCGGGCGGCCATGCGGCATCGCCAGGCCTGGCGCAATCACAAAGTAAGGGCCATGCTGCGCCACGCCATCCAGAATCGCCTGGTAGTAACGCGGCTCGACAACGTCAGCCTTAACCAGCAGATCCACGCTCAGCTTCACCGCTTCCTGCCAGGTGCTGGCTTCGGCCTGTAAAAGGATGGAGTTATTCTCTGCCAGCGAATCACGTAGTTTCATGTGGCATCCTTACTTCACGTCTTGTGGGAAGTGTTCTTTGATCACTTCCAGCAGCTTTGGTCCGAAATCCGCAGGCGATAGCATGTTGCGTACGCCTACCACGTATTTGTTGCCCGACACGCTAATCTCGCCGGCAATGTGCGTTGAGGCGATGATGATGTCCGCGCCATTCAGTTCACTTTTGTATTCACCCACTGCGCAGCTGTTCACCGTGTGGTCAATGTTTGACTGGGTTAAAAACTGGTCCACTTTCATCTTCATGATCATGGAGCTACCTTGCCCATTGCCACACACAGCCAGGATACGTACGGTCATAATCGAAACTCCTTAATGAGCAGACACTTCTGCTGTTTGTTTTTCCGCATCTTCTTCAGCCCGCAGCGAACGGCCAGCGAAGAACATATAAGCCAGGGCAATCAGGATGATGACGGCCATAAAGACCAGCCCGACGGACGCAAAGCCCTGCATCATCGGCGGCGCCAGAATTGACCAGTCCGCCATGCCCATCCAGGCGCTCATGCCGGTGAGCTTGACCGCCCACACGCACCCGAAGATTTCAACCATGCCCATCACCAGGCAGATCTTGAGCGCTGCGCGCCATCCGCCGAAGTGGTTAGCAAACACGCCGATAGTGGCGTTGGAGAAGAACATCGGGATAAAGCCAGGAATAATCAGGATTGAGGAGCCACAGCCCACCAGAATGCCGACCGCAATCAGCTGGCCGATGGTGCCCCACATAAAGCCCCAGACGACGGCGTTTGGCGCAAAGCTATAGATAGCCGCACAGTCAATCGCCAGCACCGCGCCAGGGATCAGGCGCTGGGAGATGCCGTTAAACGCTTCCGACAGTTCGGCGACGAACATACGCACGCCCTGGGTGATGATGAAAATAGCAACAGCGAAGGAGAAACCGGTTTGCAGGATATAGACCGTCCAGTGGGTTTTACCCGCCATCGCCTGCACCACGTCAATGCCAAAGGAGAGCAGGATGGCACCGAAGAAGATGGTCATCACAATTGCCGTGGAGACGATGTTGTCGTGGAAGATATTCAGCCAGCCAGGCAATTTGAGGTCTTCAACACTCTCCTCTTTTTTGCCCAGGTACGGCGCAACTTTGTAAGCAATCCAGGAGGCGAACTGCTGCTGGTGACCGATGGAGAAGCCGCAGCCGTCCGTAACGTCCTGCGTTGGCTTATACATCATGTTGGAGGTGATGCCCCAGTAAAGCGAGACCAGTATTGCCGTGCAGATGACGGTGGTCCACATTGGGTAGCCGAAGATATAGAGAGAAACCGCAATCAGCCCCGCCTGCTGGAACATGATGTGCCCGGTGAGCATGATGGTGCGAATACCGGTGATGCGGCGCAGGAGCACGTAAATGATGTTCAGCGCCAGCGCGAGCAGTACCGCATACCCAACCCAGCTGTACGCATCCCCCATACGATCGATGGTGGCCATCATGGACGCGTAAGTGTCAGAGATGGCGCCGTTAATGCCGTACACCTCTGACATTTTGGCAACAACCGGCTTAAACGTGCTGGTCAGAATGCCAGACCCCGCCTGCAACAGCATAAAACCAATGATGGTTTTGATGGTGCCTTTGATAATCACGCTGACGCTTTTGCGCAGCAGGATGTACCCCAGGCACGTCACGATACCCAGCAACAGCGGGGCGTTGGTCATTACCTGATTAAAGAACACGGTAAAGACGTTGTAGAGGATCTCCATAACTCTCTCCAGAAAATGAGAACACGAGGGGCAATCCCTGTGTGGTTGGTGTCATCACTCTATTAATCACAAATAATCATCACAAGATTGCATTTGATTATTTGTGACGGATCACGCAATTTATTTCCATGGTATTAGTAATGATTTTCACTACCAATCCAAACAAATAAATAAATTCTTAAATTTCAATATATTAATCATTTATAATGGTTATCTTAACAACGTCATGAAGTTTTTTCTGTGAGGTGGTGAGGGGAATTTTCCGCAAATCAGCCATTGCAAATCGATTAAAACAGTGCCAGCATTAATCACAACAAGTCACAGTATGATTACTTTTGATTAAAACCAGGAGTCAAACGATGAGTAAAGTGAAAACCATCACCCGTGAATCATGGATTCTGAGTACCTTTCCGGAGTGGGGTAGCTGGCTGAACGAAGAGATCGAGCAGGAACAGGTTGCTCCTGGCACATTTGCGATGTGGTGGCTGGGCTGCACCGGGATCTGGCTGAAATCAGAAGGCGGCGCCAACATTTGTGTTGATTTCTGGTGCGGCACCGGCAAACAGAGCCACGGCAATCCACTGATGAAAAAAGGCCACCAGATGCAGCGTATGGCCGGCGTTGAAAAGCTCCAGCCGAACCTGCGCACCACGCCTTTCGTGCTTGATCCTTTTGCCATTCGTCAGATCGACGCCGTACTCTCTACCCACGATCACAACGATCATATCGACGTGAACGTGGCGGCAGCGGTAATGCAAAACTGCGCGGACGACGTACCGTTTATTGGGCCGCAGACCTGCGTGGATTTGTGGATTGGCTGGGGCGTGCCAAAAGAGCGCTGCATCGTGATGAAGCCGGGCGAGGTAGTGAAAATCAAAGACATTGAAATTCACGCGCTGGATGCCTTTGACCGTACCGCGCTGATCACCCTGCCTGCCGACCAGAAAGCCGCAGGCGTACTGCCAGACGGGATGGATGAGCGCGCGGTGAACTACCTGTTCAAAACGCCTGGCGGTTCCCTGTATCACAGCGGTGACTCCCACTACTCCAACTATTACGCGAAGCACGGTAACGAGCATCAGATTGACGTGGCGCTTGGCTCTTACGGTGAAAACCCGCGCGGGATCACCGACAAAATGACCAGCGCAGACATGCTGCGTATGGCCGAAGCGCTGAACACCAAAGTGGTGATCCCGTTCCACCACGATATCTGGTCAAACTTCCAGGCCGATCCGCAAGAGATCCGCGTCCTGTGGGAGATGAAAAAAGACCGCCTCAAGTATGGCTTCAAGCCGTTCATCTGGCAGGTTGGCGGCAAGTTCACCTGGCCGCTGGATAAAGACAATCTTGAGTACCACTACCCGCGTGGTTTCGATGATTGCTTTACGATTGAACCCGATCTGCCGTTCAAATCCTTCCTCTGATTCTGAGGCCCAATCGCCAGACCTTGCGTCTGGCGATGTCATATTTATCTTAGTAATTTCACGCTATTTCAAATATCATCTTTTCAAATCAATTCTTATCGGAATAGCTCATGACGGAAGCGCAACGGCATCAAATTTTACTGGAACTCCTGGCGCAAACAGGGTTTATCACCGTCGAGAAAGTGATCGAACGTTTAGGGATCTCCCCCGCTACCGCGCGGCGGGACATTAACAAGCTGGATGAGAGCGGCAAGCTGAAAAAAGTCCGCAATGGCGCAGAGGCCATCAGCCAGCAGCGTCCACGCTGGACGCCGATGAACATCCACCAGGCGCAGAATCACGATGAAAAGGTGCGGATTGCCAGAGCGGCATCACAGCTGGTAAATCCTGGAGAAAGCGTGGTGATCAACTGCGGTTCGACGGCGTTTCTGCTGGGCCGTGAGATGTGCGGCAAGCCGGTGCAGATCATCACCAACTATTTGCCGCTGGCCAACTATCTCATTGACCAGGAACATGAAAGCGTGGTGATCATGGGCGGCCAGTATAACAAGAGCCAGTCCATCACCCTTAGCCCGCAGGACAGTGAAAACAGCCTCTACGCCGGGCACTGGATGTTTACCAGCGGCAAAGGTCTGACGGCGGATGGCCTGTATAAAACCGATATGCTCACCGCAATGGCAGAACAGAACATGCTTAACGTAGTGGGCAAACTGGTGGTGCTGGTCGACAGCAGCAAGGTCGGTGAACGCGCCGGCATGCTTTTCAGCCGCGCCGAGCAAATCAGCATGGTGATCACCGGCAAAAACGCCAACCCCGAGATCCTCAGCAAGCTGGAGGATCAGGGTGTCACAGTGCTGCGCGTTTAAAGGTGCTGACGGAAGAATTCCACGGTTGACTCCAGCGCGGCCGGGGTAATACGGTGCCGGACACCTGCTCCCCACAGGCAGGTCAGATTGCTGTCCAGCCCTTCGCGCTGTAGCGCCTGTTGCAGGCGGAACGTTTCACCGGGCGGTACGACGTCATCGGCGTCCCCATGCCACAGAAGCAGCGGACGATCGGCCAGCTGCGAAAGCGCATGGCTGACGTCCCATTCAGACAACAGGGTCTCAATCTCCTGAGGGGCCTGCGGCGGGAATAGCGTCTTTGCCAGCGACGTAAAGTAGCCCGATCCCATCAGGCAAGCCACGGACGTCACCTCCGGATGCCTGGCCATGATCCCCAGCGCCGTCATTCCGCCCATTGATGCGCCTGCGACCGCCAGCCGTTTCCCCTCCACCAGCCCGGCCTGCAAGAGCGCGTCACGCAGCCCGGCGAACTCGGTCAGATTGCCGTGCAGCGTTTGCCAGAACAGCCCCAGCCGCGCCTGCTCATCGCCCGTAAAGCGTGCCCCATGATTCGGCGCATCAGGCATGACCACCCGGAAACCGGCCTGCGCCAGCGCGACGGCAAAATAGCTGTAGACCAGCTTCGAGGAGAGAAAGCCATGATAGAAAACTACCGTCGGCAGCGGCTGTTCACCTTTACCAGCCGGAAAAGCATGGATGATTTCATGCTCACTCAGCTGGCGAGTTTCAATTTCAATCATTGTCGATCCTGTGCTGATGAATGATTCATAATGTTGAGAGCTGGATTACGGTTTCACGATATTTTCATTCGAAATCTACGTCCCAGATAACACTTCGGGAACATTCCCCCAAAACTAAATTCGCAGACAACTACACTATGGCTATCAGGAAAAGAGACAGGTTTATGCGCAGGCTTACCGCTTTATTGCTGGTCTCGCTGCTCAGCGGATGTTCCGTATTGCAGGGTACGCCAGAACCGGCGCCGCCGGTTACCGATCATCCTCAGGAAATTCGTCGTAATCAGACGGAAGGATTACAACGCCTGGGTACCGTATCCGCGATGGTTCGTGGTTCCCCGGATGATGCAGAAGACGCAATTGAAGCGCAGGCCGTTGCCGCAAAAGCAGATTATTACGTCATCACGATGATTGATGAAACCATTATTACGGGACAGTGGTACGCCCAGGGCATTTTGTACCGTAAGTAAGCATCATCATTTGAACGACTTTTACACTGCTTTGCGTCCGTAGACATTTTCCTGTCCACAATAAACTCCATGCCAGCAACAATGGAAATGAGTTTATTCGCGAAGGATTGCCCGGCGGATACCGGAGACACGTGAAAAGGAGCTGACGATGAAACGAACCCTTGCTTTAACGACGCTATTGCTTTCAGCGGGCCTGCTGAGCACCACGGCGCAGTCGGCCGAATTTGCCAGCGCGGATTGCGTCACGGGCCTGAACGAGATTGGTCAGATCTCCGTCAATAATATCACGGGGAGTCCGCAAGACGTTGAACGTGTCGTCGCTCTGAAGGCCGATGAACAGGGCGCATCCTGGTATCGCATCGTCCAGATGCAGGAAGATCACCATGTTAATCACTGGCGCGTGCAGGCCATTCTTTATGCCTAATCCCTTCCGATAAAAGCCACTTAATTTTAGTGGCTTTTCACTTTTGCAAATTTTTTATCTTTCCCAAAACCTAACGAAAACAAACATGTAACATTAGGTTACATTAAAAAGGTAAACGTTATCTCTGCTCTGCCGTTGAACAGCCATCACTTTTCAATAATGAGCAATTTATGATCACCTTTTTCCGCCGGGCAGGTCTGGGCACGAAGCTATCGCTGCTAACAGGTGCCAGTGTCGCCACGCTTTTTTTGCTGTTCACTTTTCTGTTGAGCCACAACGCCAGCCAGCAGCTTGAAGATCTTGCGGTTGAAGACCTGCATAACCAGTCTACCGGCATGGTGGATATGGTAGAGATGTTCAACACCAGCCTGAGCGAAGAGGTCGAGAGCAATACCCGCCTGTTCACCACCTTTTTGCCACAGCCATTGAACAGCGACAGCAGCCAGAGCCGCACCATTAACGGCCTTACCGTTCCTCTGCTGAAGGGCGGTGAAACGGAGTTGCATGAAAACAATACGCTTTCTGATGACTTCCTGAGCCGAACGGGGGCCATCTCGACGCTGTTTGTCCGCAGCGGTAACGATTTTATCCGCGTGGCCACGTCGCTGCGCAAAGAGAATGGCGACCGCGCCATCGGAACCGTTCTTGATAGCACCAGCCCGGCATTTGCGGCTGTCACCAAAGGGGAGGTCTATCGCGGCCTCGCGCTGCTGTTCGGCAAGCGCTATATCACGCAGTACCAGCCTGTTAAAAATGCGGAAGGCCAGGTTATCGGGATTATCTTTGTTGGCGTCGACATCACCCATTCCTGGAACGTCATGCGCGAGAAAATCCTTAACCGTCGTCTGGGCGAGAGCGGTCACTTCTTTGTACTGGATCGCAGCAGCGGTAAAACGCGCGGACAGTATCTGTTCCATGCCAGCGAAGAGGGCAAATTGCCCAACTGGGACACGGCGACACAGCAGCAGCTTCTGAGTGATAAAGCCGGCACGCTGGAACGCGTGAGCGCGGATGGCCGTACGCTCAAAGTCGCCTACACGCCGCTGCCGGGCTGGAACTGGACCATCGTGGGTGAAGTGGATAAAGCCGTACTGCTTTCAAGCGTCACCACGCTGCGCGATCGCTTCCTGATGGCGGGCGTGGTGCTATCCGCGCTCTTCGCGGGCCTGTTCGTTATCCTCATTCGCCGGATGCTAACCCGCCCACTGCGCGCAGTGATCGCGCTTGCCCGGCAGTATGCCGCAGGCGATCTGCGCGCCAGCCTGCCGGTAACCCGCCAGGATGAAGTCGGCCAGCTGATTGATGCCATCAATGGGATCGGGGGCGGCCTGCAAAAAATTGTGTTGCAGGTCCGCGAGGCCGCAAGCGAAATCCATCTGGGGACTAACGCGCTGGCTTCAGATACCGGCGAGATCTCTGAACAGATCAACAAACAGGCCAGCAGCGTTGAGGAGACCTCCGCCAGTATGGAGCAATTAGCCGCCACCGTGCAGCAAAATGCCGCCAACATGGAGCAAACTCAGCAGCTGGTGGGGGAAACCTCGCGCGCGGTGCATCAGGGTGGAGAGACGGTGACCCACGCAGTTTCCACCATGGATGATATTCGTGATGCATCGAAACGCATTGAAGTCATCACCCGCGTGATTGAGTCCATCGCTTTCCAGACCAATATTCTGGCGCTCAATGCGGCGGTTGAAGCGGCGCGGGCGGGCGAGCACGGGAAAGGTTTCGCAGTGGTGGCGCAAGAGGTGCGCGCCCTGGCCGCACGCAGCGCCAACGCGGTAAAAGAGATTGAGCAGCTGATTGGCGACACGCTGAACAAGGTGAGCGAAGGCCATGCGCTTTCTGAGCAGACGCGTCTGGCGATGGATGCCATCATTGTTCATATCGATAACATCAGCCAGCTTGTTACCGAGATCAACCACGCCTCCCGCGAGCAGTCTGCGGGGATTGGTCAGGTGAATCTGGCGATGACGCACATCGGTGAGGCATCGCACATCAATGCTGATCGTATCTCACGCAGCGAGCAGACGGCGCAGACGCTGCGCGAGAAGGGTTCACATCTCACCCGGCTGGTGAGCCTGTTCCAGCTTAAAGCTTAACCGACCCGGCCCGTGGCGCGCAGCAGCAGGTCGTTTTGCACCTGTTCGCTCATCAGCGTGCCGCCCCGGGTATCCAGCATCATGCGGCACCACGCCTGCGCCACGGGCGGCGTTGCGTGCCGCAGCATCTGGCTTCCGGCCCCGAGTAAAAAGAGCTGCCGCGCGATCTCCCTGCCCTGCGCTTCCTGCGGTTTACGCAGCTTCTGCTGTAGCTGCCGCCAGCTGCGATCGAAGTGCCTGTCCTGGCCTTTTACCTGCGCGAAATCATCGGCGAGCAGGTCGAGAATGCCCGACTGCTTCGCCAGCACGCGCAGGACATCCAGGCACATAATATTGCCAGAGCCTTCCCAGATGCTGTTAACGGGCATTTCACGGTACAACCGCGGAAGCTCACTCTCTTCGCAATAGCCTGCGCCACCCAGCACCTCCATTGCCTCTGCCACAAACGGTATGCCCGCTTTGCAGACGCTGTATTTTGCCGCCGGCGTGAAAAGCCGCGCCCATGCGGCTTCCTGCGAGTCGGTGCGGTTATCCCACGCCCGGGCGAGTCGGAACAGCAGTGCCGTGTGTCCCTCCAGCACCAGCGCCATACGGCTTAGCACGTCGCGCATTAACGGCTGGTCGATCAGATTTTTGCCGAAGGTCTGCCGCTGATGGGCATGATAAAGCGCCACCGAGAGCGCACGGCGCATCAGTCCGTGGCTGCCAAGCGCGCAGTCAAAGCGCGTCAGCCCACCCATCTTAAGAATTTGCCGGACACCTTCACCCTCTTCGCCCAGCAGCCAGCCGTAAGCATCAAGGAACTCAGCCTCACTGCTGGCATTTGAACGGTTACCGAGCTTGTCCTTCAGACGCTCAAGGCGCACGGCATTGCGTTGCCCGTCGGGTAAGAAACGCGGAACAAAAAAGCAGGAAAGCCCGCCCTTCGCCTGCGCCAGCACCAGATGCGCATCGCTCTGCGGCACGGAGAAAAACCATTTGTGCCCCACCAGCCGGTAACTGCCATCACTGCATTTCTCTGCTTTGGTGGTATTACTGAGTACGTCCGAACCGCCCTGCTTTTCCGTCATCCCCATGCCGATCAGCAGGCCGCGCTTTTGCGCCCCCGGTGCGAGATGGGGATCGTAGCGATCGCTCATCAGCGGCGTTAACCAGTCGTGAAACGGTTTGGGTAGCGACTGTAGCAACAGCGGCGTGGCCGCAAAGGTCATGGTCACCGGGCATAGCGTTCCCGCCTCCACCTGAGCATGAAGCACAAAACGCGCGGCCCGGGCGACGAACGATCCTTTCCGCGCCTCCTCCTCCCACGCCAGGTTGTGCACCCGGTTGGCGCAAAGCCCCTGCATCAGAAGATGCCATGCCGGATGAAAGCGGACGTCATCCAGCCTCGCTCCCGTGGCGTCATAACGCAGCAGCTCCGGCGGATTAACGTTCGCCAGCCTGCCCAGCTCCAGCGACTCCGCCGTACCCAACTGCTGTCCGATGCTGGCAAGAAGATCCACATCCCACTCAGCCCCTTCGCGCGCTACCGCATCGCGCAGGGCGCAATCAGAGAGAAAAAGGTTGCTGTTCGATAGCGGTGCAGGTTGATTAAAAACGGTATGAGTCTGCCAGTGCATGCTGTCTCCCTCCTTTCATTGGCAATAAAGGTAAGTATGGACAGAGGGCATGCACGCTGCATGGGAGGAGGGTCACACGATGACGATCGTGTTGATATCATTCGTGAAATAGCTCACAGAACATAAGAATAAACTATTTCATTACTTCACTAATGCTGAATAATTTATTCTTACCCCGTTTTTGTGAGGATCGTTATGCAACAGGATGCGCACAAGCGTGCATTAATTGCAGGCTCCATCGGTAATTTCATCGAGTGGTATGAATTTGCGGTCTACGGTTTTCTGGCAACGGTGATTGCCAGAAACTTCTTCCAGCTTGAGGGGGAAGCGGAGCTCACCAGCCTGATCCTTACCTGGGCCTCGTTCGCCATCGCTTTCTTCTTCCGTCCGCTGGGTGCGGTGGTCTTTGGCCGCATTGGCGACAGGATTGGCCGCAAACCGACGCTGATTATCGTGCTGGTATTGATGACGCTCGCCACCGCTGCCATCGGTATTGTGCCGGTCTACGCCAGTATCGGGATTGCCGCGCCGCTGATCGTTACGCTCCTGCGTATTCTGCAAGGACTGTTCGCGGGCGGTGAGTATGGCGGTGCGGTCTCATTGATGACGGAGTTCGCCCCGCGCGGCAAGCGCGGTCTTTACGGGGCATGGCAGTCCTTCACCGTGGCGCTCGGACTGTTAGCGGGCGCAGGTATTGTCGCGTTGCTCTCTGCCCTGCTCTCCCCTGAAGCCTTGCACGACTGGGGCTGGCGCATTCCGTTCTTCCTGGCGTTGCCGATGGGTGCGGTCGCGCTATGGCTGCGGGTGAGCATGGAAGAGACGCCGAGCTTTGTGCAGCAACGGGAAAAACCGGTTGTTACTCAGGCCACCACCGCCGCCACGTTCAAAACCATCCTGATGGGCATTGGCCGCGTGATGGTCTGGTCTGCGGCGGGCTATACCTATCTGGTGATTATGCCGACCTATCTGCAATCTGCGCTGCACACCGGTTTTAACCAGGCGCTGCTGATTGCGGTGATTTCTAACATTGGGTTTGCGCTCACGATCATTCCGTCGGGCATGCTGAGCGACAGGATCGGGCGGCGGACGGTGATGATTATCTCCACCGTGCTCCTGCTGATCCTCGCCCTGCCGCTGCTGAAAATTTTGCAGGCGGAAACCAGTACGCTGGCGGTCAAAGCGATTGTGGTGCTGATTGCGGGAGGTCTGGTTGGGATGCTGGCAGGGCCGGGGCCGGCAATGCTGTCTGAGATGTTCCCGACGCGCGTGCGTTATACCGGGCTGGGGCTGGCCTATTCTCTGTCGAATGCGATCTTCTCGGGCTGCGCGGGGCTGATCATTACCGGGCTGATTAAAGAGACGGGCAATCTGGATATTCCGGCGTACTACGTGATGGCAACGGCGGTGGTGAGTATTTTCGCGCTGATGACGCTGAGGAAGGATGACCATTTACGGTCGTTAGAGGAGTGAGATTGTTGCCCGGTGGCGCTGCGCTTAGCGGGCCTACGTTACCATGCTTTTGTAGGCCGGGTGAGGCGAAGCCGCCACCCGGCACAACAGGCTACCCGCGCTGACGCACCGCTTCGAACAGGCAGATACCCGTCGCAACAGAAACGTTCAGGGACGACACGCTGCCTGCCATCGGGATGCTGATCAGCTCGTCGCAGTGCTCGCGCGTCAGACGACGCATGCCTTCACCTTCTGCCCCCATCACCAGCGCCATGCGGCCGGTCATTTTGCTCTGATACAGGGTGTGATCCGCTTCACCGGCTGTGCCGACGATCCAGATATTCTCTTCCTGCAACAGACGCATGGTGCGCGCCAGGTTAGTCACGCGGATCAGCGGAACGTTTTCCGCCGCGCCGCAGGCAACTTTTTTAGCGGTAGCGTTAAGCTGCGCGGAACGATCTCTTGGCACAATCACCGCATGCACGCCTGCTGCATCGGCGCTACGCAGGCACGCGCCCAGGTTATGCGGGTCGGTTACGCCATCAAGGATCAGGAAGAACGGGTTATCCAGCTCAGCGATCAGATCCGGCAGATCGTTCTCCTGATACTGACGGCCTGGCTTCACGCGCGCGATAATGCCCTGGTGTACAGCTCCTTCGCTTTTCTCATCCAGATACTGGCGGTTCGCCAGTTGGATCACTACGCCCTGCGCTTCCAGCGCGTGGATCAGCGGCATCAGACGTTTATCTTCTCGCCCTTTCAGAATAAAAACTTCCTGAAAACGCTCCGGCGCGCGCTCCAGCAGGGCCTGCACCGCGTGGATGCCGTAAATCATTTCACTCATTGATGGTTCTCGTAATAAATATTTTCCCTCTCCCGTTGGGGAGAGGGTCAGGGTGAGGGGAAATTACTCCGCCTGCTGTTTCTTCGCCGCGCGCTTCGCTTTGGTCGCGGCCGCTATTTTTTGGGTCTTGGTCGACGGTTTTTTCGCTTTACGAGCGTCTTTTTTCGCCGCCTTGGGCTTCTGTTTCTTCTCGCCACGGAAAGCGCTGTCTGGCTCAAAGTTTACTCTTTTACCTGCCTGACGTCGCTTGCCGCCCGCTTTACCGTTGCCACCTTTTTTCGCTTTCTCACGCTCGGTTTTCCCGACGTTACGCGGCGCGCGCTCGCTGGAGATCAGGCTGAAGTCGATTTTTCGGTCGTCCATATTCACGGCTTCAACCTTCACTTCCACCCGATCGCCCAGACGGTAGGTCTGGCCGCCGGATTCGCCGATCAGACGTTGTCCGACCTGGTCGAAGCGGTAGTAATCGTTATCGAGGCTGGAAACGTGCACCAGACCGTCGATAAACAGCTCATCCAGACGCACGAAGAAGCCAAAGCCGGTGACGCTGGCAATCACGCCTTTAAAGATATTACCCACCTGATCCAGCATAAAGTCACACTTCAGCCAGTCCGCCACGTCGCGCGTTGCTTCATCCGCACGACGCTCGGTCATGGAACAGTGCTGGCCCAGTTGCAGCATCTCTTCAATGGAGTAATGATACCCTCCGGTTTCGGTCGTATTGCCTTTATGACCCTGCTCGTGTGCCAGCAGATACTTGATCGCACGGTGCAGGGACAGATCCGGATAACGGCGGATCGGCGAGGTGAAGTGCGCGTACGACTGTAAGGCCAGGCCAAAGTGGCCCCGGTTTTCCGGATCGTAAATCGCCTGCTTCATGGAGCGCAGCAGCATGGTTTGCAGCATTTCCGCGTCAGGACGATCGCTGATGGATTCCAGCAGCTCGGCGTAATCGCGTGGCTCAGGCTTATTACCGCCAGGCAGCTCCAGGCCGAGTTCAGCCAGCACGGAGCGGAACGAGGTTACGGCTTCCGTGGTTGGCTTGTCGTGAATACGGAACAGCGCAGGCTCTTTGGCTTTCTCAACGAAACGTGCCGCCGAGATGTTCGCCAGGATCATACACTCTTCAATCAGCTTGTGCGCATCGTTACGCTGGGTCTGCTCGATACGCTCGATACGACGCTCAGCGTTAAAGATAAACTTCGCCTCTTCACTCTCAAACGAGATCCCACCGCGCTCTTCGCGCGCCTGATCCAGCGTTTTGTAGAGGTTGTGCAGCTCTTCGATGTGTTTGACCAGCGGCGCGTACTGTTCGCGCAGATCCTGATCGCCCTGCAACATATGCCAGACCTTGGTATAGGTCAGGCGCGCATGAGAACTCATCACTGCTTCGTAGAACTTATAGCCCGTCAGACGTCCCTTGCTGGAGATGGTCATTTCGCAGACCATACACAGGCGGTCCACCTGCGGATTGAGGGAACACAGGCCGTTGGAGAGCACTTCTGGCAGCATCGGTACAACCTGAGACGGGAAGTAGACCGACGTACCGCGGCTGCGCGCTTCGTTATCCAGCGGCGTGTGTGGACGTACGTAATAACTCACATCCGCGATGGCCACCCACAGACGCCAGCCACCACCACGTTTTTTCTCACAATATACGGCATCATCGAAGTCACGGGCGTCTTCACCATCAATGGTGACCAGCGGCAGATCGCGCAGATCCACGCGGCCTGCTTTGGACTCTTCCGGCACTTCTTCACGCAGGTTTTCGATCTGGTCTTCAACCGCTTTCGGCCAGACGTACGGAATTTCATGGGTGCGCAGCGCCATATCAACGGCCATGCCGGTGCCCATGTTATCGCCCAGCACTTCGACGATTTTACCTACCGCTTTTGTGCGACGAGTTGGGCGCTGGGTGAGTTCAACCACCACCACAAAGCCCATGCGTGCGCCCATCACCTCTTCAGGCGGGATGAGAATGTCGAAGCTCAGACGGCTGTCGTCCGGCACCACAAAACCTACGCCCGCATCGGTAAAGTAACGGCCAACGATCTGGCTGGTTTTCGGCACCAGCACGCGGACCACGCGCGCTTCGCGGCGGCCTTTACGGTCTGCACCCAGCGGCTGCGCCAGGATCTGGTCGCCGTGAATACACATCTTCATCTGTTCGGATGAGAGGTACAGATCGTCTTTACGGCCTTCCACGCGCAGGAAGCCGAAGCCATCGCGGTGACCAATAACGGTGCCTTTCAGCAGGTCGAGGCGTTCTGGCAGCGCGTAGCACTGGCGACGAGTAAAGACCAGCTGCCCGTCACGCTCCATGGCGCGCAGGCGGCGGCGAAGGGCTTCAATTTGCTCTTCACCTTCAATATTTAATTCAACGGCAAGTTCTTCACGATTGGCGGGTTTTTCGCGTTTTGTTAAGTGTTCAATGATGAACTCGCGGCTGGGGATAGGATTCGCGTATTTTTCGGCTTCGCGTTCCTGGAAAGGATCTTGTGACATGTCGGTTCCTCCGTTGTCAGCTCCGGTGGAAATTTTCTTCATTCCACCAGCAATAATTTATAAAGCGGTTGATTCTCTTCAACCAAATCGGCCAGCGTGTAGTTATCCAGTTCCTTGAGAAAACTTTGCACGGCCTTTGAAAGCGCCTGTTTCAGGCGGCAAGCGGGCGTAATGTGGCAGAACGCGCTGCTACAGTTCACCAGAGAGAGCGGCTCCAGTTCACGTACCACATCGCCAATACGGATACTCTGTGCCGGTTTACCGAGACGGATCCCTCCATTCTTCCCGCGGACGGCAGCAACGTATCCGGCACGACTAAGTTGATTGATTATTTTGACCATATGATTACGGGACACACCGTACACCTCTGTGACTTCAGAGATGCTGGTCATCTTCCCATCGGGTAACGACGCCATGTAAATCAGCGCGCGTAAGCCGTAATCGGTGAAACTTGTTAACTGCACATCAACCTCAGGAAAAAGGGAAAACGCGGTTAAACCGCAGAGATATTCATTAATGATGATAAACCAGCCAGATAGTTAGCGGCTAATTTATTTGACAGACGGGGCGAAAAAGCGGAGATCCAGGAGCGGTCGCCGGATGGCGCTGCGCTTATCCGGCCTACGGGTTTCCCCGCAGGCCAGCAGTCACGAAGATTATGCGTCGAACGGGTCGCGCAGGATCATCGTTTCAGTACGATCCGGGCCGGTAGAAATAATATCGATCGGCACTTCGGTCAGTTCTTCAATGCGCTTGATGTAGTCCAGCGCGGCTTTTGGCAGGCCACTACGCTCTTTCACACCGAAGGTGGTCTCAGACCAGCCCGGCATGGTTTCGTAGATTGGCTCAATGCCTTCCCAGTCGTCAGCAGCCAGCGGAGTGGTGGTCACTTCGCGGCCATCTGGCATGCGGTAGCCAACGCAGATTTTCACTTCTTTCAGGCCGTCCAGTACGTCCAGCTTGGTCAGGCAGAAGCCAGACAGGGAGTTGATCTGCACTGCGCGACGTACGGCAACGGCGTCCAGCCAGCCGGTACGACGACGACGACCGGTGGTCGCGCCAAACTCGTTACCCTGCTTGCACAGGAACTCGCCGGTTTCATCAAACAGTTCGGTCGGGAATGGACCCGCACCCACGCGAGTGGAGTACGCTTTGATGATGCCCAGAACGTAATCCACATAACGTGGACCCAGGCCAGAGCCGGTCGCCACGCCACCCGCGGTGGTGTTAGAGGACGTAACGTACGGATAGGTACCGTGGTCGATGTCCAGCAGCGTACCCTGCGCACCTTCGAACATGACGAAATCGCCACGCTTGCGCGCCTGGTCCAGCAGATCGGACACATCAACAACCATACCGGTCAGAATGTCTGCAATCGCCATGACGTCATCCAGCACTTTCTGGTAGTCAACGGCTTCGGCTTTATAGAAGTTCACCAGCTGGAAGTTGTGATATTCCATCACTTCTTTCAGTTTTTCAGCGAAGGTTGCTTTGTCGAAGAGGTCACCGACGCGCAGACCGCGACGAGCCACTTTATCTTCGTAAGCCGGGCCGATGCCACGACCGGTGGTGCCGATCGCTTTCGCGCCACGCGCTTTTTCACGCGCCACGTCCAGCGCCACGTGATAGTCCAGGATTAGCGGGCAGGCTTCGGAGAGCAGCAGACGCTCACGAACAGGGATACCACGGTCTTCCAGACCTTTCATCTCTTTCATCAGCGCAGCTGGAGACAGCACAACGCCGTTACCGATGATGCTGGTGACGTTTTCGCGAAGGATGCCTGATGGAATAAGATGGAGGACGGTTTTTTCACCGTTGATTACGAGAGTATGGCCTGCGTTGTGACCGCCCTGGTAGCGTACAACATATTTAGCCCGTTCAGTCAGAAGATCAACAATCTTCCCTTTACCTTCGTCACCCCATTGGGTGCCCAGTACGACGACGTTGTTACCCATTTTTTCAAAATCACCGTTTGCTTAAAAATGGATTCTACCATCGCTTTTTCAGATATACAGCACTTTTTGACCCTAAAATATGCCAATTGCGGTTAGTTTTTGATCAGCCAATCGTTTTCCTCAACATGTAGTAGATAACGATACCAGCAACCACAAGACCACCGCCAAAACGACGCAAAATATTATCCGGCAGTTGGCTCATGGTGGCGATCATCCGGCGCCATGCGCGCGGATAAAGCATCGGGCCGAGGCCTTCCAGCACCAAAACCAGGGCCAGCGCGAGCCAGATCGTTGAATTCATTTTTCATCCTTATAAAAGAAAACCACCGCTCCGTGAAGAGCGGTGGTTTGAATACTCAAACGAGCCTGAGTTTATCGCGTTGCGTTGGTCGGCGTCTTCATATAACGGAAGAAATCGCTGTCCGGGCTGAGCACCATCACATCCTGGTTGCTCTTGAAGCTATTCTCGTAAGCGCGCAGGCTACGAATGAAGGCATAGAAGTCCGGATCCTGGCTGAATGCATCAGCAAACAGTTTCGCGGCTTCCGCATCACCTTCACCGCGCAGGATACGACCCTGGCGCTCAGATTCCGCCAGCGTCTTGGTGACTTCATAGTCCGCTGCCGCGCGCAGTTTTTCCGCTTCTTCCTGACCCTGTGAACGGTGACGACGGGCTACCGCTTCACGCTCGGCGCGCATACGGTTGTAGATCGCCTCGGACACTTCCGCTGGCAGGTTGATCTGCTTGATGCGCACATCAACCACTTCGATGCCCAGCGCCGCCATACTGTTCGGGTTGATCACCGGCACTTTACCGTTGGTTTCAGCCTGAACACGTTCAGCCGCTTTGGCAATCGCATCGTCTGCCGCCGGGGTTTCAACTTCATCCTCGGTGCCCGCAGAGCCGGAGTTCAGCGCATCACGCACTTCCAGCGTCAGACGACCACGGGAGTCGGTCACAATGTCTTTCACATCCAGACGACCAATTTCAGAACGCAGACGGTCAGAGAACTTACGTTTCAGCAGCACTTCTGCCTGAGAAACGTCGCCACCCCCGGTTGCCAGGAAGTAGCGGCTGAAATCGCTGATGCGCCATTTGATATAGGAATCAACGATCAGGTCTTTCTTCTCTTTGGTCACGAAACGATCGGCCTGGTTATCCATGGTCTGGATACGCGCATCGAGCGTTTTCACTGACTGAATGAACGGGATCTTAAAGTGCAGACCCGGCTCATAAATCACCGGACGCTTGTCGCCGTCACGCACGACGCTGCTGAACTGGAACTTGATCCCACGCTCGCCCTCTTTCACCACAAAGATGGAGGTGTAGAGCACGACCAGTACAATGATGATGATCGCAATAACTGACTTACGCATCCTTATTCCCCCTGACGCTGGTAGTCGTTACGCTGCGCGTTGGCACGGCGTTGGTCCATAATGTCACCATCGTTCGAAGAAGGCGTTGTGTTCGCGCTGGCGCTGCCAGACGAGGCCGGTGGCAGACGCAGCAGGTTGTTCGCACCGCTGTTGTCTTTTGCTGCCGGTGCAGAACCGCCTTTCAGCATCTGATCCAGCGGCAGGACCATCAGGTTTCCGCCTTTGTTGTCGTTAACCAGCACTTTACGCGTATGGCTCAGCACTTTTTCCATGGTCTCGATATAGAGACGCTCACGGGTAATTTCCGGCGCGGCTTTATATTCCGGCAGGATCTTCGCGAAGCGAGCCACTTCACCCTGTGCTTCCAGGATGGTCTGGGTCTTATACGCACGCGCTTCTTCCAGAATACGCTGCGCCTGACCGTTTGCACGCGGCTGAACTTCGTTGGTGTACGCTTCCGCTTCACGGATGTACTGCTGTTCGTTTTCACGCGCGGCAATCGCATCGTCAAAGGCGGCTTTCACCTCTTCCGGCGGACGTGCAGCCTGGAAGTTGACGTCCAGCAGGGTGATACCCATGTTGTACGGACGGATGGTCTCTTCCAGCTCACGCTGGGTATCGCTACGAATAACGGTACGACCTTCGGTCAGGATACGGTCCATGGTGTATTTACCGATCACGCCACGCAGGGCGCTGTCGGTCGCCTGACGCAGGCTGTCATCGGCGCTGGTCACGCTAAACAGATAACGTTCCGGATCGGTCACGCGGTACTGTACGTTCATCTCAACGCGCACCACGTTCTCGTCAGAGGTCAACATCACGCCAGAGGCGGCCAGTTCACGGACGGACTCCACGTTAACCGCGGTCACGTCATCAATGAAGGTCGGCTTCCAGTTCAGGCCCGGTTCAACCAGATGGCTGAACTTACCGAAACGGGTGACCACGCCGCGTTCTGCTTCTTTAATGGTGTAGAACCCGCTGGCTGCCCAGATGATTACTACCGCAGCGGCGACAATGCCCACCACGCGGCCACCCATTGGCGGGCGCGGACTCTGAGTGGAATTGCCACCCGAGCCAGAACCTTTTCCTCCGCCAAGGCCACCAAGCTTTTTGCTCAGTTTGCGGAAGATATCATCCAGATCCGGCGGCCCCTGCTCGCGACCACCTTTGTTGCCATTTCCCCCAGAGTTGCCGCCTTGATTATTGCTGCTTCCCCACGGGTCGCGGTCTTGTCCGTTATTACCGGGCTGATTCCACGCCATGTATATGCTCCATATTTGTTATGCAAGGGCGAATTTTTCAGGCTTCCCCTTTCTGATCAGACGATATAGTCCGCCAGCGCAGGTTCTTGTTTACAGAGGCGACGCCAGTCAACGATCGGCATACGCACCTGCATCCCCACGCTGCCGTCATCCTCCATCCACTCTTTTTCTATCGCCTGAAGCTGATAAAACCGGCTGCGCAGCCTGCCTTCCTGTGGCGGCAGTCGCAGCGTGTGCTGAGCTACCTCACCGGAAAGACGTTCTGTCAAAGCCTGGAAAAGCAGTGGCACACCAATCCCGGCCTGAGCAGACAGCCAGACCCGAATCGGTTTGTTCTCTTCGTCTCGGTCAATACGCGGTTCAAAATCGTCCAGCATATCGATCTTGTTCATCACCAACAGGGTAGGAATTTCGTGGGCGTCGATCTCTTCGAGCACCACGTTCACCGCGTCGATGTTCTCCTGCACGCGTACGTCAGCCGCATCAATCACATGCAGTAGCAGGGTCGCCTGACGCGTCTCCTGCAACGTCGCTTTAAACGCCGCGACCAGATCGTGCGGCAGATGGCGAATAAACCCTACGGTATCCGCCAGCACCGTTTCACCGACGTCTGCAACATCAATACGGCGCAGGGTTGGGTCCAGGGTCGCAAACAGCTGGTCTGCGGCATACACCTGGGCTTCGGTTATCTGGTTAAACAGGGTGGATTTACCGGCGTTGGTATAGCCCACCAGCGACACCGTAGGAATGTCGGCTTTGGTTCGCGCCCGACGCCCCTGCTCGCGCTGTTTCTCTACACGTTCCAGACGTGAAAGGATCTGGGTAATACGCCCACGCAGTAAACGGCGGTCGGTTTCGAGCTGGGTTTCACCCGGGCCGCGCAAACCAATCCCGCCTTTTTGTCTTTCAAGGTGTGTCCAGCCACGCACCAGACGCGTCGCCAGATGGCGCAACTGCGCCAGCTCAACCTGCAACTTACCCTCGTGGGTACGCGCACGCTGAGCAAAAATATCTAAGATCAACCCCGTGCGATCGATAACACGGCATTCGCAGAGAGCTTCCAGGTTACGTTCCTGAGCCGGAGACAGCGCATGATCAAACAGCACAACAGATGCGCCGGTTGCTTTTACGGCATCCGCAATTTCTACTGCTTTACCTTCACCTACAAAATACTTCGGGTGCGGCGCTTTACGGCTACCGGTAATCACCTGCATTGCTTCGACACCGGCGGAAGAGACCAGAGATTCAAACTCCTGGAGGTCTTCCATATCTTTGTCTTGCGAAAAATAGATGTGTACCAGCACCGCCTGCTCACCGGCGTCATAACGGTCAAACAAGCGTAAACCTCTCTAAAAAGATCAGCGGGGAACGCAGGATCCCTGGCTCCCCGTGTGGATAACAGCCCAAAACCTTATTCGGTTTCTTCGCTGTCCTGCGCTGGTGTTGAAGAACCCTGCGCGTTGCTGCCGTGATGGTAGTTACTGCCAGTGCCGCCGCCAGCGTTATTGCTGTGATGAGATACCGGACGGGACGGAACAACAGTAGAAATCGCGTGCTTATAGACCATCTGGCTGACCGTGTTTTTCAACAGGATCACGAACTGATCGAAAGACTCAATCTGACCTTGCAGCTTAATACCATTCACCAAATAAATAGAAACTGGAACACGCTCCCGACGCAATGCGTTCAGGAACGGATCTTGTAAAGATTGCCCCTTAGCCATTCTATCTTTTCCTTATATGCTTGTTTTGTACTTAGAACCTTGCGATTCTGAAAAATTGCGCACGATACGGCTTAATTGTACACATTCAGTCAGCGATATCACCAATAACCTCAATCACTTCGTTTAACGCCTGTTGTGGTTTTTCACTGTCTAACCAGTGAACCCCCTTCCAACCGCGTAACCAGGTGATCTGGCGCTTCGCTAACTGTCTCGTGGCGCAAACACCTCGATAAACCATTTCATCGTATGAAATCTCGCCTTCAAGATACGACCACATCTGGCGGTACCCCACACAACGAATGGAAGGCATGTCCGTATGCAAATCTCCACGGGCAAAAAGCGCCCGCACTTCTGCTTCAAAATCTGAAGCCAACATCTGATGAAAACGCTGCTCAATTCGTTGATGGAGCAGTTCACGGCTCGCCGGGGCGATGGCGAACTGATGCACCTGATACGGCAGAGCGTCTCCTGACGTTTGCGTCAGTTCCGTTAAAGTTTTACCCGAAATGAAAAAAACTTCCAGTGCCCGGGAAAGCCTTTGCGGATCGTTTGGGTGGATCCGCGCTGCGGCAACCGGGTCAATCTCTTCCAGTTGCCTGTGCAAAACGTCCCACCCCTGCTCTGCCGCCTGCCGCTCAATCTTCGCTCTCACTTCCGGATCGGCCGATGGCAGAGGCGATAACCCCTCCAGCAGCGCCTTAAAGTAGAGCATCGTGCCGCCAACTAACAGCGGTATGCGTCCCGCGGCGGTAATCTCGGCCATCTCGGCTAAGGCGTCGCGGCGAAAATCTGCCGCGGAGTAAGCCTGTGCCGGGTCGAGAATATCCAGTAAACGGTGCGGTGCCGCACGCAGTTCGTCTGCGTTGGGCTTCGCCGTGCCGATGTCCATCCCTCGGTAGATGAGGGCTGAATCAACGCTAATCAACTCTACTGGCAAAACTTTACGTAACTCAATGGCTAACGCCGTTTTGCCGGAGGCCGTTGGCCCCATTAGAAAAATCGCCTTTGGCAGGCTCGCCTTACTTACATCAGTCATGTTTCAGGGCGGTCATCGCCGTTTGTAAATCAACAGGTTGTAACAAGCCACCTGGAGGTGCTTTCACCAGCTGTGGACAGAGGCGCTCCACCTCCGCCAGAACGGTAATCGCCTGCGCCATACTCCACGGCGAATGTTCGCTGGCCAGATGGCGGGCGATCCACTGCGCGGTATCGGCGGCATCAAACGTCGTTTGCTGCGCCAGGTAGCCTATCAGTTCAGGAATCAAGTTTTGTAAATTTTGTTGGCGTAAGGGTAAAGGCACTGCGCGAATTGTCACATGCTGCGCGTCCAGTACGATTTCAATCCCCATTTCGGCCAGTTGCGTCTGCACGCGCCGCAAAACCCCTGTTTCTTCAGGGGTTATTTTCAGGCGAACAGGAATCAACAGCGGCTGCGCGCAGGCGGCATTCACCCCCGGAGTTAACTGCGCCTGTTTGAGCCAGCGCTCCGCCACGGAAAGCGCCAGCAACAGGAGTTTACCTTCGCGTTCAAGCAATGCCATGTCGGGGGCAATAATGGTTAATACCCGACCAAAACTCTGGCTATGTCCATCCAGAGAGGGGGGTGAAACCGTGATGTGCTCTTTATGCTCAACGGACGGGGTATCCAGCAGCTTGCGGTACAGCGCCCCCTGCTGTTTATGATAGCCCGGCTGAGCGTTGGGATAGTTGGCACCGGTTGGTCGCGGCGCGTTGCCCGCCGAGGATAAACGTGGAGCAGCCGGCTCGCGCGCTACCGCCGGTTCAGCAAAATGGTTACGCCCGGCCGCCACGCGGTTTTCCGGCAGTGGGCGCGGCGCGGGCGCTTCTTTTGCCAGCGGCAACTCTGGCTCTGCCTGCTGCTGCAATACAGCGGCAACGCCCTGGTAGATGAAATCATGCACCAGGCGCGACTGGTGGAAACGCACCTCGTGCTTGGCGGGGTGCACGTTAACGTCAACCTGGTGCGGGTCGATCTCCAGATAAAGCACAAAGGCGGGCTGTTGATCGGCGCCGAGCTTATCTTCGCAGGCCTGTCGAATAGCGTGGTTAATCAGGCGGTCGCGCATCATGCGGCCGTTGACGTAGCAATACTGAATTTCAGCAAAAGCGGCGCTGCTGGCGTTCGGATCGGCAACCCAGCCACGCAAGGTCAGATCGCCATGCTGCCACTCAATGGCCAGCGCTTTTTCCAGGAACGGTGTGCCGCAGATAGCGCCCAGCCGACGCTCTTTTTGCCCGCCTTCCGCCACTGCGCGATACTGGCGCATCACTTTGCCGTTATGGCTAAGGTTGATCGTGACATCAAAGCGCGCCAGCGCGATGCGGCGGATGATCTCGTCGATATGTCCGAATTCGGTCTTCTCGGTTCGCATAAACTTGCGCCGGGCGGGCGTGTTATAGAAGAGATCCAGCACTTCAAGCGTGGTGCCTACCGGGTGCGCCGCAGGTTTAACCGTGACGTCCATATCACGCCCTTCGGCGTAGGCCTGCCAGGCTTCCTGCTGGTCGGCCGTGCGGGAGGTCAACGTTAAGCGGGAAACGGAGCTGATACTGGCCAGCGCTTCGCCGCGAAAACCCAGGCTTATAATCGCTTCCAGATCGTCAAGTGAGGCAATTTTACTGGTGGCATGACGCGCCAGCGCCAGCGCCAGTTCGTCCTTTTTGATGCCACAGCCGTTATCACGAATGCGGATAAGCTTTGCGCCCCCGCGTTCGATATCGATATCAATGCGGGTCGCCCCTGCATCGAGGCTGTTTTCCACCAGTTCCTTCACCACCGACGCAGGGCGTTCCACCACCTCACCGGCGGCGATTTGGTTCGCGAGCTGCGGCGGTAGAACCTGAATCGGCATGAACTCTCCTTAATTAGTCGCGGTCATTTCACCCGGCAGCGCGGCGCTTGCCGTCTGGGCTGCCCCGCCCTGCGGCGCAGACTGAAGCGGATGCGCGTCAAAGTATTTACGCAGACCGTTATAAATCGCTTCGGCAATTTGCTGCTGATAGCTGTCGCTTCCCAGTAAACGCTCTTCACCATGGTTACTGATAAAGCCCGTCTCTACCAGAATCGACGGGATATCCGGCGAACGCAGGACACCAAGGCTTGCATGCTCCGGGCGACGCTTATGCAGCGATCCAATGCTTTGCAGCTGGCTCAGTACGTTAGTGGCGACATCATACCCGACGCGCTGAGAATGACCGAACTGTAAATCCAGTACCGCCTGGCTGAGATACGGATCGGCCTGGCTGTTTGCCAGCACATCGCCTGCCCCGCCTAACAGTTCAGATTGCTTCTCGTGCTCTTCAAGCCAGTTCGCCATTTCACTGTTGGCTCGACGGTTCGACAGCACCCATACCGACGCGCCGGTGGCGTTACGGTTCGGCGCAGCATCCGCGTGAATCGACACCAGGAAGTTGGCGTTTTGCTTACGCGCCACATCCGAGCGTCCCATCACTGAAATAAAGTAATCTCCGTCGCGGGTCATGACCCCTTTAAACATCGGATCGTCATTCAGAAGCGCACGCAGCTTACGGGCAATGGCGATAGTGACGTTTTTCTCCCGCGTGCCGCCCGGGCCAATCGCGCCAGGATCTTGCCCGCCGTGTCCGGCGTCGATGGCGATAATCACTTTGTCGCCACTGACCGGTGTTCGCCGCGCGCTGACCGCCGGACGCGTCACCGTGTTGCTGCTGGTCACGGCGGTAAGTCGGTCATTTTGTGATTTAAACGGATTACGGGCTGGCTCAGACGGCCTTGGGGTATAAACCGGCGCTTCCACGCGTTTTGCTACAACAGGTGCAGGCGGTGGCGGCGGCGGAACATCAGCATTAATGGTAAAGACCACCGTATAATTGGCGCCGTTTTGCTGCTTAACCGCCTTCGTTTTGCCCTTTTCGGTGAGATCGACCACCAGACGCAGAGACTGCGTATCCTTCGGCGTTCCCGAACGGATGCTTTTCAGCAGATTGTTGCCGCTGAACTGGAGCGGCAGCCCCTGGATCACCCCGGTCTGTTTAATATCGAGCGCCACGCTGCGGCTGTCGATTTGTGAGAAAGCATATTCAGGATCGCCCATAAAGCTGAACGTAATGCGGGCCTGGCTATCGCCATTCGACACCTGAATATCCGAGAGGCTGGCCGCCCCGACCTGCGCGCACAGCAGGACCGTGGCAGCCAGCACCCAACCTTTAACGCGATTAATCATCCCGTTATCCCTACGCTCAACCGGCTAAACGCGCCAGTAAGGAACAGCCTGATGAGGAAACCGC
The DNA here is from genome assembly GCF_049238125.1 of Enterobacter cloacae complex sp. IR5402. NCBI lineage: Bacteria > Pseudomonadati > Pseudomonadota > Gammaproteobacteria > Enterobacterales > Enterobacteriaceae > Enterobacter > Enterobacter cloacae complex sp. IR5402. The sequence continues at coordinate 116,350 of NZ_JBMKHO010000010.1, forward strand.
ACTGATGCGTGCCTCACGCCCTTGTGCCTGGTAATCTAAGTGAATTTCGACATCCGGGTCAGGCAGCACACCCGCACCTTGTTGCGGCCACTCCACCAGGCAGATGGCGTCGTTGGCAAAGTAATCGCGGATCCCCATAAATTCCAGCTCCTCCGGGTCCGCAAGACGATATAAATCAAAGTGGTACACCATGATATTTTCAAGCGTGTACGGTTCCACCAGCGTGTAGGTCGGGCTTTTTACGTTCCCGTTATGGCCTAACGCCTGCAAAAAGCCACGGCTGAAGGTTGTTTTACCCGCGCCTAAATCACCATACAGATAAATGACGGTCGCCCCCTGACAGGCCTGCGCCACGCGCTTGCCGAGATCTAAAGTGGCTTGTTCATCAGGTAAAGGAATCGCTCGATTAGTCATTTTCTACGTCAATCACATCCGGGTTAACAACACGCCGCAGCGTGCAAAAAAGATCGGTGGCCAGCATACCGCGCGTTCCGTAACGAGCAGCCAGCCTGTCAGCCGCCGTACCGTGGGCCACGCAGCCCGCACAGGCTGCATCATAAAGGGGAAGTTTCTGTCCGAGCAATGCGCCAATGATGCCAGAGAGTACATCGCCCATGCCGCCGCTCGCCATGCCTGCATTACCGGCATCAACGATGCCCATCGCATCATCGCTGGCGATAACGGTTCCCGCCCCTTTCAAAACGGCAACACCTCCGTAACGTTTTACCAGACGTTGGGCTGAAAGTAAGCGATCGCTTTCAATTTCTGCCACGCTACAGTTAAGCAGCCGTGCGGCTTCGCCGGGGTGCGGCGTCAGAATGCGATTGTGACGCTTATCCGGGTTTATTGCCAGAAGGTTAAGCGCGTCGGCATCCCAGAGCATCGGTTTACGAAAATTCTCGGCCTTTTGCAGGGCCTGTTTACCCCACTCCTGCTGACCCAGGCCCGGACCAATGACCACCACGTCCGCCCACTCAAGACCCTTTTCAATCGCCTGCGGGGTAAGCTCGTGGACCATCAGCTCCGGCCGCGCGGTAATAATGGGCGGATTGTTTTCGCTGCGGGTCAGCACGCGTATTAATCCGCCGCCGCTGCGCAACGCGGCCTCTCCGGTCATTCGAATCGCACCTGCCGTGCCATGATCGCCACCAATAATCAGCAGTCGGCCATGGTCACCCTTATGGGAGGTGGGACGACGCGGCGGTAGCCACTGTGCAAGCTGGGAGGCATCAAAGCGGGTGATGTGGGTATCCTGTCCGATCAGCCAGTTTTCCAGCCCCAGGGCGTTGTGGTGTAACGTGCCCACGACATCCCGCGCTTTCCCGGTAAGCAGCCCCGGCTTCAGGGCGATAAAGGTCACGGTGTGCGCCGCCTCAATCGACACGCCCGGCGTCGCGCCGGTTTGCGCCATCAGGCCGGAGGGAATATCCAGCGCTACCACCGGGGCGGGGTGCGCATTAGCGCGCGTAATCAGCGCGGCGACGTCATCGCGAGGCGCGCGCATCAGTCCCGTCCCCAGCAGACCATCAACAATCACGTCGACATCCTCGGGCCAGATAATATCAGGCGCATGAATAATGCCCCCCGCATTCAGCCAGGCCTCTCTCGCCATGCCAGCCTCTTCCGGTAGCGGCTTGTCGCTCTCCAGCGCCATCAGGGTGACGCGCAGCCCCGCCGCCACCGCAAGACGAGCCACCACATAGCCATCGCCACCGTTATTGCCGTGCCCGCACAGGATCAGATAGTGCGAGGCATCCGGATAAGCCGTGCGCGCCACGTTAAACGCCGCCTCGCCCGCGCGCTGCATCAGTTCGTAAAGGGTAATGCCGAGGCTATCTGCGGCCTCTTTCTCGGCCCGACGGAGGTCATCCGCATGCCAGATGGAATGTGGTATACTTGCGAGGTTTTTCTTCACAGTATGGTCCGTCATGTCACAGCCCCTCGATCTCAATGAATTAGCGCAAAAAATAAAACAGTGGGGTGCTGAACTGGGCTTCCAGAAGGTCGGTATTACTGACACCGACCTCTCTGCCAGTGAGCCTAAGCTCCAGGCATGGCTGGATAAACAATACCACGGCGAGATGGAGTGGATGGCGCGTCACGGTATGATGCGTGCCCGCCCCCACGAGCTGTTGCCGGGTACGCTGCGCGTTATTAGCGTACGCATGAACTATCTGCCTGCTAACGCGGCCTTTGCGCGCACGCTAAAAAATCCTTCGCTGGGTTACGTCAGCCGATACGCGCTGGGGCGTGATTACCATAAACTTCTACGCAACCGTCTAAAAAAGCTCGGGGAAACCATTCAGCAGCACTGTGTTTCGCTGAATTTTAGACCCTTTGTCGATTCTGCGCCTATTCTTGAGCGCCCGATCGCCGAAAAAGCCGGGCTCGGCTGGACAGGTAAGCACTCACTTATCTTAAGCCGCGACGCGGGCTCATTCTTTTTCCTGGGTGAACTACTGATTGATTTACCTCTGCCGGTAGACAGTCCGGTGGAAGAAGGTTGTGGCCGCTGTGTGGCCTGTATGACCATCTGCCCGACGGGCGCGATTGTCGAACCGTATACCGTTGATGCGCGCCGCTGTATCTCTTATCTCACTATCGAGCTGGAAGGCGCTATTCCAGAGGAGTTTCGTCCGCTTATTGGCAACCGCATCTACGGCTGTGATGACTGTCAGCTGATTTGTCCGTGGAACCGTTATTCACAGTTGACGGACGAAGAAGACTTCAGTCCGCGCAAGGCGTTACATGCCCCGCAGTTGATCGAACTGTTCGCCTGGAGCGAAGCCTGGTTCCTGAAGGTGACGGAGGGTTCCGCCATACGTCGTATCGGCCACCTGCGCTGGCTGCGTAATGTGGCCGTTGCGCTGGGGAATGCCCCGTGGGATGAAGCAAATCTTCAGGCGCTCGAAAGCCGTAGAGGTGAGCACCCACTTCTTGATGAGCACATAGAATGGGCGATTGCGCAGCAAATTGAGAAGCGAAATGCAGGCGTGGTTGAAGTGCAGTTACCGAAGAAACAGCGCCTGGTCAGGGTGATTGAAAAAGGACTGCCGCGGGATGTGTGATATATTCACAGGCTGTGAATAAAAATAAGAATTCAGGCGCCATCAGCTCTGGCAAACAGGTCAAGTGATCTCAATAACATTTTGAAATCAAATTTTCTTCATAAATTACAGTTAATTACGAAGATATTATTCACCCTGCTAACATTTCGTAGAGACTGGTTTTATCACGGTTTCTGTGGATAACTCTGTTCACAAGAGTATTTCAGACATAATAGAAAACGTCCCCAACGAAGCACTTCGCTGTGGATAATCTGGAGATGAAGAAGAATTTGGAGCGGGAAACGAGACTCGAACTCGCGACCCCGACCTTGGCAAGGTCGTGCTCTACCAACTGAGCTATTCCCGCTTGGGTGTTCTGGTGCTATGCGTATCTTGCGATACTTTCAAATTTTGGAGCGGGAAACGAGACTCGAACTCGCGACCCCGACCTTGGCAAGGTCGTGCTCTACCAACTGAGCTATTCCCGCTTGGGTGTTCTGGTGCTGGCGTATCTTGCGATACTTTTCAAATTTTGGAGCGGGAAACGAGACTCGAACTCGCGACCCCGACCTTGGCAAGGTCGTGCTCTACCAACTGAGCTATTCCCGCAAATCTGTACTGCTTTTGTTGCTGTCGTAACGTGTAATTCTCTGTCGTTACGGGAGGCGCATTATACGAGAAATCCGTTTAGCTGCAACCCCCCTCAAAGCGATTTTTTTGAAATTCAGTTCAAGTGCTTATTTAATCGGCAAGCTGAACAATTTAGCGACAAAAACCCGGCCACGCAAGGCGCCGGATCGCAAAATCAGAGCTTAATAAAGTTTTCGCGATAGTACGCCAGCTCCGCAACAGACTCACGGATGTCATCCATCGCCTGGTGCGTCCCCTGCTTTGTGAAGCCGTCGAGAATTTCCGGTTTCCAGCGGCGGGCCAGCTCTTTCAGGGTGCTCACATCCAGATAGCGGTAGTGGAAGTAGGACTCCAGCTCCGGCATGTACTTAAACAGGAAACGACGATCCTGACCAATGCTGTTGCCACAGATAGGCGATTTTCCTGCCGGCACCCACTGCTTCAGAAATTCAAGCGTCGCCAGCTCCGCTTCGCGGTCGCCCAGGGTGCTGGCCTTCACGCGTTCCACCAGCCCGCTGCCGGTATGGGTACGCACGTTCCACTCATCCATCAGCGCAAGCTGGTCATCGGACTGGTGCACGGCAATCGTTGGGCCTTCCGCCAGAATATTGAGGTTGGCATCGGTGACCAGTGTGGCGATCTCAATAATGCGATCGCGCTCGGGATCAAGGCCGGTCATCTCCAGATCGATCCAAATCAGGTTGTTTTCGTCCGCGCTCATGTTATTTTCCACCCTTCTCGCATAACCGGCAGTAGCAGGTTAACTAGTATTAATTAGAGTGTATCATAGAGGTTTTGCCCGCTACGGGCGACCAGGAGCCAGCGCGATTGAGTAAAAATAAACTCTCCAAAGGGCAGCAGCGCCGCGTGAATGCAAATCACCAGCGCCGTCTTAAAACCACTACGGAGAAGCCCGATTACGACGACAACCTGTTTGGCGAAGCGACAGAAGGCGTTGTGATTAGCCGCTTCGGCATGCACGCCGATGTCGAATCTGCCGACGGGGATATCCACCGTTGCAATATCCGTCGCACCATCCGTTCCCTGGTGACCGGTGACCGCGTGGTCTGGCGTCCGGGCAAGGAGGCGGCGGAAGGGGTAACGGTTAAAGGCATCGTTGAAGCCGTGCATGAACGCACGTCGGTTCTGACCCGTCCGGATTTCTACGACGGCGTGAAGCCCATTGCCGCCAACATTAACCAGATCGTGATCGTTTCGGCGATTTTGCCTGAGCTTTCACTCAACATTATTGACCGTTATCTGGTGGCCTGCGAAACGCTACAGGTTGAGCCGCTTATCGTGCTGAATAAAATCGATCTGCTGGATGACGAGGCCATGGCCTTTGTCAATGAGCAGATGGATATTTACCGCAACATTGGCTATCGCGTGTTGATGGTGTCCAGCCGCACCAAAGACGGCCTGAAGCCGCTGGAAGATGCGCTAACCGACCGCATCAGCATCTTTGCTGGGCAGTCCGGCGTGGGTAAATCCAGTCTGCTTAACAATTTGCTCGGCCTTCAGCAGGAGATCCTGACCAACGATGTGTCGGACGTCTCCGGGCTGGGCCAGCACACCACCACCGCCTCACGTCTCTATCACTTCCCGCACGGCGGCGATGTGATTGACTCCCCGGGCGTGCGTGAATTTGGTCTCTGGCATCTCGAGCCGGAACAAATCTTTAACGGATTTGTCGAATTCCATGACTATTTAGGCGCTTGCAAATACCGCGACTGTAAACATGACAACGATCCGGGCTGCGCCATCCGCGAAGCGGTAGAGAACGGAGAAATTGCGGAAACCCGTTTCGAAAATTACCACCGTATTCTCGAAAGCATGGACCAGGTAAAAACGCGTAAAAACTTTTCTGATTCTGATAACTGACAACTAAGCTAAGCGTCGCTAAAATCGTCCCCTTTTTTCAGGTTCCGGCAGCGTAATGCCGGATCAGGAACGACAAAACAATGGCCTGGAGGCTACCTTGTTAAACTCATTTAAACTTTCGCTTCAATACATTCTGCCGAAACTGTGGCTCACTCGCCTGGCGGGCTGGGGCGCGAGCAAACGAGCGGGCTGGCTGACCAAACTGGTCATCGACCTGTTCGTGAAATACTACAAGGTCGACATGAAAGAAGCGCAGAAGCCGGATACGGCAAGCTATCGTACCTTCAACGAATTTTTTGTGCGTCCGCTGCGCGATGAAGTGCGCCCGCTGAATACCGACCCGAACGTGCTGGTGATGCCAGCGGACGGCGTGATCAGCCAGCTGGGTAAAATTGAAGACGACAAAATTTTGCAGGCGAAAGGCCATAACTACAGCCTGGAAGCGCTGCTGGCCGGTAACTACATAATGGCCGATCTGTTCCGTAACGGGACTTTCGCGACCACCTATCTCTCCCCGCGCGATTACCACCGCGTGCATATGCCGTGTAACGGTATTCTGCGCGAGATGATCTACGTGCCGGGGGATCTGTTCTCCGTCAATCACCTGACGGCGCAAAACGTTCCTAACCTGTTTGCCCGTAACGAGCGCGTCATCTGCCTGTTTGATACTGAATTTGGCCCAATGGCGCAGATTCTGGTGGGTGCTACCATTGTAGGCAGCATCGAAACCGTCTGGGCGGGCACCATTACTCCGCCACGCGAAGGCGTGATCAAGCGCTGGACCTGGCCTGCCGGCGAAGAAGAAGGTTCTGTGGCCCTGCTGAAAGGTCAGGAAATGGGCCGCTTCAAGCTGGGCTCAACGGTCATCAACCTGTTCGCTCCGGGCAAAGTTAACCTGGTCGACGAGCTGGAAAGCCTGTCCGTGACCAAACTCGGCCAGCCTCTGGCAGTATCGACGGAGGTCTTTGCAACACCAGACGTTGCGCCAGCCCCGTTGCCGGAAGATGAGATCAAAGCCGAGCACGACGCCAGCCCGCTGGTTGACGACAAAAAAGACGAAGGCTAACAACAGAAGGATCGCTGACGTGCGCCCGATTATCGTATTACTGATGGCCTGGTGCCTCAGCATGGGGGCGTACGCAGCGACGGCCCCCGACGCCAAACAGATAACCCAGGAGCTGGAGCAGGCAAAAGCGGCAAAACCCGCTCAGCCGGAGACCGTTGAGTCACTCCAGTCTGCACTGAACGCGCTTGAGGAACGAAAGGGTTCCCTTGAGCGCGCGCAGCAGTATCAACAGGTTATCGACAATTTCCCCAAACTCTCTCAGACCCTGCGCTCGCAGCTAAACAACCTGCGCGATGAACCACGCCAGGTCCCCGCGGGGATGACGTCCGAGGCGCTGAATCAGGAGATCCTGCAAGTCAGCAGCCAGCTGCTGGAAAAAAGCCGTCTGGCGCAGCAGGAGCAGGAACGGGCGCGTGAAATTGCCGATTCCCTCAGTCAGCTTCCACAGCAGCAAACCGATGCCCGCCGTCAGTTAAATGAGGTGGAACGCCGCATCGGGACGCAGACAGGCAGCACACCGCAGAATCAGGCGCAAAATCTTGGGTTGCAGGCGGAATCCGCCAGACTAAAAGCCCTGGTTGATGAACTGGAGCTGGCGCAGCTTTCCGCTAACAACCGCCAGGAGCTGTCGCGGATGCGTTCCGAGCTGGCGCAGAAGCAGAGCCAGCAGCTGGATGCGTATCTCCAGGCGCTGAGAAATCAACTCAACAGCCAGCGTCAGCGTGAAGCTGAACGTGCTCTGGAAAGCACAGAGTTACTGGCCGAAAACAGCGCTAACCTGCCCGACAGCATCGTCGCCCAGTTTAAGGTTAACCGCGAGCTTTCTGCTGCGCTGAATCAGCAGGCGCAGCGCATGGATTTGGTGGCCTCGCAGCAGCGTCAGGCTACCAATCAAACCCTTCAGGTTCGTCAGGCACTCAACACGCTGCGTGAACAGTCCCAGTGGCTTGGCTCGTCTAACCTGTTGGGCGAAGCGTTACGCGCGCAGGTGGCCCGTCTGCCAGAGATGCCAAAACCACAGCAGCTTGATACGGAGATGGCGCAGCTGCGTGTTCAGCGTCTTCATTATGAAGATCTCCTCAACAAGCAGCCGCAAATCCGCCAGATCCGTCAGGCTGACGGACAGCCGCTCACCGGCGAGCAAAGTCGTATTCTGGAAGCGCAGCTGCGCACCCAACGCGAACTGCTCAATTCCCTGTTGCAGGGGGGCGATACGCTGATCCTTGAGCTGACCAAGCTGAAAGTCTCGAATAGCCAGCTGGAGGATGCGCTGAAAGAGGTCAACGAAGCCACGCACCGTTACCTTTTCTGGACGTCCGACGTGCGGCCGATGACCTTCGCCTGGCCGATTGAGATCGTGCAGGATCTGCGCCGCCTCATTTCGCTGGACACCTTTAGCCAGCTGGGCCTCGCCAGCGTAATGATGATAACCAGTAAGGAAACTATCTTCCCGTTGCTGGGGGCGCTGATTCTGGTGGGCTTCAGTATTTATTCCCGTCGTCACTTTACCCGTTTCCTTGAGCGCTCCAGCGCCCGAGTGGGAAAAGTAACGCAGGATCACTTCTGGCTGACGTTGCGTACGGTGTTCTGGTCAATTCTGGTCGCGTCTCCGCTGCCGGTGCTGTGGATGACGCTCGGATACGGACTGCGTGAAGCCTGGCCCTACCCGCTTGCCGTCGCGATTGGCGATGGCGTGACCGCCACCGTCCCGCTGCTGTGGGTGGTGATGATTTGCGCCACGTTTGCGCGGCCAAATGGTCTGTTCATCGCTCACTTTGGCTGGCCGCGTAATCGCGTTGCGCGGGCGATGCGTTACTACCTGATGAGTATCGGGCTGATTGTGCCGCTGATTATGGCGTTGATCATGTTCGATAATCTCAATGACCGGGAGTTCTCCGGCTCGCTGGGACGGCTGTGCTTTATGCTGATCTGCGGGGCGTTAGCGGTAGTGACGCTCAGCCTGAAACGCGCCGGGATCCCGCTCTATCTCGACAAGACCGGCAGCGGCGATAACATGTTAAACCGTCTGCTGTGGAACCTGCTGCTCAGCGCGCCGCTGGCGGCGATGCTGGCGGCAGCGGTCGGTTATCTCGCCACGTCGCAGGCGCTGCTCGCCCGACTGGAAACGTCGGTGGCCATCTGGTTCCTGCTGCTGGTGGTCTACCATGTTATCCGCCGCGGCATGCTGATCCAGCGTCGTCGTCTGGCGTTTGACCGTGCTAAACATCGTCGCGCAGAAATTCTGGCCCAGCGCGCGCGGGGTGAGGAAGAGCCAAACCACGTCAACAGCACCGAAGGGACTACAGACGCTGATGACGTCGAACTGGATCTGGATGCGATAAGTACCCAGTCCCTGCGGCTGGTACGCTCAATTCTGATGCTGGTTGCCCTGCTGTCGGTGATCTACCTGTGGTCAGAAATCCACTCCGCGTTTGGCTTCCTGGAGAACATCTCTTTATGGGATGTGACATCCACGGTGCAGGGAGTCGAAAGCCTGGAGCCCATCACCTTAGGGGCCGTGCTGATTGCGATTCTGGTGCTGATCATCACCACCCAGCTGATACGTAACTTCCCTGCCTTGCTGGAGCTGGCGCTGTTGCAGCATCTGGATTTAACCCCAGGCACAGGCTATGCCATCACCACCATCACCAAGTATTTAATCATGCTGTTTGGTGGGCTGGTCGGCTTCTCGATGATTGGTATCGAATGGTCAAAACTGCAATGGCTGGTTGCCGCCCTGACCGTAGGCCTGGGCTTTGGTTTACAGGAGATTTTTGCCAACTTCGTTTCTGGTCTGATCATTCTGTTTGAAAAGCCGATTCGAATTGGTGATACGGTGACCATCCGCGATCTCACCGGCAGCGTCACCAGGATCAACACCCGTGCCACCACCATCAGCGACTGGGACCGTAAAGAGATCATCGTCCCGAACAAGGCATTTATCACCGAGCAGTTTATCAACTGGTCGCTGTCCGACTCCGTCACGCGTGTGGTGCTGACCGTACCCGCTCCGTCGGATGCCAACAGCGAAGAGGTGACGCAGATCCTGTATACGGCTGCTGAACGCTGTTCGCTGGTAATCGACAACCCACCGCCGGAAGTCTTCCTGGTTGATTTGCAGCAGGGGATCCAGATTTTCGAGCTGCGTATCTACGCCGCCGAGATGGGACACCGTATGCCGCTGCGCCATGAGATCCACCAGCTGATTCTGGCTGGCTTCCGCGAGCACGGAATTGATATGCCGTTCCCACCGTTCCAGATGCGTCTGGAAACGCTGGACGGACGTAAGACGGGAAGAACGTTGACGTCAGCGGCGCGTACGCGCCCGGCGGGAAGTTTGTAATCCTTTCCCCCTCCCCATCGGGAGGGGGTCAATCCTTTATGCCACTTCTGCTACACAGGCCGTCGAGCGACGACGGTAATGCTCATAAATCCCCATTGCCAGCAGCGAGAAGAAGATCGGTCCGCCAACCATCCACAGCGTGCTGTTCCAGTCATTTGCCTCAACAACGGGCTGAATGACGGTAAAAATGTTGGCGAACGCGACGACCAGCACCACAACAGTGGTCGCCAGCAGCGTCGCCGCACGGGTTTTGAAGATCACAAACGGTCGTTCCAGATCCTGCTTCGCCTTAAAGAACGGGAACGCCAGGGTCAGGAACAGATACGGAAGCGTCATCGATACGTTTGCCATCAGGGTCAGCTTGTTATAGAACGCCGACGCGGTATCACCGCCGAAGGACACCAGCAGAATGAACACGCACACCAGCATGCACTGCATCCACATCGCGTTGGCAGGCATACCGGCAGCGTTCAGCTGAGTCATACGTGCAGGCCACAGCGCCTTTGGCGTCCCCTGAATAATCGCTTTCAGCGGCGAGTAGATCAGCGTGAAGAACGCGCCAGTATAGGCGAGGAACATCGACAAACCGGTAATCCGCGCAAACCAGATCCCCAGGGTGGCCGACGTTTCCGGCGCGAGATCCATGGCGTTGCCCAGCGTCACCCCCAGGCTTTTCATCAACACGTAGGTAATGTTGCCGAGGTTGGTAGTGTTATTGCTCAGTACCTGCTGCCAGTTGGTGCTGACGCCCCAGAGGAAAATCGCCAGTGAGTAGCCAATGGATATGACGATGGCGGCAAAGATAATGCCTTTGGCGAAGTTCTTTTCCGGATTTTCGGTTTTGTCGACCAGGCCGCCCACGGCTTCAATTCCACCGTAAGCAAAGATGGCAAACACCACGAAGGAGAGCATGGCCAGTCCGGACTGGTAACCCGGATTAGGCGATGAAACGAAGTTGACTTCCTGTGCGAAATGCCCGCCGTTCAGGCACAGAATGGCGATGCTGACCAGCAGCAGCACCAGGTTCAGGCACATCACGGAAATACCGCCAACGGCAGTGATACGGGCAATTTTGTTGATGCCTTTCGAGGCCACCAGCGTGACCACCACCATCCAGCACACCGCCAGAATACCGACCACCTGCGTGGAGCTCAGCCCCGCCAGAGACCAGACCTGCGTTTTATCCGCACCGAAGAGAAACGTTGAGAACGGCACCCAGACCTTGGCCGCCGTGCTGACCATCCAGACGACGTAGGATGAAAACCACATGAACGTACCGATAAACGCATAACGCGGACCGACGCTGTTGTTCATCCACGAATAGATGCCACCCTCTTCTTTCCGGTACGCCGAGCCCATCTCCGCCATCATCAGCGCAAACGGGATAAAGAAGAACAGAGCGGAAACGATATAAAACGGCGTCGCGCTGTAGCCCATCAGATAAAACGCGGACGGGCTATTGGCAAAGCCAAAGACTGACGTAAAAATCATCAGAATGAGCCCGGTAAGGGTCATTTTTTTGAGTGAGTGAGACATATAACCATCCGAAACGGAATTAAACTGCGCGGATGGTAGCAGATGACCAGACAAATATTGTGGCTATCCGAGGCAATTTAAGAAAAAGACCCGTCTATAGCGAAAAGAGCAGTTTTTAATGTGGCAGAGTTAAATGACCGAGTAGGCCGGGTAAGCGACAGCGCCACCCGGCATTTTTTCAGGCGCGATCGACCGTAAAGGCAATCACATCGCCCAGCTGCTCGGCACCCAGCGCCAGCATGACCAGACGATCCACACCCAGCGCCACGCCGGAGCAGTCCGGCAAACCGGCCTTAAGCGCTTCCAGCAGGTTGGTGTCAATCGGCTGCTGCGGCAGACCGCGCGCGTTGCGCTTGCGGTTATCCTGCTCGAAACGCTGCTGCTGTTCGCGCGCGTCGGTCAGCTCGTGGAAACCGTTCGCCAGCTCAATGCCTTTGAAGTACACCTCAAACCGTTCCGCCACGCGGTGATCTTCGGTGCTGATCTGCGCCAGCGAGGCCTGGCTGGCCGGGAAGTGATAGACAAACGTCGGGCGATCTTTACCAATTTGCGGTTCAACGCCAAAGGTGAACAGCAGTTGCAACAGCGTGTCGCGGTCCTCTTCGTTATCCGCCACATTGCTCAGATCCAGTTTTGCCGCCACTTCACGCAGCTGTGTTTTATCAGCCGACAGCGGATCGATTTCCAGATGGCGCTGGAAGGCCTGCTGATAGGAGAGCGTTTCAGCTTCCGCGCAATCCAGCACCTGTTGCAGCAGATCGTCGACTTCGTTCATCAGACGATACATGTCGTAGTGCGGGCGGTACCACTCCAGCATGGTGAATTCCGGATTATGGTGTCGGCCCATCTCTTCATTACGGAAGCTACGGCACAGCTGATAGACCGGACCACACCCGGCCGCCAGCAGACGCTTCATATGGTATTCCGGGCTGGTCATCAGATACAGATTCATGCCCTGAGAGTGGCCTGGGCCAACAAAACGGGTTTCAAACGGGACCAGATGAATATCCGTGACCGTCGCCTGACTCATGCACGGCGTTTCCACCTCCAGGACGCCGCGGTCGGCAAAGAAACGGCGGATCTCCGCCATAATTGCTGCGCGCTTTAGCAGGTTTGGAATGGATGCGCTCGGCTGCCAGGTGGCCGTTTCGCTCATGAGTTATTTCTCCGTTTTCAGACAAGGGCACGAAGTCTACTCGCAAGCCGGGGCAGAGACAAATTTTGCACAGTAAAAGTCCCTTTTCATTGCACAGAGAAATACTGTGACGCCATTCATTAATCACGATGATAAATCACCGCACAGAACAGCAAAAAAATCGAACACGTCAAATTTCCCTCCCTTCTACGCGGTTATACTGTTTTACCCATAAAGGAGCAGTGGAATCGCTTCCGCAATCGCCCGTTCGGGCAGGTGAACGTCCTTTAGCTCATCGCGTTGCGGGAAAACAAAAATCTGGAGGAATGTCGTGCAAACTTTTCAAGCCGATCTTGCCGTAATAGGCGCTGGCGGGGCTGGATTACGCGCTGCAATTGCTGCGGCACAAGCCAATCCGAACGCTAAAATCGCATTGATTTCAAAAGTCTATCCGATGCGCAGCCACACGGTAGCCGCAGAAGGAGGATCCGCTGCCGTCGCGCAGGATCATGACAGCTTCGAATACCATTTCCACGACACGGTTGCAGGGGGCGACTGGCTTTGCGAACAGGATGTCGTTGATTACTTCGTGCACCATTGCCCAACGGAGATGACCCAGCTGGAACAGTGGGGATGCCCGTGGAGCCGCCGTCCGGACGGGAGCGTCAACGTCCGCCGCTTCGGTGGCATGAAGATCGAACGCACCTGGTTTGCCGCCGATAAGACCGGCTTCCACATGCTGCACACCCTGTTCCAGACCTCCCTCCAGTTCCCACAAATCCAGCGCTTTGACGAACATTTCGTTCTCGACATTCTGGTCGACGACGGTCATGCGCGCGGACTGGTGGCGATGAACATGATGGAAGGCACGCTTGTCCAGATCCGCGCTAATGCGGTGGTGATGGCAACGGGCGGCGCGGGCCGCGTATACCGCTACAACACCAACGGCGGCATCGTCACCGGTGACGGTATGGGCATGGCGCTCAGCCACGGCGTCCCGCTGCGTGATATGGAGTTCGTCCAGTATCACCCAACCGGCCTACCGGGCTCCGGCATACTGATGACGGAAGGCTGCCGCGGCGAAGGCGGAATTCTGGTCAACAAAAACGGCTATCGCTATTTGCAGGATTACGGCATGGGTCCGGAAACCCCACTTGGCGAGCCGAAAAACAAATACATGGAACTCGGCCCTCGCGACAAAGTCTCTCAGGCTTTCTGGCACGAGTGGCGCAAAGGCAACACCATCTCAACGCCGCGCGGCGACGTGGTGCATCTCGACCTGCGTCATCTCGGCGAGAAGAAACTGCTGGAGCGTCTGCCGTTTATCTGCGAGCTGGCGAAAGCGTATGTGGGCGTCGATCCGGTGAAAGAACCGATCCCGGTGCGTCCAACCGCGCACTACACCATGGGCGGCATCGAAACCGATCAGCAGTGCGAAACCCGCATCAAAGGGCTGTTTGCGGTGGGCGAGTGTTCCTCCGTCGGTCTGCACGGCGCAAACCGTCTGGGCTCGAACTCGCTGGCTGAGCTGGTGGTCTTTGGTCGCATGGCGGGCGAACGTGCGGTGGAGCGTGCCGCAACGGCAGGTGAAGCTAACAGCGCGGCGCTGGATGCGCAGGTTGTAGACGTCGAAAAACGCCTGAAAGACCTGGTGAACCAGGAAGGTAACGAAAACTGGTCGAAGATCCGCGACGAAATGGGGCTGTCGATGGAAGAAGGCTGCGGGATCTACCGTACGCCAGAGCTGATGCAGAAAACCGTCGATAAGCTGGCGGAGTTGCAGGAGCGCTTCAAGCGCGTGCGTATCACCGACACTTCCAGCGTATTCAATACCGAACTGCTTTATACCATTGAACTGGGCCACGGCCTGAACGTCGCAGAATGTATGGCCCATTCCGCCCTGGCGCGTAAAGAGTCCCGCGGCGCGCACCAGCGTCTGGATGAGGGCTGCACTGAACGTGACGACATCAATTTCCTTAAACACACTCTCGCCTGGCGCGATGCGGATGGCACCACCCGTCTGGACTACAGCGACGTGAAAATCACCACGCTGCCACCGGCGAAACGCGTGTACGGTGCAGAAGCAGAAGCCGCCGATAAGAAGGAGAAGGCGAATGGCTGAGATGCAAAAACTGAAAGTTGAAGTGGTGCGCTACAATCCGGAAGTGGACGCCGCGCCGCATAGCGCTTTCTATGAAGTCCCTTACGACGAGCAAACCTCCCTGCTGGATGCGCTCGGCTATATCAAAGATAACCTGGCCCCAGACCTGAGCTACCGCTGGTCCTGCCGCATGGCAATTTGCGGCTCCTGCGGCATGATGGTCAACAAGGTGCCAAAGCTGGCGTGTAAAACCTTCCTGCGTGATTACACCAAAGGCATCAAGGTTGAAGCGCTGGGCAATTTCCCGATTGAGCGCGATCTGGTGGTCGACATGACCCACTTTATCGAAAGCCTCGAAGCGATTAAGCCGTACATCATCGGCAACCCGCGCACACCGGATCAGGGGCCAAACACTCAGACGCCCGCGCAGATGGCGAAATACCATCAGTTCTCCGGCTGCATCAACTGCGGCCTGTGCTACGCCGCCTGTCCACAGTTTGGCCTGAACCCTGAGTTTATCGGCCCGGCCGCCATTACCCTGGCGCACCGCTATAACGAAGACAGCCGCGACCACGGCAAAAAAGAACGTATGGCCCAGTTGAACAGCCAGAACGGGGTCTGGACCTGCACGTTTGTCGGTTACTGCTCCGAAGTCTGTCCGAAGCATGTCGACCCGGCCGCCGCCATTCAGCAGGGTAAGGTGGAAAGCTCGAAAGACTTTCTTATCGCTACCCTGAAACCACGCTAAGGAGTGCATGATGACGACTAAACGCAAAGCCTACGTGCGACCAATGCCGTCCACCTGGTGGAAAAAACTGCCGTTTTATCGCTTCTATATGCTGCGTGAAGGCACGGCAATTCCCGCGGTCTGGTTCAGCCTCGAACTGATGTACGGGGTGTATGCCCTCAAGCACGGCCCGGAAGCCTGGGCCAGTTTTGTGGGCTTCCTGCAAAACCCAATCATCGTAGTACTGAACCTGATTGTGCTCGCCGCCGCGCTGCTTCATACCAAAACCTGGTTTGAACTGGCGCCAAAAGCAGCGAACATCATTGTAAAAGGCGAAAAAATGGGGCCAGAGCCGGTCATTAAAGGGCTCTGGGCAGTGACAGCAGTTGTCTCTGTGGTCATTCTGTTTGTCGCACTGTTCTGGTAAGGAGACTACTGTGATCAATCCAAATCCAAAACGTTCAGACGAGCCGGTTTTCTGGGGGCTGTTTGGCGCAGGCGGCATGTGGAGCGCCATTATTGCCCCGGTCATTATCCTGCTGGTCGGGATCATGCTGCCGCTGGGGTTGTTCCCGGGCGATGCGCTGAGCTATGAGCGCGTACTGGCCTTTGCGAGCAGCTTTATTGGCCGCGTGTTCATCTTCCTGATGATCGTCCTGCCGCTGTGGTGTGGTCTGCACCGTATCCACCATGCGATGCACGATCTGAAAATCCATGTGCCAAGCGGTAAATGGGTCTTCTACGGTCTGGCGACCATTCTGACGGTCGTTACGTTGATTGCCGTGGTCACCATCTGACTGAACAGGCCCGCCATCCGGCGGGCTTTTTACTTTTTCATCTTCTCCACCAGCCACCGGGAAAATTCGCACATGGCTGGCGTTTCTGCCCGGGACTGCAATCGGGTCAGCCAGTAGCTACCGAGCTCAATCTGCGTCGCAAAGGGCTGCACAATGCGCTCGCTGGCTAACAGATGGGTAAACATATCGACAGGCGCAATGGCAATGCCCACCCCTGCCTGAGCGGCCTCCAGCATGGTCACGGACGAATCAAATACCATCACGCGGTGCGTTGGCGAAGGGGGATGCTCGCCGGCCGCCTGCATCCACGCGGTCCATTCATCGCGTCGGTAAGAGCGCAGCAGCGTAAACCTGAGGATGTCGGCCGGACTGTGCAGACTGAAGGCGATATCGGGCGTACACAGCGGCGCGAGCGGCGCATGACAAAGGAATTCAGCCTCGGTGCCGTGCCACGCCCCGCCACCGTAGCGGATCGTATAGTCAAGCCCTTCGGCAGCCGGATCAACGCGGTTGTTATGGGTGGAAAGCTGAAGATCGATGTGCGGATAGCCACGGCGAAAATCCTCCAGCTGCGAGAATAAAACCCCGGTGGCAAATGTACCCACCACGCCGATTTTCAGCTTCTCCTGCGCACGATGGTTAGCGAAGCGATCCAGCATTCCGGCTATACGATCGAAAGAATCATTCAACACCGGCAGTAAATTTTCACCCTCGGTAGTCAACATCAGCCCGCGCGACACGCGAACGAACAGCTGACAGTTCAGGTGCTGCTCCAGCGTTTTCACATGCTGGCTAATGGCTGAATGGGTCACGTTCAGCTCAATGGCCGCATGCGTAAAGCTGAGATGTCTCGCGGCGGCTTCAAAAGCTCGAAGCGAATTGAGGGGGAGATAGCTTCGCGTCATGGTCTCTTCCGTTAGAAAAATTAACAGCTAATGCTAAATTTAACCGTTTGTCAGGCACAGTCAAATCCAACAGACTACGCCTGTCTGATGGGCCCGGACACCCCCTTGACTCGCTATTACGGAAGATTACTGATGATGAAAAAATCCCTTTGCTGCGCCCTGCTGCTGGGCCTCTCTTGCTCTGCTCTCGCCGCGCCAGTATCAGAAAAACAGCTGGCGGAGGTGGTCGCGAATACGGTTACCCCGCTGATGAAAGCCCAGTCTGTTCCAGGCATGGCGGTGGCCGTTATTTATCAGGGAAAATCGCACTATTACACGTTTGGCAAGGCCGATATCGCGGCGAATAAACCCGTTACGCCTCAGACCCTGTTCGAGCTGGGTTCTATAAGTAAAACCTTCACCGGCGTTTTAGGTGGGGATGCCATTGCTCGCGGTGAAATTTCGCTGGACGATCCGGTGACCAGATACTGGCCACAGCTGACAGGCAAGCAGTGGCAGGGTATTCGTATGCTGGATCTCGCCACCTACACCGCTGGCGGCCTGCCGCTACAGGTACCGGATGAGGTCACGGATAACGCCTCCCTGCTGCGCTTTTATCAAAACTGGCAGCCGCAGTGGAAGCCTGGCACAACGCGTCTTTACGCCAACGCCAGCATCGGACTTTTTGGCGCGCTGGCGGTCAAACCTTCTGGCATGCCCTATGAGCAGGCCATGACGACGCGGGTCCTTAAGCCGCTCAAGCTGGACCATACCTGGATTAACGTTCCGAAAGCGGAAGAGGCGCATTACGCCTGGGGCTATCGTGACGGTAAAGCGGTGCGCGTTTCGCCGGGAATGCTGGATGCACAAGCCTATGGCGTGAAAACCAACGTGCAGGATATGGCGAACTGGGTCATGGCAAACATGGCGCCGGAGAAGGTTGCCGATGCCTCACTTAAGCAGGGCATCGCGCTGGCGCAGTCGCGCTACTGGCGTATCGGGTCAATGTATCAGGGTCTGGGCTGGGAGATGCTCAACTGGCCCGTGGAGGCCAACACGGTGGTCGAAGGCAGCGACAGTAAGGTAGCGCTGGCGCCATTACCCGTGGCAGAAGTGAATCCACCGGCTCCCCCGGTCAAAGCGTCCTGGGTCCATAAAACGGGTTCTACTGGCGGATTTGGCAGCTACGTGGCCTTTATTCCTGAAAAGCAGATCGGTATTGTGATGCTCGCGAATAAAAGCTATCCGAACCCGGCACGCGTTGAGGCGGCATACCATATCCTCAAGGCGCTTCAGTAAAACATTGCCGGGTGGCGCTACGCTTACCCGGCCTACACAACGCGTGAACTTTGTAGGCCGGGTAAGGCGAAGCCGCCACCCGGCAAAACACCCTACACAATCTCCCGCATTTTCCCTGCTGTCATCTACACTTAACAAAAAACAGTAAGGAAACTCCTATGCGCATTCTGCCTGTTATTGCCGCAGTAACAGCCGCGTTTTTAGTGGTTGCTTGCAGTTCCCCTACTCCTCCGCCTGGCGTCACGGTAGTCAGTAATTTCGACGCACAGCGCTTCCTCGGCACCTGGTATGAAATCGCCCGAATGGACCATCAGTTCGAACGGGGCTTAGAAAAAGTCACGGTCAACTACAGCGCGATGGATGACGGCGGGATCCGGGTCATTAACCGCGGCTATAACCCGGATCGCCAGATGTGGCAGCAGTCAGTTGGTCAGGCCTATTTCACCGGCGCGTCTAACCGCGCGGCCATGAAAGTCTCTTTCATCGGCCCATTCTACGGCGGGTATAACGTCATTGCGCTGGACAGAGAGTACCGCCATGCGCTGGTGTGTGGGCCGGATCGCAACTATCTGTGGATCCTCTCCCGCACGCCAACGATCCCGGCGGAAATGAAACAGCAGATGCTGGACATAGCGACCCGGCAAGGGTTTGACGTGACGAAATTACTCTGGGTAAAACAGCCGCATTAGTGGGTACTGAGTTTTAACCCGATGATACCCGCGACGATTAACGCGAGGCTGGCGATGCGCGCCAGGCTCGCAGACTCCCCCAGCAGCAGAATACCGGTAATGGCAGCCCCTACCGCGCCAATTCCCGTCCAGACAGCGTAAGCCGTTCCGACTGGCAAGCTTCGCATCGCCCATGACAACATGACGATACTGACAATCATTGCGGCGATAGTGATGACGCTGGGCGTCAGGCGGGTAAAACCATGGGTATATTTCAGGCCAATTGCCCATACCACTTCGAGCAAACCGGCAATAACAAGAACGATCCAGGACATATCAGGCTCCTTAACTTAACGACAAGTTGGGGCCGTCCCCGATGAATGAAGCGCTTACGGGTCGTCCCGCAAGGCTGAGGTTGCGCCTTATATTTTGGTTAGCATGGAATTTTTTTTCAAACTTTTTCTGCTGAACATGTTAAGGCAAGAAATAGCCTCTGTAAGACACGGAGTTCAGGCATTTATGACTCATCCGACTTCTCTATGATGATAGGCTTTCTGATGGCAGGAAGCCAAACCACTAGCCGACTGCGAAAATTTTATGTTTAAAATTCTTTTGATTGACCGTTGTCACTTCACCCGCACGGGATTTGAAGCCTGGGTCAATCATTCAGACCTGTTTTCGGGTCATTTCGTCGTAACCGGGGTAAATAATCTTTTCCTCGCCAGAGAGCATATCCTGCAATGGAAACCTGCGCTGGTCATCGCTGATTTATCTGGCTTCCGGCAGGATTTACACCATTTTCAGCAGCTATCCTCCCTGCTGATTGCCAGCGAAACATTGCCTTTTATTATGCTGCAATCAGGCCAGGAGCAAGAGATGACAGATTATCTGGCGCAGTTCCCGATATGGTCTTCTCTTTCCAAAAATACCGATCTGGAAAAACTAGCGGCGGTGATAAATGACGCGCTAACGTCATGCGCAAGCGCGGAGCTTCCGGAGATGGCGGCACCATTACTGACGCGTCAGGAAGAGAGAGTTCTTAGCCTGTGGATGGATGGCGCGAGCAACCAGAAAATTGCCAGCAATCTGCGCATTAACGGAAAAACGGTGTACACGTACAAACGCAATATCCGCATGAAGCTACATATGGATACGCGCTACTCCCCGTTTTTATCGCTACAGGAAGTGGAGAATTGACGGTACGGTGAAATGACCTGCCGTACCGTCGCTTTCATTAGTTCTGAGCTTTAGTTGCTGCGCCAGAAATCGCGTTACCACCGTCGGAGATATCTTCCCCTACGCCACGGGTGGTGTTACATGCAGTCAGTACCGAAGAAAGCACCAGAACAGAAAAGATCGCTGCAATTGTTTTCTTAACCATAATATCTTCCTTTTATAGCCAAAGTTATTTTGTGTATAGCAACTTAAGAATAGACAAGATCTTGTCGTTTGACGGAAAAGGAAGAATTTTTAGGAAAATTAGACGGAATTAGCTGGCCGCATGGGAAATGATATGGCCAAGATCCTGGATATCTTCACCCACGCCACGCGCGGTGTTGCAACCGGAGAGACTTGCGCTGGAGAGCGCTAACAGAAGCAGAATTTTAACGGTACGTTTCATCTTCCCTGCCTGCAAAATCAGGCGCAGCGGGCGCTGCGCCTTACATCATGACGTAAATTACTTCACGCGGGATACGTATTCGCCGGAGCGGGTATCCACTTTGATCACTTCACCGATCTGTACGAACAGTGGCACTTTCACCACAGCGCCGGTAGACAGAGTGGCAGGCTTGCCGCCAGTACCTGCGGTATCACCTTTCAGACCTGGATCGGTTTCAACGATTTCCAGCTCAACGAAGTTCGGAGGCGTAACCGCGATAGGCTGACCGTTCCACAGGGTCACGATGCACTCAGCCTGATCCAGCAGCCACTTGGCGTTGTCACCAATCGCTTTTGCGTCCGCAGACAGCTGCTCGAAGGTTTCGTTGTTCATGAAGTGCCAGAACTCACCGTCGTTGTACAGGTAAGTCAGGTTCATATCGACAACATCAGCGCCTTCAGCGGAGTCAGTAGATTTGAAGGTTTTCTCAACACGGGTACCGGTCAGCAGGCGGCGCAGCTTTACGCGTGCGAATGCCTGGCCTTTACCTGGTTTAACGAATTCGCTGGCTTCAACCGCGTACGGTTCGCCGTCCATCATGATTTTAAGACCAGCACGAAAATCGTTGCTATAGTACGTTGCCATAAGGCCCTCTAAATTTGTTAACTGGTAGCTAAGCCACAAAATGGCGCATATTGTAACCCTAAACACCCCGTCCAGAGAAGATTGGTTATCGCAACTTGCCGATGTAATCACCAGTCCTGATGAATTGCTGCGTCTTTTAGACCTCGAACAGCACGAAGCGTTGCGTGCAGGTCGTGAGGCGAAACGCCTTTTCGCCCTGCGCGTTCCCCGCGCGTTTGTTGCCCGAATGGAAAAGGGCAATCCTGATGATCCGTTATTAAAACAAACGCTTACCTCTCAGGATGAGTTTATTACCGCCCCCGGCTACAGCACCGATCCGCTGCAAGAGCAGAACAGTGTCGTACCGGGTTTGCTGCATAAATACCGCAATCGTGCCCTGCTGCTGGTTAAGGGCGGTTGCGCGGTAAATTGCCGCTATTGCTTCCGTCGCCACTTCCCGTACGCCGAAAACCAGGGCAATAAGCGCAACTGGCAGGTGGCGCTGGACTACATCACGGCGCACCCGGAACTGGATGAAATCATCTTTTCCGGCGGCGACCCGCTGATGGCAAAAGATCATGAGCTGGACTGGCTGCTGACTCAGCTTGAGACCATCCCGCACATTAAGCGTCTGCGCATTCACAGCCGTTTACCGATCGTCATCCCGGCGCGTATCACCGACGCCCTGGTCACGCGCCTGGAGCAGTCCCGTTTGCAGGTGCTGCTGGTGAATCATATCAACCACGCGAATGAAATTGACGCGGACTTTCGTGCGGCGATGGCGCGTATGCGAAAGGCAGGCGTGACGCTGCTCAACCAGAGCGTATTACTGCGCGGCGTGAACGACAGCGCCCGCGTGCTGGCCGATCTCAGCAATGCCTTATTTGATGCGGGCGTTATGCCCTATTACCTGCATGTTCTGGATCGCGTCCAGGGCGCGGCGCACTTCATGGTGACAGATGAAGAGGCCCGGAAGATTATGCGCGAGCTGTTAACGCTGGTTTCAGGTTATATGGTGCCGAAGCTGGCACGTGAGATTGGCGGAGAGCCGAGTAAGACGCCGCTGGATTTGCAGCTGCGTCAGCAGTAAAAAGGCAGGTGGCGCTACGCTTACCTGCCCTGGAGATAAAGCGGCAGCGCCATCAAACGGTTATATCAGTTCGGGCACTTATAGACCTGGCCGTTCATCTGGCTGGCGGTTGGCACAAAGCTGGACAGCATCCCCTGCGTCGGGCTGCTTACCCCGTAAATCACGTTGCCGCCCATTGCCGCAGCCTGATTACGCAGGGCATTGGCCGCACCGCGCATAGAGCCGCCCTCTTCGCCGTGCTGCCCCGACATCCAGTTGCTTTGCTCGCCAGTGGCGGTGCCTAACAGCTGGCATTCGCTGCCCGGCTTATCTTCCACAAAGCGAACGCTCTGGCCCGCTGCCGTCAGCTCATTGCTGGTGCTACAACCCGCCAGCAGCAATGCTGCACCTACAATCCCTGCACAGACTTTTATGCGCATGTTATTCCTCGTTTTCAATAAGCTGGACAGTAGTTGTCCGCGTGTAAACCTTATACTAAAAAGATGACCAAAAGAAAAATGCTGAGCATTTCTGCGAGCCAGATTCCGCTGGCACTCCTCCGACATCTTAAATGAATTCTGATAATAACCTTTGGGATATCGTGTTTTAGCCCCCGATCGTTTTTAGTGATGCGACGTACAACTTTTGTACGCGACTCAAAAAAGGGGGTTTCATGAGTGCATCATCCTCAGGAGAGGAAAAAGTAACCTGGGTGGGCTATCTGGCGTTCGTGCTCACCATCGTATTTTTCTCAGGTTTTTTCGCCAAAAGTACCGAATGGTGGCGCGTGCTGGATTTTACCGTCCTGAACGGCAGCTTTGGACCGGTGAACGGTGCGCTGACGTTTCGCGGCGAGGGCGGCACGGGAGCGAAAGATGGGTTTTTGTTTGCCCTTGAACTGGCGCCCTCGGTCATTTTATCGCTCGGGATCATTGCCGTTACCGAGGGGCTGGGCGGGCTGCGCGCCGCACAACAGCTTATGACGCCCATTCTGCGCCCGCTGCTCGGCGTGCCGGGCATTTGCTCTCTGGCGCTTATCGCCAACCTGCAAAATACTGATGCTGCCGCAGGGATGACCAAAGAGTTGACCAACGAAGGGGCAATTACTGACCATGAGCGCGCCATTTTCGCCACCTTCCAGACCAGCGGTAGCGCCATTATTACCAACTATTTTTCTTCCGGCGCCGCACTCTTTACCTTTATTACCGTCCCGGTAATCACGCCGCTTGCCGTCATTCTGGTGTTCAAATTTGTTGGCGCCAACTTTCTGCGACTGTGGATCGCCCACATGGAAGTTCGCTGCGCTCAGGAGGAAAAATGATCGCCCGGTCGCGTAAAAATATCATGGACTTGTTTATCGATGGCGCCCGCCGCGGCTTTACCATCGCCACCACCAGCCTGCTACCGAACGTGGTCATGGCGTTTGTTATCATTCAGGCGCTCAAGGTAACCGGCCTGCTGGATATTGTCGGCAAGGTATGCGAGCCCATCATGGCTCTGTGGGGACTTCCGGGTGCGGCGGCAACGGTTCTTCTGGCCTCGGTGATGAGCATGGGGGGCGGTGTGGGGGTCTGCGCCAGTCTGGTCGCTGCCGGCACGCTCAACGGTCACGATGCCACCATCCTGCTGCCCGCCATCTATCTGATGGGTAATCCGGTGCAAAACACGGGTCGTTGCCTTGGCACCGCAGGCGTCAACCCGAAGTATTATCCGCACATCATCGCTGTCTGCGTCATTAACGCCCTGCTCTCAATGTGGGTGATGCAACTACTCTTCTGAGGAGATAAAAATGGATTTTTCAGTGCTGGAACCGCACCTTTTCCGCAATGCGCAGCTTTACGCTCCCGAGGATCTTGGGCATTGCGATCTGCTGATTGCCGGAGGAAAAATCGTCGCAGTCGAAAAAGCGGGCCACGCCACAATGAGGCCAGACTGTCCTGAAAGCGATCTCGCCGGAGCGGTGGTTTGCCCGGGGTTTATCGATCAGCATGTACACCTGATTGGCGGCGGCGGTGAAGCCGGTCCCCACACCCGGACGCCAGAGGTACGATTGTCTGCGCTGGTGGCGGCTGGCATCACCTCCGTTGTAGGCCTGCTGGGCACCGACGGCGTGACCCGCCATCCCGAGTCGCTGCTGGCGAAAACTCGGGCACTTGAGCATGAAGGGATCAGCGCATGGATGCTGACAGGCGCGTATGGCCTGCCTTCTCCGACGATCACTGGCAGTATCGAAAAGGATGTGGCGCTAATTGATAAAATCATTGGCGTGAAATGCGCGATTTCTGACCATCGCTCTTCCGCACCGGCAGATGACCAGCTCGCGAATATGGCCGCCCAGTCGCGCGTCGGCGGGCTGCTGGGCGCCAAAGCGGGGATATCCGTATTTCACCTCGGCAACAGCCCTAAACTGCTGGAGCCACTGCTTAACATCCTGAATAACGCCGACGTGCCTCGCACGAAGCTGCTGCCAACCCACGTCAACCGCGCCCAGGCACTGTTCCACGCCGCACTGGACTATGCCCGCGAAGGGGGGTACATCGACATCACCACCAGCATCAGTGAGCCCATTGATGCCGCTACCGCCATCGCGACGGCCCGTGACGCGCAGGTGCCGTTTAACCGGCTCACGCTCAGCTCGGATGGCAACGGCAGCCAGCCGAATTTTGACGCAAACGGTAATCTTGTTGGCATTGGCGTGGCGGGTTTTGAGTCCCTGCTTGATACGCTACAGCAGCTGGTCGGCCGGTATCACCTGCCTCTGGAGGAGGCACTTCTGCCATTTACGCGTAACGTGGCGGAGTTTCTCGGTCTGGAGCATAAAGGGCGGATCGCGCCCGGATGCGATGCCGATTTCCTGGTGCTGACGGATGACCTGAAGATCCGTGAGGTCTGGGCGAAAGGCCGCCAGATGGTGCGTGAAGGCGTGGTGTGCGTGAAAGGCACGTTTGAGTAGAAGATAATAAAAAACCCCGGGCATTGCTGCCCGGGGCTCGTTCTGAGAGGTTCAGAACAGCATGATTACATCATGCCGCCCATGCCACCCATGCCGCCCATACCACCAGCAGCACCTAAGTCAGGCGCGTCGCCTTTAGGCAGGTCGGTCACCATGCACTCGGTCGTGATCATCAGGCCAGCTACAGATGCCGCGTATTGCAGAGCAGAACGGGTCACTTTAGTTGGATCCAGGATACCGAAGTCGATCATGTTGCCGTATTCTTCAGTTGCCGCGTTGTAACCGTAGTTACCTTCACCCGCTTTCACCTTGTTCGCAACCACAGACGGCTCTTCACCGGCGTTGGACACGATCTGACGCAGCGGAGCTTCCATTGCGCGCAGCGCAACTTTGATACCCACGTTCTGGTCTTCGTTCTGAGCAGTCAGGCCAGCCAGTTTAGCGGCTACACGCACCAGCGCGACACCACCACCAGCAACCACGCCTTCTTCTACCGCAGCACGGGTCGCGTGCAGGGCGTCGTCAACGCGTGCTTTCTTCTCTTTCATTTCAACTTCGGTAGCCGCACCGACTTTGATTACCGCTACGCCACCTGCCAGTTTCGCTACGCGCTCCTGGAGTTTTTCACGGTCGTAATCGGAAGTTGCTTCTTCGATCTGCTTACGGATCTGACCAACACGGCCCTGAATAGCGGCTTCTTCACCCACACCGTCGATGATGGTGGTGGTGTCTTTGTTGATCACAACGCGTTTCGCCTGGCCCAGGTCTTCCAGAGTCGCTTTTTCCAGCTCCATACCGATCTCTTCGGAGATCACGGTACCGCCGGTCAGGGTAGCGATATCCTGGAGCATCGCCTTACGACGATCGCCGAAGCCAGGTGCTTTAACCGCTGCCACTTTCACGATGCCACGCATGGTGTTAACCACCAGGGTCGCCAGCGCTTCGCCTTCAACGTCTTCAGCAATGATTACCAGCGGCTTGCCTGCTTTCGCAACGGCTTCCAGCACTGGCAGCATTTCGCGGATGTTGGAGATTTTCTTGTCAGCCAGCAGGATGAACGGGCTTTCCAGCTCAACAGCGCCAGTTTCTGGCTTGTTGATGAAGTATGGGGACAGGTAACCGCGGTCGAACTGCATACCTTCAACCACGTCCAGTTCGTCTTCCAGACCAGTACCGTCTTCAACGGTGATCACGCCTTCTTTACCGACTTTATCCATCGCTTCAGCGATCAGTTTACCTACGGTTTCGTCGGAGTTAGCGGAGATAGTACCAACCTGAGCAATGGCTTTAGAGTCAGAGCACGGTACGGACAGCGCTTTCAGTTCTTCAACAGCGGAAGCGACGGCTTTGTCGATACCACGTTTCAGATCCATTGGGTTCATGCCCGCAGCAACGGCTTTCAGGCCTTCGGTGATGATCGCCTGCGCCAGTACGGTCGCGGTGGTGGTACCGTCACCGGCAGCGTCGTTCGCTTTAGAGGCAACTTCTTTCACCATCTGTGCGCCCATGTTTTCGAACTTGTCTTCCAGCTCGATTTCACGTGCAACAGAAACACCATCTTTGGTGATGGTTGGCGCGCCGAAGGATTTGTCCAGCACTACGTTACGGCCTTTCGGGCCCAGAGTGACTTTCACTGCGTCTGCCAGTACGTTTACGCCGCGGAGCATTTTTACACGAGCGTCGTTACCGAATTTTACGTCTTTAGCTGCCATGTTCTTATTTCCTCAAATTCGTACAGTTTTCGTGCGTTAATTACGCTTCAACAATTGCCAGAATGTCGCTCTCGGACATGATCAACACTTCTTCATTGTCGATCTTCTCGGATTTTACGCCGTAGCCATCGTTGAAAATGACGATGTCACCAACTTTAACGTCCAGTGGCTGCACAGTTCCGTTTTCCAGGATGCGGCCCTTACCGACAGCGATGATTTCGCCACGCGTTGATTTTGCTGCTGCTGAACCGGTCAGAACGATGCCGCCAGCAGACTTGGTTTCAACTTCTTTACGTTTGACGATCACACGATCATGTAACGGACGAATACTCATTGATAGCTCTCCTTTGAGAAAGTCATTATCAGTTATGGATGACGCCGGTCCGCATGCGGTTTTCCGGCTAGTGCCCTGAGAGATGGGGATAGCTTTTTACCCCTTCAAGGGGTAATCGAAAAAAAATTTGCGAAAGTGTTACCATCCACTCTCTTTTGATGGTGGCGGGACGAGGTAAATGAGTGGACTCAGGCAGGAGTTGGGGCTGGCGCAGGGCATTGGCTTACTCTCAACGTCTTTATTAGGCACGGGGGTATTTGCGGTTCCCGCGCTGGCGGCGTTGGTTGCCGGCAATAACAGTCTTTGGGCATGGCCGGTGCTGATCGTGCTGGTGTTTCCGGTGGCGATTGTCTTTGCCATACTCGGGCGGCACTTCCCGAGCGCAGGCGGCGTAGCGCATTTTGTCGGCATGGCGTTTGGGCCGCGGATGAAGCGTGTCACCGGCTGGCTATTTTTGTCGGTGATACCCGTTGGCCTTCCGGCAGCCCTGCATATCGCAACCGGCTTCGGACAGGCGCTGTTTGGCTGGCACGATGAACAACTGCTGCTGGCTGAAATCGGTACGCTGGCGATTGTCTGGTGGGTTGGCTCGCGAGGGGCCAGTTCCAGCGCCAATCTGCAAACGCTGGTCGCCGTGTTAATTGTCGCGCTGATCGTCGCCATCTGGTTTGCGGGTGACATTACGGTGGCGGATATCCCTTTCCCCGCGATTAACGACATCGACCACGCACAGCTTTTCGCTGCACTATCCGTCATGTTCTGGTGTTTCGTCGGTCTGGAGGCGTTCGCTCATCTGGCATCCGAGTTTAAACAGCCCGAGCGTGACTTTCCCCGCGCTCTGATGATTGGCCTGCTGCTGGCGGGCACCGTGTACTGGGCCTGTACCGTACTGGTGCTGCACTTCAACGCGTTCAGTGAAGAGAAAGCCGCCGCCGCGTCGCTGCCGGGCATCGTGGTGCAGCTGTTTGGTGTTAAAGCCCTGTGGGTAGCCTGCGTGATTGGCTATCTCGCCTGCTTTGCCAGCCTCAACATTTATATTCAGAGCTTCGCCCGGCTGGTGTGGTCTCAGGCACTTTATAAACCGGATAGCCCCCTCTCACGCCTGTCAAAGCGTCAGCTTCCGGTGAATGCGCTGAATACCGTACTGGGCTGCTGCGTGGTGAGTTCCCTGGCCATTTATCTCCTCGACATCAACCTTGACGCGCTGATTGTCTACGCCAACGGTATTTTCATCATGATCTACCTGCTGTGCATGCTGGCGGGCTGTCGGCTACTGAAAGGACGTTTTAAGGCGCTGGCGGCTGTCGGGTGTGTCCTGTGCCTGATGCTGCTGGCGATGGTGGGATGGAAGAGTGTGTACGCCATCGTCATGCTGGCGGGGCTGTGGGTGTTTTTACCGAAGCGGCAAGCTCCGCAGGCCCGGTGAGCGAGCGCCACCGGGCCAGAAACTCACCGATCGTCTTTATGATCTAACCGGTCGCGCTGCTCATCCTTACGCTGGTATTCCCCTTCAAAGGTATCCCCCGGGCCGGTGCTGAAACCACCGCCTGGCATACGGCTGAAACGCAGATGCGGCAGCAGCTTCATGGTCAGGTGCTTCTGCACCGGCGGCAACAGCAACAGCAGGCCGAGGAAGTCTGTAAAGAAGCCCGGCAGGATCAGCAGCAAACCAGCAATAATCAGCGACACGCTTTTGATCATCTCGGCGGCCGGGCTTTCGCCTGCGGCCATCTTCTGCTGCATTAACAGGAAATTTTTGAAACCCTGATTGCGCACCAGCGACATGCCGATGACGGAGGTGAAGATCACCAGAATCAGCGTCAGCAGGACGCCCAGCACATGGGCAACCTGGATGAAAATCGAAATTTCAATGTAAACATAAAGAAAGAAAGCAATAAATGGTATCCAGCGCACTGGCATCTCCTGTATGGCAGGTGCCTTCTGGCCCTGACTGAATGTGTTCGCGAAGCGCGTAGATAAGAGATGGCGACGGTTAGCCAAATTTCAATCGGTTTGCACGGATATTTTTTCTGGAAATATTAAAGCGGTGACATATTTCACAGATTAATAATTATCATGAAATCGGGTCGATAATAAGTGATCCAGCTTACGGCAATTCGCTATCATCAGCATATGATCTCGAACATCTGGCCGATTGAGGGAATAATCGTCGGTCATAAAATATTCAAAACCACATATATACTGTGTGTTTAGTACAATCCATCGGCAGCTTGAAAAGAAGGTTCACATGTTAAACAACATTCGTATCGAAGAAGATTTGTTGGGTACCAGGGAAGTTCCAGCGGATGCCTACTATGGTGTTCACACTCTGAGAGCGATTGAAAACTTCTACATCAGCAACAGCAAAATCAGCGACATCCCTGAATTTGTGCGTGGCATGGTGATGGTAAAAAAAGCCGCGGCTCTGGCAAACAAAGAGTTGCAAACCATTCCTAAAAGCGCTGCAAATGCGATTATCGCCGCGTGCGATGAGGTGCTGAACAACGGCAAATGCATGGATCAGTTCCCGGTCGACGTCTATCAGGGCGGCGCGGGCACCTCTGTCAACATGAACACCAACGAAGTGCTGGCAAACATCGGCCTGGAGCTGATGGGTCATCAGAAAGGTGAATACCAGTACCTGAACCCGAACGACCACGTTAACAAATGTCAATCCACCAACGACGCCTACCCAACCGGCTTTCGCATCGCGGTGTATGCCTCTGTCGTCAAACTGGTCGACGCGATTAATCAGCTGGGCGATGGCTTCCAGCGTAAAGCCGTTGAGTTCCAGGACATCCTGAAAATGGGCCGTACCCAGTTGCAGGACGCGGTGCCAATGACCCTCGGACAGGAATTCCACGCGTTTAACGTGCTGCTGAACGAAGAGACGAAAAACCTGCTGCGTACGTCCGAACTGCTGCTGGAAGTGAACCTGGGCGCAACCGCCATCGGTACACGCCTGAACACGCCAGATGGCTATCAGCAACTGGCGGTACAGAAGCTGGCTGAAGTGTCCAACCTGCCAGTTGTGCCTGCGGAAGACCTGATTGAAGCTACCTCAGACTGCGGCGCCTACGTGATGGTGCACAGCGCCCTGAAACGTCTGGCGGTGAAACTGTCCAAAATCTGTAACGACCTGCGCCTGCTCTCCTCCGGTCCGCGCGCTGGCCTGAATGAAATCAACCTGCCAGAGTTGCAGGCGGGTTCATCCATCATGCCAGCTAAAGTGAACCCGGTGGTGCCAGAAGTGGTGAACCAGGTTTGCTTCAAGGTGATTGGTAACGATACGACCGTCACCATGGCCTCCGAAGCCGGTCAGCTCCAGCTGAACGTGATGGAGCCGGTGATTGGCCAGGCGATGTTTGAATCTATCCATATTCTGACCAACGCCTGCTACAACCTGCTGGAAAAATGCATTAACGGCATCACCGCGAATAAAGAAGTGTGTGAAGGCTACGTCTATAACTCCATCGGCATCGTTACCTACCTCAACCCGTTCATCGGCCACCACAACGGCGATATCGTCGGGAAGATTTGTGCCGAAACCGGTAAGAGCGTACGTGAGGTAGTTCTCGAGCGAGGATTGTTGACCGAAGCCGAACTGGACGATATCTTCTCCGCCCAGAACCTGATGCACCCGGCATATAAAGCGAAACGATATACCGATGAAAGCGAACAGTAACCGTTCAGGCTAAGCTTCCGAAAGGCACGTCACTTGTGACGTGCCTTTTTTCTTTATGGGCGTTACCAAAACACAACAATTCAATATCAACTTGTTAATGAGCAAGGCAGGTCTTTATGTTTGGAGCAGAACTCGTCATCGTCCTGTTGGCGATTTATTTGGGCGCACGACTCGGGGGAATCGGCATCGGTTTTGCTGGCGGTCTCGGAGTGCTTGTACTTACCCTGATCTTTCAGATTAAACCCGGCGCAATCCCTTTTGACGTTATCGAAATCATCATGGCGGTTATTGCTGCTATCGCGGCCATGCAGGTCGCTGGCGGTATGGACTACCTGGTGAGCCTGGCGGAGCGTATGCTGCGTCGCCATCCGAAATACATCACCTTCCTTGCCCCGCTGGTGACCTGGTTTATGACCATTCTCGCCGGTACTGGCCATACTGCCTTCTCCACGCTGCCGGTCATCACCGAAGTGGCGAAAGAGCAGGGTATTCGCCCGTCTCGCCCTCTTTCTATTGCCGTGGTCGCCTCCCAGATTGCGATTACCGCCTCGCCTATTTCCGCGGCGGTGGTCTTCTTCGCGGGCATCCTTGAGCCAATGGGCGTAAGTTACCTGACGCTGCTGGCAATCTGTATTCCGGTCACGTTGATTGCGGTAATGATCACTGCCGTGCTGTGTAACTTCCTCGGTGCCGAGCTGAAAGACGATCCGGTTTACCAGGAGCGTCTGGCAAAAGGTGAAGTGAGTCTGCGCGGTAGCCAGGTCTTCGAGCTGAAGCCGCATGCAAAACGCTCCGTGCTGCTGTTTCTGATTGGTATCGTCGCCGTGATGTTCTACGCGACCGCCATCAGCGACACGGTAGGTTTGATCCAGAACCCGGTTCTGCCGCGTAACGAAGCCATTGTGGTGTTTATGCTGACCATCGCGACGCTGATCAGCATCACCTGTAAAATCGACACCAGCGAAGTGCTGAACGCCAGCACCTTCAAATCCGGTATGAGCGCCTGCGTGTGCGTGCTGGGCGTGGCGTGGCTCGGTGATACCTTTGTGAAAGCGCACATCAGCGATATCCAGACCGTTGCAGGCGACCTGCTGCACAACTATCCGTGGCTGCTGGCAGTAGTGCTGTTCTTTGCCGCGACGCTGCTGTACTCCCAGGCTGCGACCACCAAAGCGCTGATGCCTGCGGCACTGATGCTGGGCGTGACGCCGCTGACGGCGATTGCCTCTTTTGCAGCGGTTTCCGCCCTGTTCGTGCTGCCCACCTACCCAACCCTGCTGGCCGCAGTTGAGATGGATGACACCGGCTCAACCCGTATTGGTAAGTACGTGTTTAACCACGCGTTCCTCATCCCGGGCGTGGTGGCGATTACGCTCTGCGTGATCCTCGGCTTTATCATCGGCGGCATTGTGCTGTAAACGATTAGCCGTTGTAAAAATAGTTAAAAACGGGCCGCTCTGCGGCCCGTTTCATTAATGACCAACCGCCTTGCGTGATATAGTGAAGACTTTCGTGATGAGGAGGTCGACTTGTGAACACGCCTGATGCTGTTGTTGTACTGTGCACCGCCCCTGATGAAGCTTCTGCCCAGGATCTGGCCGCCAAAGTGCTGGCCGAAAAACTGGCTGCCTGTGTCACGCTTCTTCCCGGCGCCACCTCCCTTTATTACTGGGAAGGCAAGCTGGAGCAAGAGTACGAAGTCCAGATGTTGCTCAAAACCAACCTGACAAACCAGCAGGCGCTCCTCGACTGCCTCAAGTCTCATCATCCATACCAAACCCCGGAGCTGCTGGTGCTGCCAGTGGTCCACGGCGATAACGATTATCTCTCATGGCTCAACGCTTCATTACGCTGATCCTGCTGCTGTGCAGCACGTCAGTTTTTGCCGGGTTGTTTGACGCACCCGGCCGTTCGAACTTTATTCCTGCCGACCAGGCATTCGTTTTCGACTTTCAGCAAAACCAGCACGATCTCAGTCTCACCTGGCAGGTGAAAGAGGGTTACTACCTCTATCGCAAGCAGGTCAGCATCACGCCGACAAAGGCGAACGTCGGCGCATTGCAGATGCCCGCTGGCGTGTGGCACGAGGACGAGTTCTACGGTAAGAGTGAAATTTATCGCCAGCGCTTAAGCGTGCCCGTCACGGTGAACCATGCCGATAAAGGTGCCACATTAACGGTCACCTATCAGGGCTGCGCAGACGCCGGATTCTGTTACCCACCTGAAACAAAGGTCGTTCCGCTTAGCGAAGTGAAAGGCGCTGCCTCCCCTCTCCCATCAGGGGAGAGGGCCAGGATGAAGGGTGAAGGCGCAGGCGAAGCCACTTCAGACCTTCCGTTCTCAGCACTTTGGGCGTTATTGATTGGTATCGGCATCGCCTTTACGCCCTGCGTACTGCCTATGTACCCGCTTATCTCTGGCATCGTGCTGGGCGGTAAACAACGCCTTTCCACCGCCCGTGCGCTGTTGCTGGCCTTTATCTATGTACAGGGCATGGCGTTAACCTATACGGCGCTCGGCCTAGTGGTCGCCGCTGCCGGGTTGCAGTTCCAGGCCGCCCTTCAGCATCCTTATGTGCTTATCGGACTGTCAGCGGTGTTTATTCTGCTGGCGCTGTCGATGTTTGGCCTGTTCACCCTGCAACTGCCCTCTTCCCTGCAAACCCGTCTGACGCTGATGAGCAACCGTCAGCAGGGTGGCTCTGCGGGCGGCGTGTTCGCCATGGGTGCCATCGCCGGGCTGATTTGCTCCCCCTGCACCACTGCGCCGCTGAGCGCCATTCTGTTATACATTGCTCAGAGCGGCAACCTGTGGCTCGGCGGCGGCACGCTGTACCTCTACGCGCTCGGCATGGGCCTGCCGCTGATCCTGGTGACGGTGTTTGGCAATCGTCTGCTGCCGAAAAGCGGCCCGTGGATGGAGACGGTGAAAACCGCGTTTGGTTTTGTCATTCTGGCGCTGCCGGTATTTCTGCTGGAGCGCATCATCGGTGATGTGTGGGGTACACGTCTTTGGGCGATGCTCGGCGTGGCCTTCTTCAGCTGGGCGTTTATCGTGAGTCTGGGGGCGAAGAAACCGTGGATGCGCCTGCTACAGATCCTTCTGCTGGCGGCCGCGCTGGTGAGCGTCCGTCCGCTACAGGACTGGGCGTTTGGCACCCCGGCAGGTCAAACGCAGGCTCATCTGAATTTTATACAGATTAAAAACGTAGATGACCTTAACCACGCCCTGGCGCAGGCGAAAGGCAAACCGGTCATGCTCGATCTCTATGCCGACTGGTGCGTGGCCTGCAAAGAGTTTGAAAAATACACCTTCAGCGATCCGCAGGTACAACATGCGCTGAGCGATACCGTTCTGCTCCAGGCGAACGTTACCGCCAACAGCACGCAGGATAAGGCTCTGCTGAAGCAACTTAAAGTGCTCGGGTTGCCTACCATCCTGTTCTTCAATGAACAGGGGGAAGAACAGCCGACGCAGCGTGTAACCGGGTTTATGGACGCGACGGCATTCAACGCGCATTTGCGCAATCGCCAACCGTAAACAACACTTTAGACGGGACAAACCGTTGGGAATAGCGGAGGAGATAACCGTGCAACGCGAAGACGTACTGGGACAAGCCCTGCAATTGCTTGAGATTCAAGGGATCGCCAGCACCACGCTTGAGATGGTCGCCGACCGTATCGATTACCCTCTGGATGAACTTAGGCGCTTCTGGCCGGATAAAGAGGCGCTGCTGTACGATGCCCTGCGCTATCTCAGCCAGCAGGTGGATATCTGGCGCAGGCAGCTGATGCTGAATGAAGAACTGACCACCGAGCAAAAGCTGCTGGCGCGCTATACCGCACTGACGGAGTGTGTTACCAACAACCGTTACCCAGGTTGTCTGTTTATCGCCGCCTGCACCTACTATCCGGATCCTGGGCACCCCATCCATCAACTGGCAGATCAGCAAAAACGAGCCGCGCACGAGTTCACACATGAGCTGCTGACCACACTAGAAGTGGATGATCCGGCAATGGTCGCGAAGCAGATGGAGCTGGTGCTGGAAGGTTGCCTGAGCCGCATGCTGGTGAACCGTAGCCAGGCGGATGTGGATACGGCGCACCGTCTGGCGGAAGATATTTTGCGGTTCGCGCAGTGTCGTATGGGTGGTGCACTGACCTAAGCCAGCATTCCCATCCAGGCGGAAATAAACAAACACAGCGCCATCGCGCGCTGAAATCGCACCATCGCCACGGTGGTGCGGAAAATCCGGTTCACCGCCTTCCCCAGCCACGCCCAGCACAACAAACAGACCACGGAGATCGCCAGAAACCATAGCGCCATCAGCGTAATATCCCGTAATGCATGGTCGCTTGCCGGAGCAAACAGGCTGACAACTGCCAGCGCCATCATCCATGTTTTTGGGTTTACAACCTGTAGTAACGCCGCCGCCCGCGCGGTAAATCGGACGTGACTGCTGGAGGAGAGATTCGCGGCCGGGGCGCTAAACAGCTGCCAGCTCATCCAGGAAAGCCACAGCACACCCGCCCAGCTCATTACCTGACGTATCAATGGATACTGGCGTAACACTTCTCCTGCCCCAGCGCCTGAAACCAGAACAATAGCGCTGGCGGCAATACACCCGCCCAGGATCGCAGGAACCGTATTTTTTACGCCAAAGTGCTGACTGTTAGCCAGTACCAGAATGTTGGTTGGCCCCGGTGTAATCGAGGCGACAAATGCAAACAGCAGGAAGGGTAATAAATTCACAGGTGACTCCTTTTTTATTAGAGCCACGAATGTGCCGTTATTTTCTGGAAACGTCTGGAAGGTTTGTGCACAACCGGCGGTAGTGTGCCGGAGAAATACGGTATGCACGCTGGAACCAGCGACCAAGATGGCTTTGATCGGCAAAACCCACTGCCGTCGCAACATCAACAGGCAGTTCCCCACACGCCAGCATCTGTCGGGCCTTTGCCAGTCGCAGCTGGATAAGCCAGGCGTGCGGTGCCAGGTGAAATTCGCGTTTAAAACAGCGGGTGAGGGTAAAGCGATCCGTACCCGTCTCGCGGGCAAGGTCTGATAGCCCCACGTTCTCGCCGATATGCGCATAGAGATAGTCGCGGGCACGATGCGCCACAGCGGAGCTTTGTAATTGCGACGGGAGTTTCTTACGCCAGTGGCAGTGGGTAGTTATCTGAGAGAGCAGGTTATCCATTGTGCTCTGTTGGACGATCTTCATCTCATCGTTATGCAACGAGGCAAATGTATCACCGATAGCGCGCACCAACTGAGGCTCTCGCGTCAGCGTTTGGGCAAAGTGGAGAGTGTAACTCCCGGGAGTAGAGTCATACAGGCCTTGAAGCGTATGGGTGAGCCAGTGTTCATCCAGATAAAAGGTCAGATAAGTAAAGCCGCCCTCTACCGGCGCATCACCGTCATGGATCTCCCCGGGCTCAAGTAAAAAAGCATCGCCCGGCAGGCTACGGTGGCGTTCACGGCGACAGTGGAACTGCTGCGTACCGGAAAGGGTTATTCCGACCAGATAGCTATCATGCCAGTGGGGATCAAAGGCATGTCCTTCGAAATGCGCCTTAATTGTCTCAATACCTGTTTCTGCATGCTGACGCAGCTCAAGCCAGTCGTTTGCCATACTGCCCTCCTCTTACCGTCAGCATTGTCACATCTTGCCTGAACTGTCTGGAAGATTAGTGCAATTCCAGGGCACAAACGGACAGATTGCCGCAAACTTAAGCAGTTGAACAGCTTTTCCCGAAATAATGTTGACGATCGCGCGCGATTGCGGTTTAATGCGCTCCGTTGCCCGGATAGCTCAGTCGGTAGAGCAGGGGATTGAAAATCCCCGTGTCCTTGGTTCGATTCCGAGTCCGGGCACCAAATTCATATCAACGGACCTCCACGGAGGTCCGTTTTTCGTTTCAGAACGCCACAATTTAAGCATTCTGCCTCCAAATCAATTCTACCGAACTCAACCAGATTCCCCCCACATCAACCCCATTGTGTGGGTATAATTGCGGGTATACCCCAGTTCGACAGAATTTGTACCCTCTTTAACGCATTCAGAAGGCTGAACTATGGCACTGACTGACGCAAAAATCCGGGCTGCAAAGCCCACCGACAAGGCTTATAAACTCACTGACGGGGCCGGCATGTTCCTGCTGGTTCATCCTAATGGTTCCCGTTACTGGCGTCTCCGTTATCGTATTCTGGGTAAGGAGAAAACCCTGGCACTTGGTGTGTATCCGGAAGTTTCTCTCTCCGAAGCTCGTACAAAACGGGATGAGGCCCGAAAACTGATTTCGGAGGGGGTTGACCCTTGCGAACAAAAAAGAGCTAAAAAAGTAGTCCCTGATTTACAACTCTCTTTTGAACATATTGCACGACGCTGGCATGCCAGTAATAAACAATGGGCACAATCACACAGCGATAAAGTACTCAAAAGCCTCGAGACACACGTTTTCCCCTTTATCGGCAACCGGGATATCACAACACTCCGTACCCCGGACCTGCTTATCCCTGTTCGTGCCGCAGAAGCTAAACAAATTTATGAAATCGCCAGTCGTCTGCAGCAAAGAATATCTGCTGTAATGCGTTATGCCGTACAGTCTGGCATCATCAGATATAATCCTGCTCTGGATATGGCTGGCGCATTGACCACTGTAAAACGCCAGCATCGCCCCGCTCTTGATCTTTCTCGCCTGCCTGAACTTTTGTCGCGTATTAGCAGTTACAAGGGGCAACCTATCACCCAGCTTGCCGTTATGCTGAATTTACTGGTTTTTATTCGTTCCAGTGAACTCAGATACGCCCGGTGGTCTGAAATTGATATTGACAATGCCATGTGGACTATTCCAGCCGAACGCGAACCTCTGCCCGGCGTAAAATTCTCACACCGGGGCTCCAAGATGCGAACACCACATCTTGTGCCACTCAGCAAACAGGCTGTAGCCATACTGACAGAACTTCAGACATGGGCAGGTGAAAATGGTCTGATATTTACGGGTGCACATGACCCGCGTAAACCAATCAGTGAAAATACTGTAAATAAAGCCCTGAGGGTGATGGGGTATGACACAACTCAGGAAGTCTGTGGCCATGGATTCCGGGCGATGGCGTGCAGTGCATTGATTGAATCAGGTTTGTGGTCCCGCGATGCTGTGGAACGTCAGATGAGCCATCAGGAGCGTAATGGTGTACGTGCTGCGTATATCCATAAAGCAGAACATCTGGAAGAACGGCGACTGATGTTGCAATGGTGGGCCGATTTTCTGGATGCGAACCGGGAGAAGGGTATCAGTCCGTTTGAATATGCAAAGATTAACAATCCATTAAAATAGTAAGCAGTCCGGGCAATCAGCCCGGACTGCTTTGGTAATGCTGCCAACTTACTGATTTAGTGTATGATGGTGATTTTAAGGTGCTTGCGTGGCTTCCATTTCCATCAGATGTCCTTCCTGCTCCGC
>NZ_JBMKHO010000011.1:0-136107 GCF_049238125.1 Enterobacter cloacae complex sp. IR5402
CGTTCCGACGTCCTTTGTCGCGCTACTTCCCAAACCGAGGTTTGTGCGAGCGTCTTCCACCTTCGTTGCCCCGGTCCCGCCGTCAGCGATTGCAAGCGCACCGTTGCTCCCTTTCTGCGCCAATTTCCCGATGCCGGGGATGGTTACGGCGGTGCCGTTGATGGTTACAGTGATGCTCTGATTTGCAGATGTGGTGGCGAATGTCTCCCACGCACCGATATTCTCGTCATACTCTTTGATGAGCTGCGACATCGCCTGCGCCAGGCCATCGACCGAGATATTGTCTGATACCAGAATGCCGTACTTCTGGCCACTGAGCGCCGGTGATGCAGCAGGCGTTACCGTCAGTGACGTGGCGCTGTTCACGGATGAAATCTGAAACATCTGCACCGGGTTGGACATAACGATAATTGTCTGGCCAGCGCGAACCTGGCTGGCTGGTGCAGTCCAATTTGTGCCGGTGCCGGTTGCGGTGTTTCCGTTAACGGCGATGGTGCCAGTGTTATAAAGCATATTTTCTCCAGGCAATAAAAAACCCCGCCGTAGCGAGGTTTGTTTTGAAACAGAATGAGTTATTGGCAGGTGGTGCTGGTGAACGTGTTGGCACTAACCCAGGTCCAGTTAAAGGGATAACCGGCGCGGTACTGGGTCTGATTGTTTTGTTTACGCACTCCGTAAATCTGGACACTGTTTTCCTGCCCGCCGATAAGGGCTGTACCGGAACACACAGGTTGCTGTTTCTCAATAACGCCAGCGCAACCGGAGAGTAAAACCGCCACCGCCAGGCAAAGAATCATGTTTTTCATAGTGGTTATATCCCAGGGCATTCACAAGGTTACACAATAACAATATGAATCAACGGGATATAATTGATTTGGTAGATCAATTATTAGAAATTGATCGCTGAAAACGATCAATCGTAGTTGGCGCAATTGATGGCCATGATGACGTTTCTCATGTTTGAGTACGCGACGTTTTGCAGCCCTCCGGAGGGGGTTGTCTGAGGTCTGGCAAATATCCGCGTATTGCTTCCCTCGAGTTTTGCCATGCTCTTGTAAATTGCAGCGTAGGGCTGCGGCTGGCCACCGGCTGATATAACCCCGGTAATCAGGCCGAGCATGACGGGCATGCAAGCCCACTTCCCCGCCCGGGTTGTGTTGATGTTGTAGCCTGAGCTTGCATCTACTCCGGCAGTTCCTATGGTAACAACATCGCCGAGCGTGCGCGTCTCGTGGGTTAAAATCAGGGTCCCCGATGCATCCCACACGGCCATCCCGTAATCTGGCTTTGTCTGGGGGAAAATTGTGAAAAAATAAACGTACGCTGTGCCGGTTGCATTAGGTCTGAGAAAATCAATCGTGATGGAGTTTCCGCTTACCGTCTGAGTGATTTCCACTTCAACCGTGCAATGAACGAAGGCCACAACGGGCTGACCTGAGGGAAAGGTGTGCGTCACCTTTGTATTGAAACCCGAGGTTCCCTGCAGTGCCGCTGTCTTTCGCGCCTGTAATGCAATTGGCGAGCTGTTCGCGGTAACCCATACCTCACCGCTCGTCGTCGTCAGTAAACCGCCGTACTGCGCCATTTATGC
Organism: Enterobacter cloacae complex sp. IR5402; assembly: GCF_049238125.1. Lineage (NCBI taxonomy): Bacteria > Pseudomonadati > Pseudomonadota > Gammaproteobacteria > Enterobacterales > Enterobacteriaceae > Enterobacter > Enterobacter cloacae complex sp. IR5402. The sequence continues at coordinate 1,592 of NZ_JBMKHO010000011.1, forward strand.
CCTCTCGATCTGGAAAATGAGAAAAGCTGCAACTGCGGGTTCAGTCCCTGCGGAATAGTCGGTATCCCCCACAGAGGAAACCGTTGCAGTACCGCCGGAGATGGAGATCTTCCTTCTTCCTGTTCCCCACTTATCATCGTTCATGGCCTGAAAGTAGGTCAGTTTGCAACCCGGTGGAAGGGCAACGGAATAAGAGCCTGTTTTCTGGTTAACGGCCAGTTGCAGATAGCCGCAAACGCTGACTGGCTTAATTCCATAGTTGTTAACCTTGCCTGATGCATCCCATGTTTGAACACCGTATTCCGCCATCGTATCTCCTGAAAAAATAGAGGCCCCGCAAGAGGCCTCCCGTCACCATGTACCAGTGATTCTCCCGATCTGCACCCTCAACACATTGTTGGAGTCCCGTACACTGATTGTCTGGTTGGTCTGTTTCATGGCCCCCTCGCCAGCTGTCGAACCGTAGTTCTCAAGCGTGCCCGTTCTAAAGTTTATGGACAGGCCAGCCTGGTTCGGAACGTAGTTAACCGAGCTGATTGTTTCAGCCAGTTTCGCTCGCGTGATAGTGGCATCGCCTATTACCGTATCTCTGATAATTACCTGCCCGTTCTGGATAACGAACGGAAGCGTAACGGTCGCTCCGGCCTGGTGGGTAACAGCGAAGCGGTCAGCCAGGAAGATAACCTGCGACTGCATGCCGGATGGCGTATTCTCCACGCCGATACCCATCCCTGCCGCGTAATACTGGCCGTTGCTGGATAACCCGACCTTAATGCTGTACATCGCCTTCAGGTCGCCGTTGACGTTCGCAATGGCCTGCGCATTGGTGGTGATCGCAGAAGTGTGGCCATTAACGGTCGCCGTGATGCTGTTTACCTGCGTGGCCATAGCCTGCTGGTAATCCGAGAACGTCTGATTCAGGTTGTTGATGGATGCTTTGTTGCCGTTAACGTCCGTCTGCAGACTCAGCAGAGAGCGCGCCGTTGCCTCCCTGTCGTTGACAATCACCTCATCAATGCGGTCCAGCTGTGCGCTGTTACCGGCGACTGAAGCCGACAACGATTTACGCGTGGCCACCTGAGCCAGGTTGCCCTGAATAATTGCGATAGCCGAGTTTTTCACCCCACCCGTCATGCCGTCCATAGACACGTTGATGCTATCTATTCGCTGACCCAACGCGTTATCAGCCGTTGCGACGGTCTGCTCAAGCTCTGAGAGAGAAGACGACACATCGACAACATAAAGCGAAATCTGTATCCGGACCTCGGACAGCCCGGTCCGCCTCAGTCCGTCACCAACCTGCGGGTCAGAAATACGCTGGAACGTCGCGCCTTCCTGCATCGTATCCGGAAGCAGCAGCGGGTACGTATCCAGCCCGGTAATCCGCTCGACGGCGGTTTTAATTGCTGACTCGATCATGGCGTGAATCCGCCTCTCCGGTGATGATTATCCGATCCGTCAGGCGCTCGACGTTGCGAACGGTATATACCCGGTCCGCTGTCGATACCTTCCAGTCCACGTCAACCTTGCGCGGGTACAGCGTGAAGAGGCACGTTTCGACGACCTGCTGCTGGTCCAGCGTCCTGACCTTCCGCCCGGATACCAGCTCCTTTTTGGACCAGGCCTTTCCGGCGCTCACCTCACGGGCCGGAAGCGTCTCGCCGAGCTCCCCGCGTTCTGTTTCCATGTAGCTAAGTGTTATCCGGCAGTTCAGCTCGCCGGGGCGCAGGGGGTCACTCATACGGTATGCTCCATTAGCGGGAACAGCAGGTACTCAACGCCCAAATCGGACGGCGAACCTTCTGCCGTGCCGGTGGGATTCAGATACCACTGCGAGACCATCATCTTCGCGGCCAGCTTGATATCTTCATCAATGATGTAACCCGTCTCACCGTCAGGCAGTGCGTCAAGCTGCGCCTGGTTCTCTACCAGCCTGCAGTAGTAGCTGCGCTCGATGCTGCGCTGAGCCGCGCCAATCAGGCTGGTCAGCAGGCTGTCGTGCTCATCAAAATCCAGCTCGAGGCGCAGCTGGGTTTTGGCTTCAGCCAATGTCAGTATCATGCGCGTCATCGTCCTTATTCGGTTGAAGGGCGCGTTCTGCATCTTTTGCCCAGACGGCGATATTTCGGTCCACCATGTCCTGCGCGACGGCGCTGTCAAAGCAGGCCACATCGCCACGGCTGTAGCGGCTGAACGGACCAAGGAACGTCACCGCGACGCGCCCGTTTTGTACCGCAGCGACTTTTCCAGTCAGTTTTGACATGCGTTCCTCTGGGGTTTCATCCTGTTTCGCATCACCACCTGAATCCGTATCGTCGCCGTCCGGACCGGGTTCGGTACCATCACCGTCACCACCGGCTTCGCCTGCAGAACCGGTGTTAACATCTGGTGCAGGTGCTGAAGTATCAGCTGCAGTCGTTACCGCTGGCTCGGCATTGGTGTCGGTGGCGGTATCGTCTTTCTGAGTGTTTTTGGTTTTAGGAGCCATGATGTTCACCTGTAAAAAAGCCCGCGCGGGGCGGGCTGTTAATCACGATTGTCGGAGTATTACCAGGTAACGCCGGTACCCAGCGCCAGGCCTTCGATATGGCGGAAGCCGATATCGTGCTCCATGATGACGCGGATCAGGGACTGGTTACGCGCGAACGCGGAAACGGTGTTCCCGTCTGCATCGATGTAGGTCGCCTCGCGGGAGAAATCGACCACCATTGCGCCGTCTTCACCAATCAGGACATCGTTGAAGTCCGCAAAGTAAATCTCAGACTCCTTGCCGCCCGTGCCCAGGTTCGCCGGAATAGCCGAGGTGCGCTCAATCGGATAGCCTTTCAGCATCCCCGTTGCCATTTCCGGATAAACCTTGTTGCCGTTCCCGTCGCGCAGGCCGAACAGCTTCATGTAGGTGCGGTTGGACATGCCCCAGCCGCTCTTCAGCATATTGCTGTTACCGTCCATGGCCATGAGGATGAGGGCATCAAGGTAGGTATCGATGGTCTGCAGGTTCACTTCTTCGTCCGCCACCCATGGGAGCGTGCGGCTACCCGCCGTGGCCACGGCCTTCATCCCTTTCGGGGTGTCGTTGGTACCGTCGTCACGGAGAAACGCCTTATCTTCACGGGTGGAAATGCCGCTGATGATGTCGCCTAAAATCAGCTGCTCGACGTTGAAGCCGCCGCGACCAATCAGCTGGTTGGAAATCGGCACCATGGTGATCAGCGTTTTGGCGTTCAGTTTGACGTCATCGAAAGTCGCACCGCTCGCCTTCACATCCTTGCCTTCACCGACATAGCTTGCCGTTGAGCCGCTGGCCAGTCGCGGGATCGCCAGGTTACCGTTCGGCAGTGGGATGCTTCGCGCCCCGAGCTTACGCACGATGGTGCGGTCGCGCAGGAGCTCAATCACCTCGTTCTGCATGTTCTGCGGAACGAGCGCGCCGCCTGAATTGGCTGCGGTCGTGATAGCCATCGACAGCCCCTGATCGTTCAGGTCTTCCGCAGCAAACGCCGCGGCCTGCTGCAGGTCGCCTTTACCTGCCGCGATGGCCATCACCATGCGGGTCATGCCTGCGCCTTTGTACTGCGCCGGTTCGGCTTTTACCTGCACAGCCGGTGCATTGCGACCGTTCTGCGCAGCCTTCACCGGAACTGCCGTGGTGGCGGCAAGACGTTCTGCCGCTTCCAGACGCTCAATGGATGCTGAAAGCTCATCAAACTGAGCCTGCAGATCGCTGAATTGCTCCAGCTGCTCCGCGCTCAGCGTACCGCCGTTCATTTCAATCTGTGCCAGGGCCTGAACCTGAGTGTTAATACCCGCGCGCTGGCGACGCAGTTCTTCGATTTTGTTCATCGTTTTTCTCTCTTTTACGCATAAAAAAAGCAGCCATCTGGCTGCTTACGGTGACGCTTCGCGTCGGGTTACATACGGGCCTGCTGATCCATAACAGCAGCACGTAACTGGATACTGGATTGCTGGGGCGAGGGTTTGTATTTCGCGGCAATCGCGTTGATGGCTGACTGAGGATCGGACATCTCATCTGCCAGCCCTGCCGCTATGGCGTTCTGCCCGAAATACAGCGCGGCCTGGGTGCCGATAACGGCGTCGATATCTATGCCGCGATACTGCGCGACGGAGGATGTGAACGTCTGGTATGCACCGTCGATCATCGCCTGTATCTGGGACGTGGCCAGCTCCGTCAGCGGTTCATGTGGGGATCCGTTGTTCTTGTTATCGCCGCGCGAGAACGTGGTAAATTTCAGCCCCACGCTCTCCTCCCATTTCGATGCTTCCATGTGCTCCAGGATGACCCCGATGGAGCCCACGCCGCTGGTTTCGCTGACGATAATTTTGCTGCAGGCCGACGCGATAAAGTACGCCGCAGAGAACGCGCTGAAGTTCACGATGGCCGTAATGGGCTTCACGCTGCGCGACTGGAAAATGTAGTCTGCCAGCTCCTTACAGCCCGATACCGCGCCACCGCCCGAGTTAATATCGAGCACGATTTCTTTAATGCCCGGGTCGTTCAGAAGGGAAGCCAGCTGGCCGCGAATACGCTCGTAGCTGTTCAGCTCCGTACACATATTCACGATCTGGCCACGCCGGGGGACCAGGATGCCGTGGACAGGAATAACGCCCACGCCGCCGCCGCTTTGCTGAGGTTCATTCGTTTCCTGTGACTCATCCGGCCCCAGGGCCATTTCCAGCGGGGCCACATTCATGCCCTGCAGGCGAGGAACCAGGATCGACTTCACCGAGTCCATGATTTGCCGCGTGGCGTAGTGAGGCACCCCGAACACCTGGTCAGCCAGGTGCGGCAGGTTGATTAATTTCGACATTGTGTATACCTGTGAGAGCCTGATAATCAGGTTTTATGCAGTTCGCTGCAGGATTGCGCTGATTTCGCTTATCTGCGCGGGGGTGGCTTTATCCAGCCCGTGAACGGTGCTGGTATCGACCATGTTCAGCGGCGTCAGATACTTGTCGCCGCCCTCTACCGGGGCCATGTTCTCCATGCGCCGGATATCGTTTACCGACAGCCAGCCCCACTGGCGGCCCAGCGCGTAGGACTCGTAACGCGATTTCTGATCGCCGCGCAGCAGCGACGAGACGTTGAACTCGATATAAAAGTCGCGACGCTCGCTGGGTAACAACAAATCGCGCATCATCGCCGCTTCATGGCGCTTCAGCCAGGCCAGCAGCGTGTACATCACGTACTGAAGCCCCTGGTGCTCGATGTTGTTGTTGGTCGATTTGTCGAGAAGCTGAATCATGTGCGGCGGGATTTTGTAAAGCCGACACACCTCGTTTACCGTCCACTGCCGCGACTGCAGCAGCTGCGCTTTTTCGTTGTCCTGCGACAGCTGCTTATAGCTCATGCCCTCCTGCAGCAGCGCCACGCTGAAGGCGTTTCGCACACCGGAATAGCGGTCCGTCCATTTGGCCAGAAGCTTGTCAATTGACGCCTGGCTCTTGATGGCTCCCGCCTCTTTGGGGCGCTCAATCACGCCGGACATCGTGGTGCCACGGGCGAACACCTGCGCGGCGTGCTGCTCAACCGCCATGCCCAGCCCGAGAACGTCCGCGTTTGTCTGAATCGGTGAGGTGCCGATGTATCCGTCGAGCGAGAAATACTTGATGTGATGCATCATGCGCATCGGCACCGTTTCATCCAGCTCAGGCAGCTCGTAATACGGCATCCCGTCCGGCCCTTTCAGGACGATGACCTTTTTGGGGTTAATCGGTATCAGTTCAGCGATATCGCCGTTGCCGTGCCGGTCAATCAGGGAATAGCTGTTCCCCTCAAGCCCCAGCACGCCCTGCTGCTGTTCGTAATATTCAAAGCTGGTGTCCTTTCTGTTTGGCTGCGAATGGATCACATCGTACAGGGGATGATCCGTTGCCCTGCGCCGACCGCCTTTTTCGTCGCGCTGATAAAGCTCGACGGGCAGCTGGGCGATGGATTCGGCAAGGAGCGTCACACAGGCGCGAATAGCCCCGATCCCCATTGCCGTTTCCGGCGTCACCAGCATGCCCGATGAGCTCTTGCTGGCGCTGACGCTACCGAGAACCGTTGTCCAGTTGCTCCCTCCCGGACGCGACCTGCCCCGGAAGAACTGAGGAATGAACATCAGTTACCCCCTGGAGAATCATTCGCAGGCGCAGCGGCTCTGGCAGCAAAATAGGATGCCAGAAGGCAAAACACGCCTGCAGCAATAATGCCTGCAGGCGGAAACACCATCCACGCGCCAAACGAGATAAGCGCCGCGCCGAACAGGCCGATCATAAAAGTAATAATTGCCGTTAACATGCGACGTCTTCCTCATCATAAACGGATTGATTGCTGGCCCGACCGTTCAGCATTGCGCGGCCTATAGCCATAAACAGCGCTGTCGCGCCGTCGATTTTTGACTGCTTGTCGCCCTTCGTCGGTCGGACTATATCGTCGCTTCCGGGGACATTTTTTCCGATAACGTTGCTGATACACCATGACAGGACCGGGTTACCGTCATGGTGGAAACGACCGCCAGCGAGCGCCGCTTCCAGCTCCTTCATCGGCGGCGACATGTTGGTGTAGTCCTGCCGGATAGAAATGGGCTCAAACCCGTGGTCCTGCAGCTCGTGGCTGAGTGCCGTGGCCCCGCTGGGGTCGATGGGGATTTCGCTGACGCGGACCTTATCAATTTCCTGAAGGTCGATAATGCTGGCCAGAATTTCGCGATAATCCGCTTCTGCCCCATCTGTCGCTTCAAGCGCCCCCATTTCGACGAACTTCACATACCGGTCTGCAGTTTTGGCAATTTTCGGGTCCGTGCTCCGGACCGTGTCCTCCGGTACCCAGAATTTCGGCCTGATGCAGTAGTAGTGTTTCTTACCCTCAATTTCGCGTACGAAAACGCCAACACCGGCGTTAAGATCCAGGCGCTGGGCAAGGTCCAGACCGAGGTAATAATCCTCGCCGGCAAAGTCCTCGTAGCGCAGGGATTTATCGGCTGCAGCATGCCATTGCGTCATGTTGTAGAACGCGGCTTTACCGGATACCCAGATATTCAGACGCTTCGTTTTAAAGGCGTTGACCTTGCGCGGAACCTGTTTAGCGACCTCCATCTCCGCCAGCAGATCGTCATACGATATCGACACGTTGAGGTTAGGGTTCGCTTTAATGAAGTTGGTCGGGTCGGTCCAGTCGTCCCCTTCATCGAGCTCATAAACCAGGCCAAACAGGCGGTCGTTAGGCACATGCCCGTTGAGCATCTCCTTGACCTGCTTATCCTTGTCGTAGCATGGCGATTCCAGCGACGTACCCGCCGTGGTGATGATAAGCGTCAGCGGCTGCGAACGTGCGCCCATGCCCAGCGTCATGGCTTCATACATGTGATCCGTATCGTGCTCATGATATTCATCAATAATTGCGCAGTGTGGGCTGTCACCGTCGCCAGGCTTCCCGGCGATGGGCGCGAACAGCGAACCGTCAGGACGGGTCAGGCTGTCAACCCAGACCGAAATACTGAATTTTGAGCGGAGCGACGGAAGGCGATCTGCCATCTGCCTGGCTGGGGTGAAGACCTTTTTCGCCTGCGCCATCGTGGTGGCCCCGCAGTACACTTCCGCGCTGTTTTCACCGTCAGCGCAGAACATGTACGTGCCAATGCCTGCCGCGAAAAACGATTTCCCGTTCTTCCTGGCCACCCGGATATACGCTTCGCGAAATCGGCGCTTTTTGGTCTTTTTCGTGACCCAGCCGAAAATTGAGCTGAATGCAAACGCCTGCCAGGGTTCCAGCTTCAGTTTTTGACCGGCTAAATCACCGCTGGAATGCGGTAAAAGCTGAACGAAACGGCAGGCGCGTTCCGCCAGTTCACGGTCGAACCGGTAGGGGTAATCCTTATCGAGAGAAATTTTCAGATCTTTAAAATGGCGCTGGCATGCCAGCTGGATGCTCTTGCAGGCAAGTATTTTCCCGTTCAGCACATCCCGCGCATACTGGTTCGCCATATTGACGCTCGGGTACGCGGCCATAATAAGTCCCTAAGAATTGGGAACATCGTCCCAATCAAAATTCGTCAAATTCATTGCCGGATTTACTTTCTTCGCCCGGCGCGCGTTTTCTGGCTCTGCTGTTGGGATCAAGTTTCAGAACTACGCTAAGACGGATAAGCTGTGAGATATACTTATCCCGCGCCTTTACTGCAGCTCCCATTTTCTGCCCACCGGCAGCAGTTTCATCCCCAATCCCATCAGCTTTTATTTCCTGGTTCGCGTCGTAAAGGAGCTGCACCGTATTGCAATATTCCATCAGCAGATAGCAGTCCTCCATTTCAAACGAACCACGATTAATCAGAATTTTACAGGTTCGTTTCCAGGCATCGATCGCCATCTCACCCAGCAGTTCATCCGGCGGTGAAACTGCACGAGTCAGAGAACTGACCTGCGTTCCGGTCTTCTTCTGCTTACGGCCTCCACCCGGCGATCTCACTCCGGTACTCATAGCGAAACACCTCAAAAATCATCAAAAAAAAATTCTTATTTCTCACGCGCAAAAAACTACCGGGAGCGGCAGTCCTTAAAAGCGAAAGGGGTTAAGGATTTGATCCCCCCCTCCCCATGCGCTGACCGGCCGAGTTTCACCGGAGACGCTCCCTTGCAGTCTTGGCTCGATGGCATGGCCAACACAATGCCTCCAGATTGAAATCATCGTCCGTTCCTCCGTGAGCCTTGGCAAGGATATGGTCGACGGTATTTGCACGTGTTGCGATGCCAGCGCGTCGACACTCCTGGCATATATGTTTATCTCGCAGAAGGATACGTGCACGCCTGACTTCCCAGGGACGCCCATAACCACGCTCTTGTCGGCTTTTACCGTTCTGATAGTTGCGCCATCCTTCACTGGCATGTTTTTGATGGAGATCACAGTAGCCAAATGAATCATTCACTACCGCTGAGCACCCCATATGGCGACAAGGTCTTTTAATACGAGGGGGCATAGCTAATTGTCTTAATATTGATGAGTTTGAGCATTAACCTCACTCCATTATAAATGTTGTCATTCATGCTTAATAACCCCCCCACTTAATTACATTGGCGAGTTATAAGAACCATGATGACTTGCAATCCCAACTTATAAAAATGAGATCAAGCTAATAATTATACATTATAAAGCCCACATATTAACCACATCCAACATGAACTGAATTTTATTAAGTTCGCCCCCACAAATTAAGGGTTTAAGTTGGTAGTTTCATGGTTCATTCATCTAACTCGCACCTTCCTTCGCTAGCACCCTACTATTAATTGGAGGTAATAAATACCAGCTAATTCATTTATTATACTTTGCTTAAATCTTTTAAGGTATATACATATGACAACTAATCAGCAACTCAGCACCTTCGCAATTACATCACAGAAAAAACCGCATCATCCAAGTGACAACAAAACATGCATGGTGCTAATGATTGCCTTTATTTTCAGCATTCCCTACGCCGCCGCGCTTAATGCTGCGCTGTTGGAAGAAAATAATTTAAAAGTTTCTTTAGCGTGGATTGGTATAGCCTTCGCTGTCATATGGATTGGATACGACTTGAGTAAGCTAAAAGAAAAAACTAAGTTCCATGTGATTTTTACAATCGCCGCCAAAGCTATACCTGCGATTTTGGCTTTAATTGGACTTAAGTTTTCCTAACCTCATTATTTTTTTATTTAAAAACAATGAATTAAACAATCCACTACTGAGTTACCCCCTTATGAGGTTCGCACTATGGTATCTAAGCAACGTTAAAAACTGATCGAGCTGGTCCTTGTAGGCGGAATCAGCATTGCCCGGTACGCGACGCGCCCCCCCCCCACGCGAGTTATCACACGTTTAAGAAGCTGGCGCCGGGGGAATGGTTTAACTCGGTTTCAGTTTCCCGCTATATCGAACTCTATGAGCACGAGATACTGGCGAAGCTGAATCCGGAACAGACCTGGAATGAGCTGCATCTGTTGGCAAGATGTGAGCCTGTACTGCTGTGCTGGGAGCCGCCGGGAGAGTTTTGCCATCGACAGTTGGTCGCGCGGTGGTTCAGAAAGGAGTTGGGAATTGCTGTTGATGAGTACAATCCCCACGCCACACCGCAGTTGGATATGTTCTAAAGCAAAGCCGGGAAAACCCGGCTTACTTCTTGTTAATTGGCTTGGTGACTATATTAGCGCAGTGCGTATGAATTTCATGATAGGAAATCTCGCCATCCACATATCGAATATGATTGTCATTGATGAAAAGCCAAGATTCCGTCACATGCTTATTGTCCACCAACGAACCCTCCAGGCTAAACCAAGCAAAAGCGGCTTCAGCCAATAAATCAGTCAGCTCATCAATCTTCGCTGGATTATCCCTTGTGGTTCCCGGAGGGCTCAAATGGCTTGGAAGCGCAACCAGGCAATAGGCGTATTTGGCGACGGCTGATTTAAAATTTACCTTCGCCTTAAACTGCTCCTGTTTTTTCCATTCTTTCATCGCGCAAAACGCAATACCTACGGTTGCAGCTGTAAATATTGCAGATATTGCAGCCCAAATTGTTGCCCACGGCCAAGCGTAGATTGTTTGCCACATGAAAACCTCCTTGAGTTAAGTAGATTATTCTACCCTGGTAAACGCATAAACTGGGGATTGCTGTTGATGAATACGATCCCCGTGCTACACCGCAGATGGATATGTTCTGAAGCAGAGCCGGGGAAACCCGGCTTTCACTTAAAGACGAATCTTATCTTCAGAATGCTGTCACACGCATTATGCAGAACAGTGCTACCGTCCTCTCCTTTAAGAAAAGATGAATGATGCGAGTAAATATTATTCCAGTGAGCCAGAACATCGATCTCCTTATCAAGCAAACCTTCGCAATAAAGAAAAGTATTACGGCATTGATTAAATTTTGAAATCAAACTCATCCTTAAGTCGTAATAATCGGCGTATGCCTTCTCATCACTTAAGTCATCAGGAAGAAGGAGTAAGGCGTAAAGGTAATCTGCAATAGCTTGTTTAAAAGCCATCTTAGCCTTCAACTCATCTTGTTTTTTCCAACGTAACAGTGCCAACCCAGCAACAATAACTGCCAATAATGTAAAAATTGCCGAAATCGATGCCCAGATGTTTGCCCAACTTGCTCCCAAAATCGCCTGCAACATAAAGCCTCCATGATTTAAGGAGGTTATTCTACCCTGGTAGGTATCTAACTTCCGATAGCGAGCATCCCATCAAAGTTGATTTTTTCGGATATTAAGCGCTGCCTCGAGTGCTAAGCGAGTGAAGCATGTCTGATGAGTAAGGCATTATCGCAGGTACTCAAGGAATGCCTGCTGTAATGCTCTCGGCTCTTTTCTCAACATAGCCCCTTGCTATGCACCAGACGCTCTCTCAGGATCACCAGCTGAGAAATAGACGGGCTAACATCGGGCCAGCCCTCTTCCCCGCAGCTATCGAGCCATATAGCTAGGAGGATAAACAGAATCAGCATTATTGATTCCAGGTCAGTGAACTGGATTGACGCTGAAACTCAATCTCACGAACACCAGCAAAGTTATTGTTACCTTTCTCAATAACTGCCAGCAGCGGCTTAATCCACAGGACAGCCTGGCAATAGGTCATTGAGCTGGCGGCAGCGGTACGATCATCGGCTTGGTTAGGTCTGCCGGTATCGGTGTACATGGCGCTGGCACGTAAACTGTGCGCGTATTCGAGCAGCCCACCAGCAATGTCAGCAGGAACAGGCAAATCACAGGTTTTTTCACGGCGGAGAATCTCCCGGTATTCGATTACAGTTTCTTCGGTGCTGATATCAATCAGCGAATTAAGCCTGTTGGCGTGCTCTGCAACCTGATTGTATCGGCTGAAATTGAAAGCCTGAGTGGCAATCACTTGCCCCTGTAGCGTGTTATCACTGCGAAGCACATCGTTATCACTCTTGATATTTTTGACATCAGCACAACTCTTTACGAGAGCAAGTGACAGGCCAGCAATAATGATAATGACGACCAGACCAGGATTAATTTTCATTGTCCTAACTCCCAACAAGTTAGCGCGCTTTCCTGATCGCGCCGCTCTACCTGTCCATAACAACCATTCTTCTGGCCTTTAGTTAGGCGACAATCACGTCCACCGTCCTTAATCCACCAGCGTATTGCTTCACATGCCCCTTTACGATCTCCGGCGTTAATGCGCTTATAGAAGGTCGAAGGGAAACATTTACCCGGGCCAATGTTGTACGGGCAGAAGGATGCTATACCGACCTTCTGCGGCTCTGTCAGAGGCACTTTGATATTGCGATCAACCCAAGCTAATGCCTTATCGCGTTCAATAGCGTTAACCTTCCGGCATTGTTCCTCAGTGGCTGTCATGCCCCTAACAACACGTCTGCCATCGATAAAGGTAACGCCGTGACATAAAGACCAGACCCCACCCGGATCAACAACGGCCACCAGCGCATTGCCTTCTTTCTCGCTGATGAACTGGTCAAAAATGAGTGGAGCAGATGCACCTGATGCGATTAGTGCCAGCACTGCTGCGCTGAGTTTTGATTTATTAGACATCATTCACCTCGCGCAGCTCTTCGACGGTCTGCTTTGATTTGGAAATAGAGGTTGGTGAGAAAGGTGAGCAAGCCGAACAGTAAACTACCGATCACACCTATAGCCGCCCACTGCTCTGGGGAGTAACCGTCAAGAAGTCTTCTAAACCAGTAAATGGCACTACCTCCCGATGCGCCGTAGGAAATGCCAGTAGTTATTTTGTCCATTCGATACATGCTCTCACCTCGCTCTATGCGGGTGCTGTCGTGAGAATAAAAAAAGCCCGCTTTTGAAGGCGGGCTAATGAGTTGACTATTTGTAAGGTAGGTGTGAGTAAGGCCTATGCTCAGGAGTGAAGCTGTATCGGCTGATTCACTATCGGTCCAGGAGAACCACAGGGCATTCAGTTACTTCCCACAACTCAAAGAGTAGCAGCAGTTTGCAAAACCATAAAAAAAGGCCTGCTTTTTATGGCAGGCTCTCAAGGAATTTGAAGCTTGTATTATTGTTGTCATGGTGCCGGGTGCCTCCCGGTGACTCTACCCCAGTTAGCAAAGCCGCGCGCATACCTGCAGATAGCAGTCGACTGGAACGCCCTTTCGCTTAGAAAGGATTCACCACAGAAATAAATTACGCTGAACTTATTCCTTCGGTCAATGGGATTAGACATCGCCACCTGATGGAGGTCTTACAAATGAAAAAACCTCGCCGAAGCGAGGCTATTTGAATTTGAGGCACCTCATCCAACAAACCACCCCGGTTAGTTGGATTTTGACGAGATGCTTTTGGATGAGCGCTGAACCCAAGGGTCAGTATTTTCACACAGCAATTTTGCGAAAAGCAGCGCTCACGCAAAAACATCTATGGGAGATGAAGGAAATTGGCATCGATAATGAAATCCGAGATAACATCAATGTAAATAACAACTCCAGCTATAAGGCTGGCAATCAGTATCAGGGCAATCATCCAGACGCCCATAGGTCACCTCTTCTGTGGTATTCCCAATACAATCCTTATTCATCACTACATAGAGATGAAAGTACATTGCACAGCTAACCACAAAACAGATTACCAACGCCAGCGTTTTGAGTATCTTTAACAATAGATTCTCCCTGTACATTTATTGTACGCAGTTTAATTCAAACTGGATCAACAAACTGTCAACACAAGGGATAAACCATAGCTTGCAACACCGGGCCCTTAAAATTTTTTTTACGTCGAATATGTCTGGTGAGTTCGGCGATATGACAGGGGTACTGGTGGAATGCACCTTCGCGAATACCCCTGTCGTATCGCCGTAAAACAAAAGCCCCGACCGGCGGGGCTTTTGTTATATTCAAATTGTCGCTTAAGTTCGCTGCCATCGCGGCGCAGCTCTGCCAAGCATGAATGAATTATCTAAATTCCTGGCTCGTTTTCAATATATAAATAGAATTAGAGCACGAAAAGTTAAAATCCAATCATTCAACTCTGCTCAGCCATGAGTTTCCGCGTAGATAAAAAGACCTTCGCCCTGAATATCTCCAGGCACCAGCGAACTCGTTTTCTGGCCTCCCAATCCGTTAGCCACGGTGCGATAGACTGTAGTTCCCGCGTAATGTCTGAGATTTTTTTGCGTGTGGTGTAATACTGCAGACCGACGATATAAACCGGGTCATTTACATCAAGCGCCTGTAGCACTGACTGCTCGACAAAATCAACGTCATCATTGTGCATAGCTTCATCAATGATGCTGGTGGCGGGCTGTGGCCACAAAATGGCGTGAGCACGATTTAACGCCTGCGGCCCTCTGAATCCCTCTGCTCGAGCTTGTTCTAGTGCAGCTGTAAAGCGAGACAATGCCTTATCCGACCATCGCCCGCCCTTAAGAACATCCCAGCATGCATGAGCGCGAGGCAATCGTGGGGCTGTTCCACCGCTTACCCCGTCTCCCCATGTTGTCAGTAGAGACTTAATCCATGCGGATTGAATACTGGTCAGGAGCATGCTTTTACCTAACCAGCTTTTGCGTGGCGCAGAAGCTGCTTTGCCCAGGGCTTCAATATGATTACGGCGTTGACGTGGTGTCATCCTAATTAGCTCCTTACGCCAGAACGCCGAGCGCATAGGCCCGGTCCAGCACTCTAATGATCATTTCCAGCTGCGAGCCATATTTGCGCTCGAATGCCAGGCGGTCGTTATGCAGTTCGGTATGATGTTTTCGGCAAAGTGGAATGGAGAAGATGTCGTGCGCTTTTGTTGCCATGCCACCCTGCCCCCATCCGATTAAGTGATGCGGGTCGTCTGATTGCTGCTGGCAGCATTCGCAGGGCTGTGTTTTCACCCAATTCAGATAATCGCGACTTTCCCAGCGCAGACGCTTTGGTCGACGCATGAAAGACTGAGGCGGCGCTTGATCCACCACTACACCCACCAGCGGTTCTGTCTGAGCATCAGGCAGGTCAACGGCTGACACTAATTCCCCAAGGATGCTGGTGGCCGGTACTGCAGGCGTAACATCGCTTTCGCGACCAATCCTGCTTTCTTCAGGTAAACGAAGTACTTCCCGGGCGCAACATTCCGGTAAGGCATCCGTTACAGTCTTACGAACAGCCCACCAGCTGAGTTCAGGGAGGGAAATCTCGCGGCTTTTGTCGATACCGAGAGAAATACGAACAGAATCCAGAACAAAGGCAATTACGTTTCTGCATGCCAGCTCTGCCAGCGCCTCGGTATGCTGCTCTCGCAACTGATTGTCGCAATAGCCACAAAGCAGGATGGAGCCCGGCTCATGGTGCATGATGGTTAGTTCATGATAGTGGTAATCACTGTGAGCACACTGGCAATGTCCGCCACCATACTTCAGCAACCAGTAATCAAGCCCGCTTATGCCACCAGCTGCAGTCAGTACCTTTTTATTCAAAAAGAAGCTTCGCAGCTGCTCATTTTCAGCCAGTGGCTGCCGCGCATCTGAAACACGACCAGTTTGATACCCGGCCATACTTTCTGGCTGGCGCTCGATCAGCACTCTTCCTGCGGTGAACAACTCCATCAGCTCTCTTCCTGGCTTCAACAGTACGACACCCAGCTCCCGCGCAATCACAGGTTGAAGAAGCGCACGCATCACTCGCTCTCCCTGATAATGATCTGCCCGTTCTCGCCCCAGAGCTTTGTTATCCTTGAATCCCAGATATGCGTGTCGTCTTCGAAGAGCGCATCCATCAAAGACTTCATCAGGTTATCAAGATCGGGCTTACCCTGATGGGGCTTCCCGTTCATCTCTGCGCGCTTTTTCTTGCTCCAGCTCTTCGGCATTGGAAGAACGAAGGTAACGTGTGAATTTGACTCTGGCATGTAAATGCCCAGCAGCCGGACGTGATCGCAAAAGGCCCGGTAACGCATAACTTCAGGGCGCTTTTTCCATTTGTCTGCACGCGTCATGCGTGGCTTACCCATCGGGAGGATGTTGTAGACGGTCACGATCACCCCCATGCCCGGGAACGCATACTTTGCGCCGTCTTAGCTGAGGATTTTTGCTGAGGTAGTAATGCGCTGACTATCCAAAGTCGAGGGTCAATATCAAGGCTTTTCTCGACCTGAACGCCTTTAGACTTATAGCGTGCCACCAGCTCATTGGCTTCTTCGGTTGTCAGACCGGTGTGAGTGAACCAGCTTTTCTTCATGCCACCTCCTGCAGTTGCAGAGGCAAAAGAAAATCGCTGGCCCTAATAAGGGTCAGTGAGGAATTAATTTTGATCTTTTCTTGCGCCATGGTTTGTCTCCAGTGGCGCAGCAGGTATAGGGTGTTCAGGCCTATGAATTAAGTCTAACAGAGTTGAGAGTGATACGAAAACAGAAAGGAATACATTATTTATTTGTAGCAATATAAAGAAAAACCGAGCCTAAGCCCGGTTTCAACATTACATAGTCAGTGACAAATTACCATTTGTCACGATAATCGAAGGCGACAAAGTAATTGAACTTGCTGGTATCAATTCGATTCTGGAAATGCGGTTGCAAGAATGGCACCCACCCATTATCCATATCAAATTCACCGTTATTGAGGTTGTCCTTCATTGGAAGACCGAGGCTCTCCATTACTGAACTATCCTCTCCAAAGTCTTTAGATACCTCTTCGCCCTTGAAATCTTCTGTCTTCTTATCGAACCAGCTAATGCGAATTTTTAAGCCCATAAATCCCTCTCAAAGATATTTTTTAATGTTGCGCTTCGGATCTGGCCCTTTGACCTGCTTACCCGATGCAGGGTCAAACGCGCCCAGATGGCTACCATCACTCGCGCGATAACCTTCAAGCTCCCCATGCTGGGAATCCCATTCGTAAATTTTACTCTTTTTATCACCATACCAGCGAGGTCGTTTACCGCCACCATTTTGTTTAGGTGTTTTAGGTGCACCTTTGGTCAGGTCACCTAACCCCTTAATTTCATCAGTTTTTGGAACAGGATGATAATCATGGCCATAATCTTTTGCACCTTTACGCGGCTTTTTCTTTTCGTCAGCCAGTTTTTGCTCTGAAGCCTTTTTCTTTTGCTCCTTCTGCTTACGGCTTTCGACAGCAACACTCAGAGCTTTCTCAGCATCTACTTTTTCTTTAAGGGATGCATCGTAGGCTGTTTGCCGTTTTTTGGCATCCTCCTGGGCTAACCCCAATTGGTAACCAGCTTGCTGGAATACACGATGGCCAGGATGACTCTGGTCATGAGCATATTTTAAAGTTTCCTGAACGAACTTCTTTGCATTTTCTACACGTTTATTAGACTCGTCGAGTTCACTCTTACGCAGAGGGATCGCCTGAACAGCTTTGTTAATTCGCGCCTGAGCTTTTACAATATCGCCTTGAGCACGACTCAACTCATCTCCGGCGTCTTTATCTTCTTTAGCTGCAGCATCAACCGGGTTATTTAAAGCCCAAGCCAGCGTACGACGTTTCTCCTCCTCCTGTCGCTTTTTAACTTGATCAGGGGTGCTCACCTCTGTCACGGAAATATAAATAGGAGGGCTTTTGCCATCAGGGAAACGAACCACGGCTTCGTGAGTGCTTTGGCCAGAAGTGAACCCCGGGAAACGAGATGGTCCCTGCTCTTTTTGAATACCTTTTGATTGTGATTGTGATACAGCCGGTGCTTTCCCCGTATCAACTTTCACGTGCAGATCCGGTTTACCCGGAACTACACCAGCAGTGTAAACCCCTGCGCGTTTCGTTGGTTTCGCATCGACAACCGGAACGCTCATCGGCATGTTTTTACTTTTGACCACAGCGATATGCTGTTTACCATCCTCATCAACAATATCAGCAATTCGAGTGTGAACAACTGTAGCTTTCTGAGTCGGTAATGCAGCGGGAAGAGTGGTCGAGACTTTATCAAATGGCAAAGAGTTAACCAGATGAGCCGTCGCCATCATACGGGGATCGTCTTTGGCGATTTCGGATGGAATCAGAGCGCCAATAGTTGCTCCTAAAAGACGGCCGGCAAGCGGAGCTGCAGCGACGGCACCTTGCTCAAGGCGCGTAAGTGCAGCTTGCATGGCTTCCTGAAGCGTCGTTTTGGTAAACAAGGTAAAACCCCACATACCATCATAAACGCCGATGACAGCGGGTACACCGTATGCAGCAGGTTTCTGCGCCTCGGGCGTACTAGAGAGGTTTGCACCGGATGAATTAGATCCGTTACCGCCTCCATTACCGCCGCCACCCCAATGAATGCCGCTATCTTTACCGCCAGAACTACCATCAACATTAATAGTATCTTCGTTAGGCATAAAATTCCTCTTTGACTTTAAAATCAATAAATAACACCAATAAACTGTACATACATACAGTTGTTTTATGCTATTCCCGAGCTGCTTTAAAGTCAATGTGGAAAGATACAAAAAACGAAAATTGGTAGTTTTTTATTATCTCTAAAACAGTAGGTTGGGAGGAGATATACGTATGGAAAGGGGATTCATCTACAGAATGCCATGTAGTCGATTCCGAGAATGAGAACATAGAGTTATTGCTGCACCAACAACTCTATATTCAAAATTGAAATGTTTACTTGCCTGAAACTAACTTGACGGCAAATGAACACGATATCCTGCTTTTTCCAACATTTGGGTAAATAGCGTTGGTGTACCAATAATTTCTTCGTCCCGCAAAGGAGTAAACGACACCATATCTCCACGCCTATACATCAAAGCGCGGTCACAATCTGGAAATGAGTGCAGTCTCGCAACGATAACCCCATCGTTGCATCTGATAATCGCGTAGCCATTGTTAGGTAATTCTTCTTTTTGCTTCACCAATCTCCCCTCCAAACTGGAAAATTTCTGCATGCTGTTTCAATAAAACCAGTCGTCTGCACTTTCCCAGGTCTGCTGGAGGATTTCCTCAACCTTCTTCTTGGCTTCTTTTTCGCCACCGTAAACACTTAACCCATCGGAACCTGCGCGACGCACAATCAGACAGCACTCATCGAACTGACTCTGGAGTCGTTTTAATAATTCTCTCTCAAGTGCCGGGACTGCACCCTCTGGAAGTTCTTTAGTACGATCAATGGTTAATTCAACTTTCATAAGCGCCTCCACCGCAAAAGCTGTATGTTTATACAGTACACTTATGGAGAAGTTTGATCAACGTCTTAACAGCACGAATTGTTAAAGTATGATTATGTTGTTTACAAACGAGACAGTGGGCGTTAATGTCGAAGCAAGTATTATTCACCCAATAAATTCTTCATTAAATCAGCACCATATAACTAATCTTTAATGGAATCGACAAGCCATGACAATAGCCATTTCACCCAGACTCATTCTTCGTTCATTTAAAGAGAGTGATGCTTTAGCACTTCTGGATTATCTATCTTCGCCACGTACTCCCTGTTTTCAGGATGAAACGCTCAACTCAGTTGAGGATGCCGTAGATGAAGTATGCAGAAGGGCAAAAGATCCAAGCCAATTTGCTGTTTGCCTCAAAGAGGCCGACCTCCTTATTGGCCATCTGTTTGCAGAAAATAGTGGCGAGCCAGATGCTAATACGTGGTCCGTAGGTTGGCACTTCAATCAGCGCTATGAAGGGTACGGGTATGCAACAGAATCAGTTGGAGCCCTGTTTAAATATTTGTTTAACGTGAAACAGGCAAGGCGTCTCTATGCGTACGTTGAAGACTACAACCTGTCCTCTCAAAGATTGTGCTCCCGCCTTGGTATGCGACAGGAGGGTTGCTTTAAAGAGTTTGTTTCATTTATTACGGATGAAGGCGAGGAAAGATATGACAGTACATTTGTTTATGCCTTACTAAAAAAAGAATTTAAATCAACGATTTAATCTATATTTCAAGTGCTTATCACAGGATGTAATTTTTGGCTGTGCCATATAATTCCCCAGTGTGAAAGGAGCGGACATTCATTGTACTGGTTTGTTGAGCTCAAACAGGCAAACAATGCTGCCTGCTGCAGGTTATTTATTATTTTGCCAAATGTTTTCGCATCAGTGCATTTTCTAATGTAATTCCACGGCAAATAGGAAAACCTCTCTCCACTACATGAAAGCCGTGTCGTAGAAAGAACGCTTCCGCAGCCTTACTTACATTTGAAGTAAGCTCACTAGTTCCATGTTGCCTCGCTTCCTCATGAATGCAATTCATTAGTAACGTCCCTACCCCCTGTCCTGAATAGATTCCTGAGACATAAAAATGGTCAATGTACCCATTTGGTTGGAGATCTGCATATCCAGCTATTTCACCATCAAGCTCTACAACAAAAGGGCGTAGTTGCCTCATGTGATTGGCCCATTGTTCCAAGTCGATTTCTGCCGGGGCCCAAGCATCAATTTGTTCATGTGTGTAGTAGTCTGATGCGATGGTATGTACAGAAGAATAAAACACGTTAAATAATGGGATTTCATCCCCATTACGGAACCTTCTTATTTTCATAAAACCTCATTATGAAAGCTGCTTGTAGAACAATGCTACTTTTTGTGAAACAGGGTGTCATCTCCTCTCTCACAGTGGGCCCATTCCCAGTTAGCCAGTCCGTTCTGTGCCAGGAACGAACATTGCAAACATCCTTCTCGGGGCAGGTCACTGTTGCCAATGACCTGCCCAGGAATTGGTTAGCAAATTACTACCAGATTTTGTAAAAATAGCCCTTCATTTTAAAAGTATGCGATCACTTTCAATAAGCGTCTTAATTTTCTATCTTTCATCATGTTCTAGATCCCTCTGAAAAACTCTGCTGAGTTTGCCAAGCACTGATACATAACTCTTTTCCAATAATTGGGGAAATTATTCAAATCTATAATAGGTTTCAGATTGGCTTCAATAAATGCCGACCGTAGCTGCTGAGAGGTAGCGGTTGGACTAAATTGTCTTATAACCCTTGCGAAAGAGTTTCTTTGAGTAATCACTTCACTCAAGTGTTTTCCTGCCTCCAAGCGATATCTGTTAGCAATATTTAAAAGCGTGAAATGATGAATAGCTCTGTTTTTGTCTTCCTGCCGCCAGGTCGCCGGGCATTCAACATAAAAACTGATAGCTCCCGGGGTTCCGGAAACGAAATTAGCATATATCCATTGCTCACGAAAGAAAATATCCTTGTCAATATAGGGATGAATCGCTTGGTGTTCCTCATCCACTGCGAAAACTTGACCTTTCTCTCCCATATTGCAGTCGCGGCACGACGGAACTAGATTAATAGGCATCACCGAAAACTCAGGATAATGTGCAACAGGAAGAAAATGATCGATATTTTTTGTCTGTCCTATATCACCACAAAATGGGCATTTTTCACCTGATGAAACTAGCATGTCATCGTAATATTCTCTAGCGGGTTTGTTTTTATCTCGGAGATTATTTTCATAAAGGTTTTCTAATTTAACCTTTGTTAGGTTACCAACTACCAAGGTTGTAGGTGCAAGAGGTTGTGTCCTAACGTAGGTAAATAACTGACCTATTGAGCTTAATGCCCTATATTGCTGTTCTTTATGCAAAAAAGTGGGGAAGTGAGCAATGAAGTTATTTCTAACATTTATCTGCTTCATACCTTCCGAGCACTTATTAAGCATTTCGCTATAAGTTCTCACTGGGAGAGGTAGTTTTTTCATTGTACTTTACCTTCATCCCTATTCATTATCATCGCTTTTAAAACAGTTCGTCCTTCTAATCCTATCTGTTCATTATAATTTTTTAGAATAGCTTCATAAGAAAGCCCTGAGTCAACGGACTGTGATAATAAATGGTGGTATCCTGAATTTGTCACTTCAAGTAAAAACACCTCACGAGTTAAAACACCTAAGTTCTCACCAAAAGTTTCAATATCCGGACGGATAATATTCATTGCTTCTCTTGACCGCAGAACTTTCCACACGCAGGATTTTGGAACCTCTTGCAGTACTACTGGGGAATGAGTTGCAATTATTGCTACACCATTGCGTGCATCGAGTAAGTCGCTTAATGTTCGTAAAAAAGCAGAGAGCAAAGGCGGATGCAAATGAACCTCTGGTTCATCGAATAAAACCAATGACTTTTCACCAACGACATCTACTAATCTTGTGATAGTAAATAAAACAATTGCATGCCCAGAGCTCATTCGTTGCAGATAGTTCTGAATATTATCATAAAGCAATTTAGTGAATTTCTTATTGTCTACTTGAATCTGTGATTCATTACGTTTTAATTCTTCATATTTAGAAATGAGACTGATGAGTTCCATATTGGAAAAGTTTTCATCACTACTTAGTTTTTTGATGGCTTCAAGCCAAAGTTGTCTCTTTCTATCTGCTCTCATGCAACCAATAAATGCAGAAACGAATTCCAGACGAAGATCGTCTAGTGATTTTAAATTATTACTGGCAGCATTCTTAAGTCCAATATAAAAATATTGTGTACCTTTTGCAGGGTCTGGTTGTTCTTTAGGAGGAGTAAAAGGATCAAATGCGCTAAACGAAACTGAAATAAGCGATCGAAAATATCCTTTTGGGATTCGTGACTCAATAAATCTATTATTTTCAGAGAAAAAATATTCATTGCTTTCTGGATTAGTGATTGCACCAATCATCCCATTCAAAATTGTTGTTTTGCCACACCCATTCCGCCCGATAAAAGCATGAATGTTCGTGCTGGGCTTTGAATCAATCGCCACTTCAAAAGGTATAGTTAAATCACTGAATCCGGAAGCACCTTTTCTGTTAAATGAAAAGTGGAAATCTGACAATTCCGGCAAACCATTTAACACGCGTGCGAACTGCCCATGAATTTCTGAAAGAGTGACCCCTCTAAGTAATGAGGTGTTAAGGACACTTTCATTTTCAATGTCGACTAATCGATTTGGCCGTACTACCAAATCCTGCATACCTTTAAGAAGGTTATTTTTAAAATCATTGCTTAACTTGCTGAGATTAACATAATAGTCAATGCTTTCACCTAAGGAAAAAAACATTTCAGGGAGTTGACTGAATTTTTTATCTATTAATGAATAAGTACTTACTTCTTCTTTTTGACCGATAAAACCAATTTTAACATTCCCGATATCGCATTTTTCACCATGCTCATCAAAGACAGTAAGATAAAACATTGTAACAAATGAATAATCATTCCAGCCATCTGCCCGTAGGAAGGCCTTATTTTTTTCTACCGCAGGAATATACCCACCTCTTTCAATAACCCTAAACTCTAACATATAGTAACCCTTAACTTTTATTAAAATAACTGAAATGTATTTGGCGGCAACACAGGATCTTTCATTTAAGTTACTCCCTATTACATACGTTTTCCATCAAACAATTAGTAGTATTGAACTTAACCGCTCATCGTGACCGGCTACCGATTGATTATTACACGCCAATGTTAGTCCTACATCCCTGCGGTTATGACAAATGCCAAGTTCCGCTCCTCGCTCATAGCGGACCTTCAAGAGCATAGAGATGCCGCGGCTAAGCGGCATTTTCATCTACTACATTCACCTTACTTTCTGGTGTGTGAAGCGTTTCAGGTCGAAATCGATTATTGTGCGTTGGTCACGGAAAATGCCGCAACGACCGTAGCGGATCAATTCGCCCCGTGCAATGGCTATTCGTATGTATTTCTCTGCGGTGGTGCGATGCAGATCGAACATCCCAACGACTTCTTTCGTCGTGATACGGCCATGCTTTTTCACCAACTCAATGATCCTTGATATGATTTGGTTGCGTTCACTCTGTGTTTTTGGTCTCGGCATCGGTTACGCCCTCCCCGCCTGACGCAGGCAGTCTTTACGACGCTTGGCGATACGGGCGACCTCAACAGCACTACCAGCTATGCCAAACATTTCTGAATACACCGCAGCTGCTCTTCGCCATAGGCCTTTTGCCTCAAGCGCCTTCGCTTTCTCCTCTGCGGCCTGCATCCTGACTGGATCGCTTTTTTCCGCCATACACGGAAGGATTACATCCGGAATATCCGCGTGTGGTACCGCCTCGTATGTGTACTGAACACTATTCCGCGAACGAACGATCACGCCTTGGTCGCTTAAGTCACGAAGCAATTTGCCTGCTGTTGCACCTGACATATCCAGTGCCTCTGCAACATCCCCTACGGCGCAGTTCGGTTGGTAGCGCACAAACACTGCTACCTGCTGTTTTTGTGTTAATACTTTGGTCATTGGTCAATACTCGATTAGTTGGTTAAACCTGCCGCTTTACGGCGTTGGTACTCTTCCATCAGCAGCTGTGCCGGAGTTGGCCCTGCCGGATGCCGCGGTGCAGCTAGCTGGCGACGGATTGGTGGAACTGAAAGCCCGTTGCTTACGTGCTTCGTCCATTTGGTTAATAATTTCTCTGCCAGTTTTTTAAGTTCCCCCTCGGTCATCTGACGCTCAACTCCAGTTCTGCGCATTTCGATGCAGATGTGATATAGCACCGGCTGCGGCCACGGATATTTGTCACTACCCGAAAAACGATACGACTCGTTACGCCAGCGACGGTATTCACTCATCACGCGGTCAGATGTCAGCCCAAACGGATTGGCACCACTCTCTGAAACCAGCGAAACGAACTCAGCAAGATCCGGGGGCCATGTATTACCTACTGCGCAACGGTCCATGCATTGCTGACAAACCAGTTTGATCTGGTTCTCAGTCATCGAACCTATCTGAGCTATCCACAGGGCCGTGGGTTCTGCCCCATTCTTCTGCGTCCAGCGGTTCGAGAAGATTTCCCCCATCACCTGCCATAACCGCCACGCCGTCTCCGTCGCCATCAAGTCCGTTCCGGCGTCGCCACTCTGCGTGTGCTGACTGTATTTGCTGAACAGCCCGGGATGCTGCTGGCTGTGGTCGAACTGATGCATTCTCGGTACCTCCCGTTTGTGGTGCTTTCAGAACCTTTGCGCGATCCAGGTGGCGAGCGAACTTCTGCTCCCACTGAATTTGATGAAACACTTTCCCTTCGGCTTGCCAGTAAGCGATGAAGCTGCTCAGTTCGGCTTCGATATTTATGCCCGCCTTGATCGGCATGCCCCACAGATTTGCCTGTCGAGCAAAGTCAGCTGTTGGATTCCAGTTTTTAAACATCCGGAATTTGCCGAATGGCTGCTGTAGCCCAATTCCGATACCTGGCTGATCCGGATAATCAGGAATGACAGGTTCGACCAGTTCTCTATGTGTGGGGTTTAGATCTTTATGGTTCCTTGGTAGATTCCGTGTCCCGTTTTTGGGACTGTTTAAAGGGAAAAACGGTACTCTTTGGTTAAATTCCGAACTGTTAACAATCCCGTTTTTGGTACCCTTATCACCTGAAATAGTCCCGTTAATGGCACTGTTTGTATTAACAGTTCCGTTTTCGGTACGGTTCAAATTAACCGTCCCGTTTTTGGGATCCTTTAAAGAGTTCCGTTTTTGGGTCTGTTCGGCATCGGGGATGCTTTCCTCAACACCGAGCAGCTTGTACACAGGAATTTGCTTTGTCCTGCCGCGCCGTTCACCTGTATCGACAACCAGGCCGATTTCCTGCAGATGCTGCAAGCCTGCAAGCACCGTCTTTCTGTCCATCTCAGTAGCCTCTGCAAGCGCAGCGACAGATGGATAAGCGCACAAGTCAGCACCGCACATATCAGCCAGCCAGGTCAGGATCGCCTTACTGGAGGATTTTCCGGTCTTAACTTTCTTGGCCCACCGCATTGCATCAATGCTCATGAAGCCTCCGGGTAGAATTCATTGATCAAAACTCGATTAAAAAAATTGCGGCGCTACGGCGCTGATACTCGCCAGTAGTGGTCCCGCCGCGTCAGCAGGTAACATGTTGAATAACGCGATTGCCGCTTCGCGGATCTCCTTCTCAAGCTTTTGCAGCGGTGCGCCCAGCAACTTCGCCTGATGTGCCTCACTGCATTCTTTGATAGCGCTCGCCACCAGCTCGGCTTCCGTTCTGGCATTACTGAGGCCATGCTTCCTGGCGATCTCAATAGGCATAGCGGCGACGATTGCCCCCGACAGTTGCATGATGTAAGCGGTGTATTTTTCCGAACCACCTTCGTTTTTCAGATACCGGAATAAATTCTGTTTGTTGACCGCGATACCTCGGCCCCCTTCCTTCGTCCACTGCTCTGCCACCAACTGAGCGATTTTTTCCTGCGCCTGGCCGGGCAAAGTGGATTCCCACTCCCGAACTGCAACCTGTATTGAACGGTGCTTAAAGCTATCTCGCCGATGCGCCATAAATTGATTTTGAGTTTTCAGCGGTCCGGCCAAGCGTTGGTTATGATGTTGATATGTAGCTGACTGCATGATTAAGCCTCCTTCTGAGGTAAACCATCTTTTGGATTGGGATAAAGATCAGGACGTAATTCATTAGGAGTAACTTGCCAATCAACGGCCTTACTCACTTTGAGCACAAGCTCTCCGGGAATTTTGTTTTTAAACCAGCCGTTTACAGTTTGGGCTCTCCTTTTCATCCGGCGTCCTAGCTCAGCCTGACTGCAAATCGATAAGAGCTTTTTTTGAATTGATGTCTTCATCAGTTGTTCCCAGTAGTTAACGATGAGTGACAATAAAACAAATTAAATCGATATCGTCAAATTATTTCGATAGTAAGAGCTACAGAAAAAATCTGTATAATTGCTAATAACTAGATGAATTGGATGAAGAGATGAACTTCGGTAAGAGATTGCAAAAGGCGATAAAAGATCTCGAAATATCACAATCTGAGCTGGCACGCAGACTGGGAGTCAAGGCTCAATCTGTTAATGGCTGGTGCAATTCTGACATTTTACCCAGATCTGAAATACTGAATCTTCTTCCCGCTGCGACTGGGTATCCACTCTCATGGTTCTTTATGGAGGATGGTGAGACCCTCGAAGAGCACGATCCTTGGGCACCAAAACCAAAAGTTAAGCCGTCAACAGAACTTCAAGAAAGACTTCTGGAAGCATTCGAACAATTGCCAACAGATGATGAAAAAGAACGAATTATCAAGATAATAGACCTTAGACTTGAAGAGCTCGATAATTTTGCAAAGACTTATCTGCAGAAACGTAATCTGATCCCGCCAACCAAATAGCCTTTCTTTTAATTCACCCTCTTGTGCTCGGGTCATCAATGACCCTAGGTTTTTCTCGCCCCATCTATCGATTTAATTTGACACATATCGATTGTATTGATAATAATATCTCTATCGCAACGAGTCATCGAGGCAGGACGCCCACGAAGTAGCTGCCGGCGGCATACGAAACACCGGATGAGATGGCAAGACAATCGCGCAGCAGGTTTAACGTTCCGCTAGCCGGCGATAAGGCGAAATGAGTTAACACCCCTGGTTCACCCGACATAGAGGTTAACTATCAAGGTAGGAAATAATGCATATCGAAATTTTCAGAATTGAAGGGCGAGCTTGTTTACTCATCTCCCCCATCAGAATCTCTGTAGCGGAGCGACTGGCGTCCGCCATGGAAAACAGCGAAGTCGTTGCAGCTCTTGGTGCTTATTTCACACCCGTTGGCGAGGCACCAGTTGGTGAACTCGTTGGGCTCTATCTCTACTTTGATAACCTCGATACCGCTGCGTTCATAACGATCAATCATCTGATTGAAACGGATAAGCCAATCCCGGTAATCGTCAGGTAGAACCCACGAATCTGTCAGTAACTCTATGCAGGAATCATATTGGTCGCGGTTTTTGAACCAATAAACACTTATTGGACGGGTTGCCATTTTTATGTCCTTGCAGGCTGATTTCAAATTTCAGCATACCATCGAGACTGAGGTGGTTAAAAGGCAGGCATTAACAGGAGAAGATCAACTATGACCGATTTCGCTAGAAAACCAGCACGGTGCCAGGCCGTACATCTGCCCTATTTTTGGGCGGTAATCCGCCGCATTTGCTACGCCCTGGCTCAAAAAGGCGATCCCACCGCTTCATAAAGCACAAAACCCGCGCAAGGCGGGTTAAGTACCCGGTCAGCCGACCAAAGCTTTCCGGAATCGAGTTTTGACCAATGACCACTACCCAAGGCGGCAATCACTAGCTGCGGGTATCTTACAACCAAAATTAAGGACCCGATATGGAATTCTTTCATTTAATCAAGGCAACGCAGAAATCCGGCAAAGAAGATGCCGTTATCTGGTTCACGGCTAAATCAGAAGCACGAGCCAATTTGCAGCTGGATGTTGAGTTGGAAGATGCTGGCATTGAAACCGGCCGGGGCAAGGATTATAGCAAGCCTATCCGTACCGATTTCCCTGTTTACAACGACCTGCCGGAAGAAAGCACAGTGGATTACACATGGTGCAAACGCTACGAACTCCAGGACGATGGACGCACCTGGCTGCCAAAGGCTGGTGCTGGATCAACTGAAGCCGTGGACAACACTGCAGCACCGGAACCGACCGTTAAAGTCGAAAGTACCGTCGAGAGTGTTCCTCTTGAAAACCGCACTCCAGCGGTCCGTTTTGCCGTGCACATGAACAGCGACAAATACCAGTCACATATCACTAAAGAGCAGCAGCTGGCTGCCAGCGAAATGTCACTGGATGAAGGCAACACCTATCTTCAGAACCTGCTGCTGGCGAAGAACGACATCCCTGAAGTTGCCGAACTCAGCCTGAACGCTGAGTGGAAACTCGTTCAGGCGATTAAGCAGGTATTCGCGCCAGATGAAGCGCACGAAACTGAAGATATCGCTGCATTCATGGCTGACTGGGCTAAAGCAGATACCAGCGATCGCAACCAATTAGTTGAAGACTGGCGCAGTGGCAAATTTACCCCTCTGAAATCTGAAAGCACCAGTGAGACCGGCGTTATAGCAGGTCAGGGGCTTGCACCTGATAACGGTATCCAGATTGACGAAAATGATGACGAAACCACACGTTATCCAGTCGTTAGCATGCCCTTCCGCAAGCAGCTACTCGCCCAGTTCACCTCCGACAAACTGCGCCACCACATTACACGCGATGAATACGAAGGTATCAGCGCGCTGGAGATGGACACTGACAATAGCTATCTCCAGAACCTGCTGCTGGCGGCAGAAAACTGCGAACAGGTTAAGGGTTACGACACCAAAGACCTGTGGCGCTATACCGACGCCATTCGCAAAGTGTTCAGGCAGGAAAAGCGTCACGAACTCGCTTTGGTTCTCCGATTCACCAGAATCTGGGCGGCGACTGATTACATTGACCGCGGCCTGCTGGTAAAAGAATGGGCCAAAGGCAATCGCATTGCAGAAATACAGCGTACTGAAAGCGGTACGAATGCTGGCGGAGGCAACAAGACCGACAGAAACCCTGACCTTAAACATGATCTCGACACTCTCGATTTAGAGATTGCGCTGGCCACGTTACCAATGGATTTCAACATTTATGATATCCCAGGTGGTGTTTTCCGTCGGGCAAAAGAGATCGTTAGTAAAAAAGAAAGTCCATTCAAAGAATGGTCTAGAGCTCTTCGCGCAACTCCGGGGGTTTTGGATTACTCCCGTGCAGCTATCTTTGCACTTATCCGCAGCGCTCACCCGGAGCATTACCTGTATCCGGCACGTCTCAGCGGATTCATTAACGCGAACCTGACTGAAAGCGATCATTCTGCTCAATCAGACGAAACTCTTGCGGCTGCGCGCCATAATCCTGAGGTGAGCTGGACAAACGAGGTAGTGACTGATTCTGCTTTTGAAACTGGCGGCCAGAATGAAGGGGCACAAGTCGACGGCGGCACGCAGCCGGTTCTCGAAAAAGTTGGTAATGGTCTTTTTTCTATTGAAGGGCTGACCACCAGCAACGCTGTAATCGACCAACTAAATACCGCGGCGGAGTACGTTGATAATGTGCAGATGGAAGAAACTGGCAATGATGAAATCCCGGACGGTGCTGCGTTATCAGAAGGCACGGAAGAAACTATCTCAAGCGCAAGCTCTACTGGAACTTATAGCAGCACAACTGCCATAAATAGTGATTCCGGTCATCATAATCATGCCGAGCCTGAAATGCTCTATACACACCTTATGGTCGACATTGAAGCTTTTGGCAAAAAGGCTGACTCACCAGTCGTATCTATCGGGGCCGTGTTTTTTGATCCATCAACAGGTAATACCGGCTCGGAATTTTACAAAGTGATTAGCCTGGAATCTGCCATGGCCAGCGGCGGGGTTCCGGATGCCTCTACCATAATCTTCTGGCTCAAAGCTTCGCCTGAAGCTCGTTCTGAGTTAGTGATGGATGATGCAATTCCGCTCGATGATGCCCTACTACAGCTAAATGAGTTTATAACCGAGAATGCGGCTAACGGCCCTGATTCTGTGAAGGTCTGGGGGAATGGTGCCACTTATGACAATGTCCTGCTTGAGGCATCTTATGACCGGACGGGGATCACCTGCCCATGGAAATTCTGGAATAACCGGGATGTAAGAACTGTTGTCGAGTTGGGTACAGCCGTTGGCTGCGAGCCTCGCTATGAGATCCCATTTGATGGAGAACATCACAAGGCTATTTCGGATGCTCTTCATCAGGTCAAATACGTGTCAGCAATCTGGCAGCGTCTGACTGAACACTGATTTTTTAATTTCAGAAAATGGCCCTGATATGGGCCATTATGAGGTAAATCACATGCTTCAAATGCTGACTTTAGAAGAATGGGCTGCGGAAAAATACCGGAGTAATCCCCCAAGTCTGAATACTTTACGTCGATATGCTAAAGAGAGCATGTTCACTCCCCCAGCTACCAAAGAAGGAAGATACTGGCGGGTAAGAGAAGATGCCGAGATTACAGGTAATTTAACCCAGCCTGTGATTAAAAAATCTGATTCGCCTATGCTTCAAAGGATACTGTCTGATGGCTGCCCGACCACGTAAAAACAACGTCAAGATACCTAATCTTTATCCGCTCTACAGTCGTAAGGTAAATAAAATCTACTGGCGGTATAAGCATCCCATTACAGGTAAGTTTCATAGCCTTGGAACTAACGAGGCCGAAGCAACAGCAATAGCAATCGAAGCCAATGAGCGACTAGCTGAACAGCGTACCAGACAGGTTTTGGCTATCAGTGACAAGATCGCCTCCAGCAAAGGAAAAGCGATATCAACGAATACATGGTTGGATCGTTATTGGAAAATTCAGGATGAAAGACTGGAGAATGGTGATATCAGGCCGAACACTCATAAGCAAAAGGCTAAACCAGTAGCCCTACTTCGTGAGAGCGTGGGAATGAAATTGATTTCATCCGTCGATGTTCGGGATGTTGCCCAGATACTGGAGTCCTATGTTGAAGAGGGCCAGCCGCGAATGGCTCAGGTCATACGCTCAGTGTTAATAGATGTGTTCAAAGAAGCACAGCATTATGGCGAGGTACCGCCGGGTTATAACCCGGCTCTTGCTACAAAACAACCACGCCGACGGATTACCCGACAACGTCTTAACCTTGACGAATGGCAAAAAATTTTCGCAATAGCTGATGCCCAACATCAATACATGGGCAATGCAATGCTTTTGGCGCTCGTTACTGGTCAGCGCCTCGGGGATATTTCCAACATGAAGTTTAGCGATATTTGGGATGACCATCTGCATGTCGTTCAGGAGAAAACAGGGAGCAAGCTAGCGATCCCTCTATCACTAAGGCTTAACGCGATTGACTGGAGTTTGAGGGATGTAGTTGCACGTTGCCGTGACTATGCAGTGAGTCCATATCTAATCCACTTCTTCCGGGCAACCTCAATGGCAGAACGAGGTGCACAGGTTAAGTCGAACACAATAACAATGAATTTCAGCAAGGCCCGTGATCGAGCAAAAATAAATTGGGGGGATGGCACACCGGCTACTTTCCATGAACAACGATCTCTAGCAGAACGTCTTTATGAAGCTCAAGGTATCGACACCCAAAAGTTGCTGGGGCATAAATCCCCTAATCAAACAGCTCGATACCATGATGATCGAGGTAAGAGCTGGATTACAGTTGGGCTTTAGGCTAATGACGCCCTGCAGTAGAATCCAGGAGCTATTTCCAACTGCAGAGCCTTACTATCACTATGAATTTTGAAAACTGAATAATTCATTCACATCGGTTTCATCTGTAAAAAACCCTTTAATCACCCTTAGATGGGAGTTAGGTATTCCGAATTCAAATCGAAACTTCTCCGCTACTCTCTCTGGGTATGGATCCAAGATTGTAATATAAGGAATGTTTTTGCGATTCAAAAATGCATCTAAAAATAGCTGATTACTTTTCAAGTCTGTACGCGGAAAGGAATAGCCTATGATAATTATGTGTTCTGCATTTGTTAGACCTTCTTGTGCCTTTTCCCAAAGGTTATCAAATAACATCCCGTATCCATTATAATTTTTTTGTTTCACGGGCGGTATGATAAGAGGTATTGATACTAATCCCTCAGAAGAAGCTGTGCCTTCAGGCACCCATGGTAATTTCAATCTTGCGCTAACCAGTTTTCGTCCCGCACCAGCAGCCCTCCCTCGATCATCCAAGATATTAGGAGGATAGTATCCATAAGAAAAATCTTCATAACCGGGTGTATACCGTCCTGCAAAACACGCATAAGGCTCTTCTGTACTTTCGTAAATCCATACGGTGTCAGGTGCTGATTCTTGCATTAAAACAACATCCTTCTCAGGACTCATGGGATGACTACTTAGCCAGTTCACAGACCCATGTAATTTGATAAGAAGTGGTGATGTGGGTTGCTTTTCATTTGGCGGCACCCAGCGATTTCTGTATATGCTTTTGGGCCAAAAACCATATCCATAATCAGTTGTCCATTCAGTCTCGCTATTTAACGCTCTATCCATAAGAGTGTCCCAATTGAAAGTAGCAACCATATCATCGTTACTTAACATTTTTGCCAGGGCTGAATGTGGACGTGATATAGGTCCATTTTGAATGGAATTTATTACAGCAGAGAAAATGAATATTAATTGAGTGTATGATTTGAACGCCATGATTCTTTCAAGACCAGCATCTTTTCCTACATAGCGATTCAAATTCGCTTCTATCTCTGTATATAACTCTTCAATATCTACATCTCTTGAAAAAAAATCCATAGGATTTTCTTTCTTTACCCTCTCGATAAAGTCTAATAATCCATCGATAAGTACCCATGGATGACCAGAAATATCTAACTTATCAAATGTAGAGAAAAAATCCTTTGCAATGGGCATTCTTACACCGGTAGGACTAACGGAGTATGATTTAGACGCACCAGCACCGAGCAACAAAAAATTCACAACTTTACCCTCCTAGTTAATTATTAAAACTTCTTCCTGCTAATCTATGGTTTTTCGTTGATTACCCCCCCCCTGAAAAGATGTATCCTTACCTTTGTGAACTCCTATATCATTAACAAAATTAAATCACGCCAGACATTCCGTTAAATTTTTTTATCAATCATGTATGAACTATATGATATTTAGTCCAACTATTAGAGCTCATCTTTCATTATAAAACGAGAGGTGATTTTGATAAAAGATTTTGATAAACTTTTGATAACCGTTCAAAAACTAATAATAAAAACGGGAACCAATCGGCTCCCGTTCTTGATTAACCCAGTATCTGGATTACATATTCGCGATAATCGCGTCGCCAAACTCTGAACATTTCAGCAGCTTAGCGCCTTCCATCAGACGTTCGAAGTCATAGGTAACGGTTTTCGCGTTGATCGCGCCTTCCATACCTTTAACGATCAGATCTGCAGCTTCGAACCATTCCATATGACGCAGCATCATCTCTGCGGACAGAATGATAGAGCCTGGGTTGACTTTATCCTGGCCTGCGTATTTCGGTGCAGTACCGTGAGTGGCTTCGAACAGGGCGCACTCGTCACCGATGTTCGCGCCCGGGGCGATACCGATACCACCCACCTGTGCTGCCAGCGCATCGGAGATGTAGTCACCATTCAGGTTCATACAGGCGATCACGTCATACTCAGCAGGACGCAGCAGGATCTGTTGCAGGAACGCATCGGCAATCACATCTTTAATGATGATCTCTTTACCGGTGTTCGGGTTCTTAATTTTCTGCCATGGGCCGCCGTCGATCAGTTCACCGCCGAACTCTTCGGTCGCCAGCTGGTAGCCCCAGTCTTTGAACGCGCCTTCGGTGAACTTCATGATATTGCCTTTGTGCACCAGGGTCACAGAGTCACGATCGTTGGTGATAGCGTATTCGATGGCGGCACGCACCAGACGCTTGGTCCCTTCTTCGGAGCACGGCTTGATGCCGATGCCGCAATGCTCAGGGAAGCGAATTTTCTTCACGCCCATCTCTTCGCGCAGGAATTTAATCACTTTTTCTGCGTCAGCAGAGTCCGCTTTCCATTCGATACCCGCGTAGATGTCTTCAGAGTTTTCACGGAAGATAACCATGTCGGTCAGTTCCGGGTGCTTAACCGGGCTTGGGGTGCCCTGGTAGTAACGCACCGGACGCAGACACACATACAGATCCAGTTCCTGACGCAGCGCCACGTTCAGGGAGCGA
Source organism: Enterobacter cloacae complex sp. IR5402 (assembly GCF_049238125.1). Taxonomy (NCBI): domain Bacteria; kingdom Pseudomonadati; phylum Pseudomonadota; class Gammaproteobacteria; order Enterobacterales; family Enterobacteriaceae; genus Enterobacter; species Enterobacter cloacae complex sp. IR5402. The sequence goes on from NZ_JBMKHO010000011.1 coordinate 36,042, forward strand.
ATGCCGCCGCCAACTGGCGTGGTCAGAGGGCCTTTGATAGCAACGCGATAGTCGCGGATCAGGTCCAGCGTTTCGGCTGGCAGCCAGACGTCCTGGCCATAAACTTGAGTGGATTTTTCACCGGTGTAAATTTCCATCCAGGAAATTTTACGCTCGCCTTTGTAGGCTTTCTCAACAGCGGCATCAACCACTTTCAGCATCGCCCGGGTAACGTCTACACCGATACCGTCACCTTCGATGAACGGGATAATCGGGTTGTGAGGAACGTTAATCTTGCCGTTTTGCAGGGTGATCTTTTTACCTTCCGCCGGAACAACTACTTTGCTTTCCATTAACCTCTCCTTCGAGCGCTTCTGGTTGTTACTGATCTTATGTTAATAAATTGTAATGAGCCTTCCGATAGTACCTGATTGTCCGACGCCATGAAAGGTCTTCGTTATTAGGCTATAATGCGGCAATTGATAACGCCTGAAAATACCATGACGAAAACTTCTTTTAGAAAACACCGAGTTGAGCGATTCAGCTCACGACAAGCCACCAGAAGAACGCCAGAACCCCAGCCAACGCGGGTCATACTGTTCAATAAACCCTACGATGTATTGCCGCAGTTTACCGACGAGGCCGGGCGCAGCACGCTGAAGGACTTTATCCCCGTACAGGGAGTCTACGCAGCGGGACGCCTGGATCGCGACAGCGAGGGGCTGCTGGTCCTTACCAATGACGGCGTGCTCCAGGCCAGGCTTACTCAGCCGGGCAAACGTACCGGAAAAATTTACTATGTGCAGGTTGAAGGCGAGCCGGACGACGCGTCGCTGGCAAAGCTGCGCAACGGCGTAACGCTGAACGACGGTCCCACCCTGCCGGCTGGTATTGAACGTGTGAATGAACCCGAGTGGCTGTGGCCGCGCAACCCGCCGATTCGTGAGCGTAAATCCATTCCTACCAGCTGGCTTAAAATCACCCTTTATGAAGGCCGCAACCGACAGGTCAGGCGCATGACTGCGCATGTGGGCTTCCCTACCCTGCGACTCATTCGCTACGCCATGGGCAGCTATACGCTGGACTCGCTGGCAAACGGGGAATGGCGGGATGTTACCCCTAAGGAGAACTGATGTTTAAACCTCATGTTACGGTCGCCTGCGTGGTCCACGCGCAGGGGAAATTCCTGGTGGTGGAAGAGACCATTAACGGCAAAGCGCTGTGGAACCAGCCAGCCGGGCATCTTGAAGCCAATGAAACCTTATTGCAGGCAGCGAAACGCGAGCTCTGGGAAGAGACGGGTATCCGCGCCGAACCGCAGCACTTTATCCGTATGCATCAGTGGATAGCGCCTGACCAGACACCTTTCCTGCGCTTTTTATTCGCCGTTGAGCTTAACGAAACGTGCGCCACTGAACCGCACGACGACGATATCGATCGCTGCCTGTGGGTGACCGCAGAGGAGATCCTGAACGCGCCAAACCTGCGCTCGCCACTGGTTGCGGAAAGCATCCGCTGCTGGCAGTCTACGGCGCGCCTGCCGCTGGATGTCATTGCAGAATTTAACTGGCCGTTTACAGAGGGTGTCAATGGTGGGGGGGCGTGATAGAATACGCCGCCTTGAAGTTCAATGTCGTGAGTATTCCATGTCAGATAACAGCCAGAAAAAAGTAATCGTCGGCATGTCCGGCGGTGTCGATTCCTCCGTTTCCGCCTACCTGTTGCAGCAACAGGGCTATAAGGTGGAGGGCCTGTTCATGAAGAACTGGGAGGAAGACGATGGCGAGGAATACTGCACTGCCGCTGCGGATCTCGCCGATGCGCAGGCCGTGTGCGATAAGCTCGGCATCGAACTGCACACCGTTAACTTTGCCGCAGAATACTGGGACAACGTTTTTGAACTCTTCCTCGAAGAGTACAAAGCGGGCCGCACGCCAAACCCGGATATCCTGTGCAACAAAGAGATCAAATTCAAAGCCTTCCTGGAATTCGCTGCGGAAGACCTGGGCGCAGACTACATTGCGACTGGCCACTACGTGCGTCGCGCGGATGTGAATGGCAAAAGCCAGCTGCTGCGCGGCCTGGACGGCAATAAAGATCAGAGCTACTTCCTCTATACGCTGAGCCACGAACAGATTGCCCAAAGTCTGTTCCCGGTCGGCGAGCTGGAAAAGCCGGAAGTGCGTAAGATTGCTGAAGATCTGGATCTGATCACCGCGAAGAAAAAAGACTCCACCGGTATTTGTTTTATCGGCGAGCGTAAATTCCGCGAGTTCCTGGGGCGCTACCTGCCTGCACAGCCGGGCAAAATCGTCACCGTTGACGGTGATGAGATTGGTCAGCACCAGGGACTGATGTACCACACTCTCGGCCAGCGTAAAGGTCTGGGTATCGGCGGCACCAAAGAGGGCAGCGAAGATCCGTGGTACGTGGTCGACAAAGACGTCGAAAACAATATTCTGGTTGTGGCTCAGGGTCACGACCACCCGCGCCTGATGTCCGTTGGACTGATCGCGCAACAGCTGCACTGGGTCGATCGCGAGCCGCTGAAAGGCACGCTGCGCTGCACAGTGAAAACGCGCTACCGCCAGACGGACATCCCTTGCACCGTAACCGCACTGGATGACGATCGCATTGACGTGCGTTTCGACGAGCCGGTTTCCGCCGTTACCCCTGGCCAGTCTGCTGTTTTCTACAGCGGCGAAATTTGCCTCGGCGGTGGGATCATTGAACAGCGCCTGCCGCTGCCTGCTGTTTAAACCGTTTGCACACATAAAGGAGACCGTGTGGCGAAGAACTATTACGACATCACCCTGGCGCTGGCGGGAATTTGCCAGTCAGCCCGTCTGGTGCAACAGCTGGCGCATCAGGGTCATTGCGACGCTGACGCCCTGCACGTTTCACTTAACAGCGTTATCGACCTCAACCCAGGCTCCACGCTGGGCGTCTTTGGCGGCAGTGAAACCAATCTTCGTCTCGGTCTTGAAACTCTGCTCGGCGTGCTCAACGCCAGCAACCGTCAGGGGTTGAATGCGGAACTGACCCGCTACACCTTAAGCCTGATGGTGCTGGAACGTAAGCTGAACACGGCAAAAGGCGCAATGAATACCCTGGGCGATCGCATCGCCGGGCTACAGCGCCAGCTCGACCACTTTGACCTCCAGTCTGAGACCCTGCTGAGCGCGATGGCCGGTATTTATGTTGACGTGATTAGCCCGCTCGGCCCGCGTATTCAGGTCACCGGTTCGCCTGCCGTATTGCAAAGCCCACAGGTACAGGCGAAGGTACGCGCTTCGCTGCTGGCAGGCATCCGTGCCGCCGTGCTGTGGCAACAGGTCGGCGGTGGCCGCCTACAGTTAATGTTTTCTCGTCATCGCCTGACGACTCAGGCAAAACAAATTCTTGCTCATTGTTAACCTCCCGGAGTTGCGAATTATGGAATTATCCTCACTGACCGCCGTATCCCCTGTCGATGGACGCTACGGCGATAAAGTCAGCGCGCTGCGCGGGATCTTCAGCGAATATGGCCTGCTGAAGTTCCGTGTTCAGGTTGAAGTACGCTGGCTGCAAAAGCTGGCCGCCCAGACAGCAATCAAGGAAGTTCCTGCTTTTGACGCAAAGGCAAACGATTACCTTGATAAAATCGTTGCTGAGTTCAGCGAAGAAGATGCCGCGCGCATTAAAACCATCGAACGCACCACCAACCACGACGTGAAAGCAGTTGAATACTTCCTGAAAGAGAAAGTGGCATGCGTCCCTGCCCTGCACGCGGTATCTGAATTTATTCACTTCGCCTGTACGTCTGAGGATATTAACAACCTGTCTCACGCGCTGATGCTCTCTACCGCGCGGAAAGAGGTGGTACTCCCTTACTGGCGTAAAATCATTGATGCGGTGAAAGCGCTGTCCGTGGAATACCGCGACATTCCGCTGCTGTCCCGTACTCACGGCCAGCCAGCAACCCCATCCACCATGGGTAAAGAGATGGCGAACGTGGCGTACCGCATGGAACGCCAGTATCGTCAGCTGGAGCAGGTTGAGATCCTCGGCAAAATCAACGGCGCTGTGGGTAACTACAACGCCCACATCGCCGCGTACCCGGAAGTGGACTGGCACCAGTTCAGCGAAGAGTTTGTGACCTCTCTGGGGATCCAGTGGAACCCGTACACCACCCAGATTGAGCCGCACGACTACATCGCCGAGCTGTTTGACTGCATTGCGCGCTTCAACACCATCCTGATCGACTTCGATCGTGACGTATGGGGTTACATCGCCCTGAACCACTTCAAGCAGAAAACCATCGCCGGGGAAATCGGTTCGTCCACCATGCCGCACAAAGTGAACCCAATCGACTTCGAAAACTCCGAAGGTAACCTGGGTCTGGCGAATGCCGTGTTGCAGCATATGGCGAGCAAGCTGCCGGTATCCCGCTGGCAGCGCGACCTGACTGACTCCACGGTGCTGCGTAACCTGGGCGTAGGTATTGGCTACGCGCTGATCGCCTACCAGTCCACCCTGAAAGGTGTGAGCAAACTGGAAGTTAACCGCGACCGTCTGCTGGACGAGCTGGATCACAACTGGGAAGTGCTGGCGGAGCCGATTCAGACCGTGATGCGTCGTTACGGCATCGAAAAACCGTACGAGAAACTCAAAGAGCTGACCCGCGGTAAACGCGTTGATGCTGAAGGTATGAAACAGTTTATCGACGGTCTGGCGCTGCCAGAAGAAGAAAAAGCGCGCCTGAAAGAGATGACCCCGGCAAACTATATTGGCCGTGCCATCACTATGGTTGACGAGCTGAAGTAATCGCCCTTCCCCCTTTCCATCCGGAAAGGGGGCTGTTTTTCATCATCGAGTTGATGTTTTCACGTCACATTACCTGTTTTGCCGGGATTAAAGCCTGCCGTCAGGATGGTTGTTAATTTTCGTCGTGGAATAACTTTCCGGAATATATCGTTTTAAGCCGAACTGGCACGGGGTTTCAGCCGTGCACGGACGATCCATCTCTTGCCGGTTGCCTGGACACGCGTTTTTCTGTTTGAACCCCATCCAGCCTATGGATGTAAAGGGCATTGCCTGCGCTATCCATACTCTACGGCGTCGATCGTTAATCAGGATCCCCTGGTTTGAGGTGGTGATGATTTCACCTGTACGACGTATTAATCTCCCTTTAACCACAGGATATAATTCAGGCCATACTGTGTTTCAACTTTGCAAAAGATAGTTCCGCTTTCCGGGCTCGCAATAGTCTCAACAACCTTCCATTCCATAAAACCCTCTTTACTCGCTATATTGCTGTTTTGTCGTGTAAAAATGCTGCTTTTCTGGCACATCTTATGCAAATCTAATTTCGCACCATAAAATAAGCGTAGACAAAGGCAGACATAGTGAGAACATCCTTACAAAAAAAAAGGGCAATCTTTACAAAACTGGCGTGACCCTTCTGTCAAAAAAGCGACTCGCCTTCAACATTTCATAAACGGATGGCTGTTTTATCCGGATTGCAGAAGCTTGCGAAAACAAGTCCGTTTATATTACCCGCGCCTGGCGTCATGCCCCCTGTGTTCTGGAGCATGCAAAAAAATCATTTAATTTCATCGCGCTGGTGTCAACCTGAATAATCAGCGTTAAACTATTCATACCATTTATAAAGGGAGAAGTGATGATGCGCGTACTGGTTGTTGAGGATAACGCATTGCTACGTCATCACCTGAAAGTTCAACTTCAGGAGATGGGTCATCAGGTGGACGATGCTGAAGACGCAAAAGAGGCCGATTATTATCTCAATGAACACCTGCCGGACATCGCCATTGTCGATTTAGGGCTACCGGATGAAGACGGATTGTCCCTTATCCGCCGCTGGCGTAGCCATGACGTTTCCCTGCCGGTGCTGGTGCTAACTGCCCGTGAAGGCTGGCAGGACAAGGTTGAAGTCCTGAGCGCTGGCGCGGATGACTACGTGACTAAACCCTTCCATATTGAAGAAGTCGCCGCGCGTATGCAGGCGCTTCTGCGCCGCAACAGCGGGCTGGCGTCGCAGGTGATCTCTCTGCCGCCATTCCAGGTGGATCTCTCCCGCCGCGAATTTTCTATTAATGATGAAGTGATCAAGCTGACCGCATTCGAATACACCATCATGGAAACGCTGATCCGTAACAACGGTAAAGTGGTGAGCAAAGATTCCCTGATGCTTCAGCTCTATCCGGATGCCGAACTGCGCGAAAGCCACACCATTGACGTGCTGATGGGCCGCCTGCGTAAAAAAATTCAGGCGCAGTACCCGCATGACGTGATCACCACCGTGCGTGGTCAGGGCTACCTGTTTGAATTACGCTAAATGAAAGGGATTTTGCGTCACATTTTACCCCTTTCGCTGCGGGTTCGCTTTTTGCTGGCAACCGCCGCCGTCGTGCTGGTGCTGTCGCTCTCTTACGGGATGGTGGCGCTGGTCGGGTATAGCGTGAGCTTCGATAAAACCACCTTCCGCCTGCTTCGCGGCGAAAGTAACCTGTTTTATACCCTGGCGAAGTGGGAGAACAACCGAATCACCGTCGAGATGCCGGAAAACCTGAATCAGCAGAGCCCGACGCTGGCGCTGATCTACGATGAAAAAGGGAAATTGCTGTGGGCCCAGCGCGATGTCCCGTGGCTGAAAAAGCGCATCCGTCCGGAATGGCTGAAAACCAACGGTTTTCATGAAATAGAAGCCGATCTCAACTCCACCAGCAGCCTGCTGCGTGACGATCGCGCCTTACAGATCAAGCTTAATGAGATCCGTGCCGAAGATGACGACACGGAGATGACCCACTCTGTGGCCATCAACCTTTATCCCGCCACCCTGAACATGCCGCAGTTAACCATTGTGGTGATCGATACCATCCCGGTTGAGCTGAAACGCTCATATATGGTATGGAACTGGTTTGTGTATGTTCTGGCTGCCAACCTGCTGCTGGTGATCCCTCTCCTGTGGGTTGCTGCATGGTGGAGCCTCCGCCCGATTGAATCCCTTGCCAAAGAGGTGCGCGAGCTGGAAGAACATCACCGCGAGAAGCTGAACCCGGAAACTACGCGCGAACTGACCAGCCTGGTGCGCAACCTCAACCGCCTGCTGAAAAGCGAACGTGAACGCTACGACAAGTATCGCACGACGCTCACCGACCTTACGCACAGCCTGAAAACCCCGCTGGCGGTGATGCAGAGTACCCTGCGTTCCATGCGCAGTTCGAAAATGAGCGTGGATGATGCAGAGCCGGTGATGCTGGAACAAATCAGCCGTATTTCACAGCAGATCGGCTATTACCTGCACCGCGCGAGCATGCGCTCCGGAAGCGCTCTGTTGAGCCGTGAACTGCACCCGGTAGCCCCGCTGCTGGATAACCTCACCTCGGCGCTGAACAAGGTGTACCAGCGTAAAGGGGTCAACATCAGTCTGGATATCTCACCGGAAATTAGCTTTGTTGGCGAGAAGAATGACTTTATGGAAGTGATGGGAAACCTGCTCGATAACGCCTGCAAATATTGTCTGGAGTTTGTCGAGGTCTCCGCGCGGGTAACGGATAACGAACTGCATATTATCGTTGAGGATGATGGTCCTGGCATTCCCCGTAATAAACGCGAAGTGGTGTTCGATCGCGGCCAGCGCGCCGATACGCTGCGGCCAGGCCAGGGCGTCGGATTATCCGTCGCCAGGGAAATTGTCGATCAGTACGAGGGCAAGATTGAAACCGGTGAAAGTTTGCTGGGCGGAGCCCGGATGGAAGTCATTTTTGGCCGCCAGCATCCCGTATCGAACGATAGTTGACCCGGAATGTGAAAAATACGCGGATCTCGCAGCCAGGGAGCGGGGCTTCCGTTATAATCCGACTCAGTAAGAGCCTGCGGAATACATAAATATGGATTATCAATTAACGCTTAACTGGCCCGACTTTATTGAACGTTACTGGCAAAAACGCCCGGTCGTTCTTAAACGCGGGATCAGCAATTTTATCGACCCTATTTCTCCTGACGAACTCGCTGGTCTGGCGATGGAAAACGAGGTAGACAGCCGTCTGGTAAGCCACCAGGACGGGAAATGGCAGGTCAGCCACGGTCCCTTTGAAAGCTACGATCACCTGGGCGAAAACAACTGGTCTTTACTGGTGCAGGCGGTCAACAACTGGCACGAACCTACCGCAGCCTTAATGCGTCCCTTCCGCGCCCTGCCAGACTGGCGAATGGACGATCTGATGATCTCCTTCTCCGTTCCCGGTGGCGGCGTGGGTCCGCATCTGGATCAGTACGACGTGTTTATCATTCAGGGTACCGGTCGCCGTCGCTGGCGCGTGGGCGAAAAAGTGCCAATGAAACAGCACTGCCCGCACCCGGATCTGCTCCAGGTTGATCCGTTTGAAGGGATCATTGATGAAGAGCTGGAGCCAGGTGACATTCTTTATATCCCACCGGGCTTCCCGCATGAAGGTTATTCCCTGGAAAACTCGCTGAACTATTCGGTTGGTTTCCGCGCGCCAAGCGGGCGCGAGATGATCAGCGGATTTGCTGACTATGTTTTACAGCGTGAGCTGGGCAGTTACCGTTACAGCGATCCGAACGTTCCGGCGCGTGAGCATCCGGCGGATATTCTGCCAGAGGAGCTGGATAAGCTGCGCGGGATGATGCTGGATCTGATCAACGAACCGGAGCACTTCAGACAGTGGTTTGGCGAGTTTATCAGCCAGTCGCGTCACGAACTGGACGTCGCACCGCCAGAGCCGCCTTATCAGGCAGATGAAATTTATGATGCGCTCCAGCAGGGCGATAAGCTGGTTCGTCTGGGCGGATTACGTGTACTGCGCATTGGCGAAGAGGTATTCGTCAACGGCGAGCGCCTGGACTCTCCGCATCGCCCGGCGCTGGAAGCAATTGCCAGCCATATGGTGCTGACTGCGGATACCTTTGGCGACGCGCTGGACGATCCCTCCTTCCTCGCCATGCTGGCCGCGCTGGTTAACAGCGGGTACTGGTTTTTTGAGGACTGAACCATGATGTTTGCCGGGTGGCAGCTACGCCTTACCCGGCCTACAAAAGCCGTTCCTGTAGGCCCGGTAAGCGAAGCGCCACCGGGCTTTTTTTACCGCTTCGCGGTTAACTCCGCTATCCGCACAATCACCTGCACCGCTTTCTCCATCCCTTCCAGCGTCACGAACTCATGCTTGCCGTGGTAGTTATATCCACCGGTAAACAGGTTCGGGCACGGCAGGCCCATAAACGACAGCTGTGAACCATCGGTTCCACCACGGATCGGTTTCATCACCGGCTCGATGTCACAATCGCGCATCGCCTGCTGGGCGATATCAAGAATGTGCGGATGTTCCATCACCTTCTCGCGCATATTGTAATAGCTGTCTTCGATGATGAGCTCAATATAGCAATCCGGATGTAGCCCCTTGCCGACTTTTTTCGCGATCTCCATCATCTTACGCTTGCGCGCTTCAAAGGCTTTGCGGTCGAAATCGCGGACAATATAGTGCATCTGCGCGCTGTCCACGGTCCCCTTGATGCTGGTCAGATGATAAAAACCCTCATACCCTTCCGTCATCTCCGGGCTTTCTTCGGCGGGCACTTCCGCATGAATACGCGCAGCCAGCGACAGTGCATTCACCATCACTCCTTTCGCAGAGCCCGGGTGCACGTTATTCCCGACGATTTTGATCGTTACCGATGCCGCGTTGAAGTTTTCATACTCAAGTTCACCCACGCCGCCACCGTCAACGGTGTAGGCCCATTGCGCGTTAAACGCCTCAACGTCAAAGTGTTTCGCGCCTTTTCCAACCTCTTCATCCGGCGTGAAGGCCACGCGGATATCGCCATGCGGGATATTTTTGCCCTTCAGCACCGCCAGCGCCGTCATGATCTCGGCGATGCCCGCTTTGTCATCGGCCCCCAGCAAGGTTTTGCCGTCGGTGGTGATTAACGTCTGCCCCAGCAGCTGATGCAGTACCGGGAACATCACTGGCGACAGCACTTCGTCGCCAATGCCCAGTGCTATATCACCGCCGCGGTAGTTTTCAACAATCTGCGGATTAACGTGTTTACCGCTAAAATCAGGTGAGGTATCGACATGAGAAATAAAGCCAATTGCCGGGATATCGCCGTCAATATTCGCCGGCAGCGTTCCCATCACGGTCCCTTTTTCGCTGAGCGTGACGTCAACCAACCCCATAGCCTCCATCTGCTCTTTCAGCAGATTTAGCAGCTTCCACTGGCCTTCGGTGCTTGGCACCTGTCGGACCCCCGGCTTAGATTGGGTATCCAGCGAAACGTAATGTAAGAAACGCTCAAGTAGTTTATCCATGCAGTCACCCTCACTTTTTGTGACAACATTATCATTAAGCAGCAAAACGCAAATATTGCGTCAGGTCACTTTTATCCCGCAAACGAGAACTTTTTACGTTTATATCGTTCTGCGTTAATAAATGTAGCTTATGAATAAGTGAGAAGGATTGGCGATTCAATGGGTTTGCCGTAGAATGTCCGCCCTCATTACGAGTCACCAAGGTGGTTACACACAAACCCCGCTTCAGTCTGCTGCCTGAGGCGTCTATATGGGACAGCGCGAAAATTGAATACACAACACCGTTCCCTTTCACCGCTGGTGCAACTGGAACGAATTCGTAAAAGTTTCGATGGCAAAGATGTCATTTCCGACCTTAATCTGACCATCAATGACGGTGAGTTTCTCACGCTGCTCGGCCCCTCCGGCTGCGGCAAAACCACCGTCCTGCGCCTTATCGCCGGGCTGGAAAGCGTCGATAACGGCCATATCCATCTTGAGAACCAGGACATTACCCAGGTTCCTGCCGAAGATCGCCACGTCAATACCGTCTTTCAGAGCTATGCCCTGTTCCCGCACATGACCGTGTTTGAGAACGTGGCGTTTGGCCTGCGGATGCAAAAAACACCGGCCAGCGAGATCCCGCCTCGGGTTACCGAAGCCCTGCGCATGGTGCAGCTGGAGGCATTCGCCCAGCGCAAGCCTCATCAACTTTCCGGTGGTCAGCAGCAGCGTGTGGCCATTGCCCGCGCCGTGGTCAACAAACCTCGCCTGCTCCTGCTGGATGAATCCCTTTCCGCGCTGGACTACAAGCTGCGCAAGCAGATGCAGAACGAGCTGAAAGCACTTCAGCGTAAGCTCGGGATTACGTTCGTGTTTGTCACGCACGATCAGGAAGAAGCCCTGACCATGTCAGACCGTATCGTGGTGATGCGCGACGGCAAGATTGAGCAGGATGGCACCCCGCGTGAAATTTATGAAGAGCCGAAAAACCTGTTCGTCGCCAGCTTCATTGGTGAAATCAATATTTTCAACGCCACGGTGATTGAGCGTCTGGACGAGCAGCGCGTGCGCGCGAACGTGGAAGGCCGCGAATGCAACATCACGGTGAACTTTGCCGTGGAAAAGAGGCAAAGGCTCAACGTCCTGCTGCGCCCGGAAGATCTCCGCGTTGATGAAATCCACGACACGGCTGACGTCGAAGGTCTGATCGGTTACGTTCGCGAACGTAACTACAAAGGGATGACCCTCGAATCCGTGGTCGAACTGGAAAACGGCAAAATGGTGATGGTCAGCGAATTCTTTAACGAGGACGATCCGGACTTCGACCACTCGCTGGATCAGAAAATGGTCATCAACTGGGTAGAAAGCTGGGAGGTTGTACTGGCTGATGAAGAACACAAGTAAGTTCCAGAATGTGGTGATTGCCACGATCGTCGGTTGGCTTGTGTTGTTTGTCTTTCTTCCCAACCTGATGATCATCGTGACCAGCTTCCTGACCCGCGACGATGCGAACTTCGTGGCGATGGTCTTTACGCTGGACAACTACGCGCGCCTGCTCGATCCGCTCTATTTTGACGTGCTGCTGCACTCGCTCAATATGGCGCTGATTGCCACCCTCGCCTGCCTGGTACTGGGGTATCCGTTCGCCTGGTTCCTGGCCCGCCTGCCGCAAAAAGTGCGGCCGCTGCTGCTGTTTTTACTGATTGTGCCGTTCTGGACCAACTCGTTAATCCGCATCTACGGGCTGAAAATCTTCCTCAGCACCAAAGGTTATCTGAACGAGTTTCTGCTGTGGCTGGGGGTGATCGAGACGCCGATCCGCATCATGTTCACCCCGGGCGCGGTGATTGTCGGCCTGGTCTATATCCTGCTGCCGTTTATGGTGATGCCGCTCTACTCCAGCATTGAAAAGCTCGATAAACCGCTGCTGGAAGCAGCGAAAGACCTGGGCGCCAGTAAGTTACAAACCTTTGTCCGCATCATTATTCCGCTGACCATGCCGGGTATTATCGCCGGCTGTCTGCTGGTCATGCTGCCTGCGATGGGGCTGTTCTACGTCTCGGACCTGATGGGCGGGGCGAAAAACCTGCTGATCGGTAACGTGATTAAGAGCCAGTTCCTTAACATTCGCGACTGGCCGTTCGGCTCGGCCACCAGCATAACGCTGACGGTGGTGATGGGGCTGATGCTGCTGGTTTACTGGCGTGCCTCACGCCTGCTGAATAAGAAGGTGGAGCTGGAATGATCGGTCGACTGCTTCGCGGTGGTTTTATGACCGCCATTTATGCGTATCTTTATATTCCGATAATCATTTTGATCGTGAACTCCTTTAACAGCTCGCGCTTCGGGATCAACTGGCAAGGGTTTACCACCAAATGGTATGGCCTGCTGATGAACAATGACAGCCTGCTACAGGCCGCTCAGCACTCGCTGACGATGGCGGTATTCTCTGCCACCTTCGCGACGCTGATTGGCTCGTTGACCGCCGTGGCGCTGTACCGCTACCGTTTTCGCGGTAAGCCGTTCGTCAGCGGTATGCTGTTTGTGGTGATGATGTCCCCGGATATCGTGATGGCCATTTCACTGCTGGTGCTGTTTATGCTGCTGGGCGTCCAGCTCGGTTTCTGGTCGCTGCTGTTCTCGCATATCACCTTCTGTCTGCCGTTTGTGGTGGTAACCGTCTACGCGCGTCTGAAAGGGTTCGACGTTCGCATGCTGGAAGCGGCGAAAGATCTGGGTGCCAGCGAGATGACCATTCTGCGCAAAATCATTCTGCCGCTGGCGATGCCCGCCGTGGCAGCAGGATGGCTGCTCAGCTTTACCCTGTCGATGGACGACGTGGTCGTGTCCTCCTTCGTCACCGGGCCGAGCTATGAAATTCTGCCGTTGAAGATCTACTCAATGGTTAAAGTCGGTGTTTCACCCGAAGTGAACGCGCTGGCGACTATTCTGTTGGTGTTATCGCTGGTTCTGGTGATTGCCAGCCAGGTTATTGCTCGTGATAAAACAAAATCTCAGGGGACACAGAAATGAAAAAAATGCTTGCCGCTGCGGCACTGGTGCTCGGAATGGGCGCTGCGCATGCTGATGACAGCAAAACGCTCTATTTCTACAACTGGACCGAGTATGTGCCGCCGGGCCTGCTGGAGCAGTTCACCAAAGAGACAGGCATCAAGGTGATCTATTCGACCTACGAGTCGAATGAAACCATGTACGCCAAGCTTAAAACCTATAAAGATGGCGCGTATGACCTGGTGGTGCCGTCGACCTATTTCGTCGACAAGATGCGCAAAGAAGGCATGATCCAGAAGATCGACAAAACGAAGCTAACCAATTTTTCTAACCTCGATCCTGAGATGCTAAACAAGCCGTTCGACCCGAACAACGACTACTCCATTCCGTACATCTGGGGCGCGACGGCAATTGGCATCAACAGCGATGCCATTGATCCCAAAACGGTTTCATCCTGGGCTGACCTGTGGAAGCCGGAATACAAAAGCAGCCTGCTGTTAACCGACGATGCGCGCGAAGTGTTCCAGGTGGCGCTGCGTAAACTCGGCTATTCCGGCAACACCACCGATCCGAAAGAGATCGAAGCAGCGTATAACGAACTGAAAAAGCTGATGCCAAACGTGGCGGCGTTCAACTCGGATAACCCGGCTAACCCGTATATGGAAGGTGAAGTGAATCTGGGGATGGTCTGGAACGGCTCTGCGTTTGTGGCGCGTCAGGCCGGGACGCCGCTTGAGGTGGTCTGGCCGAAAGAGGGCGGCATCTTCTGGATGGACAGCCTCGCGATCCCGGCGAATGCGAAAAACGTCGAGGGTGCCCTGAAGCTGATCAACTTCCTGCTGCGCCCGGATGTGGCAAAAGAGGTGGCGGAAACTATCGGCTACCCGACGCCAAACCTGGCCGCGCGGAAGCTTTTAAGCCCTGAAGTGGCAAATGATAAATCGCTTTATCCGGACGCTGAAACCATCAGCAAAGGGGAATGGCAGAACGACGTCGGTGACGCGAGCCGCCTGTATGAAGAATATTATCAGAAGCTAAAAGCAGGCCGTTAATGCATAACGGGCGACGCAATGTCGCCCGTTACTCTTATAGCCCCTTCAGGAGTTTATCCACAAAGGCTGGCACCACCTCGCTCGCCAGACCGTAATGTTTCTCTTCAAACTCACTCCCGACCTGGCTTGGCTCCAGATTAAGCTCCACCGTATGGGCGCCTTGAAGTCGCGCTTCGTGAACAAATCCCGCCGCCGGATAGACATGTCCCGAAGTACCAATGGCGATAAAGACGTCCGCCATGGCCAGGGCGCTGTAGATCTCATCCATTCCCAGCGGCATTTCGCCAAACCAGACCACATGCGGACGCAGACGCGAAGGGAACTGACAGCAGTGGCAGCGGTCTTCGTCCAGCACGTCCTCTTTCCACTCCAGCACCTGACCACTCCATGCGCACCGCACCTTGAGCAGTTCGCCGTGCATGTGAATGATGTTGTGGTTTCCGGCCCTTTCGTGAAGATTGTCGATGTTCTGCGTGACCAGCAGAAAACGATCCCCCAGCGCCTCCTCCAGCTTTGCCAGCGCCAGGTGCGCCGCATTCGGCGCAATCTCCGGCTGCTGAAGCTGGCGACGGCGGGCATTGTAGAACGCCTGCACCAGCGCCGGGTCGCGGGCGAAACCTTCCGGCGTCGCCACATCTTCAACTCGGTGTTCTTCCCACAGTCCATCCGCTGCGCGGAAAGTCTGAATACCGGATTCGGCGGAGATCCCCGCCCCGGTCAACACCACCACTCTGGGTTTATCCATCGCTTCTGGCATCATCCTGTCTCTGAAAAAGATCCGCTGACGCAGGCGTTCACGTAAGCGGCGTTTATTTTTGCGAAAACGGCTGAGTCGACCCTGGCGACGCGACAGCATAATAACCTCGTAAACTAATCGGTGAGATGAAGGAATGCGGCTCCGCGCATGCCTCCTGCGTCCCCGTGTCGCGCACGCTCAATGCGCGGCACGCGGGCGACCGGCAATAAATGTCGGGTCAGACGCCCGGACAACTGTTCCGTAATCGCAGTGAAATTTGACAGCCCTCCCCCGATCACCAGCAGATCCGGATCGACGATAGTCAGGATATTCCCCAGACACACCGCCAGCAGATCCAGATAGCGCTCGACGTGCTCACGCGCCTGCGCATCCCCCTGCTCCCACAGGGTAATGATTTGAGGGGCCTCAAGTTTCTGATGATAGAAGTGTTCGTAAAGCCATGCAAACCCGCGGCCTGATAGGTAGTTCTCAATACAGCCGTGCTGCCCACAGCCGCAGCGGGTCAGCGGGAAATCACGTCCGACGACCTCCAGAGCATCCACCGGCAGGCGGATATGGCCAAATTCGCCGGTAATATAGCTGCGCCCGGTAATGGGCTTACCGTTAATGACAATCCCGCCACCGACGCCCGTTCCGAGGATCAGCCCCATCACCAGCGGGAAGCGACGGAATTCATCATCCCAGGCTTCAGAGAGCGCGAAGCAGTTGGCATCGTTATCTAAACGCACATCGCGTTCAAGGAGCGCGGAGAGATCGGCCCGCAGCGGTTTGCCGCTGGCGGCAGGCACGTTGGCCGCGTACAGCGTGTTATCGTCGGTTTCGGGCATACCCGGAATACCAATGCCAACGCTGCCTTTGACGCCAAAGCGTTCATCCGCTTGCGCCACCAGTGCGGCAATGGCGGTTAAAAATTCATCGTAGCTTTCGCGCGGCGTGGGGACGCGGGTTTCCCATTGTAGCTTAAGATCTTTATCGAACACGCCGAGCGCAATCTTGGTGCCGCCAATATCAAATCCGTAATACATGATGCATTCCTCTGTTTGATTCAGCGGCCAAAAGACCGCTAAACCATGACGAAATTACTGGCCACTTAATACCCTCGCCGGATCAATTCGGCTAGCGCGACGCGCCGGATACCAGCTTGCCAGCAGACTCAGTAAAAGTGCTGTAACCAGCACATAAATAACGTCCAGCCAGTGCAGTTCAGACGGCAGGAAGTCAATAAAATAGATATCGCCTGACAGGAACTGATGGCCAATAAGCGCTTCAATCCCGTTGATAATCGGCGTCAGCTGAAGGGAAACCACCACGCCGATCGCCACACCGCAGAGGCTGCCAAACAGCCCCGCCAGTAAACCGTACCAGACGAAGATGGCGCGAATAAGACCGTCTTTCGCCCCTAAGGTACGCAGCACGGCGATGTCGCCGCTCTTATCCTTAACGGCCATCACCAGCGTCGAGACGATATTAAAACACGCCACCCCAATCACCAGCACCATCGCCAGATACATAATCGCGCGGATCATCTGGATATCACGGTACATATACCCGTAAGTGCCGATCCAGCTTTTGATGTAGACATAGTTATTGGTCACGCTGCCAGCGTCACGCACCAGTTTATTGGCGTTGAAGACGTCGTTAACCTTAATGGCAATGCCCGTCACGCTGTCGCTCATATCCAGATACTGGCGTGCATCTTCCAGCGGCACCATCGCGAAGCTGTGATCGAGCTGGCCGCTCAGCTGCAAAATACCGGTGACGTGCAGACGTACGCGCTTAGGCTGCTGCAATTTGTGATCAGCGCTGGCGTTCGGGATCATGATCGAGACCCAGTCGCCCTGCTTCACCTTCAGCGCATCGGCAACGCCTTTGCCCATGATAATCTGCTGCTCGCCGGCCTTAAAGTTTGCCCATGCGCCATTTTGCACATAGCGCGGCAGCGCGCTCAGACGCTCTTCCTGACGAGGATTTACCCCTTTCACCTGAATGGCGCGCAGGTTTACCCCGCTCTCTACCAGCCCGGTAAAGTTAATGTAAGGTGCAGCCGCCGCAATACCGGGCACCTTTTCCACTTTGTTCAGGGCATCCTGCCAGTTGGACCACGGCTGGTTAACCGGCTCGATTTCACCGTGAGGGACAACGGCCAGAATGCGGTTATTCAGTTCACGCTCAAAGCCGTTCATGGCGCTTAAGCCCACAATCAACACCGCCACGCCCAGGGCGATACCGATGGTGGAGATCACGGAGATAAGGGAAACCATCCCGCTCCGGCGACGACCGCGGCTAAAGCGTAACCCGATGAGTAACGATAACGGTGAAGCCATTACTCCGCTCCCATCAGCGTCAGTTCAGCATTCAGACGACCGTCGCGCATTTCCAGCTGACGCCCCATCCGCATAGCCAGTTGTAAATCGTGGGTGACCACCAGAAACGCGGTTCCCTGTGCGGCGTTCAGTTCGCCGAGAAGCTGGAAAATGCTGTCTGCGTTACGCGCATCGAGGTTACCTGTCGGTTCATCCGCCAGCACCAGGCGCGGGTTGTTGACCAGCGCACGGGCGATGGCCACACGCTGACGCTCACCGCCGGAAAGCTCAGACGGACGGTGATTCCCGCGATGACCCAGCCCTACCGCTTTTAGCATGTCGCTGGCGCGGGCATTAATTTCCGCGGGTTTCTTTTTACCAATCAGCAGCGGCATTGCGACGTTTTCCAGCGCCGTAAAGTCCGGCAGCAGATGGTGGAACTGATAGATAAAGCCCAGCTCGCGGTTACGCAGCTCGGCTTTCGCCGTAGACGACATTTTACTCAGCGGCTGCCCGGAGAAGATCACATCGCCTTCGGTTGGCGTGTCCAGCCCGCCAAGCAGGTGCAGCAACGTACTTTTACCGGAGCCAGAGCTGCCGACAATCGCCATCATCTCGCCTTCGCCCACGCTAAAACTCACATTGTGCAACACGTCGGTCTGCACAGTGCCTTCCTGATAGCGTTTGGACAGGTTGTCGCACTGCAACAGGATCTTATTCATAACGTAAAGCCTCAGCGGGTTGAGTGGCGGCAGCCCGCCAGGAAGGATAAAGCGTAGAAAGCAGCGCAATGGCCATCGCGGCCAGCGCAATACCGACCACCTGGAGCGGCTCGATAGCCACCGGCAGCGCCGCGCCATCAAGCAGCGCGCCGATAATCGGCATGAGATTGTTGAGCTGGCTGGCGAGCAGCGCCCCCAGCGCCGCGCCGAGCAGCGCGCCGATGATGCCGGCGCTGGCGCCCTGGACCATAAATACCGCCATGATCTGGCGCGGAGTCAGCCCCTGGGTTTGCAGAATGGCGACTTCGCCTTGCTTCTCCATCACCATCAGCCCGAGCGAGGTGATGATATTAAACGCGGCAACGGCCACGATCAGGCTCAGCAGCAGCCCCATCATGTTTTTCTCCATGCGCACGGCCTGGAACAGTTCGCCTTTCCGGTCGCGCCAGTCCTGCCATTTCGTCCCTTCCGGTAGCGTCTGCTGGCTGAGGGTATCCACCTTCAGCGGCGCATCAAGCCACAGACGCCAGCCGGTAATATTTCCCGCGGGGTAGCGCATCAGACGCGAGGCGTCCTGAATGTTCACCAACATCTGGTAACCATCAACTTCGCTGTTCGCCGCAAACGTGCCAATCACGTTGAACAGGCGCTGGCTTGGCAGACGCCCCATCGGCGTAAACTGACTGGCTGACGGCACCATCACGCGCAGCTGATCGCCACGGTTGACCCCGAGCTGCCCGGCAAGCTGCTCGCCGAGGATGACGTTGTATTTACCCGCTTCCAGGTCGGTTTGTTTCACATTGACCAGGAACGGCGTCAGCGGATCTTTTTGCGCGGGATCGATACCCAGCATCACCCCGACCGCCACGCTACGGGCGCTTTGCAGCACCACATCGCCCGTCGTGAGCGGCGCAACGCGCGTGACACCCTGTAACTTCACCGCGCTTTCCGGCAGCTGTTGCGGATTAACGGAACCCTGAGTGGAAGAGAGAACGGCCTGCGGCATCAGCCCCAGGATATTGTTTTGCAGCTCGCGCTCGAAGCCGTTCATGACGGAAAGCACCGTCACCAGTGCCATCACGCCAAGCGTAATGCCAATAGTCGAAAGCCAGGAGACAAAGCGACCGAAGCGGTCCGCGGCGCGCCCACGCATGTAACGTAAGCCTATAAAGAGTGCGACAGGTTGATACATGAAATCCGTCTGTTTGCTGATAGCAGACCCACGAGTATATAAGCGAATCCGTTAAGCGTAAATGACTGAAACCGTAAGATTCGGTAATCATTTTTCCGAAAAATTCAGATAAATCATCATGCTACTGACTGAACTTCCGCCAGACAGTCTCCACCTTTTCCGAAAATCGTCCTGATACAGACTGTTACCCATTACATCAGGGCTTCATTTTACAACAATCGGCGTTTCGTTTATGGCAACAAGGTCGTCACGCACCATGAAACAAAAAGCATTATGGATTAACCAGATAAAAGGCCTGTGCATCTACCTGGTGGTAATTTACCACTCGGTGATCACCTTTTATCCTCACCTTGACGGGCTACAGCATCCGTTATCGGGCCTGCTCGCCAAATGCTGGGTCTACTTTAATCTTTACCTTGCCCCGTTCCGTATGCCGGTGTTTTTCTTTATCTCCGGCTATTTGATCCGTCGTTATATCGACGAGGTGAACTGGCGCACCAGTCTCGACAAGCGGATCTGGAGCATCGTCTGGGTTTTGGCCCTGTGGGGCGTCCTGCAATGGCAGGCGCTGACCCATCTGAATGCCTGGCTCGCCCCCGAGCGAGAACTGGCGACAGCATCCAATGCGGCCTACGCCGATTCCGTTTCAGGGTTTGTACTGGGAATGCTCACGGCCAGCACCAGCCTGTGGTATTTGTACGCGTTAGTGGTCTACTTTACGCTCTGTAAGCTGCTGAGCCGCTGGAAACTGCCGATGCTGGGGATTCTGGCGCTGGCAAGCATCGCCATCAACTTCCTGCCGTTACCGTGGTGGGGAATGAACAGCGTGGTGCGCAACATGATCTACTACAGCCTCGGCGCATGGTACGGCGCGCAGTTGATGGCGTGGATGAAAGGGATGAATTTGCGCCGCAGCTGGCTGGTACTTATCGCCTCTGGCGCGGTGTCGGTAGTGCTGTGGTTCGCTAATGTTCCTCTGCCGCTC
The DNA here is from genome assembly GCF_049238125.1 of Enterobacter cloacae complex sp. IR5402. NCBI lineage: Bacteria > Pseudomonadati > Pseudomonadota > Gammaproteobacteria > Enterobacterales > Enterobacteriaceae > Enterobacter > Enterobacter cloacae complex sp. IR5402. The sequence continues at coordinate 56,356 of NZ_JBMKHO010000011.1, forward strand.
TCACTGCTGTCGATCGTAGTCATCATGAAGCTCTTTTACAGCTTCGAGCAGCGTTATGCCGTTCATCCCAATAATCTGCTGAACGTCATCGGTTCAAACACCATCGCGATTTATACCACCCACCGCATTTTAATTGAGGCGTTTAGCCTGCTCCTGATTCGCGAAATGAATGCGGCGTACTGGCCGATCTGGGCGGAGTTAACGCTGATTCTGGTCTATCCGTTTATCAGCCTGCTCGTCTGCACGCTGGTTGGGCTGGGGGCACGTAAGCTCTCAACCGCCCTCTTTGGCGACCTTTTCTTCTCCCCTCCCGCGCGGCTTTCGCCCGTGCCCACGACCCGCTAACTAACCCTGTCCCATGCGGACTACAAAATAAGGCCTGCACAGACGGCTCCCTCTCCCTATGGGAGAGGGCTGGGGTGAGGGTGAACATACAGCTGTGGTGCTCGTTCCGTTCACCTTATATTCCTTGCTATTCTATAACCGCACGAGCGGTGAACGTGCCAGGGTGGCTCAGTCGCCACCACCCTGGCAACCCGGGCTCCCGGCGGTAAATCGTCGCTTCGCGATACCCTCGGCTTATTCCTTCCGGCTATCGGGTCGGGCATGAGCCTGCATCCATGCAGGCCACGCCCTCTCGGCGCATCCCTGCGCCTCGCCCCGGCCTTCAGGAAACGCCTCAGCGATTTACAGCCGGACCAGGGCATCGCTGAAAGCCCTCAGTTAGTCTGAAGACAACGTTATTGCTTCTGCTTTCAAATTACTGAGGAACCCTCTACCCATCCGGGGGCACTTTCCCTCTTGTGCGGTTACGATTTGCTTATGTAAAACGATCGAGGATAATAAAGACATTGCGTATCAGTGATATGCCCCAATACTGTTGGTATATCCCCAAGAGACTCTGACATAGCCATGCCTGAACACTATCGTTTTTCCTTGCCTGTAAAAGCAGGTGACCAACGCCAGCTGGGCGAACTGACAGGCGCGGCCTGCGCCACGCTGGTGGCGGAAATTGCCGAGCGGCATCCAGGGCCGGTGGTGCTGGTTGCCCCGGACATGCAAAACGCCCTGCGCCTGCACGACGAAATTCGTCAGTTCACCGACAGTCTGGTATTCAGCCTGGCCGACTGGGAAACGCTTCCCTACGACAGTTTCTCTCCGCACCAGGAGATCATCTCCTCGCGCCTGTCGACGCTGTATCAGCTCCCCACCATGCAGCGCGGCGTGCTGATTGTGCCGGTGAATACCCTGATGCAGCGCGTCTGCCCGCACAGCTATTTGCACGGCCATGCGCTGGTGATGAAAAAAGGCCAGCGCCTGTCGCGCGATGCCCTGCGCGTGCAGCTGGATGGAGCCGGCTATCGACATGTCGATCAGGTGATGGAGCACGGCGAATACGCGACGCGCGGTGCGCTGCTTGATCTCTATCCGATGGGCAGCGATCGGCCGTACCGTCTGGATTTCTTCGATGATGAGATCGACAGCCTGCGCGTGTTCGACGCCGACACCCAGCGCACGCTGGAGGAAGTGGACTCTATTAATCTGCTGCCCGCCCATGAGTTCCCGACGGATAAAACCGCCATCGAACTGTTCCGCAGCCAGTGGCGCGACAGGTTCGACGTGAAGCGTGATGCCGAACATATCTACCAGCAGGTCAGCAAAGGCACCCTTCCGGCCGGGATCGAGTACTGGCAGCCCCTGTTCTTTAACGAACCGCTGCCGGCGCTGTTCAGCTACTTCCCGGCAAATACGCTGATTGTTAACACCGGGGATATCGACGCCAGCGCCAGCCGCTTTGAAAGCGAAACGCGTGCCCGCTTTGAAAACCGGGGCGTTGACCCGATGCGTCCGCTGCTGCCGCCGGAAATGCTGTGGCTGCGTACCGACGAGCTCAACGCCGAGCTGAAACGCTGGCCGCGTATGCAGCTCAAAACCGATTCGCTTGCCGATAAGGCCGCCAACACTAACCTCGCCTTCCGGATGCTGCCTGACCTGGCCGTTCAGGCGCAGCAGAAATCCCCGCTCGATAATCTGCGCAAGTTTCTTGAGTCCTTCACCGGGCCGGTGGTCTTCTCCGTTGAAAGTGAAGGTCGCCGTGAAGCGCTGGGCGAACTGCTGGGAAGGATCAAAGTCGCGCCAAAGCGTATTCTTCGCCTGAGCGAAGCGACCGGAAATGGCCGTTACCTGATGATCGGCGCCGCCGAGCACGGATTCATTGATACGCTCAATAACCTGGCGTTGATATGTGAAAGCGACCTGCTGGGCGAGCGCGTCGCGCGCCGTCGTCAGGACAGCCGTCGCACCATCAACCCGGACACCCTGATCCGCAACCTGGCCGAACTGCACCCCGGTCAGCCGATTGTTCACCTGGAACACGGTGTGGGTCGCTATCAGGGGATGACTACCCTCGAAGCAGGTGGCATCAAAGGTGAATACCTGATGCTGACCTACGCTAACGACGCCAAGCTGTATGTTCCGGTGTCGTCCCTGCATCTGATCAGCCGCTACGCCGGGGGCGCGGAAGAGAATGCGCCGCTGCACAAGCTGGGCGGCGATGCCTGGGCGCGTGCACGCCAGAAAGCGGCGGAAAAAGTGCGCGACGTGGCCGCCGAGCTGCTGGATATTTACGCTCAGCGTGCGGCCAAAGAGGGGTATGCGTTTAAGCATGATAAAGAGCAGTACCAGCTGTTCTGCGACAGCTTCCCGTTTGAAACTACGCCGGATCAGGCCCAGGCCATCAACGCCGTGCTGAGCGACATGTGCCAGCCGCTGGCGATGGATCGCTTAGTCTGCGGCGACGTGGGCTTCGGTAAAACCGAGGTGGCGATGCGCGCCGCTTTCCTGGCGGTTGAGAACAACAAGCAGGTGGCGGTGCTGGTGCCGACCACCCTTCTTGCCCAGCAGCACTTCGACAACTTCCGCGACCGCTTCGCCAACTGGCCGGTACGTATCGAAATGTTGTCCCGCTTCCGCAGTGCCAAAGAGCAGACGCAGATCCTGGAACAGGCAAGTGAAGGCAAAATTGATATTCTGATCGGCACTCACAAGCTGCTGCAAAGTGACGTGAAGTGGAAAGATCTGGGGTTGCTGATCGTTGACGAAGAGCACCGCTTCGGGGTGCGCCACAAAGAGCGCATCAAAGCGATGCGCGCCAACGTCGACATTCTGACCCTGACCGCAACGCCGATCCCGCGCACCCTGAACATGGCGATGAGCGGCATGCGCGATCTGTCGATAATCGCTACCCCACCGGCGCGCCGTCTGGCGGTGAAAACCTTTGTTCGCGAGTACGACAATCTGGTGGTGCGCGAGGCGATCCTGCGTGAAGTGCTGCGCGGTGGCCAGGTCTATTACCTGTACAACGACGTTGAAAATATTCAGAAAGCCGCCGACAGGCTGGCAGAGCTGGTGCCGGAAGCGCGCATCGCCATTGGTCACGGCCAGATGCGCGAGCGCGAGCTGGAGCGGGTAATGAACGATTTCCACCACCAGCGCTTTAACGTGCTGGTGTGTACCACCATCATTGAGACCGGAATCGACATTCCGACGGCGAACACCATCATCATCGAACGGGCGGATCACTTCGGCCTGGCTCAGCTGCACCAGCTGCGCGGGCGGGTCGGGCGTTCGCACCATCAGGCCTACGCCTGGCTGCTGACGCCGCATCCGAAGGCAATGACCACCGACGCGCAAAAGCGTCTGGAAGCGATCGCCTCGCTGGAAGATCTGGGCGCTGGCTTTGCGCTGGCGACCCACGACCTGGAGATCCGCGGCGCCGGTGAGCTGCTGGGTGAAGACCAGAGCGGCTCCATGGAAACCATCGGTTTCTCGCTGTATATGGAGCTGCTGGAAAATGCCGTCGACGCGCTTAAAGCCGGACGTGAACCGTCTCTGGAAGATCTCACCAGCCAGCAGACCGAAGTGGAACTGCGCATGCCTTCCCTGCTGCCGGATGATTTTATTCCTGACGTGAATACCCGTCTGTCGTTCTACAAACGCATTGCCAGCGCGAAAAGCGAAGGCGAGCTGGAAGAGATCAAAGTCGAACTGATTGACCGTTTTGGGATATTGCCCGATGCGGCGCGCAACCTGCTGGATATTGCCCGCCTGCGTCAGCAGGCGCAGAAGCTGGGCATTCGCAAACTTGAAGGCAATGAGAAAGGCGGCGTAATTGAGTTTGCCGAAAAGAACCACGTCGATCCGATGTGGCTGATTGGCCTCCTGCAAAAACAGCCGCAGCATTTCCGTCTTGATGGCCCTACGCGTCTGAAATTTACTCAGGATCTGACGGAACGTAAAACCCGCATGGACTGGGTGCGTAACTTTATGCGTCAGTTGGAAGAGAACGCCATCGCATAACGGTTTCCCCCGCCAGCGCCCGGCTGGTGGGGGACAATTTACAAACTCTTTGCACTTCGCCCGATCTTCCCGACTATACATTCGCCATAATTATCATTAACGCCTTATAAAACAATAGCCTTATAATTTGTATGGATTATCATAATGATGATTTCTTCGCGTTTTACCCGCTGGTTAACTCTGGTTGCGCTGGCCGCGACGGTTGCCGTCGCGCTCCCTGCTCGCGCCAATACCTGGCCTCTTCCGCCCGCCGGCAGCAACGTCGTAGGTGAAAACCGCTTTCACGTGGTTGAAAACGATGGCGGCTCGCTGGAAGCGATTGCCAAAAAATATAACGTCGGGTTCCTGGCGCTGTTGCAGGCCAACCCGGGCGTAGATCCGTACGTGCCCCGGGCGGGCAGCGTACTGACGATTCCGCTGCAAACCATCCTGCCGGACGCGCCGCGTCAGGGCATTGTGATTAACCTCGCCGAGCTACGTCTGTATTACTACCCGCCGGGCAAGAACGAAGTGACCGTCTACCCTATCGGTATTGGTCAACTGGGGGGCGATACGCTCACACCTACCATGGTCACCACCGTCTCTGATAAGCGCGCTAATCCTACCTGGACCCCGACGGCAAACATTCGCGCCCGTTATAAAGCTCAAGGTATCGACCTGCCCGCCGTGGTACCTGCTGGCCCGGATAATCCGATGGGACATCATGCAATTCGCCTGGCGGCATATGGTGGGGTTTATCTTCTGCACGGAACGAATGCGGATTTCGGGATCGGGATGCGCGTCAGCTCCGGCTGCATTCGCCTGCGCGATGACGATATCAAAACGCTCTACCGCGTGATCGCCCCTGGCACGAAAGTGAATATCATTAATACGCCGATTAAAGTGTCTGAAGAGCCAGGTGGCGTCCGTCTGGTTGAGATCCACCAGCCGCTATCGAAAAACATCAATGACGATCCGCAGACGCTGCCGATTAATCTGAATGCCTCAATGGTGAGCTTTAAAACGAATGCCAACACCGATGGCGCAGTGATGGAGCGGGCGATGGAAGCACGTTCGGGGATGCCAACCGATGTTACGCGGCATCATGAGGTTGCTCAGCAGTCAATGTAAAGCAGCAATAACGACAAACGCCCTGCATCAGCAGGGCGTTTTTTATTGCAGTGGCATAACGGAGGGTTGCGTTACGCTTATTTGTAGATAACTGCGGTACCGTGCAGGGTGTTAGGACCGGTCACAGAGGTGATGCGGAATGATTTCGCACCCATTTCGTCAGCTTTTTGCGCCAGCTGATCTTCCAGAGAGCCCAGGTTAGTCCCGGCAGTGGCAGAGATGGTACCGACTTTCTGCTGGTCTGCTGGAGTGGATTGTACTTCAACAGCAGCGAAGCTTGCGAAAGAGAGTGAACTCAGAACGGCGGCAGCGATGAGGGTTTTAACGTTTTTCATGATTTTATACCTTTAGGCAGATGATGTAGTGGTCGTTAGTTATTTAGTTAACGATCGATAGGTAAATGATAGATGTGATCCAGGTCACACGTCAACTCATTTTTATAATGATCGTTAAATTAATTTCATTTGCCTTATATTTCAAAAAGATAAAATTAAATTATTTTTCAGAAATCACCGCTGGTCGTTGCAGACGTTTATTTTTATAATGACTATTCAACAAAACAACAGAGGACCAACGGCACATGACAACCGATGTCACGCGTTGCGCAAAGAAAAGCCGTGGCCGACCAAAAGTGTTCGACAGGGATGCGGCGCTCGATAAGGCCATGACGCTCTTCTGGCAGCATGGGTATGAAGCAACGTCGCTTTCCGATCTCGTGGAAGCTACGGGTGCTAAAGCCCCTACCCTGTACGCAGAGTTCACCAACAAAGAAGGCTTATTCCGGGCCGTTCTGGACAGATACATCTCGCGCTTCGCGGCAAAACATGAAGCCCAGCTATTCTGTGAAGAAAAAACGGTTGAGCAGGCATTACAGGATTATTTCACGGCAATCGCGACCTGCTATACCAGCAAGGACACGCCTGCGGGGTGTTTTATGATCAACACCTCCGCGACCCTCGCGGCATCGTCTAAAGAGATTGCCAACACGGTCAAATCGCGACATGCGATGCAGGAGGAGACGCTCAGCACGTTTCTGGCTCAGCGTCAGCTGCGCGGCGAAATCCCGGCGCATTGCCGTCCGCAGGAGCTGGCCCAGTATCTGAGCTGTATTTTACAGGGGATGTCCATCAGCGCCCGTGAAGGCGCGACGCTGGAAAAATTGCAGGGGATTACGCACACAACGCTGCGCCTGTGGCCTGAACTTCTTAAACTCTGACGCAAAAAAAAGCTCCTCAGCCTGAGCGCATGAGGAGCTAAGTTCAGAGAACATCTTTTTTACACTTTGTTATTCAGTATCAGCTGACCATTGCTGTCGAGAGGGATCTGCGTACCAGGATCTTTATCCATGCGGATTTTGCCCTGCTGATCGCCAATTTTGTAGGTTACGTCGTAGCCCAACATTTTTTCAGACTTGTCATACACGGTTTTACAGCGCTGCTGCGTTGTGGTGTAGGTATCATTTTCCTGCATCGCGCCCTGTACCTGGTTACCGGCATAACCGCCACCCAGCGCACCAACCACCGTCGCGACATCCTTACCACGGCCGCCACCAAACTGATGACCAATCACCCCACCAGCAACCGCGCCCAGCACGGAGCCAGCGATACGGTTTTCATCCTGAACTGGACGACGATGGGTGACAGAAACATTACGGCACTCCTGACGAGGCGTCTTGACCGTCTCTTTGATCGGTGTAGCGGAAACCACCTGCGCATACTGCGGGCCACGATCAAGTACGTTCAGACTGGCAACGGCAGCCACACCTAACGCAGCTGCGACGCCAATCCCTATACCCGCCAACATTGATTTATTCACGGGACTTCCTCCTTTGTTGCAATTGGTAGCAATTTTGCAGCGCAATAAACGCTTCGCCAATAAGATAAAGGATCAAAATCAGGGTTGTTGGCCGGGACAACGTGGGTTTAAGAGAACTCTTAAGCGTCAGGAGGGAAATGCACAGCATGATGTGCTAAGAATTCCCTCCGGAGGGTCCGGAGGGAGAGAGAAATTAGTGCAGCTTCAGGCGTGGACGGATCACGCGGTTGATGCGGCCAACCAGCATCATCAGGCCGGTTTTGAAGTAGCCGTGCAGCGCAATCTGGTGCATACGGTACAGAGAAATGTACACGAAGCGGGCGATGCGCCCTTCCACCATCATGGAGCCGCGCATCAGGTTACCCATCAGGCTGCCCACGGTGGAGAAGTTTGAGAGCGACACCAGAGAGCCGTGGTCTTTGTAGACATAGGCTTTCATCGGTTTGCCTTTTATCTGCGCCAGGATGTTATGCAGCACGAGGCTTGCCATCTGGTGCGCAGCCTGAGCGCGAGGCGGTACAAATCCGCCTTCCGGACGTGCGCAGGAGGCACAGTCGCCGATGGCGAAGATGTCCGGATCGCGCGTGGTTTGCAGCGTCGGCTCTGCCACCAGCTGGTTAATGCGGTTTGTCTCCAGCCCACCGATATCTTTCATGAAATCAGGCGCTTTGATCCCCGCAGCCCAGACCATCAGGTCGGCCTGGATGTACTCGCCGTCTTTGGTATGCAGGCCGCCCTCATCCGCGCTCGTCACCATGGTCTGGGTCAGCACGCGCACGCCCAGTTTAGTCAGCTCGTTGTGCGCCGCGCCGGAAATACGCGGCGGAAGCGCAGGCAGAATGCGTTCACCTGCTTCCACCAGCGTCACATTCAGCGCTTCGTTAGTCAGCCCTTTGTAGCCGTAGCTGTGCAGCTGTTTGACCGCATTGTGCAACTCCGCCGATAATTCAACGCCCGTTGCGCCGCCGCCCACGATAGCAATGTTGACCTTGCCGTTAGCACCCATGTTGTTGGTGTACTTCAGGAACAGGTTAAGCATCTCCTGATGGAAACGACGCGCCTGATGCGGGTTATCCAGGAAGATGCAGTGCTCTTTTACGCCTGGGGTGTTGAAATCATTGGAGGTACTGCCCAGGGCCATCACCAGCGTGTCATAGGCCAGCTTGCGCTCAGGAACCAGCAACTCGCCTTTATCATCACGCAGCTCAGCCAGCGTGATGGTTTTGTTTTCACGATTGATATCCACCACCGAACCCAGCTGGAACTGGAAGTGGTGGTTACGCGCATGCGCCAGATAGCTGAGCGCATCCACGCCCTCATCCAGCGACCCGGTCGCCACTTCGTGCAGTAACGGCTTCCACAGATGGCTGTGGTTACGATCCACCAGCGTGATTTTGGCTTTCTTACCGCGACCCAGTTTCTTACCCAGCTGCGTCGCCAGCTCCAGTCCGCCAGCACCACCGCCGACAATCACTATCTTTTTCAATGGCGTAGTCAACGTGACCCCCTCAAATTATTAACCAATTGTTAATTAAAAGTTATATAAATAACCCTTAATTAACAACAGGTTACTGCACTGAAACCATTCAGATTCATTGAGAATAGCACGTCAGGCGCATTGGTCATACCAAAATTGATATGTATCAAGTTTTGATGGTTTAAAAGTAGACAACTCTGACAAAAAAGAGGCCCGGTACGCTTTCACGTACCGAGCCTTTATCAGGTTCAGGGAGATCAGCCCAGCGTTTTAAAGGCTTTAATACGCTGCAAGTGCGGGGAAATGTGTTTGAACTTGTGGGTCTGCTCTTCGTCCCAGACAATTTCGTAGTAATGGTGCAGAAGCTCGGCGGCGCGGGAGCTGTTCAGCGCTTCATCGTTGCGGGAGAGGATCACCAGACACCGATCGCGGTTCTTTTCACGGAAATTGCTCACGCATTTGGTTGCGATGTCGGCGTACTCCTCCGGGCGATCGATTTTGCCTTCCATGTTTTCGTTCGGAAACAGGTTAGGATTAAAAATGACCTGACGGATATCGCACAAAAAACCGATGCGCTCTGCCCAGTATCCTCCTAACCCCACGCCGCAGATCAGCGGGCGATCGTCGATATTGAGCTGCAACATTTTATCCACTTCTTTAAGCAGATGCTGCATGTCATGCTTCGGATGACGTGTGCTGTAACTGATCAGCCGGACATCCGGATCGATAAACTGCAATTGCAGCACTTTCTCATGATTACCAGGACTGTTTGAGTCAAAACCGTGTAAATAGATGATCATCGTCTCACCACGCTACGCCTTCCGGGATGAATTAAAGGGCTGCTTTATGTGCCTGCCAGCGCTCGTTCAGGGCTTCAAGCCGGGCGTTTACCGTTTTCCAGCGCGCCGAGTCCATCAGCTCCTGACGACTAAATGAACCTTTATGATACAATTGTGTAACACGTTCAGCATTGATCGGCGACAGGTTATCCAGCACGCTCACCGCCCCTTTACGATTATTGCAGACGAGGATCATATCGCAACCCGCATCCAGCGAAGCCTGCCCACGTTCGGCATAGCTACCCATAATCGCCGCCCCTTCCATGGATAAATCGTCAGAGAAAATTACGCCATTGAAGCCTAACTCCTGACGCAGCACGGTTTTAAGCCAGTGTGGAGAGCCGCTGGCCGGACGCGGATCGACCTCACTGTAGATGACGTGCGCAGGCATGATGGCATCCAGCTTGTTATCAGCGATCAACGAGCGGAAAACCGACATATCTTTAGCGCGAATGTCTGCTTCCGGGCGCGGATCGCGCGGGGTTTCTTTATGGGAATCCGCCGTCACCGCCCCGTGGCCCGGGAAATGTTTGCCGGTGGTTTTCATGCCCGCAGCATGCATACCGTCAATAAAGCGCGTCGCCATTGCCAGCGCAATACGCGGATCGTCATGATACGAACGCTCACCAATTGCCGCGCTAATGTGTCCTACGTCCAGCACCGGGGCGAAGCTGATGTCGATATCCATGGCGATCATCTCGCTGGCCATCAGCCAGCCGGCATCCTGCGCCAGTTGACCGCCCTCTTCGATCCCCAGCAGCGCAGCAAAAGATTGCGCGGCGGGTAAACGGGTAAACCCTTCGCGGAAACGCTGCACACGCCCACCTTCCTGGTCTACGGCCACCACCAGGTGATTGCGCGACGCCGCACGGATCTGGCGAACCAGCTCACGCAACTGCTCCGGATCATGATAATTGCGGGTGAAAAGAATCAGCCCCCCTACCAGCGGATGTGCCAGAATTTCGCGCTCTTCCGCATCCAGCTCAAACCCTTCGACATCCAACATTACTGGACCCACACCAACCTCTCTTATCCTTTCGTTTGTAACTGACGCCAGGCATCATTTGCCAGCGCAATAAATTGTTTGTCACCTGTCTGCTGAAGGCGCATTTCAAACCATCCCGCCATCAGCATCAACACCCACGGACGCCAGCGCGCGACCTGCCGCGCAAGGGTGAGCGAATTGATGTTGGCGTTTCGGGCATAGGCGGTTATCAGCTGCTCGCGCGACGCCTCATCAGGCATCCAGACCGCAGCAAGTTCGAGCGCCACGTCACCGTCTCCGGCATATTCCCAGTCGATAAGTTTCTCGCCTGCCGTGGTATGAACGATATTCCCCGCGTGGACATCCATATGCAGCGGCGCCAGACGTAACGCCTGCGGCTCTCCCGCTTTACGCAACCGCTTAAGCTGCGCCAGCCAGTAGGGCGTGCGTCGTCCAGGCGCAGCCTGCTGCCAGTAGTGATCCAGCAAAGGAAGTAACGTTACCCGCCAGCCCAGACGCGGCTGGCGATGCAGATGATACAGCATGGCTGCCAGCGCAGGCGTATCGGGAAGCTCGCTTTTGATCTCACCCGCAATAAACGCCACCGCCATCCAGTCTCTGATAAAGAGATGAGGTTGTGGCGCAAGGTCGGCGGGCAGGCGCTTCAGGGCGCGGAACTGGCGACGAAAATGGGAGGCAGGCGCGGCGGCATCGTGATGCTGACGTAAAACCAGCCGATGGTCGCCATGCTCAATAATGCAACTCGCGCCGCCAAGCCCGGCGGGGGCTTGCGGCGCGATAACATGGTATTGAGGGAAATAACGCGTCAGGACCTCATGACGCGTGCGCTTATTGTTGCGTAACGGCACCTTTACCTGACCAGATAATTTCGCCGGTCTGAACCAGCATTAACTGCATCTGCAACGACGGCGTGTTCACGTTGCCTGTCGCGTTTGAATAAAGGACATACTGCGCGCCAACGTTGCGGGCAATACCAATCGCTTTACTGCGCGAACCCAGGCTGTCCTGAGGCGACAGACCAAGCTGCTGCTTTGCGACCGCGAGCTGCTGAGCAGAGACCAGCGTAAATTTACCGTTGTTTGCCAGCGCGTTGCGCAGGGTTTCCGTCGCTTCTCCCGCATTCAGGGAACCGTTTGTACGGTTGTTCACGCTGTCCACCAGCAGCACGCTGCCGGGCGTAACACCCTGTGCCTGCAACATTTTGCCCACCATCGGCTGCATTGCGCCATTCCAGTCATAGTGGCGTACTCGCGGCGCAGGCTGTGCGGTGTCGTCCGGATGTTCGATCGGGCCAGGCTGCGCCGGAATGGTCGGTACAGACGGCACGGTTGGAACAGGCTGCGCTGGCGTTGTTGGCTGTTCCGTTCCCGGCTTCGCCTGATCCACCGGTGCAGGTTCTTCCGTTCGCGTCACACAACCCGCCAGAAAGAGTGCAAAGGCACTCAGGAGCGCATAACGGCTCATTGTTTTAATCAAGGTTCACTCCTTACAAATAAAGATAAAGTCTCACCTTATGTGCACCCAGATAGCTGGCGCTGCCGTAGAGCGTGACCGACGATCTTGCCGGGATGGTCACGCTGCGCGGCGCCTCAAGCGGGTGCATCTCAAGACCTCTCACGTCATACCAGTAGAAGCGATAATGCACCGTCACTGGCTCTTGCCTTTCGTTATAGAGCGTAGAAGAGGCTGAAGACTGGATTTCGCTTATGGTCAGCGAAGGCTTCTCCGCCGTGATGCCCGCAGCAAGCACTGAGGACTCCATCACCAGCGTCTGTTCTTCACTGACCGGGATGGCTGGACGCGCGCTGCACCCAACCATTACCAGCGTCACGATCAGCGCTGCAATACGCCCAGTTAACATATTAAAGACCTTTATGTGCCAGCATCGGTCCCAGTGGACGTCCACCCAGCAGATGCATATGAATATGATAGACTTCCTGGCCGCCATGGCGATTACAGTTCATGATCAAACGGTATCCGTCTTCAGCAATCCCTTCCTGCTCAGCGATTTTCGCGGCCACCGTCAGCATACGGCCCAGCGCCACTTCATGCTCGGTTTTAACGTCATTAACGGTCGGGATCAGAATATTGGGAATAATAAGGATGTGCGTCGGCGCCTGGGGAGAAATGTCGCGGAAAGCCGTGACCAGTTCATCCTGATAGACAATATCCGACGGAATTTCGCGGCGGATAATTTTACTGAAAATCGTTTCTTCAGCCATGACCTTTTCCTTTTAAGTTTAATCTGGCGTCGTGCGTCCGTTGTTAACACACATTGTCTGATTTACTGCGTGACACAAGACAAGAGTATGAGCGAGTTTCTCCTGTCCTTTCAACCTTCTCCCGTGATTTCTTTCCTGATTGTCCCCCATCTGGCTGAAGAGGCATCGCTTTAGGACATTTCTTTTCTGAAACCTTATTTCAGTTCATCCCGAAACATCTGTTTACAGCGTTAATCACAATGCGTATATTTCGCATTTGCATTTTCATGCGCATTTTTAACATAGAAAACGACGTCAGCCCGTGCTAGCGGGACTGTCGCGAAATACCTTCACCATTCACTAAGGGTTTGATGATGTCTTTCATTAATCACACCAGGGATGGGCAACGTCAGCCTGCCGCAACACCTTCGTTGCTGGCCGCCTGCATTGCTATGGCATTGACGCCAACCGCCGCTTTCGCTGCTTCAACCACCGAAGATACCGTTGTCGTTGACGGGGGTTTTGACAACACACAGGATCTTTCTGCCAGCCAGGATCAGGATTACAGCGTAAAAACCACCACCACCGGCACCAAACTGTTGTTGGTTCCCCGCGACATCCCACAGTCCGTCAGCGTTATCAGCCAGCAACGTATGGCTGACCAGAATCTGCAATCCATCGGACAGGTGCTGACGAACACCACGGGCATTACGGCCCAGGTGCAGGACAGCGACCGTACCGTGTTTTACTCACGCGGCTTTTTCGTCAGCAACTACGCCTATGACGACCTGCCAACCTCCATCAGTGAAGTGTGGAACTTTGGTGATACCGCCGCCGATACCGCGATTTATGACCGCATTGAAGTGGTTCGCGGCGCCACCGGCCTGATGTCCGGCACGGGGAACCCGGCGGCGTACGTTAATATGGTGCGTAAGCACGCGGACAGCCCGGAATTTAAAGGTAACGTCTCCGCCAGCTACGGCAGCTGGGACAAGCAGCGCTACGTGCTGGATCTCCAGGCGCCGCTGGTAGAGTCAGGTAAGGTACGGGGTCGTCTGATCACCGGTTATCAGGACAACGACAGCTTCGTGGATAACTACCACTACCGGAAGAAATTCCTCTACGGCGTGATGGACGCGGATGTCACTGACAGCACGACTCTCTCGGTAGGGTATGAGTATCAGGAAAGCCATACCGCCGACCCAACCTGGGGCGGACTGCCGACCTGGTACAGCGACGGAAGTAAGACTAACTACAATCGCAGCCAGACCGTCGCGCCTGACTGGGCCTATTCGGATAAAGACAGCACCCGCATCTTCGCTAACCTGACCCAGCGTTTCGATAATGGCTGGGAAGCGCACATCAACGGCATGCATGCTGAAACCAACTTTGACTCTAAGCTGATGTATATGTCCGGCTATCCGGATAAAGAGACCGGCGCGGGCCTGGTGGGTTACGGCGGCTGGAACCGCGGGGAACGTAAACAGGATGCGGTCGACGCCTTCCTGCGCGGCGGCTTCGATCTCTTTGGTCGTCAACATGAAATGATGTTCGGCGGCAGCTTCAGCCGTCAACGTAACCATTACGACAACTCCATGCCGGATGCGGTATACGGCATGGTGGATGTCGGCAACTTTAAGAACTGGAACGGGAACATCGCCGATCCGCAGTGGACGCCGTGGAAACTCTACAGCAAGGATGATATTCGCCAGTCTTCAGCCTATTCTTCGGCTCGTTTCTCGCTGGCCGATCCGCTGCACCTGATCCTGGGCGCGCGCTACACCCAATACAATATTCGTTATAACCCGGCAGGATCGCCGAATACCAGTCTGGAAAGCACCAAAGATGATGTCACGCCGTACGCTGGCCTGGTGTATGACATCAATGAGGACTGGTCGACCTACGTCAGCTATACCTCTATCTTCCAGCCGCAGGATAAGCGCGATGCCAGCGGACGTTATCTCGACCCTACCACGGGCAAAAGCTACGAAGCCGGGGTGAAGGCAGACTGGTTTAATACCCGCCTCACCACCTCACTGGCGATTTTCCGCATTGAGCAGGATAACGTCGCCAGCAATACCTACACCTACATGCCGAGCGGTGAGTCGATCTATGAATCGCTGGACGGGGTGGTCAGCAAAGGGGTCGAGTTCGAGCTTAACGGTGCCCTGACCGATAACTGGCAGCTGACCTTCGGCGCGACGCGTTACATCGCAGAAGATAAGAATGGCAACGCCGTCAGCTCCGATCAGCCGCGCACAACCATGAAGCTCTTCACCCGCTATCAGTTGCCAATGCTGCCGGAACTGACCGTGGGCGGTGGCGTAAACTGGCAGAACAAAGTGTGGACGGACGTGGAAGGCGGCCCGGCAGGACGTTCCCGCGCGGAGCAAGGCAGCTATGGGCTGGTGAACCTGTTCAGCCGTTATCAGGTCACCAAAGATTTTGCGGTACAGGCTAACGTCAACAACCTGTTCGACAAAGAGTATTACGACTACGTCGGATCGTATGCGGTGTATGGCGCGCCGCTGAACGTCTCGGTGAGCGCGAGCTACGATTTCTGAGTGACAGAAGCCCGGTGGCGCTGCGCTTACCGGGCCTACCCATCACGTAGGCCAGGTAAGGCGCAGCCGCCACCCGGCACCACAAGCCGCAATAATAAAAAAGGCAGCCATTCGGCTGCCTTAGTCTCCCCAGGTCACAGCTTAGTTGTTGCGGATGTACTCATCCATTTCAGTTTTCAGGTTATCGGATTTAGTACCGAAGATTGCCTGAACACCAGAACCTGCAACAACGACGCCCGCTGCGCCCAGTTTTTTCAGACCCGGCTGGTCTACTTTCGCAACGTCGGCAACGCTCACACGCAGACGAGTGATACACGCGTCCAGGTTAGTGATGTTCTCTTTACCGCCGAAAGCAGCTACCAGAGCAGGCGCCATTTCGCTGGTCGCACCGGCTTTGCTGTCTTCCGTTGCATCTTCACGACCCGGCGTTTTCAGGTCCAGTGCTTTGATCAGCACGCGGAAGACGGTGTAGTACACCACTGCGTAGCCTGCACCCACGATTGGGAACAGCCACAGCTTGCTGCTGTTACCGGACAGAACGATGAAGTCGATCAGACCGTGAGAGAAGGACGTACCGTCACGCATACCCAGCAGGATACAGATTGGGAATGCCAGACCTGCCAGTACCGCGTGGATGATGTACAGGATCGGCGCAACGAACATGAAGGAGAACTCGATCGGCTCGGTGATACCGGTCAGGAACGAGGTCAGCGCTGCGGAGATCATGATACCGCCCACTTTTGCACGGTTCTCTGGTTTAGCAGAGTGCCAAATCGCAATTGCGGCAGCTGGCAGACCGTACATTTTGAACAGGAAGCCACCAGACAGTTTACCTGCCGTTGGGTCACCCGCCATGTAGCGTGGGATGTCGCCGTGGAATACCTGGCCTGCTGCGTTGGTGTATTCACCAATCTGCATCTGGAATGGAACGTTCCAGATGTGATGCAGACCAAATGGTACCAGGCAGCGCTCAATGAAGCCGTAGATACCGAACGCCACAACCGGGTTCTGGTAAGCCGCCCACTGAGAGAAGGTCTGGATTGCCGTACCGATTGGTGGCCAGATGAAGGACAGGACAACACCGGTGAAAATCGCGGCCAGACCAGAAATGATCGGCACAAAACGTTTACCCGCGAAGAAGCCCAGATACTCAGGCAGCTTGATGCGATAGAAGCGGTTAAACATGTACGCTGCAATCGCACCGGAGATGATACCACCGAGAACACCGGTGTCTGCCAGGTGCTTAGCGGCAATCTCTTCAGCAGGTAAATGCAGGACCAGCGGCGCAACCACAGCCATGGTTTTCACCATGATGCCGTAAGCAACAACGGACGCCAGAGCAGATACACCGTCGTTATTGGTGAAGCCCAGAGCAACACCGATAGCGAAGATCAGCGGCATGTTAGCAAAAACAGAACCGCCTGCTTCGGCCATCACGTGGGAAACTACGGCTGGCAGCCAGCTGAAGTTTGCAGAACCGACACCCAGCAGGATACCTGCGATAGGCAGTACGGATACTGGCAGCATCAGCGATTTACCGACCTTTTGCAGGTTAGCAAATGCATTCTTAAACATAATTGAGAGTGCTCCTGAGTATTTGTGCTTTTTTTACGTTTTCACGCATTGGCCCGGGGGGAGTACCGCGCCGTGGACAGGACATCTAAGCGCCCTTTATTTATTACACAGAGTAAAATAATTCCCTCTGAGTTTGTTTGACGGCTATCACGTTTCAGTTCAAGACGGCCAAAAAACTTGCAGATATTTACATAAAGCATGTCTGGATGTGTCTAAAAACGCCATCACCGCCCCAAATGAGGCGGTGAACTTTACTCGTTTTACTTATTAATTACGAGCCTAAAAATAACAGGTGTATCAGACAGATTGCAGGCGGGCGGGGTCGATATGGAACAGGCTGGCGAAGTTTTTCGTTGTCACGCGAGCCAGTTCTTCGATACTGACACCTTTCAGAACGGCCATATACTCAGCGACATCCCGGGTCATCGCTGGCTGATTCTCTTTGCCGCGATGAGGCACCGGCGCCAGGTACGGGGAATCGGTTTCCACCAGAATACGATCCAGCGGAACATAGCGCGCCGCATCACGCAGTTGCTCAGCATTGCGGAACGTGACAATCCCCGAGAATGAAATATAAAAGCCTAAATCAAGCAGCTTACCCGCCGTTTCTCTGTCTTCTGTGAAACAGTGTAGTACGCCACCGCAATCCGTCACCTTTTCTTCCCGCAGGATCGCCAGCGTGTCGGCGCGCGCATCGCGGGTATGAACGATAACCGGCTTATTCAGCTCACGGCCAATACGGATGTGGTTGCGGAAGGATTCCTGCTGGCGAGGTTTTGTTTCGGGGGTGTAGAAATAGTCCAGACCGGTCTCGCCCATCGCCACTACGCCCTCTTCTGCGGCAAGACGGCGTAAATCCTCAACGTCGTAAGCTTCATCCTGATTCAGCGGATGCACGCCGCAGGAGAAGACGACATTATCGCGCTCGCCTACCAGTTCACGCATGGAGCGGTAACCCGGCAGCGTGGTCGCCACGGCCAGGCAAAATTTCACATCGCGCGCGGCGGCTTTCGCCAGCACGTCGTCCACATTTTTATGCAGGGATTGATAATCCAGGCCATCGAGATGGCAGTGTGAGTCGACTAAAAACATAATGTCTCTCTCAGAGGTGGGAAACCGGCGGTATGACACCCGGTTGCAGGTAGTGTTCGATACGCATTAACTGGTCGGTCAGTAAAAGCTCGCGATTGAGACCGGTTACCGTCAAAAGTTGTTCATGACTCTGGCAGATATCATGAAGGATAGCGTGCAGCGACTGCCCTGACAGGCGATTCGCAAGTGTGGTGACCAACGCCCACACGTCAGGGTTAGTCAGAAGCGTAGCCCCCTGCTGGATTTTGAGCGCATCCAGCAGCAGTGCGGCCAGCCAGTGCAGCCGTTCCGGAGCCTGATCGCTGTTCAGCGCTGGCAGCATGCTCAGCCAGTCATGGCTGTCGAGGGCTGATTCAACCGCACGACACAGCGTTTCACGCTGGGACCACACCTCCGGCTGCAATAAGGCCAGCGCAGCCGCAGGCGCACCGCTGCACAGGCGCAACGCCGAGCGCGCCGCGTCTTGTGACACCGTCACTTCTCGCTCAAGCCAGGCGAGCGACCAGGATTCCTGAGGGACAGCGAGGTGGTGAAGACGGCAGCGACTGCGCAGCGTCGCCAGCAAGCGTTCCGGCTCGCGGCAGGAGAGGAAAAACCAGGTGTTCTCTGGCGGCTCTTCCAGGGTTTTTAACAGGGCGTTGGCTGCGGCTTCCGTGAGCAGCGCGGCGTCTTTCAGCCACACCACTTTCGCCCCGCCCAGACGCGCATATTCGTACAGTTTCTCACTGACCTCACGCACCGCGTCGATACCGAGCGTATTTTTGCCTTTCTCGGGTTCGAGGGTGTAATAGTCAGGATGCGTGCCCGCCTGCATGAGCTGGCAACCCCGGCACTTACCGCAGCTTTTATGTCCTTCCGGCTGTTGGCACATCAGAAAGCGGGTGATGGCGTAAATCAACGCATCATCACCCATTCCCGGAAGCGCCTGGATCAGTAACGCATGATGCCCCCGACCAACCTGATAGCTGCCGATCAGCTGTTCAAAGTGTGGGCGCAACCATGGATACCATTTCATGCCTGCTGCTCCTGTAGCCACTGCGTAACAGTCTGCTGAATATCACGCGTAACGTCTTCAAGGGATTGCGTCGCATCGATGGTACGAATGGTCTTGTCCTGCCCGGCCAGCTCCAGATAACGCGCACGGGTGCGGTTAAAGAAATCAAAAGATTCCTGTTCAATGCGGTCCAGTTCGCCGCGGGCACGGGCGCGCTTCAGGCCCACCTCAGGGGTCACGTCCAGATACAGCGTCAGGTCAGGACGGAAATCGCCCAGAACCGCGTTGCGAAGCGTAGCCAGCATGGTCTGGTCGATACCCCGGCCACCGCCCTGATATGCCTGGGTTGAGAGATCGTGGCGATCGCCAATCACCCATTTCCCTTCTGCCAGAGCGGGTTTGATCACCGTCTCCACCAGCTGAACGCGCGCCGCATAGAACATCAGCACTTCCGCTTTGTCGGTAATAACTTCATCGCCAACGGATTTGATATCCAGAACCAGGCTGCGCAGTTTTTCCGCCAGCTGCGTACCGCCCGGCTCGCGGGTGAAGACCATGTCGGCAACGCCAAGTGACGTAAGCGTATCCACCACCACGTTACGGGCAGTTGTTTTGCCCGCCCCTTCGAGTCCCTCAATGACAATGTATTTACTGCGCATTTTTTTCCTTAAGTGCCTTCAGATAGTCCTGAACGGAGCGATTGTGGCTGGCCAGGTTGGTATTGAACGTGTGCCCCCCTTTTCCGTCAGCCACAAAATAGAGATACGGCGTTTTGGCCGGGTGCGCGGCGGCCTTCAACGATGCTTCACTCGGCGTCGCAATCGGTCCAGGCGGCAGGCCGCTAATCACGTAGGTATTATACGCCGTTGGCGTCTCCAGATCTTTTCTGGAAATCCTGCCGTTGTAGTTTTCGCCCATGCCGTAGATGACGGTAGGATCGGTTTGCAAACGCATGCCGATGCGCAGACGGTTAATAAACACCGAGGCAACCTGGTCACGTTCGGCAGCAACGGCCGTCTCTTTCTCGATGATCGAGGCCATCGTCATGAACTGGTTTTGATCTTTATAAGGCAGGCCTTCTGCTCGCCCTTTCCAGGCAGCGTCTACCGCCGCGACCATTTTGTTGTGCGCGCGCTTCAGAATGGCCACATCCGTCGTGCCTGCCGTATACATCCACGTATCGGGCCAGAACCAGCCTTCCACCCACTCGGGATGTTCGAATTTTAAGGCGTCTGCCACGGTCTGGTAGCGGTCATCTTTCAGCGTATGCTTGATGTACGGCGCGTCACGCAGCTGCCTGAGGTAATCGCTCAGACGCATACCTTCCACGAAACGCAGCGGGAACTGGGCTTCTTTACCACTTTCCAGCAGTTGCAGCATCTCGCGCACGGTCATGCCAGGGGTAAAGCGATAGGTACCGGCCTTGAAATGGGACAGGTCCGGTTCAATACGCAGCAGCCACTGGAATACGCGTGGGCGATTGATAATTTTGTCGTCATACAGCTGCTGACCAAGCGCCTGCCGCCCGGTCCCCGCTTTCAGGGTAAAAATCGTCTCGTCTTTTATCAGGATCTGACTCTCCGCCAGCTGACGGACTTTCCACACTCCTGCTCCGCCAGCGATACCTAACGTAACGATCAGAAGGAGGACAAAGCGTAACATTTTCTTCATGACTACCTGGTTTGCTCACATAACGGGGCCAGAAACTGGAACAGCTCGCGGGATGACCAGCATTTGCGGCCATAAGCGCGAACGGGGACAACGGGCATCAGCGCATTGCAGATAACAACTTCATCGGCAGCCAACAGCGCCTCTTCCTTAGCGTTGACTTCGACAACACGAAAGCCTGCGCGTGCCAGCTGGTGCATACAAAACTGCCGCATAATGCCGTTGACGCCGGCCTGCTCCAGCGAAGGCGTGAACACGTCACTACCCTTCCGCCAGAGTAAATTAGCCGCACAGCATTCCGTAATGTACCCTTCGCTGTCAAGAACCAGCGCCTCCCCGGCCTCCGTCTGCTCAAGATGAGTACGAATTAGCACCTGTTCAAGGCGGTTGAGATGTTTTATGCCAGCGAGCATCGGGTTTCTTCCCAGACGTACCGGACTTAGCGCCAGGGCTACGCCCTCTTCACGCCAGTGCGCATAATGGGAAGGATAATCTGAAACGGAAAGGATCCGCGTAGGATGCAGACAGGCAGAACCGCTATAGCCCCTGCCACCGCTCCCGCGGCTGATAATGACTTTCAGGACGCCGCTTGCTTTTTCTGACGCCAGCCGACGCATCTCACTTTCAAGAATGTCCCACTGCGAGAAGGGAATCAGTAATGTTTCGCAGGCTTTTTGTAAACGAAGGATATGGGCCCCGAGCAGGCACACGTCACCGTCGAGAATACGCGCAGTCGTGAAACAGCCATCGCCAAACTGGGTCGCCCTGTCGCTTGCCGGCAGCGTGTCTTGCTCAAGGCCATTAATCAAAAACATAGTGGCTCCTTATGCGTGGAGGCTCAGTCTGGCAGGATGTGAACAGCCGGACAAGGGGATTTCGCCTAATAAAAAAGGCCCGGCAAGCGGACCTTTTTTATCGTCAGCGACTAACCAGACTCAGACCTTTTTGAAGATCAGAGAACCGTTAGTCCCACCGAAGCCGAAGGAGTTACACAGGGTATACTCCATACCGCTAACCTGGCGCGCTTCGTGAGGAACGAAGTCCAGATCGCAACCTTCATCCGGGTTATCCAGGTTGATGGTTGGTGGTACAGCCTGATCGCGCAGCGCGAGAATAGAGTAGATTGACTCTACTGCCCCCGCAGCGCCCAGCAGGTGACCGGTCATGGATTTCGTGGAGCTCACCAGCACACGGCTGGCAGATTCGCCGAAGATAGACTTAACAGCCTGCGCTTCTGCTTTATCGCCCGCAGGGGTAGACGTCCCGTGCGCGTTAACGTAGCCAATCTGTGCCGGCGTAATGCCCGCATCACGGATGGCGTTTTCCATCGCCAGCGCAGCACCTGCGCCATTCTCTGGAGGAGACGTCATGTGATAAGCATCGCTGCTCATGCCAAAGCCAACAACTTCAGCATAAATTTTCGCGCCACGTTTTTTCGCGTGTTCGTACTCTTCCAGTACGATCATGCCTGCACCGTCACCCAGCACGAAACCATCACGGTCTTTATCCCACGGACGGCTCGCCGCCTGAGGATTATCGTTTCGGGTAGAGAGCGCACGCGCTGCACCGAAACCACCGACGCCCAGTGGGGTACTGGCTTTTTCAGCGCCGCCCGCAACCATAGCATCTGCATCGCCGTACGCAATGATACGCGCGGCCTGGCCGATGTTATGCACGCCAGACGTACAGGCTGTCGCGATTGAGATGCTTGGGCCACGCAGGCCGAACATAATGGTCAGGTGACCTGCCACCATGTTGACAATCGTAGACGGAACGAAGAACGGGCTGATTTTACGCGGGCCGCCATTCATCAGAGATGTATGGTTTTCTTCAATCAGACCAAGACCGCCAATCCCGGAGCCGATAGCGGCGCCGATACGGGTCGCGTTCTCTTCCGTAATCTCAAGGCCAGAATCCTGCATGGCCTGAACGCCAGCGACAATTCCATATTGAATGAAGGCATCCATCTTGCGCTGTTCTTTGCGCGAGATGATCTCTTCACAGTTAAAATCCTTTACTAAGCCAGCAAATTTCGTTGCATAGGCGCTAGTATCGAAATGGTCGATTAGGCTGATGCCGCTCTGACCGGCAAGGAGAGCTTTCCAGGTGGACTCTACGGTATTGCCGACAGGAGACAACATGCCAAGTCCGGTCACAACTACACGACGCTTAGACACGCTTGTCCTCCAGGGAGGGATAAAAAAAGAGATTCGTGGGACAACAAAAGATAAAACTCAGGCGGTCGAATGACCGCCTGGAGATGTTCACTTACGCCTGGTGACCGTTGATGTAATCAATGGCAGCCTGAACGGTGGTGATTTTCTCAGCTTCTTCGTCCGGAATCTCAGTATCAAACTCTTCTTCCAGAGCCATTACCAGCTCAACGGTGTCAAGAGAATCTGCGCCCAGGTCTTCAACAAAGGAAGCGGAGTTCACAACTTCTTCCTGCTTAACGCCCAGCTGTTCGCCGATAATTTTCTTAACGCGTTCTTCGATAGTGCTCATACTCTTAAATTTCCTATCAAAACTCGCTTTCGCGATGGTTTTCGTAGTGTATAAAATGTTGAAAAATTTGCAACTAAATCCCGGCAGGTCTTACCACGATTTTACGTTATTTTGAGGCCATTTGCCCAAATAACGCAAATATTTTCGATCGTGATTAAACCATGTACATCCCGCCGTTGACGTGGAGGGTTTCACCAGTGATGTAACCCGCTTCGTCAGAGGCTAAAAATGCAACCGCGCTGGCGATTTCTTTAGGGTCGCCAAGACGACCCGCTGGAACTGCCGCCAGCGTACCCGCACGCTGCTCATCAGTTAGCGCACGCGTCATGTCCGTTTCAATAAAGCCCGGAGCAACAACGTTTACAGTAATTCCGCGGGACGCGACTTCACGCGCCAGCGACTTACTGAAACCGATCAGACCTGCTTTCGCCGCAGCGTAGTTAGCCTGACCAGCATTTCCCATGGTACCAACCACAGAACCTACAGTGATAATACGACCATGACGCTTTTTCATCATAGCGCGCATTACCGCTTTTGACAGACGGAATACAGATGACAGGTTGGTTTCGATAATATCGTTCCACTCGTCGTCTTTCATTCGCATCAGCAGGTTGTCGCGAGTGATCCCGGCATTATTGACCAGAATATCCACTTCGCCAAACTCTGCGCGAATATTTTCCAGAACAGATTCGATAGATGCTGGTTCAGTCACATTCAGTACCAGACCTTTACCGTTCGCACCCAGATAGTCGCTGATGGCCTGTGCGCCATTCTCGCTGGTCGCAGTCCCGATCACCGTTGCGCCGCGCGCAACCAGTGTTTCAGCAATAGCGCGCCCAATACCGCGGCTTGCGCCGGTCACCAGGGCAATTTTTCCTTCAAAACTCATGGTATTCCTCTTTTATTGCGAGAGTGCCGCTTTCATGGCTTCCGGCTCGTTAATCGCCGAGGCAGTCAGGGTATCTACAATACGTTTTGTCAGACCGGTAAGTACTTTACCTGGACCGACTTCATACAGATGTTCCACGCCCTGAGACGCCATAAATTCAACAGTTTTAGTCCACTGAACCGGGCTGTAGAGCTGGCGAACCAGCGCGTTACGGATAGCCTCCGGCGCGGTTTCGCACTTCACATCGACGTTATTCACAACGGAAATCGTCGGTGCGTTAAAGGTCATTTTTTCCAGCTCAACCGCGAGCTTATCGGCTGCGGGCTTCATCAGCGCGCAGTGAGACGGCACGCTCACCGGCAGGGGCAGTGCACGTTTTGCGCCCGCAGCTTTACAGGCAGCGCCTGCACGCTCAACCGCTTCTTTATGACCCGCGATTACCACCTGGCCTGGCGAGTTAAAGTTTACCGGAGAAACGACCTGACCTTCAGCAGATTCTTCACAGGCTTTAGCGATAGAATCATCATCCAGACCAATGATGGCAGACATGCCGCCCGTGCCTTCTGGCACCGCTTCCTGCATGAATTTACCACGCAATTCAACCAGGCGTACCGCGTCAGCGAAGGCAATCACGCCAGCGCAGACCAGCGCAGAGTATTCACCGAGGCTATGACCCGCCATCAGCGTCGGCGCTTTGCCGTCCTGCTGCTGCCATACGCGCCACAATGCGACGGATGCCGCCAGCAGTGCCGGTTGAGTCTGCCAGGTTTTGTTCAGCTCTTCAGCAGGGCCCTGTTGGGTCAGCGCCCACAGATCATAACCCACCGCGTCAGAAGCTTCACGGAAAGTCTCTTCAATAACCGGATAGTTTGCTGCCATTTCAGACAACATCCCAACAGTTTGCGAGCCCTGTCCCGGGAACACAAAAGCAAATTGCGTCATTTTTTAATCCTTATCCTAGAAACGAACCAGCGCGGAACCCCAGGTGAACCCGCCACCAAAGGCTTCAAGCAAGACCAGTTGGCCCCGTTTAATTCGTCCATCGCGTACCGCTTCGTCAAATGCGCACGGTACCGATGCCGCAGAGGTGTTGCCGTGGCGATCGAGCGTCACCACAACGTTATCCATAGACATGCCCAACTTCTTCGCCGTCGCGCTGATAATACGCAGGTTAGCCTGATGCGGTACCAGCCAGTCGAGTGCGGCGCGGTCCAGATTGTTCGCTTCCAGCGTCTCATCAACGATGTGAGCCAGTTCAGTCACGGCCACTTTAAACACTTCGTTACCTGCCATTGTCAGGTAAATTGAACTGTCCGGATTAACGCGATCGGCGTTAGGCAGCGTTAACAGCTCGCCGTAGCGGCCATCGGCATGCAGGTGCGTGGAGATGATGCCCGGCTCTTCGGACTGCCCCAGCAGCACCGCGCCCGCGCCATCGCCAAAAATAATGATCGTGCCGCGATCGGTTGGATCGCAGGTACGCGCCAGCACGTCAGCGCCGATCACCAGCGCATATTTTACGGCGCCCGATTTTACATACTGATCGGCGATGCTCAGTGCATAGGTGAAACCCGCGCATGCTGCTGCAACATCAAATGCCGGGCAGCCTTTGATGCCGAGCATGTTCTGCACCTGGCACGCTGCGCTTGGGAAGGCATGCGTGGCAGAGGTGGTCGCCACCACAATAAGCCCGATCTGTTCTTTATCAATGCCAGCCATCTCAAGCGCTCGCTGAGCGGCTTCGTAGCCCATGGTGGACACAGTTTCGTCTGGCGCGGCGATACGACGTTCACGGATACCTGTGCGCGTGACAATCCACTCGTCAGACGTATCTACCATTTTTTCAAGATCGGCGTTGGTACGCACTTGTTTTGGCAGGTAGCTGCCGGTACCTAAAATCTTCGTATACATGTACGCTCAGTCACTTTTAGCTAATACAGATCCCAGGCGAGCGGCAATCCTCTGAGGGACTTGACGCTGCACCGCCTGCACTGCCTGTTCAATCGCGACGGTAAATGCTCGCTGATTGGCGGCGCCATGACTCTTAATCACGATGCCGCGCAATCCTAACAGACAGGCGCCATTATACTGGTCGGGGTTGAGGTGACTGAATCGCCGCGTCAGGCTTTTTTGTAACCAACGCTTTAATATAATCAGCCACCAGGACCTTTTTTTACCGTCTCCCTGCGATTTCAGCAGAGAAAGGAACATTCGTACGACCCCTTCCATGGTCTTCAACGTCACGTTTCCGGTGAAGCCATCACACACTAATACATCCGTTTTGCCCGTCAGCAACTCATTGGCTTCGAGATAACCAATATAGTTGATGGAGGGGACCTGTTTGAGTATTTCCGCAGCGTCGCGGATACTGTCCAGACCTTTGGTCTCTTCTTCACCAATATTCAATAACGCAACGCGGGGATTGTTAATCCCGAGCACGTCTTCTGCCAGCACCGACCCCATAACGGCAAACTGAGCCAGCATTGTACTATCACAATCCACGTTAGCGCCCAGATCCAGCACCACCGTTTTGCCCTTCTGCTGATGCGGTAACACCGTCACCAGCGCCGGACGCTCAATGCCCTCAATCGGCTTGAGCAATAATTTCGACAGCCCCATCAGCGCGCCAGTATTTCCCGCGCTGACGCAAGCCTGTGCTCGCCCTTCTTTCACCAGCTCCAGCGCCATTCGCATAGAGCTGCCGCGGCTATTACGAATAGCCTGCGATGGCCGGGCATCACTGGCAATAACTGACTGCGCAGGAATAATCTGCAGACGCGAACGTTGTTCAAAGTCAGCTTTTGCAAGTAATGGCGTGATTGTGTCGGGATTACCGACTAAAAGAAGTGTGAGTTGCGAATTAGAATTCAGTGCCTGCAATGCTGCAGGCACTGTCACGGTAGGGCCAAAATCTCCCCCCATGACATCTAACGCCAGGGTTAGACGTGTCAAGGTATCGTCGCAGCCTGGTTCGGTAAACTCCCCGTTTGCACGGGGAAGTTCCTCACTAAGCCTAATCACGCTGACGCGTGATTACTTAGTGATAACCTTGCGGCCGCGGTAGAAACCGTCAGCGGTGATGTGGTGACGCAGGTGTTTCTCACCAGAAGTCTTGTCTACAGACAGGCTGGTAACTGCGGTCAGCGCGTCATGGGAACGACGCATGCCACGTTTGGAACGGGTTGGTTTATTTTGTTGTACGGCCATGGACCTTACTCCTCAATTACTTACGCTTTAAGCTGGCTAATACGGCAAATGGGTTTGGTTTTTGCGCTTCATCAGGCAGTTCCCCAAAGACCATGTCCGCCTCGGACACTTCACAGTGTTCAGAATCATGCACCGGAACGACTGGCAGGGAGAGGATGACTTCATCTTCAACCAGCGCCAGAAGATCGATTTCACCGAATTCGTTAACCTCAATCGGCTCGTACGCTTCCGGGAGTGCTTCAGCCTGTTCGTCAGAACGAACCGGACTAAAACAATACGTTGTGTGAACATGCTGTACAAACGGTTTCCCGCAACGCTGACATTCGAGCGTTACCGTCACCTTTGCATCACCGGTTAACACGGCGAGACGCTGGTTGTCGATAGCGAACGACATGGAGCATTCTACATCACTGTCCACACTGACTACAGATTCGGCAATACGCTCAGCCTGATCGGAAGAATAGATTCCTTCGTAATCGAGGCGTTTTTGAGCCGTACGAACCGGATCAAGAGTCAGGGGTAATTTTACCTTTTGCATAGGGCGCGCATATTAACTTTGTAACGTCATAGAGTCAAAGAAAAAGGCAACCAGAGCTGCCTTTTGCCAATTATTCGCACACATTGCGGCCTGTAGTTTAAAATGGCTGGCATCGATACGCTATATCTGGTGATAAAAATATGCCAAATCTCGTCCTTGCTTCCACTTCACCTTATCGCCGAATGCTGCTGGAAAAGCTCGGGATCCCGTTTGAATGCGCTGCGCCGGAGGTGGATGAAACGCCACAGCCGGGCGAGTCACCGCGTCATCTGGTGACCCGTCTCGCGAAAGAGAAAGCACAGTCGCTGGCCGTACGTTACCCCGCTCATCTGATTATAGGCTCCGATCAGGTTTGTGTGCTGGACGGCGAAATCACCGGCAAACCGTATACGGAAGAAATCGCCTGCCAGCAGCTTTTGCGTGCGCGAGGCAGTATCGTGACCTTTTATACCGGCCTGGCGCTTTATAATTCGGCTTGCGGTCATCTGCAAACCGAGTGCGAGCCGTTTGATGTGCACTTCCGTCATCTTAGCGAACAGGAGATTATGGATTATGTGCGTCGGGAACGTCCGCTGAACTGTGCAGGGAGCTTTAAAAGTGAAGGACTAGGGATTGCGTTGTTCGACAAGCTCGATGGCCGCGATCCCAACACGCTGGTGGGGTTGCCGCTGATTGCGCTGTGCCAGATGTTAAGGCGAGAAGAGTGTAATCCGCTGACGATGTGACCGTTGCGGCCTGATGCCCCCACCCCGGCCCTCTCCCTGTGGGAGAGGGAGAAAAACATGTAGGCCGGGTAAGCGCAGCGCTACCCGGCACAAAATCAGCCGCGCAGAACTTTCAGACAGCGTTTGAGCTGCTCATCCAGCGGCGCTTCAATACGGATAACTTCACCGGTATTAGGATGGGTGAACTTCAGCGCTGCCGCATGCAGGAACAGACGCGATAGCCCCGTCCCCGCCAGCTGCTTATCAAATTCGCGATCGCCATAGCGGTCATCAAACGCAATCGGATGGCCCGCAAACTGGGTATGGACGCGAATCTGGTGAGTACGCCCCGTCACCGGGCTACAGCGCACAAGCGTGGCGAATTCGTAGCGCTCTTCAACTTTAAAGCGCGTCTCAGACGGTTTCCCTTCCTGATTAACACGAACAATGCGCTCGCCGCTTTGCAGAATATTTTTCAGCAGCGGCGCCTGCACCACTTTAACGTGGGACTGCCACTGGCCGCGCACCAGCGCCAGATAATCTTTCTGCATCCCTTTTTCGCGCAGCTGTTCATGCAGTGAACGCAGCGCAGAACGTTTTTTCGCCACCAGCAGCACGCCAGAGGTATCACGGTCAAGACGGTGAACCAGTTCGAGGAAACGCGCTTCCGGGCGCAGCGCGCGTAACCCTTCAATCACGCCGAAGCTCAGGCCGCTCCCCCCGTGTACCGCCGTTCCGGACGGTTTATTCAGCACCAGAATGTGGTCGTCCTCATAAAGGATAACGTCGCTCAGGGCCGCGACTTTTTGCAGCTTCGGAGAAACGACCTCTTCTTCACGCTCTGCAACACGTACCGGTGGAATGCGGACTTCATCGCCCGCCTCGAGCTTATACTCTGGCTTCACGCGTTTTTTGTTCACCCGCACCTCGCCCTTACGCAAGATGCGATAAATCATGCTTTTTGGCACACCCTTCAGCTGGGTGCGCAAAAAATTATCGATACGTTGCCCCGCCTCGTCGTCGGCGATGGCAACCATTTTTACGGCTGGAGTCTCTGTTTTCATGGTTGGCGATTCTAAATAGCGTCAGGCATTAGCGCCACTCATTTTTCTATGCTTATATTTACTTTTATCCGGACCGCTCCCCTTTCGCGCAATCGATTTGGTGGTTATTAAACCAATCACCCTGTTGAAGTGAAGAAACTGTGAGTAACCGGGTGATAATTGGTAAAAGTCATCTTGCTATAACCCGGCGAGCAGTGGAATAATGAATCCGTTTTCCGCGTTAAATCCGGGTTTTGTAAGGATGTCGACGGAATGACCAATTTTGTCTGACCGATCATCCACGCAGCAATGGCGTAAGACGTATTGATCTTTCAGGCAGTTAGCGGGCTGCGGGTTGCAGTACTTCCCGGTATAAGGATTGTTCTCTGGAGAGTTTTCCCAGGCAATTCCCCTGATAATTGCGCTGTGTTTCCGTATGAAACACAGGCAACCGACACTCTGCGCCTCTTAAGCGAGCGACAACCGTGAGGTTGGCGACGTGAATAGACACGAGGCCATCGGTTCATACCCCGGAAAGCGTCACCTTGCCCGCAGCTTTGTCGTCAATGTAAGAATAACGAGTAAGTTACGATGAAAAGAATGTTAATCAACGCAACTCAGCAAGAAGAGTTGCGTGTCGCCCTTGTGGATGGGCAGCGCCTGTACGATCTGGATATCGAAAGTCCTGGACACGAACAGAAAAAAGCGAACATTTACAAAGGCAAAATCACCCGCATTGAACCAAGCCTTGAAGCTGCATTTGTCGATTACGGTGCTGAGCGTCACGGTTTCCTTCCTCTCAAAGAAATCGCCCGCGAATATTTTCCTGCAAACTACAACTCCCATGGCCGTCCGAACATTAAAGATGTTCTGCGTGAAGGTCAGGAAGTTATCGTCCAGATCGATAAAGAAGAGCGTGGCAACAAAGGTGCCGCACTGACCACCTTTATCAGTCTGGCAGGAAGCTATCTGGTGTTGATGCCAAACAACCCGCGTGCGGGTGGCATCTCTCGCCGTATCGAAGGTGATGACCGTACAGAGCTGAAAGAAGCGCTGGCAAGTCTTGAGCTACCAGACGGCATGGGCCTTATCGTGCGCACCGCAGGCGTCGGCAAATCTGCCGAAGCATTGCAGTGGGACCTGAGCTTCCGTCTGAAGCACTGGGAAGCCATCAAGAAAGCGGCTGAAAGCCGTCCTGCTCCGTTCCTGATCCACCAGGAAAGCAACGTCATTGTGCGTGCCTTCCGTGATTATCTGCGTCAGGACATCGGTGAAATTCTGATTGATAACCCGAAAGTGCTTGAGCTGGCTCGCCAGCACATCGCCGCGCTGGGTCGCCCGGATTTCACCAGCAAAATTAAACTGTACACCGGTGAAATCCCGCTGTTCAGCCACTATCAGATTGAATCCCAGATCGAGTCTGCCTTCCAGCGTGAAGTGCGTCTGCCGTCCGGCGGTTCTATCGTTATCGATACCACCGAAGCGCTGACCGCTATCGACATCAACTCCGCGCGTGCAACCCGCGGCGGCGACATCGAAGAGACCGCCTTCAACACCAACCTAGAAGCCGCTGATGAAATCGCCCGCCAGCTCCGCCTGCGCGACCTGGGTGGTCTGATTGTTATCGACTTCATCGACATGACCCCGGTTCGCCACCAGCGTGCGGTTGAAAACCGTCTGCGTGAAGCGGTGCGCCAGGATCGCGCGCGTATCCAGATTAGCCATATCTCGCGCTTCGGCCTGCTGGAAATGTCCCGTCAGCGTCTGAGCCCGTCACTCGGCGAGTCCAGCCATCACGTCTGCCCGCGCTGTTCCGGGACAGGTACCGTGCGTGACAATGAATCGCTCTCCCTCTCTATTCTGCGTCTGATTGAAGAAGAAGCGCTGAAAGAGAACACCAAAGAGGTTCACGCCATTGTTCCGGTGCCGATTGCCTCCTACCTGCTGAACGAAAAACGTGCAGCGGTGAGCGCAATCGAAGCGCGACAGGGCGGCGTTCGCTGCATCATCGTGCCAAACGACGAGATGCAGACCCCGCACTATCACGTGCTGCGCGTGCGTAAAGGTGAAGAGACAAGCACCCTCAGCTACCTGCTACCGAAGCTGCATGAAGAAGAAATGGCGCTGCCATCGGATGAAGAGCCTGCCGAGCGTAAACTGCCTGAGCAGCCTGCATTAGCAACCTTCATCATGCCGGAAGCCCCGCCGGAAGCGACGCTGGAAAAACCAGCGGCAAAACCTGCCGTGCAAAAGGCGGCCCCTGCCGTGCCAAAAGCGCAGCCTGAGCAGCCGGGTCTCCTGAGCCGCATCTTCGGCGCGCTGAAAAAAATGTTCGCTGGCGAAGAAGTTCAGCCTGAGCAGCCGAAAGAAGCGCCAAAAGAAGCGAAACCAGAGCGTCAGCAGGACCGTCGTAAGCGTCAGAACAATCGTCGCGATCGTAATGACCGCAACGACCGTAGCGATCGTAACGAGCGCCGTGATAATCGTTCCGAGAACAACGAAGGTCGTGAACAACGCGAGGACAACCGTCGCAACCGTCGCGAGAAGCAACAGCAGAACGTTGAAGATCGTGAGATTCGCCAGCAGGCGGGCGATGAGTCCGAGAAGAGCAAACAGCGTGACGAGCAGCAACCTCGCCGCGAGCGTAACCGTCGTCGTAACGACGAGAAACGCCAGGCCCAGCAGGAAGTCAAAAACCTGAACCGCGAAGCGCCTGTTGAACAGCAGGACACGGAGCAGGAAGAGCGTACTCAGGTTATGCCGCGTCGTAAGCAGCGTCAGCTGACCCAGAAAGTGCGTGTGGGTGCTGTTCAGGCGGAAGAAAACGACGTTATCGCGGTTGAAGCAGCAGAAAGCACAACGGGTACACAGGTTGCGAAAGTTGACCTGCCAGCCGTAGTAGAAAATCAGGTTGAGCAGGACGAAAGCAGCGAAAACCGTGACAACGCAGGTATGCCGCGTCGCTCCCGTCGTTCTCCGCGTCATCTGCGCGTGAGCGGTCAGCGTCGTCGTCGTTACCGTGACGAGCGTTACCCAACTCAGTCGCCAATGCCATTGACCGTGGCGTGTGCGTCACCAGAGATGGCATCCGGTAAAGTCTGGATCCGTTATCCGGTTGCTCGCCCGGAGCAGGCTATTGAAGAACAGGCTGTGACCCAAGAGGTGATTGCACCGGTAGCAGCGGTGGAAGACGTCGTGACTGAAGCGGCAACCGTGGTTGAACCGCAGGTTGTTGACACGGCGGCACCGCAGGCTGTGGAAGTGGAAACGACTCATCCTGAAGTCATTGCTGCGCCGGTTGATGCCGCTCCGCAGATCATTGCCGAAGAAGATACCGTGGTGGCTGAAGAAGTCGCGGAAGACGCTGAGCCAGTCTCCGCAGCAGAAGAGACCGCAGACGTTGCCGTCGAAACGGTGACTGAAGAGGTTGTTCAGGACGTCGAGATTCAGGTTGAACCTGTTGTCGAAGAGGTCAAAGCGCCTGAAGTGAAATCAGAGCCGATTGAGGTCGTTGCAGCTGTAGCGCCTGCTCACGTTGCTACCGCGCCGATGACTCGCGCCCCGGCACCTGAGTATGTACCTGAAGCGCCACGCCATAGCGACTGGGTTCGTCCGGCATTCAACTTCGAAGGCAAAGGTGCTGCCGGTGGTCACAGTGCAACGCACATGGCTACTGCGCCAGCTACTCGTCCTCAGCCTGTTGAATAACGCACGCTAATACTGAAAGCCGACCTTCGGGTCGGCTTTTTTATGGCTGTTGCAGGGGCTTTCTCATTCCGGTAACCTCCGGCATTATCTGCCGCATCAGCTCCAGAAAACGCCGCAAGCGCGCCGGATAATAACGAGACCAGGGGTAAACCAGATGTACCGGTAGCGCTGCCGGCTGCCACTCTGGCAGTAGATGCACCAGTCGTCCTTCCTGAATATCATCCTGTACTGTCCAGCTGGATACCACCGCAACGCCTAGCCCGGTGAGTGCCGTATTGCGCGCCACATACAGGCTGTCGGTACTCAGGCGTGGCGTAATGGTAACCCGCGTCGGGGCAGATGATGCATCGTGGAAAAGCTCCACATGGCGTTGATAAAAAGAGCTGATGGCAATCCAGGGAAGCTGTTGCAAATCTTCCGGCGTTTTAACCGCGGGATAACGGGCCAGTAATTCCGGTGAAGCCACCACCGAGCGCGGCACTTCAGCCAGCAGCACGGACACGGTTGCCGGATCGACTTCCACACCCACCCGAATAGCACAGTCAAGGTTGTCGCCGAGGAAATCAACCGAGCGATCGTTGAGCATCCACTCAACAGAAAGCTGGGGATAGCGCTGCAAAAATTCGGTTAACGGTTTCAGAAGCTGATCCTGGCCAAACGCGTGCGGGGCGCGCACCCTCAGCACCCCAACCGGTTCATCTTCCGTCTGCCCTACCTCGTCTTCCAGTGCCAGCCAGCTGTCAATCACCCGTCGGGCATGCTGATAGCAGCGTTCGCCGTCATCGGTCAGCCGGGTCGTATGGGTTGTGCGCAGCATCAGGCGTACTCCCAGCATGGTCTCAAGCGACTGCAACCGTCGGCTCACCGTGGCCTGGGTTGTTGCCAGCTGACGTGCTGCCGCAGAAAGAGACCCCGCCTCCACAATGCGAACAAACGTTCGCATCAGTTCTACCCGATCTATACGCTCAGGCCTTTTCATATCATTTCCATCCATACGCTACACGTATAAGCGTTTTACCACCGCGCCCGCTACCGTCGCAAGGCGTACTGATAAAAAATAGCCGCACACGACGAATGAGGAACATCTTATGAACACAACTACCACCCGGGCTGTAAGCCGCTGGGTAATCTTAATGCTGGCGCTCGGTGCGGGCTTTAGCGTGGCATCCATCTATTATGCCCAGCCTCTGCTGCCGCTGATGGGCTCAGACCTGAACCTGAGCATCGAAGGCATGGGCATGGTCCCGACGCTTACCCAGGCGGGTTATGCCTTAGGTATCCTGTTTCTGCTGCCGCTCGGCGATCGTCATGATCGCAGAACGCTGATCCTGATAAAAAGTGCGGCTCTGGCGCTGTTCCTGCTGGGTTGTAGCCTGACCGGACAATTGCACTCCCTGCTGCTCACCAGCCTGCTGATTGGCATGGCCGCCACCATGGCGCAGGATATTGTCCCGGCCGCAGCGATCCTCGCACCGGAAGGCAAACAGGGAAAAACGGTCGGCACGGTGATGACCGGCCTGCTGCTGGGGATTTTGCTCTCCAGAACCGTGAGCGGCGTGGTGGGTGAAGCCTTTGGCTGGCGGGTGATGTATCAGCTGGCCGCCGCAAGTATTGCCTTTGTCGGCGTGGTCATGTGGGCCGTGCTTCCCCGCTTCGCCGTTCACTCCACGCTGAGCTACCCGGCGCTGATGCGCTCCATGGAACACCTCTGGCGCCGCTACCCGGCGCTGCGTCGGGCCGCGCTGGCCCAGGGGTTTCTGTCGATTGCCTTTAGCGCATTCTGGTCAACGCTGGCGGTCATGCTGCTGGAACGGTATCACCTTGGCAGCGCTGTGGCGGGTGGATTTGGTATTGCCGGAGCCGCTGGCGCGCTGGCCGCACCGCTGGCAGGTGGTCTGGCAGATAAGCTGGGCGCCGGTAAAGTCACCCAACTGGGTGCCGCGCTGGTGACCCTCTCGTTTGCCCTGATGTTCCTGATGCCGGCACTGGATATACACGGTCAGTTGATCCTGATTGCCCTCTCCGCGGTCGGTTTCGATCTCGGCTTGCAGTCCAGCCTCGTGGCCCACCAGAATCTGGTCTACAGCCTTGAGCCGCAGGCCCGCGGACGCCTGAACGCCCTGCTGTTTACCGTCATTTTCATCGGAATGGCGCTGGGTTCGGCATTAGGCAGCAATATCTACACGCTGGCAGGCTGGTCTGGCG
This sequence comes from Enterobacter cloacae complex sp. IR5402, assembly GCF_049238125.1. NCBI lineage: Bacteria > Pseudomonadati > Pseudomonadota > Gammaproteobacteria > Enterobacterales > Enterobacteriaceae > Enterobacter > Enterobacter cloacae complex sp. IR5402. The sequence goes on from NZ_JBMKHO010000011.1 coordinate 91,855, forward strand.
TGGTGGCTCTGGCAACCCTGTGTGGTGCCATTGCGCTGGCTATCAGAGTGATTGAAAGCGCCCGGGTGCTGTCCGCACAGGCAGAAAGTGTTTAAAAAAAAATGCCCAACCCGGACGGGTTGGGCAGTCAAAACATGCCCAGTTTCAAGACATGTTAAACAGGTCAGAGTCTTATCTGTTCATCTGGAACAAAGACATACCCTGCATATCGCTAAAGGCTTTATACGAGGCCTGCAACGCCGCCTGCTGCATGGTGTAGGACGAAATCACCGAGTTCCAGTCCACGTCAACCAGGTTACTCATCTGCTGGGTCTGACCCAGCGCGCGGTCTTCACCCAGAGCGTCCAGCTTGCCCAGCTCATCCAGCTTGATGCCGAGGTCGGCGCGCACGGTCAGCACGTTGTTGAGGGAGTTGCTCAGGCCACGGGTGGCTTTATCAATAGCCGCCGTAAACGCCTCGGCTTTCGTTTCATCCTCCCCAATCGGCGTATTCAGCGCTTCAATTGCGGAGTCGAGGATCTTGAACAAATTCGTTTCCGGTTTACTACCATCTGGCTCTGGCTTCGCATTGCTGGTGAAGCTATCGAAAACTTCAGTGCCCGTATGGCTGATTTGCATCGTGCGCGCGGAGTCAACCTGCTGGCTGATTGGCGTTCCGCCGCCCTTATAATCACCCGTAGCCTGGTCGAAAGCCGCCGCTTCGGTCTTGTAACCGGAAAAAATATAGCGGCCGTTACCGTCCGTGCTGTTAGCCAGGTTCATGAGCTGATCGCGAATACCTTGCAGGTTCGTGGCCAGCGAAGCGCGGTCATCGTCACTTAACGTACCGTTGCCCGCATTGACAATCTTTTCCTGAGCAGCCTGGATAGCGGTTGTCACTTGCGATAACACGTTCTCTTCCAGCGAGACTTTCGTCGTAGCGAAGGAGCGCGCCAGCGCATACTGACTGTTTTGCGTTTGAGCCTGAGAGAGCACAACGGCCTGCGAGGCGGCAATCGGATCGTCAGATGGACGGTTGATGCGCTTCCCCGTAGACATCTGCTCGCCGTAGCTGAGCCAGAGACTTTGTGAGTTCGTCACGCCGCGCATGCTTTGCTCATACATCATTTGAGTACTAATACGCATTTTTTATGCCTCAGCCTTAGCGGATATTGATCAATGCATCAAACAGCGTGCTCGCCGTTTGCAGCACCTGCGCATTCGCCAGATAGTACTGCTGATAGCGTTGCAGGTTGCCATACTCTTCATCCAGGTTAACCCCGGAGATTGACTGCTGTTGTTTGGTCAGCTGCGTCACCACGTTAACTTTGGTTTCGCTGCTGGTTTTCAGCGACGCCGTGGTGCTGCCCACCGTACTGACCAGCGCGGCATAAGCATCGTTAAAGGTTTTGTTCCCCCCCACCAGCTTAGCGCTCTGCAAATCCAGCAGCTTCTGGCCATTGGTATTGTCACTTTCGCCGCTTCCTTGCGCGGAGGCCATCGCCAGTTTGGATTCGTCGCTGATCGCAACGTCCATATTCACAATGACGTCATTCACCGGTTTGACGATGAAACTGTCTTTATTATTGGCTGAGCCGCTAATCTTAACGTTAAGACCATCAAACGAAAGATTACCGCTGGCGTCAGGCTTGGCCGTGAAGCTGGTGTTGTCCGACAGACGCGTGATTGTCCAGTCAGTACCGTTATACTCAACTTTGTAATTTGTCGCCTGGACCTTGGTACTGTCCGTCATCGTTGCCGTAACGGACGCGCTTCCGGTGTTTTTGCCGTTACTCAGCACTGCCGGGGAGCCAAAATCAAACAGCTTGCCGCCTTTATCTCCGTTGGCGTCAAAGCCCGCCTGGTGCTGGGTATTCATGGCATCCGCAAACGCCAGCGCCATCTGGTTGAGGGTGTTTCGCGCCTGATCCAGATCCTGAGAACGGAACGTTAACAGCCCTCCAAGCGACCCCGTGGTGATCTGTTTTTCTGAGATCTCCACGTTGCCTGCTGCGGCATCCACATACGCAATCGTTGTACGCGCTGGGTCCGCACTGGATTTCACCGCCGCCAGCTGACTTGCGTTGCTGCCCTGTACCAGGGTGTAACCGTTGGCGATAGAGATGTTATACGTGCCGCTGTCCTGTACGGTAACGTCCACACCGACAATCTTGTTCAGTTCACTCACCAGCTGATCGCGCTGATCGAGCAGTTCGTTCGGGGATGCGCCCGCCCCTACGCCAGTCAGCCGGGAGATCTGATCGTTAAGGTTAGCAATCTGCTTCGCATAGTTATTGATCTGATCGACGCTGGTAGAAATCGCCGTATTGACCTGCGCATCCTGATCGCGGAGATATTGATCGTTGGTTTTAAACTGGTTTACCAGACCATCCGCCTTACCGAGCACCGTCTGGCGTGCAGCCGGATCTTCTGCGTTACTCACCAGCGTTTGCAGGCTTTTAAAGAAATCCTGGAGGTTGGCAGAAAGCGAGTTCGTGGTATCCGACAGCACGTCGTCAATTTTTGACATCTGCTGGTAGCGCGTGGTCAGCCCACTGCTCTGGTTCTGCGCCGCACGCAGCTGGTTGGTGATAAACGCATCATATTCACGCTGAACGCCGGAGACATAGACCCCGTTACCCACCCAGCCACCACCGGTCAGGGTGCTGTTTGATGCCCCCAGAATGGTGGTCTGGCGGGTATAACCTGCCACGTTGTAGCTTGAAATATTATTACTGACGGTATTGAGTGCCGACTGCGCAGCACTGAGGCCACTCATGGCGCTGTTAATCAAACTGGACATGGGGGTTCCTTTTATACGTTCAGACACGAGTCCTGATGAAGGTTATCGGCAACCTCCTCCGGGACTTGAGAACTTTCAGAACAGATTTTCGAGATCTGTGCTATACGCTTTACTGACCTTCTCAGACATGGATTTCAGCTGCTGGATCATGCTGGTCAGCTTGCGTGCATAGTTTGGATCGGTCGCGTAGCCGGCATTCTGCAATGCCTGAGCGCCCTGCTCTGGCGTGGCGGCCTGGGTCACCGCAGTGTAGCGCGGGTTCCGGCTCAGCAGCCCGACATAATCCGACAACGCTTCCAGATACGAGCTGTAGACGCGGAATTTGGCTTTCACCTTCACTGCCGCACCGTTTTCATATTCGGTGGTGGTGATTTCAGTGGTCGGCCCTTTCCAGCTGGAGGTGGCCTTCACGCCAAAGATGTTGAAGCTCGGCTCGCCGTTCTCCCTGCGGATCTGACGTTGCCCCCAGCCCGACTCCAGCGCCGCCTGCGCCAGAATCAGATGGTGCGGCACGCCGCTCTCTTCACTGGCAAGACGCGCCGGCAGGGAGAGCTGCGCCAGGAAGTCTTTGCTGTCGCCGGAGAGCGGCTCGTCACGCGTTTCTGCCGGCTTCGGCATCGCCTTACGCACCATCTGCGTTAGCGCCTGATTTTGATAACTGGTCACCTTTTCCAGATCAAACTTCAGCGGCACCTGCGGCGGAGCCTCTTCAGGCGGGAGTCCCTGAGCGGCTGCGGTCTGCTTCACGATCATGTCCGCCAGGCCGAGCCCCTTTCCGGCGGTCATTTGCTGGGCAATCTGCTGATCGTACATGCTGGTGTAAAGCCGCGTGGAATCACTGCTGAACATGCCATCTTTCGGCAGAGTTTCACGCATGCTTTTCAACATCATCTGCACGAACATGCCTTCCACCTGACGGGCAACCGGGCGGATATTCGCCGCCGGATCCTTGCCCGCTTTGGTTTTCAGCTCGTTGAGCGACTGGGCATCCCAGGCGGCACTGGTCAACAGTTTGCTATCGGTCAGCATTTAGATGATTTCCAGTTTAGCGCGCAGGCAGCCTGCACTTTGCATGGATTGCAGAATGGACATCAGATCCATTGGCGTTGCACCCAGCGCGTTCAGAGCACGCACCACGCTGTTCAGGTTGGCGCTGGAGCGCACGCTCTGCAACGAACCGCCGCTCTGTCGTAAATCAATCTGCGTTTGCGGGGTCACTACCGTCTGACCGCCACCAAACGGGGTATCCGGCTGGCTGACGTTGGCCGAGCGGTTAACCGTGACGGAGAGATTGCCCTGCGCCACGGCGCAGCTGTCCAGCGTCACTTCGCGGTTCATCACCACCGAGCCGGTTCGGGAGTTGATAATGACTTTCGCATCCTGAACCGGCACGTTCACTTCCATATTCTGGATATCGGCCAGCATTCGCACCTGGTTGCTGCTGCCGGTTGACGTGCGGATCTGCACGGTGCGGGCATCCAGCGCGGTGGCGCTGCCGTAGCCCCGGCTGCGGTTGATGGTGTCAGCGATCTGCTGCGCCATCGTAAAGTCTTCGTTATTCAGTTGCAGGTTAATGGTGTTGCCGGTGCCGAACTGGGTCGGCAGCTCACGTTCGATGATCGCGCCGTTGGTAATACGTCCCCCGTTCAGCTGGTTCACCTGCACGCTGCTGCCGCCCGCCGACGCACCTGCTCCGCCAACCAGAATGTTGCCCTGCGCCAGAGCATACACCTGGCTGTCGACGCCTTTCAGCGGCGTCATCAGCAACGTACCGCCACGCAGGCTTTTGGCATTACCCATCGACGAGACAACCACGTCGATGGTCTGCCCCTGACGCGCAAAGGCCGGATAAGACGCGGTCACCATCACGGCCGCCACGTTTTTCAGCTGCATGTTGGTCCCGGCCGGTACGGTAATACCGAGCTGCGAGAGCATGTTGTTCAGGCTCTGGGTGGTGAACGGCGTCTGGGTCGTCTGGTCACCCGTCCCATCCAGCCCCACCACCAGGCCATAGCCAATCAGGGAGTTTTCGCGCACGCCCTGCACGCTGGTGAGATCGCGTATGCGATCGGCCTGCGCAACGGTAGCGACCAACGACAGCGCCACGGCGAAGAGAAATTTATACATAGGTCACCTCGCTTACATCGGCGATAGATTAAGGAAGAAGCGTTGCAGCCAGCCCATATTTTGCGCTTCGTTGATGTAGCCGTTGCCGACGTACTCAATGCGCGCATCCGCCACCTGGGTGGACGGTACGGTGTTGGTGCCGCTGATAGTGCGAGGGTTAACCACACCGGAGAAACGAATGAATTCCGTACCCTGGTTAATGGCGATCTGTTTTTCGCCCACCACGTGCAGGTTGCCGTTCACCAGAACCTGGTCAACCGTTACCGTCAGCGTTCCGCTGAAGGTATTGCTGGCGTTCGCGCCACCTTTACCGTTAAAGGTGTTGCCGCCGGAGGCTTCCACATCCGCACGGGCGTTGCCGAACAGCCCTTGCAGATAGCGCGGTACGGTGTCGAAGCCAAAATTGGTTTTGCCGTCGCGGCTGGCGTTCGCCGACGAGCTCTTGCTCGCGCTGACGTTTTCCTGCAACACAATGGTCAGCGTATCGCCGACGTTACGCGGACGACGGTCTTCAAACAGCGGCTGATAACCGTAGTTAATCGGCTGCGCGGTCTGGAAAATAGAACCGTTCACCACCGGCGCGGGGCCGGGAACGGGTTGGGCGGTAGTCGCACCCTGTACCAATGGTTTAGACGGGATCCAGGCACACCCGCTGAGGGTGACGGCCAGAACAGTCAGGATCGGATAACGAAACGCCGCGTTTTTTTGCATTGCCTTCATCTTCGAAAACAGGGAGCCGGTGCGACGTTTACCGCACCGGGCTACACCTTAGAGTTGCGTCAGTTTTTGCAGCATCTGGTCGGTCGTCGACACTGCTTTACTGTTAATTTCATAGGCGCGCTGGACCTGGATCATATTCACCAGCTCTTCCGCCACGTTAACGTTCGAGGTTTCCACATACCCCTGATACAGCAGCCCCGCCCCGTTCAGGCCCGGGGTACTTTCATTTGGCGTGCCGGAAGACTGCGTTTCGGTGTAGAGGTTCTCACCGATGCTTTCCAGTCCGGTATCGTTCATGAAGGTCGTCAGATTGAGCTGTCCAACCTGGACCGGCGCGGCCTGACCTTGCTGAGTGACGCTGACGATACCGTCACGACCAATGGTGATACTCAGCGCGTTCGCCGGGATGGTGATCGCAGGCTGAACCTGGAAGCCGCCCGCTGTCACCAGCTGACCATTCTGATCCACCTGGAACGAACCATCGCGGGTATAGGCGGAGGTCCCGTCAGGCAGCTGCACCTGGAAGAAACCCTGACCTTTGATGGCAACGTCTTTACTGTTGTTGGTCTGGGACAGGTTGCCCTGGCTGTGCAGACGCTCGGTGGCAACCGGGCGCACGCCGGTACCAATTTGCAGACCGGACGGCAGCGTGGTTTGCTCAGAAGACTGCGCCCCTGGCTGACGAATCGTTTGATAAAGCAAATCTTCGAAAACCGCACGCTGGCGCTTGAAACCATTGGTGCTGACGTTTGCCAGGTTGTTGGCAATCACATCCATATTGGTTTGCTGTGCGTCCAGACCGGTTTTCGCGATCCATAAAGAACTGATCATAGGGATTCCTGTTAACTCATAGCCAGAAGTTGGTTAGCCTTGCCTGCGTTTTCAACGACGCTGCTGATAATTTTCATCTGCATTTCGAAGCGGCGGGCGCTGGCGATCATGTCGGTCATGGCTTCTACCGGTTTGACGTTACTGCCTTCCAGCACGCCGGACATCACGCGGATGGTCGGGTCGGCCTGTAACGTGGCGCCACGCGTGGCCTGCGCCGCCTGGGTCAGACGGAACATCCCGTCATCGCCACGCTGCACTTCGTTGCCTTCCGCTTTCACCAGCTTCAGACGACCGACAGGCGCAACGGTGTTAGCCGGGTCGCCCGGGTTTAACGCCGAAATCGTCCCGTCTGCCGCAATGGTCAGCTCTGACCCTTCCGGCACCGTCAACGGACCGGCTTCGCCCATCACCGGATGCCCCTGAATCGTCAGCTGCCCGGTGGCGCTCACCTGGATATTACCGTTGCGGGTATACCCTTCCCCGCCGTCAGCCGTTTGCACCGCCAGCCAGCCGTCCTGCTGAAGGGCAACGTCCAGCGGACGCGCGGTGTAATCCATCTGGCCTGGCGTCATGTCGGCGCCCGGCGTGGAAGCGGTGACCAGCGTACGCGTGGGCAATGACAGCCCTTCTACCGGCACCGCACGCAGCGCGTTGAGCTGCGCACGAAAACCTGGCGTGGAGGCGTTCGCCAGGTTGCTGGCGGTAACAGCCTGCTGGTTGAGCGTCTGGCTTGCTGCGCCCATCGCTGTATATATTGCGTGATCCATTGCGCTTTCCCGTCAGCTGCTTAACGCAGGTTAACCAGCGTGTTAAGGATCTGATCCTGGGTTTTGATGGTCTGCGCGTTGGACTGGTAGTTACGTTGCGCGACGATCATGTTCACCAGCTCTTTACTCAGATCGACGTTAGAGGCTTCCAGCGCGCCGTTGGTCAGCGTGCCGAAGTTACCGGAACCCGCAGTACCCAGCAGGGCAACACCGGAAGACTGCGTGGCAGACCAGACGTTGTCCCCTTCGGATTTCAGGCCTTCGTTGTTGGCGAAGTTTGCCAGCACGATCTGGCCCAGCACCTGGGTCTGTTCGTTCGAATAGTTACCGACAACGGTACCGTCATCGTTGATCTGGTAGCTCACCAGATCGCCCGGCTTATAACCGTTCTGGCTCGTCGCCACGATGTTGTTCGCACCGGTATTCTGTTGCATGGAGTTGGCGAAACTCATGTCAAACGTGGCTGGCGTCGCGCCCGGAACGGTGCCCGTAGTGATCTTGATATCATCGCCACCCGTCAGCACGCCGCTCGCGTTAAAGGTCAGCGTGGTTGCCAGTTTCGCGGCATCTCCTGCTACGCTGCCGTCCTGGGAATACACCTTCCAGGAGTTAGCTGGCGTCGCGTTTTTGACATAGAACAGGTTCATGTTGTGCGCATTACCCTGGCTGTCAAACACCGTCACGGTGCCTTTCTTGTTGTAAGAGTCAGGGTTGGCCGGGTCGAAGGCGACGGTTGGTGCGGTATCGGTGGAGTTCAGGTTGATCTGCTGAGAGGCCGTGGTGGTGGACTTCGCCGCCATCAGCGTCGTTGGGATGGAGATCGCCTGCGGATTCGCACCGGTTTGCACCGTAGGTGGCGTGCCGGCAACCGGATAACCGGTTAACTGAAGCCCCTGCATGTTCACCAGGTTACGGTTTTCATCCAGCTTGAACTGGCCGTTGCGGCTGTAGAATACGGAACCGTTGGCATCCACCATACGGAAGAAACCGTTCTGGCTGATGGCGACGTCCAGACCGCGACCGGTGTTGGTGGTCGTCCCGTCGGTGAAGTCCTGGGTGATACCCGCCACCTTCACGCCCAGGCCCACTTTAGAGCCTGCAAACATATCTGCAAAAGACGCAGAACCGGATTTAAAACCATAGGTCGCGGAGTTGGCGATGTTGTTGCCAATGACGTCCAGGTTGGTGGCCGCAGCATTCAGGCCGCTGACCGCTTGAGAAAAGGCCATGACTTACTCCTGATAAGTATGAAGGCTTAGATAATCTGCCGAACTTCGTCGAGTGTGGTGGTACCGGAGGTACCCAAATCCAGTTTGTTACCATCGCTACCTTTGATGACGCCCTGAACCAGGGCAAACTGTAGCGGCTGAGCCACCAGCTGAGTGGTGCCGTTGCTGGCGCTAATCGCAACCTGATACGAGCCGTTAGGCGCTTTAGTGCCGTCGGTCAGGCTGCCATCCCAGGTAAAGGTATGAACGCCCGCTTTAAGCTCGCCAATCTCAATCGTGCGCACCACGTTGCCGCTGGCGTCTTTGATGGTGGCGGTGACTTTGTCGGCCGGCTGCTGCAACTCAACGCCAAACGGCGTCGTGGTGGTGGTGGACGTGCCATCGGTGGTGCTGGTGCCCGCCAGAATCGTGGTCCCCGGGATCATCACCCCGTGCCCGATCAGGTTGGCGGCCTGCAAGGACTGGCTATTATCGATTTGACCGGAGACCGAGCCGAGCGTGGTGTTCAGTTTCTCAATGCCGCTGACGGTACTGATCTGCGCAAGCTGCGTGGTCAGTTCGTTGTTCTGCATCGGATTGGTCGGGTCCTGATTTTTCAGCTGCGCCACCAGCAGGGTCAGGAAGCTGCTCTGTAAATCGGAGGCATTGCTCCCGGTGAGAGAGCTGGAACCGGTCGCACTGCTGGTGCTATTGACGCCGGTATTTGTCGGGTCATTCACGTATACGGCGATGGACATGCGTGTCTCCTTTACTGGCCGAGAGTGAGTGTTTTGAGCATCATGCTCTTCACGGTATTAAGCACTTCGACGTTTGCCTGGTAGCTGCGCGACGCGGACATGGAGTTCACCATTTCCCCGACCACATCCACGTTCGGCATTTTCACGTAGCCGCTGGCATCCGCGAGCGGGTTGCCTGGCTCGTAAACCAGCTTGTCGGGTGCCTGGCTCTCAACCACGTCCGCCACTTTTACGCCGCCCGTTGCCGCACCCGGTGCAGCATCAACCTGGAAGACAACCTGTTTAGCGCGATACGGTTGCCCGTCAGGGCCGGTCACGCTGTCGGCGTTGGCCAGGTTACTGGCGGCCACGTTCAGTCGTTTAGACTGCGCCGTTAATGCCGAACCGGCGATATCAAAAATATTCAGCAAGGCCATTTACTAATTGCCCCCCTGTAGGACGGTCATCATGCCTTTAATTTGCCCGCCGAGTAGCGTCAGGCCTGTCTGGTATTGCAGGCTGTTATCGGCAAACTGTGTGCGCTCCCTGTCCATGTCGACGGTGTTACCATCAAGCGAGGGCTGATCGGGAATACGGTAAAGCAGGTCGGTCGTTGGCGCGGTCATCGCCTGAGCGGGAATATGACGTGAGGATGTCAGGGCCAGTGAGACACCCGTTCCTTCGGCACGTCCACGCTCCATCACTTTTTTGAGTTCACTGGAAAAATCAATATCGCGCGCCTGATACCCGGGGGTATCCGCGTTGGCGATATTGGCGGCTAAAATCTCCTGCCGCTGGGCGCGTAAATTGAGCGCTTCCTGCTGAAAACGTAACGCGGCGTCGAGTTTATCGAGCATGTCTCCTCCGCTGATGAGAAAATTTCAGTTCACAGCTTAAATCTCAAGGCGTCTCCCTTATCGACGGAATAAGCGCAAAATGCGTCGCTATTTGTTGCGTTGATGGAAAACCACTGCGGGTAGAATTTGCTTAATTCTGGACATGGTGGAACGTGCGATGCGGACTTTTAAACGTGGCCTGGCGGCGACCCTACTGCTTTTGAGCCCTCTGGTGCAGGCTGAGGGGTTAGAGGACCAGCTCAATGCATTCTTTGCGCAGAAGCTGGCCGGTTTCAGCGATGACGTACGCGTGACCGTGCGCACCCCGCCTAACCTTTACCCTTCCTGCGAAGCCCCGTCATTTAGCGTGACCGGCAGCACAAAGTTATGGGGTAACGTGAACGTGCTGGCGCGTTGCGCCAATGAAAAACGGTATTTACAGGTTGCGGTACAGGCGACGGGCAATTATGTTGTCGCCGCCGTTCCGATTCCGCGAGGCAGCCTGCTGCAACCTGACAGCGTAACGCTGAAGCGAGGCCGTCTGGATCAGCTTCCACCGCGGACGATGCTGGACATTAACCAGGCTCAGGAGGCGGTCAGCCTGCGCGATGTCGCCCCTGGACAGGCGATACAGCTATCCATGCTGCGCCAGGCATGGCGGGTGAAAGCGGGACAACAGGTGATGGTGGTCGCCAATGGCGAAGGCTTTAGTATCAACAGCGAAGGAAAAGCGCTGAATAATGCCGCAGTGGCGCAAAATGCCCGGGTCAGAATGTCCTCAGGCCAGGTGGTCAGCGGCACGGTCGGTCCTGATGGGAATATTCTGATTAACCTGTAATCTTTTTAAAGATTTCGCGGCGACTGCCGATAAATATTCAACAAATGATGATGTCAGGCGCAAACGCCGCGAACCCTCGATGAGGACAACACTATGAGCATTGATCGTACATCAGCCCTGAAGCCGGTTAGCACTGTACAACCTCGCGAAACGAATGAGGCTGCCCCGCAAAAAACGCGTCTGGAAAAAACGTCGACGGCTAACAGCACCAGCGTCACGCTGAGCGATGCGCAGTCGAAGCTGATGCAGCCAGGCAGCAGCGATATCAACATGGAACGTGTTGAAGCGCTGAAAACGGCTATCCGTAACGGCGAACTGAAAATGGATACCAGCAAAATCGCTGATGCGCTGATTCAGGACGCACAGAGTTTCCTCCAGAGTAACTAACCGTATGAGTCGACTGTCAGAAATACTGGATCAGATGACGGTGGTCCTGAACGACCTGAAAACGGTGATGGATGCCGAACAGCACCACCTCTCTTCTGGTCAAATCAACGGCAGCGCGTTGCAACGCATAACTGAAGATAAAAGCTCGCTGCTGGCGACCCTGGATTATCTGGAAAAACAGCGACGCGCTGAGCAAGACGCGAAACGCAGCGCCAATGATGAGATCAACGAACGCTGGCAGACCATTACAGAAAAAACCCAGCATCTTCGCGATCTCAACCAGCATAACGGCTGGCTGCTGGAAGGTCAGATTATCCGTAATCAGCAGGCGCTTGAGGTGTTAAAGCCCTATAAAGAGCCGGGGCTGTACGGTGCGGATGGTCAGACGGCCACGGCACGTATCACGGGCGGGAAAAAGATTTCGATTTGACGCAGTAGCGGCACGTCATGAAGCGGGGAGCACCTTCTGGTGAACTCCCCTTTTGACGTTTATACCGTGCGGCGGGTGAATTCTTTCACCTTGAAGCCAAGCACCGCCAGCGTGGCAAAGTACGCCACCACCCCGACCGCCACCACGGCCATCAGACGTATCAGGCGGTAAGGCATGGTGCCCTGCGCCCATTCAGGCATGACATACAACATGCCAACCAGCGCGGCCGCCATCACCACTACCGCGATCGCCAGACGCAGCAGGAAGCTTGCCCAGCCCGGCTGCGGTGTGAAGATATCCTGCTTGCGCAGCTGCCAGTACAGCAGCCCGGCGTTCAGACAGGCTGCCAGACCAATCGACAATGACAGCCCCGCGTGTTTCAGCGGTCCAATAAACGCGAGGTTCATCAGCTGCGTCATAATCAGCGTCACAATGGCAATCTTAACCGGCGTTTTGATGTCCTGACGTGAATAGAAACCGGGCGCAAGCACCTTCACGACGATCAGCCCCATCAGCCCCACCGAGTAGGCTACCAGTGCACGCTGGGTCATGGCGGCATCAAAGGCGGTGAATTTTCCATACTGGAACAACGACACCGTCAGCGGTTTTGCCAGGATCCCCAGCGCCACCGCGCTTGGCAATGCCAGCAGAAAACAGAGACGCAGTCCCCAGTCCATCAGGCGGCAGTATTCATCGTGGTTGCCGCTGGCGAAACTTTTCGACAGCGACGGCAGCAGAATAGTCCCCAGCGCCACGCCCAGCACCCCTGATGGAAACTCCATCAGACGATCGGCGTAGTACATCCAGGACACCGAGCCCGACACCAGGAAAGAGGCGAAGATGGTATTGATGATCAGCGAGATCTGGCTGACGGACACGCCGAGTATCGCCGGTCCCATCTGTTTAATAACGCGCATTGCGCCCGCATCTTTGAAACTAATGCGCGGCAGAACCAGCATGCCGATCTTTTTCAGGTGCGGAAGCTGGTAAGCAAGCTGTAACACCCCGCCGACGGTCACGGCCCAGGCCAGCGCCAGCACCGGTGGGTTAAAATGCGGCGCGGCGAACAGCGCAAAGCCAATCATGCTGACATTAAGGAACGTGGGGGCAAAGGCCGGCACGGAGAAGCGGTTCCAGGTATTCAGGATGGCACCCACCAGCGACGCCAGCGAAATCAGCAGAATATAGGGGAAGGTTATCCGCAGCAGTTGCGTCGTCAGGGCAAATTTATCCGCCGTGTCGGCAAAGCCCGGTGCCGTTACCATGATTACCCAGGGCGCTGCCAGCATGCCCAGGACGGTCACGATCGCCAGCGCCAGCGTCAGTAAACCGGAAACGTAAGCCACAAAGACGCGGGTGGCATCTTCGCCCTGCTTGCTTTTATATTCCGCAAGGATCGGGACAAATGCCTGTGAGAAAGCCCCTTCGGCAAAAATACGGCGCAGCAGGTTCGGCAGCTTGAACGCAACGAAAAAGGCGTCAGTCGCCATCCCTGCGCCAAAAACCCTTGCCACAATGGCATCGCGCGCAAAGCCAAGCACGCGGGAAAACATGGTCATCGAGCTGACGGCCGCCAGCGATTTTAATAAGTTCATTAACGTGAAGTTCCACAACCCTACGGATTTCCAGGACGGATAAGCGAAAGCGCCACCCGGCAAAGCCAACAAGCGGCGCTTAGTCTAACCGGATTTCAACGAATTACTATCGGCAGATGTTACAGCGAGTTATTCCGACATGGCTTCGCGCCAGAGTCGTTCCACGATGCGCTGCGCCAGAATGGCCTGCTCCCCGGACGTTTCAGGAACCGTCTGATTCTGCACGCAGGTGATGAAGTGACGCGCGCAGCCCACAAAGCCACGCTGTTCCAGGGTGCTCTGCCAGCCGGGAACGGGTAACGCAACCACGCCATTGCCCTTCTCTTCCCGCCACTCTCGCATATCGGTGACGTCATACAGCGCGCCATCCGTAACGGCCTGCACGGACTCGCGCTGGCTGCCCGCCCGACGATGCATGCTGGTCGTCACCTGCAAATGCTCAACGGCAAAATGATGTTCGGCGTAAACCATCTCACCCTGCTCGTTGGTCAACAGCGTGCCGCTTTGCAGCTGGGCTTTTCCGTTACTCAGCCACAGGGCCGTATCCACGACGTGGAGATAATCATCCAGCAGCGTGAAGCGCAGATCGCTCGGCCCCACGCTGTCGGTACGGTGCTTATCCATACGCAGAGAGGCGAACGAGCCGGACTGCGCTTTAAGCTGCTGATAGAGCGGCGCAAAACGGCGGTTGAAGCCGACCATCAGCGTCAGCTTTTTACGCGCGGCCAGCTCAATCAGTCGCTCAGCATCCTGTACATTTTCCGCCAGGGGTTTATCCACGCAGACGTGAACGCCTGCATTCAGCAACTCGCTCACCACCTGGTAGTGCGTCGCGGTTGAGGTATGCACAAATACCGCATCACATTCACGGGCTAAATCCTGTAGCGAACCGGCATAAGGGATGCGCCAGGTTTTGCAGATGCGCTCTGCTTTCTCGCGGGTGGGAGACCACGCCCCTTGCAGCGTCCAGTCTGACGCGGCGCCTAAAACGGGCAGCCAGGCTTTTTGCGCAATCCCTCCCAGCCCCACAACACCAATGCGTAATGTTGTCACGATTAATCTCCCAGATGTGCGAGTAACGCATCCAGACGCTGCTTCAGCGCGGCAACCTCGTCTTCCAGGGCTGCCACGCGCGCGGTCAGGCTTTCGTTTGATGCTGGCGTGTCGGATACGACGGCCAGCGCAGAGGGCTCCACGTCGCCGCTAAACAGGTGCATGTAGCGGCTTTCACGCTTGCCCGGTTCGCGGGGCAGACGCACCACGTAGGGACCGTCCTCGCGTGAGGCTAATCCCTCCAGCGTCTGTTCAACGTCCTGCATATCCTGAAACTCATGCATGCGGGAGGCGCGTGTGCGCAGTTCCCCCGGCGTCTGCGCCCCGCGCAGCAGCAACGTGGTGATAACAGCCACTTCCGCAGCGCTGAGTTTTAAATCGCCAAATTCAGAATTACAAAAGCGCTGTTCATATTTAGTGACGCGGTTACCGAAGCCGCTGACGGTGCGCAGGTAGTGGCGCTTCACCAGCTCATCAAGGATATCCTGCACCTCGTGCTCGCCAAGGTTCATCACCGGCTCACGGTTCGTCTTCTGGTTGCAGGCCATCGTGACGGCATTCACGGACAGAGGATACTGTTCCGGCGTGGTGACCTGCTTTTCCAGAAGGCAGCCGATCACGCGCGCTTCGGCGCCATTTAACTGATATTTCATCTTTTCTCCTTAACGACCCGCGGTCCACTCCTGTGTGGTGAGCGCGGTGAGCACATGGTCCCGCCACTCGCCGTCAATCAGCAGATAATCTTTGGCATAGCCTTCTTTCTCAAACCCCAGGCGGGCCAGCAGATCGCCGCTGCGCTTATTGTGCGGCATGTAGTTAGCCATAATGCGATGGATATGTTGCGTGCGCTGCATGTAGCGAATCGCCGCCGTCAGCGCCTCAAACATGAGCCCCTGTCCCTGCCATTTCTGGCCGATGGAATACCCGAGATAGCAGGCGTGAAACGACCCGCGTACCACGTTTGAAAAATTGGCAATGCCAACGATCTCTTTCTCTTCCGGATCGAGAAGCGCGAAATAAAACGCACTTCCCTGTTTATGAAATTCCGCAATCATACTGAGGCGCGCCTGCCAGCCAGAGGGGTAGCAGTGGCTCTCGTCCCGAACGGGTTCCCAGGGTTTTAAAAACTGGCGATTCTCGGCGTAATAATCCGCCAGACGCCAGGCATCACGCTCATGCACCAGACGAACGACCAGCCTGTCCGTCGTCAGACGCACTTTTGGCACATTACTGCGATAGCCAAACATCGTTACCACTCCTTCCCGTCGCTTCTGCTCTGCCTGTTAGCTTTACTATACCTGTGCCTGCGCCTTCTGTGAAAACAGTGACATACCATTTTGATCGCTTTTCACATTTTTCGATGAGAACTCTCTATCAAAGCACCTTTTTGATAAAAAAATATTGTCGCCAGCGGGTATGGGAAAAAGAGCGGCGACACCGCAGAATGTTAGCGTGCTCACCTTTTATTTTCCCTGGAGGGAAAATGTCCCGCGTATCACAGGCCAGGAGCCTGGGTAAATATTTCCTGCTCGTCGATAACATGCTGGTCGTGCTCGGCTTTTTTGTCGTTTTTCCGCTTATATCAATTCGTTTTGTCGATCAAATGGGCTGGGCGGCATTGATGGTCGGGATCGCGCTGGGTCTACGCCAGTTTGTACAACAGGGTCTGGGCGTGTTTGGCGGCGCAATAGCTGACCGCTTCGGCGCGAAACCGATGATCGTCACCGGCATGCTGTTACGTGCGGCGGGATTCGCCACCATGGCAATCGCTCATGAACCCTGGCTGCTGTGGTTCTCCTGTTTCCTTTCCGGGATTGGCGGCACCCTTTTCGACCCACCGCGTACCGCGCTGGTGGTTAAGCTTATCCGTCCGCAACATCGGGGGCGCTTCTTCTCGATTTTGATGATGCAGGACAGCGCTGGCGCGGTAGTGGGCGCCCTGCTGGGAAGCTGGCTGCTGCAATACGATTTCCGCCTGGTTTGCGCCACCGGCGCGGTGTTGTTTATTCTCTGCGCGCTGTTTAACGGTCTGTTTCTGCCCGCATGGAAGCTGTCGACGGTGAAAGCACCTGTGCGGGAAGGGCTTGACCGTGTGTTGAGCGATAAACGCTTCGTCACCTATGTGTTAACCCTGACCGGCTACTACATGCTCGCCGTGCAGGTCATGCTGATGCTGCCCATTATGGTTAACGATATTGCCGGCACGCCGGCAGCGGTGAAATGGATGTATGCCATAGAGGCCTGCCTCTCACTGACTCTGCTCTATCCAATTGCCCGCTGGAGCGAGCGCCGTTTCCGGCTTGAGCACCGTCTGATGGCCGGGCTGTTGCTGATGACGCTGAGCATGATGCCCATCGGTCTGGTAAGTTCGCTTCAGCAGCTGTTTATGCTGATCTGCACCTTCTATATTGGCTCAATCATTGCCGAGCCAGCCCGTGAAACGCTGAGCGCGTCACTTGCCGACGCCCGGGCCCGGGGCAGCTACATGGGCTTCAGCCGTCTCGGGCTGGCGCTTGGCGGCGCGCTGGGTTACACCGGTGGCGGCTGGCTGTTTGATGCCGGAAAAGCGCTCCATCAGCCGGAGCTGCCGTGGGTCATGCTCGGCATGGTCGGCTTTATGACGCTGATTGCCCTCTGGTGGCAGTTCAGTGATAAACGCAGCACCCGCGGGATGCTGGAGCCTGGCGCCTGACCTCTTGCATTATCAGTTTTTTCTGCTGGTTTCTGTAGGATCACCCTGACATACTGGCGTATCAGGACAGATGCGCCGATTTTATGTTGAGGAACGCCATGAAAAAGATCGTTATTGCCGCTGCGTTAATTGTCAGTGGTCTGCTGGTGGGATGTAACCAGCTTACGCAGTACACCGTCAGTGAGCAGGAAATTAATCAGGCGCTGGAAAAACATAATAACTTTTCAAAAGATATCGGCGTGCCCGGCCTTGCGGATGCGCATATCGTCCTGACGAATCTCGCCAGCCAGATTGGTCGCGAGGAGCCTAACAAAGTCACCCTTTCCGGCGATGCCAGCCTCGATATGACCTCGCTCTTCGGCAATCAGAAAGCGGATATCAAGCTGAAGCTCAAGGCGCTGCCGGTCTTTAATAAAGAGAAAGGGGCAATTTTCCTGCAAGAGATGGAAATCGTCGATGCGGTTGTAACGCCGGATAAAATGAAACCGGTGCTGCAAACGCTGATGCCGTATCTCAACCAGTCGTTGCAGAACTACTTTAACCAACAGCCTGCCTATGTTCTGAGCGAAGACAAAAGCAAAGGTGAATCTCTGGCGAAAAAATATGCCAAAGGGATAGAGGTGAAACCGGGTGAAATCATCATCCCTTTCACCGACTAAATACTCCGGGCGCTCAGGCGCCCGTTTTTTTTAACGGAATAGTGTGCAAACGAAAACGTTTCCGCTTATGATTTGTGTCCGGCAAAAACAGCCATCTTATGACTGATCTCTTTCAAGCCGGAGCTTCCATGACTGTACAATCCCAGGTTCTCAAAATCCGCCGCCCAGACGACTGGCATATCCATCTTCGTGATGGCGACATGCTGAAAACCGTCGTGCCGTATACCAGCGAAATTTATGGCCGTGCGATTGTTATGCCTAACCTGGTTCCGCCAGTCACTACCGTCGAGGCCGCGATTGCCTATCGCCAGCGTATCCTTGACGCCGTTCCGGCCGGGCACGATTTTACCCCGTTGATGACCTGCTACCTGACGGACTCGCTGGATCCCAATGAGGTTGAGCGCGGGTTTAACGAAGGTGTGTTCACCGCCGCGAAGCTCTACCCGGCGAATGCCACCACCAACTCCAGCCATGGGGTGACCAGTATCGACGCCATCATGCCCGTTCTGGAGCGTATGCAAAAACTGGGCATGCCGCTGCTGGTGCACGGGGAAGTGACCCACGCTGACATTGATATTTTCGATCGCGAAGCACGTTTTATCGAAACGGTCATGGAGCCGCTGCGCCAGCGTCTTCCGGGGCTGAAAGTGGTGTTTGAACACATTACGACTAAAGATGCCGCAGAGTATGTCCGGGATGGAAACGAGCTGATTGCCGCCACCATCACCCCGCAGCACCTGATGTTTAACCGTAACCACATGCTGGTGGGCGGCGTTCGCCCACATCTGTATTGTCTGCCGATCCTCAAGCGCAACATCCACCAGCAGGCGCTACGTGAGCTGGTCGCCAGCGGCTTCCCGCGCGCGTTCCTCGGCACAGATTCCGCCCCGCATGCCCGTCACCGTAAAGAGGCGAGTTGCGGCTGTGCAGGCTGCTTTAACGCCCCGACCGCCCTGGCAAGTTACGCAACCGTGTTTGAAGAGATGAATGCGTTAGACCATTTCGAAGCCTTCTGCTCCCTTAACGGCCCGCGTTTCTACGGTCTGCCGATCAATGACACGTTCATTGAGCTGGAGCGCAAAGAAAGCCAGGTTGAAGCGTCGATTGCGCTCACCGACGATACGCTGATCCCCTTCCTGGCCGGTGAAACCGTAAACTGGACGGTAAAACGCTAAAAAAGTGTCGCCCCCTGTTGTCAAACCGACAATATAACTGTATAAATAAACAGTATATTACACAGGGGGCATTTATGCGTATTGAAGTCACCATTGCCAAATCCACCGTCCTGCCTGCTGGCGCACTCGACGCTCTGGCGGGTGAACTATCCCGACGTATTAACAGCACTTTTCCTGAAAACGATGGCGCCGTAACGGTACGTTATGCGACAGCAAACCATCTTTCCGTCATCGGCGGTGCGAAAGAAGACAAAGAACGCATCAGCGAAATTTTGCAGGAAACATGGGAAAGCGCCGACGACTGGTTCATCACTGATTAAAATTTGCTCCCTCATTGTGTTTTTTGCCGGGTCGCCCCGGCTTTTTTTCGTTTCGTCTCCTGAAAGTTCAAAATATTTCAGCATCTTCTTAGAAAATCGTGAACAAGATGGCGTTTTATTGCTCGAACAATCCTAAAAAGCAGAAAAATGTGTTGCTACCCGTTTATTTTTTCCTGCTGAACCCTTATTAATTGATATACTGAAATTGCTTTCAGAAAAACATGCATTGAACCTCAAAGTCGTTGTCTTCTAACACGCATTAAGGGGGTTATAATGGAAAAGAATAGTGAAGTGATCCAGACCCATCCGCTTGTTGGCTGGGATATCAGCACCGTAGACAGCTACGATGCGCTGATGCTGCGTTTGCACTACCAGACCCCAAATCAGCTAAACCGTGATGAAGCGGAAGTTGGACAGACGCTGTGGCTTACAACAGACGTCGCCCGTCAGTTTATCTCTATTTTGGAAGCAGGCATCGCAAAAATAGAATCTGGCGAATACCAGGAAAATGAGTATAAACGGCATTAAACTTATGCCTCTTCACTCAACAGGCACCCTCGCGGTGCCTTATTTATTTCGTTCTTGTATAAGCCTACATAGTTAATTACTCTGCTAACAAAGCGTTAGTAAAGAGAAGCCTATGAAATACGATTTGATCATTATCGGAAGCGGCTCCGTAGGATCTGCCGCCGGTTATTACGCCACGCAGGCGGGTCTGAATGTGCTGATGATTGACGCCCATCGTCCCCCCCACTCTGAAGGAAGCCATCACGGCGATACCCGTCTGATCCGTCACGCTTATGGCGAAGGTGAGCGCTATGTACCGCTGGTGCTTCGGGCTCAGACGCTGTGGGATGAGTTGGCCGCCCTCACTGAAGAACGCATTTTTGAGCGCACCGGGGTCGTTAACCTGGGGCCAGCCAGCTCCACGTTTCTGGCGACCGTCGAGGAGAGCGCGAAAGCCTACCGCCTGGACGTCGAACGTCTGGATGCGAACGGCATCATGGCGCGCTGGCCGGAAATTTCTGTCCCTGAAGACTACATTGGGTTGTTTGAAGCCAACTCTGGCGTACTGCACAGCGAAACGGCCATTAAGACCTGGATTGATCTCGCCGCCAAAGCGGGCTGCGCACAGTTGTTTAACTGTCCGGTCACGGGCATCACCCACCATGCCGGGGGTTCAACCGTCACCACGTCTGAAGGTGATTATACCGCCACGCGTCTGCTGGTGAGTGCGGGAACGTGGGTGACGAAACTGCTGCCGGACCTGCCCATCCAGCCGGTGCGCAAAGTCTTCTCCTGGTTCCAGTCTGACGGGCGTTACAGCAGTCAGAACAAATTCCCGGCGTTTACAGGCGAGTTACCTAATGGCGACCAGTTCTACGGTTTCCCCTCGGAAAAAGACGCGCTCAAGATTGGCAAACATAACGGCGGGCAGGTAATTTCCTCTGCGGAAGAACGCAAACCGTACGGAGCTTATCCGCAGGATGGTTCCGAAGCCTTCACGTTCCTGCGTAATATCCTGCCGGGCGTAGGCGGGTTGCTTTACGGCGCAGCGTGCACCTACGACAACACCCCGGATGAAGACTTTATCATCGACACCCTGCCGGGGCACGACAACACCCTGCTCGTAACCGGGCTCAGCGGTCACGGGTTTAAATTTGCCTCTGTGTTAGGTGAAATCGCCGCCCAGTTTGCTCAGGGGAAAGCGCCTTCGTTTGATCTCAAGCCCTTCGCGCTCTCGCGCTTTGATCGATAATACCTCTTCAGGCTCCGAGTAACCGGGGCCTGTTTAGCGAGAGGGGCATGATGCGCAGACTGGTGAATTACCTTATCAATAACATCCGCGAGCATTTCATGCTCTACATTGTTCTCTGGTCGCTACTGGCGATCATTGACGTTATCTATATTGTATTCTTCTGAACATTCTCGCTGACGTTTATTGACACTCCTTTAAATTTATTTAAGTTATATTTTTTAAAAAACGTCGCCTCAAATTTATTGAACGAAGCGATTGAAATACATTGCGCAAACACATTCAAATTCGCTGAAATAAATTAAATAAAATACATTATTCATTTTTTTCAGTTGCATTATTTATTTAACCCGTCCATTTTTATTGCTCAGTCATTTGAGAACGGAAATTCATATGCAATGGCGTAACTCCTCCCGTCGCTACGGAATAATATCCATGTGTTTACACTGGCTATTTGCAATTGCCGTCTATGCCATGTTTGGTCTCGGCCTCTGGATGGTGACATTAAGCTATTATGACGGTTGGTATCATCAGGCCCCCGAATTGCACAAAAGCATTGGGGTTCTGCTGATGATGGGTCTGGTTTTTCGCGTGATCTGGCGACATATCTCTCCGCCCCCTCCTGCGCCCAAAAGCCATGGCCGACTTACCCGCATAAGCGCTGTTGGCGCGCATATCGCACTCTATGCCCTGCTGTTCGCCATTCTGATCAGCGGCTATCTCATTTCGACCGCAGACGGCAAACCGATCAGCGTATTTGGGCTTTTTGATGTCCCAGCCACGCTGGCTGACGCCGGTTCACAGGCTGACACCGCAGGTGTGGTTCATTTGTGGCTGGCATGGAGCGTAGTGATCCTGTCTGTCCTGCATGGCCTTGCGGCCCTGAAACACCACTTTATTGATAAAGACGATACGCTGAAGCGCATGCTTGGCCGTTCGTCAGTTGACTCTGGAGCATAAAATGAAAAAACGCCTGTTGGGTATCGCATTAGGTTCGCTGTTATTTACTACCGGTTCGGCCCTGGCCGCCGACTATAAAATTGATAAAGAGGGCCAGCATGCCTTCGTCAATTTCCGTATTCAGCATCTGGGTTACAGCTGGTTATATGGCACGTTCAATGATTTCGATGGCACATTTACTTTCGACGAGAAAAACCCTGCTGCCGATAAAGTGAACGTCACCATTAATACCAACAGCGTCGACACTAATCACGCCGAGCGTGATAAACATCTGCGCAGCGCTGAATTCCTGAACGTGGGCAAATTCCCGCAAGCTACTTTCGCGTCGACAGAGGTGAAGAAAGATGGTGATAAACTCGCTATTACCGGTAATCTCACGCTGAACGGCGTAACAAAACCGGTCACACTGGATGCCAAATTAATTGGACAGGGTGACGATCCATGGGGCGGAAAACGTGCTGGCTTTGAAGCCGCAGGCAAAATTCCTCTGAAAGATTTTAATATCACCACGGATTTAGGCCCGGCATCGCAGGATGTAGAGCTGATTATTTCGGTGGAAGGCGTTCAGCAGAAGTCATAAAACAGGCCCGGCAGGCTTGTGAGCCGCCGGGCAGTGTTTTACTCCGGGTCCGGAATACCCAGTTTGGTATTCAGTCGGCCCCGGGATTTATTAAAGATCTTATTCCCGTTCTCGCGTCCGGCACGGCGACGACGTTGCTCTTCTTCAGGCAACATACTCTCTTCACTGCACAGCTCGCTACAGCAGCCATTAAACTTCTCGGCACATGCAGGGCACTGAATAAACAGCAGATGACACCCGTCGTTTTTGCAGTTGGTATGCGTATCGCACGGTGTTCCGCACTGGTGACAGTGCGCGATCACGTCCTCTGAAATTCGCTCGCCCATACGCTCATCAAACACAAAGTTCTTACCGATAAAACGCACCGGTAAACCCTGCTCACGGGCGCGGCGGGCATACTCGATAATCCCACCCTCAATGTGCCAGACTTTATTAAACCCGTTGTGCTTCATCCAGGCGCTGGCTTTTTCACAGCGGATCCCCCCGGTACAGTACATCACGATCTTTTTGTCTTTATGCTCCTGCATCATCTCAACCGCTTTCGGCAGTTGCTCGCGGAAGGTGTCGGCAGGAATTTCCATCGCATTTTCGAAGTGCCCCACTTCATATTCGTAGTGGTTACGCATATCGATGAACACCGCATCCGGATCGTCGAGCATCGCGTTCACTTCAGCGGCCTTCAGGTATTCCCCCACATTAGCAGCATTGAAGCTCGGATCGTCAATGCCATCCGCCACAATACGCTCGCGCACCTTCATGCGCAGCACCCAGAATGATTTACCGTCATCATCCAACGCAATATTCAGGCGTAAGCCGTTAAGCGCCGGATCAAACCCGTAAAGGAGATCGCGGAAGGCGCTGACCTTGCTTTCCGGCACGCTGATCTGCGCGTTAATCCCCTCACGCGCCAGATAGACGCGACCAAACACGTTCAGGGCGGTGAAAGCCTGGTAAAGCGCATCGCGGGTCGCCTGTGGATCGTCGATGGTGAAATACTTATAGAAAGAGATCGTTGTGCGCGGTTCGGTTTCGGCCAACATACGCGCTTTCAACATCTCATTCGAAACGCGGTTGTGTAACACTGGCATGGTGTACAAGTCCTGCAATCGTTGAGAAATAAAAATCGGTCGGCATGATATAGCAAACAAAGACAATTTACATCCACACAATTTACGCTACATTTCAGTCAATCTGATTAATCAGACTTAACATTTGCATATTCTTTCATGTTTCGATGACAGACATTTTGGCTATGCCTTAAAAAATGAGACAATAGCCTTTCAGGACGTTAGAACACAGGACAGACATGACCCAGTTACCGAAATTTACTGCCGCGCTTTTGCATCCCCGCTATTGGTTAACATGGTCAGGCATTGGCTTGTTGTGGCTAATTGTACAGCTGCCTTATCCCGTCATTTTCCGCATGGGTAAAGGGCTGGGTCGCATTGCTCAGCAGTTTATGAAGCGTCGCGCCAGGATCGCGTATCGCAACCTTGAGCTTTGCTTTCCTCAGATGAGTGAATCTGAGCGCCACGACATGGTGGTTAAAAACTTCGAATCTGTCGGCATGGGGCTGATGGAGACCGGTATGGCCTGGTTCTGGTCGGATAAGCGCATGGCGCGCTGGACGGAAGTGGCCGGGACCGGCATGGAGCCAGTGCATACTCTTCAGGCCAACCAGACTGGCGTCCTGCTGATTGGCGTTCATTTTCTGACGCTCGAAATTGGCGCACGCATGTTCGGCATGCAGGCGCCCGGTATTGGCGTTTATCGTCCTAACGATAATCCGGTGATCGATTTGATCCAGACCAACGGACGTATGCGCTCCAATAAAAGCATGATCGACCGAAAAGACCTGAAAGGGATGATCCGCGCCCTGAAATCAGGTGAAGTGGTCTGGTACGCTCCGGATCATGACTATGGCCCGCAATCCAGCGTGTTTGTTCCGTTCTTTGCGGTGGAAGATGCAGCGACGACCACCGGGACCTGGATGCTGGCGCGAATGTCCAAAGCGGCTATCGTGCCGTTTGTACCGCGCCGTAAACCAGACGGTTCAGGCTATCAGCTCATCATGCTGGAGCCGGAGCTCGCGCCACCGCTGATTGATGCGGAAACCACCGCCCGCTGGATGAACGGCGTTGTCGAGAAATGCATTATGCTCGCCCCGGAGCAGTACATGTGGCTGCATCGCCGCTTTAAAACCCGGCCTCAGGGCGTACCTTCACGTTATTAACCTGCGTGCGGCCATCCGGGCCGCATGTTGTTTTAGCTTTAAAAGCTCCCCGTCATTGCGGCAATCATACCCCGGGCGCATAATTAGCAGGCTTATTACCTCACTGGTCACGGTGCCCTGCACCTCATTATGCGGATAGTTATGTCCCCCACAGATGCTCCCATAAACTGGAAACGTAACCTGACGGTTGCGTGGCTGGGTTGTTTTCTTACTGGCGCCGCCTTTAGCCTGGTGATGCCTTTCCTGCCCCTCTACGTTGAGCAGCTCGGCGTCACCGGACATAGCGCCCTGAATATGTGGTCCGGCCTGGTGTTCAGCATTACGTTCCTGTTCTCCGCCATTGCGTCGCCTTTCTGGGGTGGGCTGGCGGATCGCAAAGGCCGCAAAATTATGCTGCTGCGCTCCGCGCTCGGCATGGCGATCATTATGCTGCTGATGGGGATGGCGGAGAACGTCTGGCAGTTCCTGATATTACGCGCACTCCTGGGTCTGCTCGGGGGATTTATCCCTAACGCCAACGCCCTGATCGCCACCCAAATCCCGCGCCAGAAAAGCGGCTGGGCGTTGGGCACGCTCTCCACTGGCGGCGTAAGTGGCGCACTGCTGGGCCCGCTGGCGGGCGGGCTGCTGGCCGACCACTACGGACTGCGGCCGGTATTCTTCATTACCGCCAGCGTGCTGTTCCTCTGCTTCCTGGTGACGCTTATCTGTATCCGGGAGAATTTCACGCCGGTAGCCAAAAAAGAGATGCTGCACGCCCGGGATGTGCTGGCCTCGCTGAAAAACCCAAAGCTGGTGCTGAGTCTGTTTGTGACTACCATGATTATCCAGGTGGCCACCGGTTCAATCGCGCCTATTCTGACGCTCTATGTCCGCGATCTGGCGGGAAACGTCAGCAATATCGCCTTTATCAGCGGCCTGATCGCCTCTGTTCCCGGCGTGGCGGCGCTAATGAGCGCGCCGCGGCTCGGCAAGCTGGGAGACCGTATCGGCCCGGAAAAGATCCTGATCTGCGCCCTGATCGTCTCCGTCCTGCTGCTGATCCCCATGGCGATGGTGCAGTCTCCCTGGCAGCTCGGCGTCCTGCGCTTCCTGCTGGGGGCTGCCGATGGCGCACTGCTCCCGGCCGTGCAGACGCTGCTGGTCTATAATTCCACCAACCAGATAGCCGGTCGTATTTTCAGCTATAACCAGTCGTTTCGCGATCTGGGTAACGTCACCGGGCCGCTGGTCGGTGCGGGGATTTCAGCCAGTTTCGGTTTCCGGGCGGTCTTTATCGTGACGGCAGGCGTCGTGCTGTTCAACGCCGTTTATTCGTGGCTCAGCTTATCCCGGGCGCTACGCCCGGGGCGAATAAGACAACATCGTGACGGCTAATTTTCGCATTCATACTTGCAAAATCACATAATCAGCTATTCTTTCCCTGAATACCTTCACGAAAAACAGGGAGACACCAATGACCATGTACGCCACGCTGGAAGAAGCAATTGATGCCGCTCGCGAAGAGTTCCTCGCCGATAATCCCGGCATTGAGGAAGAAGATGCTGACGTGCAACAACTCAATATCCAAAAATACGTCCTACAGGACGGCGATATTATGTGGCAGGCCGAATTCTTTGCTGATGAAGGTGAAGATGGTGAATGTCTGCCGATACTGAGTGGTGAAGGAGCACAGGCGGTATTCGACGGCGACTATGACGAAATTGAGTTACGTCAGGAGTGGCTGGAAGAAAATACGCTGCACGAATGGGACGAAGGCGAGTTTCAGCTCGAACCGCCGCTGGATACCGAAGAGGGTCAGGCCGCAGCGGACGAATGGGACGAGCGATGAGCTCCCGTTACTCGTAAGGGCCGTGACTGGCATCAATGGGCAGCAGCAGCGTGTCGAAAATCAGCGAAAACGGCAGATCGAGTACGGTGAGATAGCGCCATGCGGAATCGCGAACGTCCCACTGTACGCCGGGGTAGTATTGATTCCCGTGGCCCTGCCCGGGGATGGTGCGGCTGATAATGCTGCCGCAGCCGCTGAGCAGGCATGCCATCATGACGACAATGATTACTTTCATGTCTGACCTCTAAAAAAATACCGGCGATTAAGCCGGTATTTCATTTGGCGGGTGGCGCTTCGCTTACCCGCCCTACTTAACAACTTACTTCGCCTTCAGTGCCAGCGGATTCAGCTTAACGTCCTTATAGTAGTTCACCCACGAAGAGTATCTCTCCGGAGAAGACCACACGCGGTAGTGAAGCCGTGCCATCGTCACCGGATCGCTCAACAGCACCAGACGACGGTCGCGGTTAAGCTTTTCTGGCGTCTCGTTCAGCGCCTGCTCAACGTGGCGATCGCGGGCGATCTCCAGCACCTGGCTGGCGCGGTGACGCGCCGTCGCCATCGCGGTTGCCAGCGCGTTGAATGACGGGTTAAACACGGCGTGCATAAAGCCATCATCCAGCGTGCGTTTGCGGTTCTGCTCCAGATAGGTATCGGTATCCACCAGCACCTGCGGCGGAGAATACTCTTCCGGGATCAGGAACAGCTTCCAGCGTTTGGTACGCAGGCCCACCGTGGAACGGCTGGAGATCACCGACACAAACGGCGACAGGATCAGCGAGAAGACGATTGGCGCCAGCCAGAACAGGAAACGCAGATCCAGCCAGGCCATACCAACGGCCCACACCAGGCCCAGCAGCAGCTGAGAGCCGTGGCGCATAAAGGCCTCACTCCACGGCGTAGAGTCATCGTCACGCTGCGGTGAATTCCACACCACTTCCCATCCCAGGAACGCGCTCACCACAAACACCGTATGGAACAGCATACGCACCGGCGCCAGCAGGACCGAGAACAGCACTTCCAGCAGCAGTGAAAGGGTCACGCGGCAGAAACCACCGTACTCCTTCGAACCTTTGCACCAGATCAGAATGATACTGAGCAGCTTAGGCAGGAACAGCAGCACCATGGTCGACGCGAACAGCGCAATCGCCAGCTCCGGACGCCACTGCGGCCACACCGGGAACAGCTGGCGCGGTTGCAGGAAGTATTGCGGCTCCGTCAGAGCATGCACAACCTGCAACGCGGTCGAGAGTGCCAGGAACATAAACCACAGCGGCGCAGACAGATAGGACATAACGCCCGTCAGGAACACCGCACGGTGAACAGGGTGCATCCCTTTCACCAGGAACAGGCGGAAGTTCATCAGGTTACCGTGACACCAGCGGCGGTCGCGTTTGAGCTCATCCAGCAGGTTCGGCGGCAGCTCTTCATACGAGCCAGGCAGATCGTAGGCAATCCAGACGCCCCACCCTGCACGACGCATCAGAGCAGCTTCCACAAAGTCATGCGACAGAATGGACCCGGCAAACGACCCTTCACCCGGCAGCGGCGCCAGGGCACAGTGCTCGATGAATGGCTTCACGCGGATAATGGCGTTGTGGCCCCAGTAGTGAGATTCACCCAGCTGCCAGAAGTGCAGACCGGCAGTAAACAGCGGCCCGTAGACGCGGGTCGCAAACTGCTGGCAGCGCGCATACAGCGTGTCCATACCTGACGCTTTTGGCGAGGACTGAATAATACCCGCGTTCGGGTTGGCTTCCATCAGACGGACCAGCCCGCTCAGGCAGTCGCCGCTCATCACGGAGTCCGCATCCAGAACCACCATGTAGCTGTACTGGTTACCCCAGCGACGACAGAAGTCATCAATGTTCCCGCTCTTACGCTTAACACGACGACGACGACGGCGGTAGAAGATCTGCCCTTCCCCCTGCACCTCGGCAATCAGCTCCATCCAGGCTTTTTGCTCTGCCACGCAAATATCCGGGTTGTAGCTGTCGCTCAGGATATAGACGTCGAAATGCGCCGCGTTACCGGTCGCCTTCACGGACTCCCAGGTGGCACGCAGCCCGGCGAATACGCGGTCAACGTCTTCGTTACAGATAGGCATGATCAGCGCGGTACGGTGCTCAGGATTGAGGGGTTCATCCCCGACCGTCGACGCGGAAATGCTGTATTTGTCACGCCCCATCAGCAGTTGCAGGAAGCCCATCAGCGCCGTCCAGAACCCGGCGGAGACCCAACAGAACAGCACCGCGAACAGCAGAAGAATGCCGCTCTGTAAAATATACGGCAGCAGCTGCATGAAGGAGACCCAGATATCCTGGCCAATCATGTCAGCAGGGTTAATCAACGCCCAGCCCTGGTACGGCAGAATGGTTTTCATGTACCAGGTGGCGACAACCGTCTGCGCCAGCGTCAGCAGCAGCAGAATGTAACGACGAATCGTTCCTACGGTACGCCATTTCTGCTCGGAGGCCTGCTGTTCTTTGGTCAGACGTGACAGATAGCGCGGTGTCACGTCACGCCCACGCAGACGATCCCAGAAGCGGCCCACCGGGTTGGTGCGCCACGGATCGGGGAACATGGAGGAACGCGTGGCCTTCGGCATCGCCTGTAGCTGGTCACGCCCTTCGTCATCCTTGATTAACTGCCCTTCTGCCAGCGAGTCCGGCCATGCCTGCTCCAGACGTGCCTTCACTGACCCCAGCGGCGTATCATCATCACGGGAAAAATGACGATGTTCACCATCCAGCGCGGTGTGAACCGCGCGGATGTCGCTCGCAGGGAGCGCCGCTTTTTCAATGTCCGTCAGCGGCATGGCATCAATATATTCAGATGTATTATTCATTGGCAGGTAGCTGATAGCTCCAGGTTTCACTCAGCGGCTTATCGTTACTGACCAGCGCGGCGCGCATTTCAGTGGTCTGTTTCGGATCCTTCACCTTCACGCGCAGGGTCAAACGCCACCCTTTGGTGACCGGGTTGTACCGCACGGCGTTTTCAACGATTTCACCGTTATCGCCAATGCTGGCCTGTGCCGTCACGGCAGTATCCGGCGCCAGTTTTTTCATATCCTGCCCGGCGAAGTCCACGATAAATGCCAGCGTGCCATCCGGCTGACGAATCAGGTTGGACTGCTTCACATCACCCGTTGAACGACGCGTCTGCATCACATACGCGTTATCCGGTGCGTGCAACTTGTCTTCGTCACGGCTGAAGGTAATCGCATACTTGAAGTTCATCTCTTTACCGGCTTCAGGCAGCTGATCCGGTGTCCAGTACGCCACGATGTTATCGTTGGTTTCATCGTTGGTTGGAATTTCAACCAGCTCAACCTTACCTTTACCCCAGTCGCCTTTCGGCGTAACCCAGGCGCTTGGGCGCAGATCGTAGCGGTCATCCAGATCTTCAAAGCGGGAGAACTGACGGCCACGTTGCAGCAGACCAAAGCCCTGCGGGTTTTCCATCGCAAAGCTGCTGACCGCGAGGTGTTTCGGGTTGTTCAGCGGACGCCAGATCCACTCGCCGTTACCGGCATGGATGGAGAGGCCATTGGAATCATGCAGTTCAGGACGGAAATTGGTCGCCGGAGATGGCTGGTTCGGCCCAAACAGGAACATACTGGTCAGCGGTGCGACGCCCAGTTTGCCCACTTTATCGCGCAGGTAAACTTTAGACTGCACGTCAACCACCGTGTCACGCCCTGGCATGATCACGAAGCGATAAGCGCCGGTCGCACGAGGGGAGTCCAGCAGCGCATAAATTGTCAGACGTTTGTCGGTTGGTTTTGGACGTTCGATCCAGAACTCGCGAAAACGTGGAAATTCTTCACCTGATGGCAGCGCGGTATCAATTGCCAGACCGCGCGCAGAAAGCCCGTACACCTGCCCCGCGCCAATCACGCGGAAGTAGCTGGCGCCAAGCATGCTGACGATTTCATCGTTTTTATCTTTGCTGTTAATCGGATAAAGCACCTTGAAGCCTGCGAAGCCGAGGTCTTTCACCGTGTCTTTATCGTGTTGCACATCGCCAAAATTGAAGTAATCCGGGCTGTACTTGATTTTGCGTACCGCGGTCGCCGTCACTTCATTGATGGCAACTGGCGTGTCGAAGTACATACCCTGGTGGTAAAATTCAAGCTTGAACGGGGTTTTAATATTGTTCCAGTACGCTTTATCGTGATTGAACTGGATCTGCTGATAGTCCGCGTATTTCATGTCGCGGAAAACGGAGGGCAGGTTACTTTTTGGCGCTTCGTAGCTCTTGCCCGCCATCGATTTTGCCTGTTTTGCGACATCATCGATGTTAAAGGCCAGTGCAGATGAGGTATACAGTGACAACAGCACTGCTACACCCAACCAACGCATTTTCATCATTTGTGGTTTATGTTTCATAATAAGTAAGCACTTCCCCCTTTGTGTGCTTATATCGATCCGATCCATTTTAATGGAAACTCAGGCAATCCGACAACATTATCACTGCTTTGTTCAGCTCGCTGGCTCATGGATTAAGCAAATGAAAGAACCCGCTTTTCACTTTGCGTGCTTATCCTGGAGACAGGGTGTCGGTCTTGGTGTAGGGTTGGCTCCGAATGTAACCATTATGAGCCTTAGGGATAAGGCGAAAAGTCTGAGAATGCGCAAAGTTATATGAGCACAACCCCTGTACAACGTGAATATTTCCTCGACTCGATCCGCGCATGGCTCATGCTATTGGGGATCCCTTTTCATATTTCACTGATCTATTCCAGCCACACCTGGCACGTGAACAGCCAGATGCCCTCCTGGTGGCTGACGCTGTTTAATGATTTTATCCATGCCTTCCGCATGCAGGTGTTTTTTGTTATTTCCGGTTATTTCTCTTACATGCTCTTCTTGCGCTATCCCCTCAAGCGATGGTGGAAAGTGCGCGTGGAGCGCGTGGGCATACCGATGTTGACGGCCATTCCGCTGCTGACGCTGCCGCAGTTCATCATGTTGCAGCATGTTAAAGGCAAGGCGGAAAACTGGCCGAATCTCTCCTTCTATGAGAAATACAACACCCTGGTCTGGGAGCTTATTTCCCACCTCTGGTTCCTGCTGGTACTGGTGGTGCTAACCACGGTGAGTTTGCTGATCTTCAGCCAGCTGCGTCAGCGCGCGAGCACCACATCCTCGACCTTCTTCGCCAACATCACCCTGGGCAAGCTGTCGCTGCTGTTTCTTGCGCTGGGGGTCGCGTATGCCGCCATCAGGCGTACCCTGCTCATTGTCTACCCTCCCATTCTGAGCGATGGGCTGTTTAATTTCGTGGTGATGCAGACCCTGTTCTACATTCCCTTCTTCCTGATTGGGGCGCTGGCATTTATTCATCCCCGGCTTAAAGCGCTGTTTACCACCCCCTCCCCCTGGTGTGCGGTGGGTGCTGCGCTGGCCTTTGCCGCCTATCTTCTCAATCAGCGCTATGGCAGCGGGGACGCGTGGATGTATGAAACAGAGAGCGTTATAACGATGCTGATGGGCCTGTGGATGGTGAACGTGGTGTTCGCCCTTGGCCATCGTCTGCTGAATTTTAAATCCAGTCGCGTCACCTATTTCGTTAATGCTTCGCTGTTTATCTACCTGGTTCACCATCCGCTGACGCTGTTTTTCGGGGCGTACATTACGCCGCATATCGCCTCGAATGCGCTGGGCTTCTTCACCGGCCTGGTCTTTGTGGTTGGCATTGCCATCGTGTTGTATGAAATCCACCTGCGGATCCCGCTTTTGCGTTTCCTGTTCTCAGGCAAACCTCAGGTTAAAGCGGGATAACAAAACGGCGCCTCCAGGGCGCCGTTTTTGCACTTCAGACATCAAAATGCCTGGCTGCGCGCGGTCAAAATCCGCTGATACAGGTCGGCGGTGTGCTCATCGAAACAGACAAAAATGACTTTTTCCGGCATGGGTTTGAGGGAAAGGTAGTGATAAACGGTATTCACGGCGATCGTAGCTGCCGCTTCCTTTGGATAGCCGAACACCCCGGTGCTAATGGCGGGGAACGCCATGGTCTTATACCCGTTATCCGCCGCAAGCCGCAGGCAGTTACGATACGCCTGCTCCAGAATCTCAGCCTCATGGCGGTCGCCACCGTGCCAGACGGGTCCAACGGTATGGATCACCGCTTTGGCCGGGAGATCGCCCGCAAGCGTAATAACAGCATGCCCCGGCGGGCACTCTCCCTGCTGCTGACGCACGGTTTTGCATGCTTCAAGGAGTTGAGGGCCTGCGGCCCGGTGAATGGCACCGTCCACCCCGCCACCACCCATCAGGGAGGAATTGGCTGCGTTGACGGTCACGTCAACGCGCACCGTCGTGATATCGCCATGAATAACGTCGATTTGCGGTCTCATAAACACCCTCTGCAACCCGCCTTTTTCACCAGTGTATCGCAGAGGGAGAAGGAGAAAAACTGCCGCGAAAAAAACGTCGGTTAGCGGTAATCCACCTGAACGACCGCAAGCGTTTTCTGTTCATTCAGGTATTTCATGCTGACAGCGGCCAGAGCTGAATGAGGATGATGGCCCCGGAGCGCCTCGTCATAACTGATGGTATGCGTTTTCATACGGTTATTTTCCGGACAGGAGATCGCAAACTGCTGATGCCGGGGCGTGACTTCGCACGGGTCAGCGACCACCGCGCCACGAAAATGAATCACCCCACCATTTTCTATAGTTGCTGAATAAGCCGGAGAAAAAAAAGAGGACAGGATCAGTCCCAGACCAGAAATAATACACGCTGCGGATTTGAACATTATTTGTACTCCTCAATGAAATTCGTCCTTGAGGGGTAAAAACGCTCCGTTATGAAGTATCAATTTAAGCAACCCGATGACTGGGTTCTTGATATCAGCATAGCTTACCTGTGCAGCGCCGCCACTTTATTAAATCATTGATTTCATGAATTATTAAAGCGCACTTACCGGTGCGTTCCACTGCTGTGATAAATGAAGCGATTTTCCATCGGAAACGGTGACGATTATTTTTACCGCATCCCCTGAGCGAATATTTAAACTGATTCGCGTTAAATCAATCGGCTGATTAGCGGGTATAAAAAGAGTATTTTTCTGCCGCGATGTACTTTGTCCCCCCTGCCCCTGTCGGACAGATAACACCTCAACCTGACATTCGCAAGCGTCTGCCAGCGTGACCTGAGGAATAATGGTTGTCATATTTGCCTGCTGTGAGGTGCTGAACGTTATCTGGCTGGCAAGCGCGGCAAGGAGAATGAAGGTGCTCATGAGATCCTCCCGAAAAAAAACAGGGCGCATGCCCTGTTTTTTGGTACAGAAATGAATCAGTACTGGTGTGCGGTCGCGTTGTTGCCAAAGCCAACCTGGTGCACAGTCACCGTTGAGCCGGACGCTGTCTGGTCTACCGCCGCGCCGTTGCCGCCGCCGAACTGTTTCACGTTGATAACAGAGTCTTTGCTATTCCACTGGTCGATGGTGGCGCTGTTACCAAAGCCTTTTTGCAGCAGATCGATAGAACTGTCATCAGAGCCCTGGCCAACATCTGCGCCGTTACCACCACCATGCTGGGTAATGGTCAATTCAGAATCTCGGGCGTCCGTCTGCAAAGCAAGCGCGGAGTTACCGCCGCCGTACTGGTAAATGCTCAGGGTTGAGTCAGGGCCGTTATTGCCGCCACCCCAGCCACCACCGTGGCCGCCGCCAAATTGTGGTACCGCACCTGCGAAAGCACTGCCAGAAACTACGATTGCTGCAATAACTGCCACTTTGAAAAGTTTCATGGTAAACCCCCATCGGATTGATTAAGGCGTCACACATCGCTAACGTTGAATAACGCGAATAGC
The DNA here is from genome assembly GCF_049238125.1 of Enterobacter cloacae complex sp. IR5402. NCBI lineage: Bacteria > Pseudomonadati > Pseudomonadota > Gammaproteobacteria > Enterobacterales > Enterobacteriaceae > Enterobacter > Enterobacter cloacae complex sp. IR5402. Next base: position 126,201 of record NZ_JBMKHO010000011.1, read on the forward strand.
CATTTGCGACTGTCTCTGTACTACAACTGCTGTTTTCTGCGTACCATACTGCGTTATATTCGCCCTGTTACCCGAGCCTTTCTGGATAATCATGGCGGTGTTGCCAAAAGCGCCCTGCTTAATACTCGCATCGTTGCCGTTGCCGGTCTGATCGATATAAGCAAGGTTATACGTCCCTGACTGATCAACATTCGCGCGGTTATTCCCGCCCTCCTGAGAAATAACGGACAGCAATTTAGAACCGCCCTGGCGTACATCAGAATTATTTCCTGAACCCTGTTGACCAATAATGGCTGCCTGATTGTATGAAGCTTTACTTAATTCATTTATCGCAAAATTATATTCAGAACTGGCTAAATCTGAATCACCTGCGATTACAAACCCAGGCGCACCCAGTAATGTAAACATCATAAACAACGTTTTGTTTTTCATGCTGTCACCCTGGACCTGGCTATAAAAAAGTATCTCTTGCTCCGTTAACGCGATTCGTTTTGTTAACGCCGCGTTACGGAAAAGAGTATGTCTGCCGAAACATGTTTAATATCTCACCCGTGCGCCTTATTTTTATATTCTCCTTCACCTCAAAGTCGTAAATCTCGCCTGAAACGACGGGATACACGCCTAAAGCAGAAACCAAAAATGTCTTCCTGCGCTTGTACAACAGCGAGACAGACTGTCCAACCTGCACCGGCTTCTTCAGACAAAAAAGACAATGCCCTTTGCCACGCGCGTGACACGAAGCAAGTTTTCTTAAGAAAAAATTCTGGCTTAGGGAAGTCTTATGTTTTTAGCAGAGATCATACTTTTTACCGGCTGGCTTAGAATAATACAAAGCCAAATAATTCAACCCATTATAATATACTTTATGGTTTTTAAAATCTGTGCACGTTTATACACATGTACAACTTTCCCCTTATCTTAAAATCTATTAGCCCTGCAATATACACAAATTAATATCGAATTTTACATTCTGTTACACGATTAACACTTGCTTTAAAGTTTGCAATAGCTAGATTGAAAACAGCAGTACGTTATTTGTTTTTAATTTTACCGCCTCCTTTGGAGGAAGGTTTTTTAACTACACACAGCAGTGCCACACCTGTCAGTACCTCTGGTGCCCTTTTCAATAATACGAGGGCAACTGCCGGGTGTCATAAATAACGTGGGGTTTCATCATGTTTAATGAAGTCCATAGCTTACCCGGTCATACATTATTGTTGATCACAAAACCTTCCTTACAAGCGACAGCGTTATTGCAGCATTTAAAGCAATGCCTGTCTCTTAACGGGAAACTGCATAATATTCAACGTTCTTTTGATGATATCGCTTCTGGCAGCATCATTCTTCTCGATATGATGGAAGCGGATAAAAAACTCATTCATTACTGGCAAGATAATTTAAGCAGGAAAAACAATAATATCCGCGTATTGTTATTAAATACGCCTGATGAGTATCCTTTCCGCGAAATTGAGAGCTGGCCGCATATTAACGGCGTGTTTTACGTCACTGAAGAAGAAAACCGTGTCGTGGAGGGTTTGCAGGGCATATTGCGGGGGGAGTGTTATTTCTCGCAGAAACTGGCCAGCTACCTCATTACCCACTCCGGAAATTATCGCTATAACAGTTCGGAATCGGCCCTTCTGACGCACCGTGAGAAAGAGATCCTGAACAAACTGCGTATTGGTGCTTCAAATATTGAAATCGCCCGTTCGTTATTTATCAGCGAAAATACGGTTAAGACGCATCTTTATAATCTTTTCAAAAAGATAGCTGTTAAAAATCGCACGCAGGCGGTGTCGTGGGCAAACGATAACCTCAGGCGTTAATAGCATGAAACGCACCTTAAGTTGGATTGCCGCCGCAGGCATTATGCTTGCTGCCGGAAACCTTCAGGCTGTTGAGGTAGAAGTTCCCGGACTGTTAACCGACCACACCGTCACCTCTGTCGGACACGATTTTTATCGTGCCTTCAGCGATAAGTGGGAAAGCGATTATCCGGGTAACTTAACCATCAACGAACGGCCCAGTGCGCGGTGGGGAAGCTGGATCACAATAACCGCTAATCAGGACGTTATTTACCAGACTTTTTTATTCCCAACGAAAAGAGACTTCGATCAGAACGTCGCTTTCGCGCTGGCACAAACAGAAGAAGCTATTAACCGCCTACAGTTAGACAAAGCCCTTTTGAGCACAGGCGATTTAGCAAAAGATGAGTTCTAACAACGATACCAATTTCGGAGGCTGTAATGCGTCTCGCACACACAGTGATTTCGTTAATGCTCATTGCGCCGTTGAGCTGGGCCGGAAATATGACATTCCAGTTCCGCAACCCTAATTTTGGCGGCAACCCGAATAACGGAGCCTTTATGCTTAACCAGGCTCAGGCTCAAAACTCCTATAAAGACCCCAGCTATGACGATGATTTCGGTATCGAGACCCCGTCAGCCCTGGATAATTTTACTCAGGCCATCCAGTCGCAAATATTAGGTGGCTTATTAACTAACATTAATACCGGAAAACCCGGCCGGATGGTCACTAACGACTTTATCGTCGATATTGCCAATAAAGACGGGCAGCTTCAGTTAAATGTGACAGACCGAAAAACCGGTAAAACGTCGACAATCCAGGTTTCCGGTTTGCAGACCAGTTCAACTGATTTCTAAACAACCCCGAAATAAGGACAATTATTATGCAGCGCTTTTTTATTTTAGTTGCAGTGTGCTTATTAAGCGGTTGTTTAACTGCCCCGCCAAAAGAAGCCGCTAAACCCACCCTGATGCCTCGTGCCCAGAGCTATCGGGATCTGACGCATCTGCCGGTCCCAACCGGAAAGATATTCGTCTCGGTGTATAACATTCAGGATGAGACGGGTCAGTTCAAACCGTATCCGGCCAGTAACTTCTCGACAGCCGTACCGCAGAGCGCCACCGCGATGCTGGTTACCGCCCTGAAAGATTCTCGCTGGTTTATCCCGCTGGAACGTCAGGGGCTGCAAAACCTGCTTAACGAACGAAAAATCATTCGTGCCGCGCAGGAGAATGGTACCGTTGGCGTCAATAACCGCATGCCGCTACAGTCTCTCACCGCAGCCAATATCATGGTGGAAGGCTCGATTATCGGCTACGAAAGTAACGTGAAATCGGGTGGCGCGGGTGCGCGTTACTTTGGCATCGGGGCCGACACGCAGTATCAGCTGGACCAGATTGCCGTCAACCTGCGCGTGGTTAACGTGAGCACGGGTGAGATATTATCCTCGGTGACCACCAGCAAAACGATTCTCTCTTATGAAGTGCAGGCCGGGGTATTCCGCTTTATCGATTACCAGCGTCTGCTGGAGGGTGAAATTGGCTATACCTCTAACGAGCCGGTCATGCTGTGTCTGATGTCGGCCATCGAAACCGGCGTGATTTTCCTGATTAATGACGGTATCGATCGCGGCTTGTGGGATCTTCAGAATAAAAGTGACGTGAGTAATGCGGTGCTGGTGAAATATCGTGAGATGTCGGTGCCGCCAGAGTCATAATCAGCGGCGCAAAAAAAAGGCGAGAATTCCGTCTCGCCTTTTTTTATTTACTTACCGCAGGAACGCTCTGGCTCTTCTCGCGTCGGGCCGCAAGCCAAAGGCCGCTGTTCTTCATGGCGTAGCCAAACAGTAACCCCAGCATGAGCGAAGGGACCACCAGCTTCCAGTCCCCCTGCCCTGCAAAGGTCGCGCAGGCACCCATGAATGTGCCGGGCACAAAGGACAACAGCAGATGTTTTGCTTGAACGCACATCAGGAAGGCCACAATGCCGGTCATGGCGTACCCCAGGATTTCAAGATGCGGCGCCAGCGCGCTGCCTTTCATAATGACCAGCGCCCAGACCACGCCACTCAGTAACGTGCAGCCTGAAATAAAGAGCCCCTTGAGACCACCCTGCGGGCAGGCGAAATAGGCCGTGCAGCCAAGAAAACCAGCCCAGCTCAACAAGCCGAGAGAAACAGCCACCCAACTCCAGAGGCCGGAGAGGATGCCAGTCGTGATTGCAATACAAAGTAATATGTTCATGGTGCGCATCTTAGCAGATGCGCACCATAGAAATGAGATCAGAAGCACATTACGTGCAAGTTGAAATGTATCGTTGCAGGATTTTTGTGATTCAAGTCACTCTTCGTTCTCTTCTTCCAGCTCGTCCCACATAGCAGCGATAGCGTCACGCGTCAGCGGAGCCAGCGTTCTCCAGAATGGCGAAGTGGCGTGGGCTTCCACTTTACCCAGGAAGGTGCCAACCCACGGCAGCAGATACGTTTCGAACAGGGTCTCAATCGCCTCGTTCTCATCATCACCTGCATTATCTTCAATCCAGGAGGCCGCCAGCAGCAGGGTACCGATATGATCGGCAGGCATATCCGTCAGCGGCATGCCGCGTTCTGAAAGAAACGCCCGAACTTCCGCTTCGGTCGCACCTTCCTGCCAGGCAGAACGATACGGCGACACGCGACACTCTTCCCCCACAAACAGCGCGTTGTAATCCGTTGAAATCTGCTGCATATCGCAGCTTTTTTGCAAGCGTTCCAGCAATTCATCCTGTTCCAGCGGCCAGCTCTGCGCCAGTTTACCTTCACGAATCAGGGTAAACAGCGGAACCAGCAGCGGATCCTGCGGCTGGCGGTAATATAAGGTGCCCAGCACGCGGCAAAGGATGGAAAACTCATTCATGTTTTTATTCCGTTATTAATTAAAGATCGGCAAATTCATCAATCGGCGCCATGCCGCGCGACTCAAGGAAGTCGAGCATACGACGCGGCGTGACGTTCAGGATCTGTTCTTCCGGGAAATTCACGTCCCGCAATATTTTCAGGCACTCGCTGAAATCCCCCAGCGTGAAGGCCGTGTGTGAATCAGAGCCCAGCGCCACCATGCCGCCCGCGTCACGCACGGCCGCCGCCACTTCGCGGCAGTTGGCTTCACTGCCCTTACGCGAGTGAACAAAGGAGGAGTTGTTAATCTCCAGCGCCACGCGGTGCTTCGCTGCCGCCTGCGCCACGGCCTGAATATCAATCGGGTATTTCGGATTTCCCGGGTGGCTGATAATGTGCACGTTGCCGCTGGCAATAGTGGCAATCATCGCTGCGGTGTTGGTCTCTTTATCCTGGGGCGCAAAGACCGGCTCATGGAAGCCAGCGAGGATCAGATCTAAAGAGGTCAGCATCGGGCCGGTGCAGTCAATTTCACCGTCGGTATTTTTGATGTTCGCTTCGATGCCGCGCAGTATCCCAATACCGTCCACCAGGCGTGGCCAGATACGCATATTCACAAAATGCCAGTAGTGCGGCGCATCCGCCATATCCGGACCGTGATCGGTTATCGCAAACAGTTTGATGCCTTTCAGCTTCGCCTGAGCGATATAATCATGGAGGTTACTGTAAGCGTGGGTACTGGCGACGGTGTGCATATGCAGGTCAACGGGATACATCTTTCTCTCCTCTGCGGTTTTTCCAAAGGATAGCAGTTATCAGCGGCGAATATTAGCAAAAACCCGGCGAACGCCGGGTTTCTCTCAGTAGCCTCGCTGTCTGTCGACCTGTCCGGACACCGCGTTGCCCTTCTCTATTTCGCTGATGGTATGCGAGATGTACGCCACGGCCTCCGCCGGTCGCGTCACGGCCGCAATATGGGGCGTCATCGCCACGCGCGGATGTGCCCAGAGCGGGCTGTCTTTTGGCAGCGGTTCGCGGCTATACACATCCAGCATTGCGCCTTTCAGTTTACCGCTATCCAGCGCTTTCAGCAGATCGTCTTCCACAACGTGTACCCCGCGCGCCAGGTTCATTAAGTAGCTGTCTTCTGCCAACTGGTTGAGGAGCGTGCCATTGATAATGCCGACCGTTTCCGCCGTATTCGGCAGCAGGTTAATGAGGACGCGAGTCCCTTTCAGGAACGCCGGGAGTTCGTCCGTTCCGGCAAAGCTCTCGACGCCCGGATACTCCTTACGGCTCCGGCTCCAGCAGCGCAGTGGGAAGCCCCACGGTGCGAGCGCTTCGGCGACTTTCGAACCCAGTACACCCGCGCCGAGGATGCCGATGGTGAAATCTTCACGCTGATAATCCGGAAGCGGTTCCCAGTGGGATTGCTGTTTAAACGCCTGATAATCGTCGAAACGGCGGAACCAGTGCAGCACCTGGCTCACGGCATATTCCTGCATCTGCTGCCCCATACCGGTATCTTCCAGACGAAACAGGGGAATATCTTCCGGCAGCATTTCAGGGTGTGCCTTCAGCTTACTGAGAATGGAATCCACCCCCGCACCAAGAGCAAATACCGCCTTCAAACGGCGTCCCTGAAGCATTTCGACCGGGGGATGCCAGACCAGCGCGTAGTCGGCATGTTCATTATCGCCCTGTTTCCATTCGCGAACGCGTGCGCCAGGCAGTGCCGCCGTAAGCGCGTTAATCCAGTAAGCCGTATCAAAAGTGGGGTGAAAGAAGATAATATCCATAGTCATTGCCTTTTATTGCACTGTTTTATTTTCATTTTCAACTGGCTTGCCAGCATAACAAATTTATCGCTAAACCGCGTTGCTGATAAAAGAGGCGCATTTCGCACATTTCGGAATCAGGTTGCCTGAAGTTTGTCTAAACACGCTAAATTACTGAAAAAGTGGGTTGACGGCAGTACGGCTTTTCCTTACATTAGCGCCCGTCCCGACAACAACGGGATGACAATATGGTGAGGTGTCCGAGTGGCTGAAGGAGCACGCCTGGAAAGTGTGTATACGGCAACGTATCGGGGGTTCGAATCCCCCCCTCACCGCCATATTCATGATGAGAGCTCGTACGAAAGTACGGGCTTTTTTCTTTTATATTCTCGTAAGGGGGGATGAGAACCCCCGACCGGGGTTCGGCAACTGGCGACAGCCAGTTGGACAGACTGAGAGCGTAGCGAACAGGCTGCCCGAAGGGCGAGCGAAGCGAGTCAATCCCCCCCTCACCGCCATCTTTGAAAAAGAGCTCGCATGAAAATGCGGGCTTTTTTTTCACATGTTGCACGCCTGTGGGGGATTCGAACTTTGCAGCCCCTGCGGTAATTGTGTCGGGTGGCGCTACGCTTACCCGACCTACAAAAAGCTAGTCTTCAACCATCTTTGCATACTCTTCGGTGAGAAAATCCACCAGCGTCCTGACCGATGGCAGCAGGCCGCGCCGGGAAGGATACACCGCATGGATCACTTCCCGTCTGGGTTCCCAGGCATTCAGCACCCGAACAAGTTCACCTGAAGCCAGCTGATCCTTCACCATCAAAATGGGCAGCTGTACCACGCCCACGCCCGCCATCGCCGCCTCCCGCAGCGCCAACATGTCGGTAGTCACCAGGCGCGGCGTGAAGTGAATTTCTGCCTTTGCGCCCTCCGGCCCGTTCAATTCCCACTTATGCAGGTGCTTGCCCGCCCCCATACTTAACCCCGGCCACTCGCTGAGTTCAGAGGGCATCGCCGGGTTGCCCATCCGTTCAATCAGTGCCGGCCCGGCAACCAGACAGTGTCCCCTGTCCGCCAGCACCCTTAATACCAGATCGCTGTCATCAAACGGGCGCGGACGAACGCGGATCGCCACATCCACCCCCTCCGCCACCAGATCGACCCGGCGGTTGGTGGCTTCGAGCTGAAGGTTGATCCCCGGATAGCGCGCCATAAACCGCGCCAGCATGGGCCCCACGTGAACGTGCAGCAAGGTGACAGGACAGGTGATCCGGACCATACCACGCGGCTCAGCCTGTAAAGCAGCCACCGCCTCCTCCGCAGCTTCAGCCTCCACCAGCATAGCTTTACAGTGCTGATAGAATGTCTGCCCCACCTCCGTCACCGCAAACTGCCGCGTGGTACGTTGTATCAACCGAACACCCAGGCGTTCCTCCAGCTGCGCAATCCGACGGCTCAGTTTCGACTTAGGCTGATCGAGCGCCCGACCCGCCGCTGCAAAGCCGCCATGCTCCACCACCTTCACAAACCATACGAAATCATTGAGGTCCTGCATACGCCTCCATTGTTCCATTTAAGGAACAGTGAATGTCATTTTTGCTATCTACCGGGATATTAACCCTGAATATAAGCTAATTCCATCAACAGGACATCAGGAGTTAATCATGAAAAACGTAACAGGCGTGTATACCGCACCTCGTCCGCACTGGGTCGGTGACGGTTTTCCGGTTCGTTCGATGTTTTCTTACCAGACGCATGGCGAGCCCCTGAGCCCGTTCCTGCTGCTGGACTACGCCGGACCGCATACCTTCCCGGCGGATGGCGCGAAACGCGGCGTGGGCGAGCATCCTCATCGCGGTTTTGAAACGGTGACCATCGTCTACTCAGGCGAAGTGGAGCACCGTGATTCAACCGGCAGAGGCGGCGTTATTGGTCCAGGTGACGTGCAGTGGATGACGGCGGGCGCAGGCATTTTGCACGAGGAGTTCCACTCCAGCGCGTTTTCGCAGAAAGGCGGTGAACTGAAAATGATGCAGCTGTGGGTCAACCTGCCCGCCAAAGACAAAATGGCGACGCCTGGCTACCAGAGCATCACTCAGGCGGATATCCCGGTGGTCACCCTGCCGGATAACAGCGGAACATTGCGCGTGATTGCTGGCCGCTTTGGAGAGGTAACCGGCCCGGCGCATACCTTCTCACCGCTGAACGTGTGGGATCTCGCGCTGCATCAGGGTAGCCACCTGACGCTTAATCAGCCCGAAGGCTGGAGCACGGCGCTGGTTGTCGTTGAAGGCAGCGTGACGGTGAACGGCACCACGCCTGCCGGTGAGGCGCAACTGGTCGTGCTGAGCCAGAGCGGTGACAAACTGCATCTCGAAGCCAGCAGCGATGCCAAAGTGCTGCTGATGGCCGGGGAGCCGCTGAATGAACCCATCGTGGGCTATGGCCCGTTTGTGATGAACAGTAAAACCGAAATCGCCGAGGCTATTCGCGATTTTAACTCCGGCCGCTTTGGCCAAATCTAAACGTAATAAAGGAGCGCATTATGTCTACCCCTGCAAACTTCAACGGTGCACGTCCCGTTATTGACGTAAACGATGCCGTTATGCTGCTTATCGATCACCAGAGCGGGCTGTTCCAGACCGTTGGAGACATGCCAATGCCTGAGCTGCGCGCCCGTGCAGCAGCGCTGGCAAAAATCGCCTCGCTGGCGAAGATCCCGGTGATCACCACGGCGTCGGTTCCACAGGGACCAAACGGCCCGCTTATCCCGGAGATCCACGCCAACGCGCCGCACGCACAGTATGTCGCACGCAAGGGTGAGATCAACGCCTGGGATAACCCGGAGTTCGTGGCGGCGGTGAAAGCCACCGGGCGCAAAACGCTGATTATCGCGGGGACGATCACCAGCGTCTGCATGGCCTTCCCGTCCATCAGCGCGGTGGCGGACGGATATAAAGTGTTTGCGGTGATTGATGCCTCCGGCACCTACAGCAAAATGGCGCAGGAGATCACCCTGGCGCGCGTGGTGCAGGCAGGCGTGGTGCCGATGGACACGGCTGCTGTTGCTTCCGAAATTCAGCGCACGTGGAACCGTGAAGATGCGGGTGAATGGGCAGAGGTGTACACACACATCTTCCCTGCCTACCAGCTGCTGATCGAAAGTTACAGCAAAGCGCAGGACGTGGTGAAAAATAGCGAAGTGCTCGATTCGCAGCGTTAATCCTGCGCGCTGCGACATAAGCTGATTAAGGCTTAACCGAACAAGTACGAATGCTGAAAATCTGCTTGACCGTTTTAGCGCAACTCCCTATAGTAGCGCCCCGTTGCCCCCCAAGCGGTCAGGCAGCAAAACAATATGGTGAGGTGTCCGAGTGGCTGAAGGAGCACGCCTGGAAAGTGTGTATACGGCAACGTATCGGGGGTTCGAATCCCCCCCTCACCGCCA